>JBMOKQ010000001.1:0-1439 GCA_049324295.1 Bacteroidota bacterium
TAGGGTCTACTGAAAAACCTTTAATCCGGTAATAATCAAGTGATTAATGGTTATATTGGGATAACAAAGTGCAAGGAAATATGGCAAGAGCATTAAAAAAGCGTGCATCAAAACTTTCCTATCAGAGTACGGGGCAATTATATTTGGAAGGATTTGAGACACCGTTTTCACAAAAGTTGTCAGCAAACAACCGCTGGGTTCAGTTATCAAACCAGATACCATGGGATACAATTGTGAATGTGTATACCAAACAGTTGAACAATAAAACAACGGGGGCGGGTAATGTAAATGGTCGTGTTGTTCTGGGTGCATTGATGATTAAGCACATGTGCAATTTGAGTGATGAAGAAACGATATTGCAGATACAGGAGAATATGTATATGCAGTATTTTCTTGGGTATAGCAGTTACAGTAATGAGGCTCCATTTGATTCATCCTTGTTTGTACAGATCAGGAAAAGATTAGGCGTAGAAGAATTGAATGCAATCAATGAAAGGATATATGAGTTGTCGTTAAAAAATAATGCTACAACCAATGAGAATGAGGATGACACAAAAGGCAATGATGTAACGGGTTTACCTGAAAATGAAGTGGAAGTGAATCGGGAGCCCCTTACACATAAGGGCAGGATATTATTAGATGCAACAGCCTGCCCACAAGACATAGCCTATCCAACAGACTTAAAAATACTGAATGATTGCCGGGAGAAAACAGAGGAGTTGATTGATCTGGTTTATTACAGTGAATTGCACGGAACACTAAAGCCAAGAACCTATCGTGAGAATGCACGGAAAGCCTATCTGTATGTGGCACAGCGCAGAAAGAGAACCCAGCAACTAATACGCAAAGGAGTAGGTAAGCAGCTAAGATATGTACGAAGAAATATCAGGATATTGAATACACTGTTGGGAGGATATGAGAGATGCCCATTGAAACCAAGGGAGTTAAAATATTTGATGGTGGTCAATGAAGTGTACCGTCAACAGGAACTGATGTTTAGGAAGCGAATACATAAAGTGGAGGATAGAATTGTAAGTATCCACCAACCGCATGTAAGACCGATAGTTAGGGGAAAGGAAAAGGCGAAGGTTGAATTTGGATCAAAACTAAATCTGAGTTTGGTAGATGGATATTCATTTATCGATCACTTATCATGGGATGCCTATAATGAAGGGACACTATTAATAGAATCGGTAAATCTGTATAGTGAACGTCATGGATATTTACCTAAAGAGATATTAGCAGATCGGATCTATTGCAACCGGGAAAACCGAAGTAGTTTAAAGACACTTGGGATACGGCTGATAGCAAAGCCCTTAGGCAGACCACCGGCAGTGAAGTTGGAACACTTAAGACCGGGGGAGCGAAATCCGATAGAGGGGAAATTTGGTCAGGCCAAGACAAGATATGGGATGGATAGGATCAAGGCAAGATTGAGA
>JBMOKQ010000002.1:0-1430 GCA_049324295.1 Bacteroidota bacterium
GATCAATTCTCGGGTCTTCAATTGATGAAAAGTGTTCTAAAAGGGTTACTGACATTTACTTTTTTATACATAACGAATTTTAAAGAAAATTAGCGTGTTTATTGAGATTTATATGCGTTTGCCCTGGACATGTCCCTGGTTCCAGGTGTATTTAATGCCGGTATCTTTACTTTCAGCAAAAAAGACATTCTGAAAACGGTATTCAAACATGCCTTTATTTTCAAAAGTTTCTTTCTGGCGGCGTATCATACAATCAAAGCCGTAGAGGCTGCCGATTTTTTGTATATCATCTTCGCCCAACTTATTAATCGTTTAGTAAAATAGGACTTATCATTTCTCTAAGCTGCATATCTGACGTGGCTTACGTGAAAATACTTTTGCACCTGCTTTTTGTCATTTTTTCTTCCGTTCATAAAATCCTCTACATTATTACGCATCTGTGCCTTATTGATGGGGCGCTTCTTTCCAATAATGTTTGTCTTCACATCCTGGTTAACATATTCCTGTGGGTTTAACTCCGGACTATAGGGCGGCAGAAAAAATACTTCAATCCTGTCCTTATTTTCTTCCATCCATTCGTTCAGCATTTTCGTTCTGTGTGCCGGATGTTCATCCGTTATGAAATATATTTTTTGTCGGCTGTATTTTATCATCTGTTGTAAAAATGTTTTAAATACTTCTCCATTAAACCTTCCGTCCAATATCATAAATTGCAAATGACCCTTATTACTTATTGCAGAAATCATGTTTATTGAAAACCGTTGACCAGTTCTTTTTATAACCGGCGTTTCCCCTTTGGGTGCATACGATCTACCTGCCTGATGGTCGCTTCGCATGCCTGTTTCATCTCCAAAATATATTATTGCTCCCTCTTTATTCGCCCGCCTTTTGATACTTGGATATTCTCATCCAGCCACTCCTTTACTTTCTCCGGCTTTTGTTCAAATGCCTTGCTGATCGGCTTTTGTGGCGTATATCCCCAACTCTTTAAATATCTGCCCACCTGCCAGCGGCTTAATTCAATTCCATACCTGTTCCTTATCAACTGCTGTACAGCCTCTCTTGTCCATAAGCCAAAGGGCAGCTTTATTTGGTCCGGCATCTTTTCCCTTATCAATTGACGAACTTCGGCAGATTCCCGGCCATTTATCTTTTTACCTCCCTGTACCCCACGTTTCTTTGCTTTAATGTTCCGGCTGCCACCTGACTTATATTTTGCCCACATCCTATTTACAGAGCGTATATGCAAGCCAAATATCTCCGCTGCCTGCTTTTGTGTCCCCATTCGCTTTTTTAAATAAAGTATGCGAATCAGGGGTTGAAATTGGAATAAAATAGACGTGAAAGAAATTCGTTAGATATTCATGCTAACAAATAATCTGATTCGAATTTACGATCACGTCTGTAACAAATATAAAGAGCAAATTCAA
>JBMOKQ010000003.1:0-26161 GCA_049324295.1 Bacteroidota bacterium
TTGCTGATTTACAGTAAGTTATGATTTAGGTCATTTCAAATCGTCACCGTCCTGTTTTTGACTGTAACCCTTATGTACCAAGGCTTTCAAAGAACTGTTAACTATTTTAACCGGACACTAGTGATTTTTTATAGTGCATTTAAAATGTCAGAATTTTTTCATTTGTTTTTATGATAGCGTATGAGTCAGACAGCGTTGATACAGGACAAAGTTCTGTTCCCTCTGTTTTGCGAAGTGCGAGGCAAGTTCCGCAAGCGGAAAGTTTTCCGCTCTTGTCAGAAAATGTTTGCATCATTTCTTTCACATTAAATTCTGTGGTGGAAATGTTTGGAGATTCAACGCCTTTGCCCAAAAGGAAAACTGAAACTGTGTCGCCTTGCTCAATGGAATAATTTGCAAGCCGGAAAGCATTCCAAACTGTTTCAGGGTCGTTGGATGAAATGACTATGCCGATTGTTTGCAGTTTGAATTTAAGTGTTGTAGTTGTAGATTCAGAATTGCAGTTCTGCGAAATACCTCTGAATGAAATCAGAGTAAGTAATGCCATGGAGAGAATAATTTTATTTTTCATCTTTGTTATTTTAATGATGGACATCAAAACCAAGAAATGCACTGGAGATTAAAACCATGATGGCAAACACTAAGCAGGTTTCGCAAAGTTGTTTTCTGCGCTTGCGCAGTTTGAAGAATGCTGCTTCAACATCTGTTGGCGGCGCTTGCTCTTTTGAAAATGTTGCGAACATTTTTTTGAGTTCAGGATTAATTTTTAGGAAGATAATCATCATGTGATAAATCATTCCAAAAAGGAAAGCAAGTTTGATAATGCCTGCTGCCATGGCAACGGTTGAAACTTCTTTAAATGCTCCATTAAAAAAATAGTGGTTAAGCGGCATTCCGAAACCTGTAATGAATAATGTTGTGATGAAGAAAATGCAGTAAGGCGCATTGCCTTGTAATGTGTCTTCAACTACTTTGTCCAATTCGTAATAGAGTTTTGCTCCGTATTGGGCTCTTGTGTTTACAAGATTGCGGTTGTAAAATGGTGCAGCAGCGCAACCCACCAATGCGATGTTATGCAGTGCTAATAAGAGGGAATGAATGATTTGTTCCATTGTGATATTGTTTTTGATTATGAAATTTTTTCCAGAACTGCTTTGTGTTTCTTCAAATGGTCAATAAGCACCTCACGCATGAGGCGACACGCCTGTGCAACTTTTTTTGAAGAGAGAGAAAAGTAAATGCACTGTCCCTCACGCCTTGTTTTGAGGATTCCTTTCTTGGTCATGACAGAAAGGTGCTGTGAGAGATTTGATTTTAGTCCTCCTGTTTTGTCAAGAATGTCGGTGAAGCAAAGTTCATCGTCTTGCAGAAGGTCAATCACTTCAATACGCAAAGAGTGTCCGAGAGCTTTGCAGACATCGGCATGAAGTTCAAATATTTTTTTATCGGGCATTGCTATTTGGTTTAATAGTTCACAAAACTATGAACTAATGAACAAGCAGACAAGGGTTTCCTAAACTATTTTCAAAATGCTGACGAAAATCATGTCGCGGCAAAGGAGCGTTTGGGTAAAATAAAATGTAAGGCAACTGAAGGGTTGGCTTGTGCGGTTGGGTTGCCTCTCTTTTTATTTTGCAGAAGCGATAGCCAAACGGCTTTGCCGAAAAGTTCGGAGCGATAACTTTCAGGTTACGCACTACCGTTCAATCGGAGCGAAACGGGTTGCGCACTCATAAATTTACGAAACTTTCCCCCTTTAAATACACTTTCGCCAATTTTCATAAATACCTGATTCACAGAAATATAAAAAAACTGCCGAAAAACTGTTGCACGTTTCGCCGATTTACAATCAATTTTTTTCCAGGTAACGGCTTGGGTATAACTATGTTCAAATGATCAATCGGACTCACAACATCCAATAAATCTTTATGGCTTGTATGCAGGTAACGAAGCGTTGTACGGATATCGTTATGAAACAGCAATTTCTGAATCATACCAATATCTATTACCTTATTTAACAAGTGCACGGTAAAGCAATGTTGCATTGTATGTATCCTAAAAGAAAAATGCGCCTCAATAATGAGACGCATTTTGTACATAATCTATCGTATCTATTAATCAATACCCCCTTACATTCCTCCCTTCAATAAAATTCAAAAATGCTTTATTCACCACTTTATTACCCCCCGGTGTTGGATAGTTACCTGTGAAATACCAGTCGCCGGTATTGGTAGGGCAACTATCGTGCAGGTCTTGAATGGTCTGATAAATTACTTCTACAGGTGTATCAATTTCAGATGGCGTAATGAGTTGCGCAATTTTCTGCGAAATTTCTTCGGTAGTAAATGGTTTATATACCTGGCGCACCACATTCTCAGTATGCAATTGTCCGGTTAGGATGAGTTGTTTTATTTTTTCATGCACTTCTGTTAGTACATGTTCCATATTTCGTTCTTTGAGTAATGCAATGGCTGCGCGGAAGGCAATAAAATCGCCAAGCTTACTCATATCAATACCATAACAGTCGGGATAACGTATCTGCGGAGCAGAAGATACCACGATAATTTTTTTAGGCTTCAACCTCGCCAGCATTCGTACAATACTTTCTTTCAGCGTGGTGCCACGTACAATACTGTCGTCAATTACCACCAGCGTATCTTCTCCTGCACGAACAGTTCCATAAGTAACATCGTACACATGCTGTACCATTTCATTACGGTTGGCATCTTCGGTAATGAATGTGCGGAGCTTTACGTCTTTGATGGCAATTTTTTCCTGGCGAATTTTACGGTTCACCATTTCTTCCAGCTTCTCCGGCGTAAAATCGTTACCCCAGCTAAGTATGCGCTCTACCTTTATTTTATTGAGGTATTGCTCCATCCCTTTTACCAGTCCGTAAAAAGCTACTTCGGCCGTATTGGGTATATAAGAGAATATAGTATTTCTTAGATCGTTGTTGATGCGATCCAGCACCGTCTGGCTGAGGTGATGACCCAGTGCAATTCTTTCCCTGTAAATTTTTTCATCGCTACCGCGTGAAAAATAAATGCGTTCAAAACTACAGGCCCTTCTTTCTTTCGGTTCCAGTATTTGTTCGATGGAATAATTGCCTTTTTCATCTACAATAATGGCCTTACCCGGCATTAATTCCATCACCTCATTTTCACCTACATTAAAAGTGGTTCTGATGGCAGCCCGTTCACTGGCAGCTACAATTACTTCATCATTAATATAATAATAAGCGGGTCTAATACCATGTGCATCTCTCATCACAAAACTCGATCCGTTACCCAATAAGCCGCCAATAGTATAACCTCCATCAAATAATGGAGAGGCTTTCCCCAGCACTTTTTTTACTTCGGCTGCATTTGGACTCAGTTCATCTTCTTTCTCCAGAAAATGATGAATTACTTCCATCATGGCAGCCAGGTCACTCTGTTTCTGGAAATCGCCGGGACTCATATTGATGAGGTCAAAGAGTTCATCGGTATTTACGAGGTTAAAGTTTCCGGCCAGTGCCAGGTTTTTACCCGGCATGAGATCGCGTTTAATAAAGGGGTGACAAAATTCTACATTGTTCTTTCCCTGTGTACCGTAGCGCAGGTGACCCAGCAACAATTCTCCCATAAATGGCAGATGACCCTTCATGAGTCCGGGATGTTGTTTAATATCGGGCTGGTATTTCTCCAGCTCTTGTATTTCCTGTCCTATTTTAAAGAAAATATCGGCAATAGGTTGCGGCGCACTGCTCCTTAAACGATAGAGAAAGGGGTTTCCGGGCTCAGTATTCAGTTTCACGGCGGCTATTCCGGCACCATCCTGCCCACGGTTATGTTGTTTTTCCATCAGCAGGTACAGCTTGTTTAGGCCGTAGGTTGCCGTTCCATGTTTTTGAAGATAGTAAGAGAAAGGTTTACGGAGTCGAATATAGGCGAGCCCACATTCGTGTTTAATCTCGTCGCTCATGATATATTTTAAAAAGAAGTGGCGAAGTTAACAACTCCGCCACGTTTTATAAAGTTAATTGTAAGCCGTGCTTAATTCCGGTCTCAGGGTCTCGGCCAGCCAAAGGAACTCATTGGTAAACAGGTCTATAGACTTGCTAAAAGAACCATCTATCAATTCGCCGTCTTCATTGAATTTCTTGTCTACAAAGGGTGTTACCAGCATATAAGGCGATGCAATACCAAAAAGAGCTGGTATCAGCAGCAATAATTGCTGGCTCGCCCTCATTCCTCCCATGGCCCCGGTTGATGCGGTAACCAGCCCAAAAGGTTTATGTGCCTGTTTAGGAAAATGATCCATCAGGTTCTGTAAGGCAGGTGAATAGCTGCCATTGTATTCCGGTGTTACCAGTATAAAAGCATCGGCTGCAAACATTCTTTCTGCCAATGGTTTAAACTGTTCGGGTGTATTTTCTACTGAATTAAACACTTTTTCGAGCAGGGGCAATTTCCAGTCGCGCACATCAATAATATTTACCTGGTGTTGCGTGGTTGCTGCCAGGTGTTTTTGCAAGAATAAGGCGACCCTATGTGTTACACTATTTGTTCTGGGGCTACCAGCTATTATTTCTATGTTCATTTTTTACAAGTTTGTGGATCAGACCATGGTCAATGGTCCATAGTCACTATAACAATATTCCTTCTCTTCTGTTCAGTATGCAAGCTACTATACTATGCTGCGCAAATGCTTGTTGCAGCTCATTTTCATGAGATTCTTCCGTTTATCGAAAACCCTCTCTCAGCGAAACCTTCGTTATCTCCTTTCTCTGCGGTGAACATTCACGTTGATTCCACCGCAGAGAAAGGAGTAAGCAGCGTTTACGCAGAGATTTATTGGTTTATGGATGTATTTATTTCAATACTTCCTGAGAGGGTTTTGGAGACAGGGCAGAGTTTGGCTATTTGTAAGAGCCTTTCTTTTTGTTCCATATCCAGGTTACCCTTGAGTGTTATATTTCTTGTGAAGACCGTTTTGCCTTCTACTCTTTCCAGGTTTACTTCTACATCTACACCTTCGAGGCTCCACTGTTTCCTGTCTGCATACATTCTTATGGTAATGGCAGTACAACCGGCCAGCGATGCTTCCAACAATTCATCGGGTGCCGGAGCTGTGTCCTGTCCTCCTTTATCCACCGGTTCATCCGCACCAAATAAATGCCTGCCATTATCCAGTTCTACCCGGTATTTGGTGGTTGCAATGCTGGCTTTTGTCATACTGATTTATTTTAGTGACTGGTGAATGGTGAATATGAATTTTACAACTAATGGGTCAAAAGTAATTTTAGAGGCAAAAAATCTATCATTTTTTGTTGGTCTGTTACCATAAAAACTCCTTCAATTCACCATTGACCATTCACCATTCACTCTTACGCTTGCTTAATCATCTGAACCCCCAAATGCAGTTTCACTTCATCACTTACTACTACACCACCTGCTTCTGTTACTGCTCCCCAGCCCAGGCCAAATTCTTTACGGTTGATTTTTCCGTTGATTTCGAAACCGGCTTTTGCCTGTCCCCAGGGGTCAACCATATTACCGCCGAATTCTACTGTAAGGTCTACTGTTTTTGTTACGTCGCGGATGGTTAAATCGCCGGTGAGGCTGTATTCGTCATCCGATTTTTTGGTAAAGCTTTTTGATACGAATGTAAGTTTAGGGAATTTTTCCGCAGCAAAGAAATCATCACTTTTCAGGTGACCATCACGCTGTTCGTTATTGGTGTTCACACTGTTTACATCTGCTTCAAAAGAAATTTTTGCATCGCTGAAATCAGCGGCTTCACTTTCCATAGTTGCATCGAACTGTGTAAAGTTTCCGGTTACATTGGTAATCATCAGGTGTTTTACTTTAAAAGTAATTTCACTGTGTGCTGCATCGATTTTGTAAATTGCCATTGTGTTTGTTTTTTAGTTTATAGTCCATAGTCGACAGACCATGGTTTGGTTTTTTATGTTGTTTAATTTGTTTGTTGCGCTGGTCAATGGTGAATGGTAATGGTGAATAGTGAAGATTTTTTATTGACGATTCACCATTCACGCCTCACTATTCCTCTATCAACACTCCCATTTTCCCCAGCTGATAGTCGCGGAAAGCTTCCATGAGTTCGGTCTGGTTGTTCATTACAAATGGGCCGTGCGATGCTACCGGTTCGTTAAGCGGTTCTCCTGTTCCTATAAATACCATGCTATCCTCTAATGCTGCCAGTTCAAAACCTGTACCATCGTTGTTGAATACGGCTACATATTTTCCTTCCACTTCTCCATCGCCCGTTACATTCAACTTTCCATCTAATACATAAATGAATGCATGATGTGATTGAGGTACCGGGAAAAAGAATTTTCCTCCTTTGCTGAATGTTGCCGTAAATGTGTTTACATCAGATAAGGTATTGATGGGACCTTTCACGGAATTCAATTCACCGGCAACTATATTAACCTGTACCAAACCATCTTTACTTTTTACAACAGGTGTATTGTCTGCGCTAAGTGGCTGGTAAGAAGGTTGATCCATTTTATGTTTAGCAGGCGTATTTACCCATAATTGAATAAGCTCCTGTCTGCCACCAATTTCATGTATATCAGCCGGCGGTCTTTCACTGTGAATCATTCCCATACCTGCATTCATCCATTGTGTACCGCCTGCATATACCACATTATCATTGCCTCTGCTGTCGCGGTGATGTACACCACCTTTAAAAATGAAACTTACAGGAGAAAAACCACGGTGTGGGTGTGGACCAACACCTGCATGTTTTGTATCGATATGTGCAGGCACTTTAATATCTGCATGGTGCAACAGGAGAAACGGGTCTATGCTTTCTGCTTTCTGAGAAGGAAACGGTTGCCTGATGGGTATTCCTCCCATATCCATGGGTGTTGCGTATAATATACTTTTTATGGTTCTGTTTGTTTTCATCTTATGCCTCCTTTATTTTCATTGGAACATCAATCAATAATATTTCTGCTGCACTATCGGCTTTAATATTCAGCGTATCGGTTTCTGTAATTCCTAAACCATCTCTTGTATTCAGTTGCTGTTCATTAATGGTAACATCGCCATTGATTACAAAAACATATACCCCATTTTCTTTTTGTTTTACCGTATAGGTTTTTTCAATACCTGCTTCAAGATTCGCCAGTGAAAACCAGGCATCCTGATTTATCCATACAGCATTTTCATCATCGGGTGCCACTACGGTAAGTACTTCGTTCAAACGATCTTCCGGTTTGAATGATTTTTGTTGGTAGCGTGGTTCTATGTCTCTCTCTTTGGGGAATACCCATATCTGCAAAAACTTTACTTCCTTATCGTTACTGGCATTTGTTTCACTGTGAGCGATGCCGCTACCCGCATTCATAATCTGTACATCGTGCTGACGAATGATTTCATCTCTACCCGTTGTGTCTTTGTGATGTAAGTCGCCAGACAATGGAATAGAAACAATTTCCATATTGTCGTGCGGGTGTTTAGAGAACCCCATTCCACCTTTTACCGTATCATCATTCAATACACGAAGTGCGCCAAAATGAACACGTTCCGGATTATAATAATGGCCAAAACTGAATGTATGGTAACTGTTGAGCCAGCCATGGTTGGCATGACCCCTTGTTGCTGCTTTATGTAATATGGTTTTCATATGCTTTTTATTTTACAATACATGTACATACATGTATTAGTTTAAAAAAAATCATCTTTCTTTTTCTCTTACTTTTTCGAGTAGTTCATTGATACTGGCTGCATCTTTCGCACTGATCGGCATAATTTCATCGTAAACAGCATTTAATTGTTTGGTACTTGCTTCCAGTACCACAATGCCACTTTGTGTGAGTGAAATAACCGTTTCTCGTTTGTCGGCCTCAGAAGTGGCACGTTTTACGAGTTTTTTTATCTCCAGCCTGTCAATGATCCTGGGAACATTCGAGCTTTTTTCAATCATACGGCAGGCTATATCTTTTACACACATTAATTCAGGATGCTTCCCTTTTAATATCCGTAAAACATTGTACTGCTCATGTGTGAGTCCGAACTCCTTCAGTTCCCTGCTCATTACTGTCTTCAACCACCAGGCCGTATACAGTATATTCAATCCTGCCTTCTGCACTTCGTTCTTAAATTTTGTACTTTGTATAGCTTGTTCGAGTTTCACAATGCAAATATATGTACATACATTTAATTTGCAAAATTATTTTTTACTCCTCATTAATTATTTGTTAATCAATTATTTATGAAGTTCATTTTTTCACAGAAAATAGATGTACCTATTTATGAGGGACGCGTTTCTATCTAATGAGTTGCCTTTAGACCCTTGCAGAGCTCATCCAAATCATCTTTTATTTACAGTTACCTGAATGCCATCCATAGATAACCCATCGATTAAACTCATTTGCCATATCGGCAAATAATTGCTTTACAGTAATATAATTATTCGGCAGATTAATGGTGAAATTGCCCTGACCCTGCCAGTCTACATTCAGGTTTACGCCATAATGATTATAACCATCATTCGTAAAAGTGATGAATAGTACCAGGTTGGGTCTTACACCATCTGCGAGTTTATAGTTATAATTAACGCGTTTTAATTCTTCCAGCACCAATACAGGTGCACTTTCTCTCACACCTGCTAAATCTTTGGGTGTATAATTGGCATCCACACTAATCTTCAGCAATATAGGGCTGTAGGTTAACGGCGGATACCGAACGCATGGATAGGTAACCGGTTTTGTGTACTTTCTGGGGGGTGTACTGGCGGGAATCATCATTAAAAAAATGAGCATTACACCCATGGCTTTAAGATGAAGTAATTGCTTCTCCATAGTGTTGATCATTAAAGGTTAGTGAATTTGCCAAATGCTTTGCCAGGGTAAATGATGATAGCCTTTAGTGAACTATACCGGTGCGAGAAAAAGTGGATGAACCGTGCAAATTCTGTAATATGATAGATACAAAGTACACAGTTTGGTTTGCTTTTGCAAGTGGTGATAACTGCAGAACCCGTCATTTCAGTATATGAAATAACTGCAATTCATAAGGCCCTATATTCAAGAAAATAAACGATACAAAAAACCGTTTATTGAATTTCGAGAAACAATGATTTTCGAAATTCAATAAACGGCTTTAATGTGATACTGATCAGTGAATCAGTCTATATAAATCGTCAGTTTTTTCTGTTCTTTTCTGCTTTATCAGCAGCCGTTTTCCAGTCTTGAATACTTTCGCAGTTGGTGAAATCTTTATCGATCGATACAAAATAAGTAGGAATATGTTCCTTGAACCATTTTTCCAACGCTTCCTTCTTTTTAAACTCCAGTGCACGCTGAGCAATACGGTTATAATCGTCCATCAGGTTTTCGCGATGTGGCTCTGTTCTGCGTTTCAGGTACAATAAACGAACAGCTTTACGATTACGCTCATCTGTATATACCTGTGGCGCTGAAAATTCACCGGGCTTCAGATCTTTTAGCGCTACAACCATATCCTTATCCAACATATCAATACTCAGGAATATATTTCCATCCTGTCCGGAAGTAATGGCACCTGCATTAAACTTACTGTTTTCATCATCACTAAACTTACTCACGGCTTCTCCAAAACTGATGGTTCCTGCTTTTAATTGTTTACGCACTGAGTCCAGTTTGGTAACGGCTTCTTTAATCTCATCATCCGTTATTGGTGGTATACGAAGAATATGACGTACCACTGCTTCATCTCCTGAGCGCGACATCAACTGTATAATATGTAAACCGAATTTTGACTTTATTACCTGCGATACCTGGTTTTCTTTTAAGCGGAATGATGCTGAAAGAAATGCGGGATCCCAATTACGGTCGTTCCTATTCAGGTTATACTGGCCTCCGGCATCTTTACTTCCCGGATCTTCTGAGTATAATTTTACGAGCGCCTCAAATTTCTGTGCACCACTTTCTATCTGGCGCTTATAATCGTACATCTGCTTCGACACATATTCTTCCACATCGCGGTTGGCCTTTGGTATGATGACGATCTGGCTCAGTTCCACTTCACTCTCATAAAAAGGTAAACTGTCTTTGGGTATTTTATTATAGAATGTTTTTACCTCTGTTGGTGTAATCTTTACTGTTTCAATAATTTTGCCTTGCATTTGTTCCGCCAGCTTCTGCTCACGAAAAGTTATCCTGAAATCTTCCTTGAGCTGGTAAATGGTTTTACCTGCAATTTCTTCAAGTATATCTTTTGAGCCATACTGCTGAATAGCTGCACGAATACGGTTATCGATGGTTGCATCAATTTCTTCTTCGGTTACACTCAATGAATCTTTCTCTGCCTGCAATATCAACGCTTTCTGTATAAGTTGCCCCTCAAGCACCTGACATTCCGTAGGAATAATCACATTCTCTTGCCCCTGGTACTGACGTTTCATATCAGATATGGCATTCAAAATATCTGAACGCAGAATAATTCTGTCGCCCACCTGTCCAACAATTTTGTCGGCCACCACTTTTTTGGTCTGCGCCATTACCGATACCACTCCGGCAACCAGCATTACAATTATCAGAAATACCTTTTTCATACTTATGCTATGAATGTCAAATTTAGTTAATCAGGGCGTGTTTCCCGGTTTGGGGGGTTGGTTTTAACAAAACAAAAAGCTATGAGCGGCGAGCTACGAGCTATGAGTTTTCCGGTATAAAAAAGGATTGGAAACTATTGTTCAGCTTCCAATCCTTTATTCGTTTATCTGGCTCGAAGCTCATGGCTCATGGCTCGCAGCTTATAAAGTTCTCTTCACTTCCTCTTCCTCAAATGCTTCCACGATATCTCCTACTTTAAGGTCGTTGAAGTTTTTGATGGTAAGACCACACTCCATATTCGATACCACTTCTTTTACATCGTCTTTGAAACGTTTCAGGCTGCCCAGTTCTGCGGCCTGTCCTTCACCTTTCGGATATTCAACAATACCGTCGCGGATGATACGGATTTTACTGTTTCGGCTGATTTTACCTTCGAGTACAAAACATCCGGCAACAGTGGCCTTATCGAATTTGTACACTTCACGTACTTCCACGTTTGCGGTAATCTTCTCCTGTATCTTGGGCTCCAACATCCCTTCCATCGCACTCTTGATTTCATCGATGGCAGTATAGATGATAGAGTAGAGTTTAATCTGTACGCCTTCATTCTCCGACAATCTGTTGGCCTGCATCGAAGGTCGCACGTTAAAGCCAATGATGATGGCATCAGATGCCGTTGCCAGCAACACATCACTTTCAGATATCTGACCAACACCTTTGTGTACCACTCTTACAGCAATTTCTTCTGTAGATAATTTCTGTAAAGAATCGCTCAACGCCTCTACCGAACCATCCACATCACCTTTAATGATGATATTGAGTTCCTTAAAGTTACCCAGTGCCAGTCGGCGACCAATTTCATCGAGTGTAATATGTTTTCTCGCCCTCAAACCTTGTTCACGTAATATCTGTGCACGTTTGGTAGCTGTTTCTTTTGCCTCTCCCTCATCTTCATACACTTTGAATTTCTCACCGGCCTGTGGTGCACCATTCAGACCCAGTATTACTACCGGTGTTGATGGTGGTGCTTCTTCTATTCGCTGGTTACGCTCATTAAACATGGCTTTCACACGTCCATAATGTTGTCCGGATACAATCAGGTCGCCCTGACGTAGTGTTCCGTTCTGTACAAGTATAGTGGCCACATAACCACGTCCTTTATCGAGTGAAGCCTCAATAATGGTTCCGGCCGCTTCCCTGTCGGGATTGGCTTTCAGATCAAGCAACTCAGCTTCGAGCAATACTTTTTCGAGCAGCAGGTCAACATTCAGTCCCTGTTTGGCAGACAGTTCCTGGTTCTGGAACTTACCGCCCCATGCTTCTACCAGGATATTCATCTGCGATAACTGCTCATATATTTTCTGCGGATTGGCTCCGTCTTTATCAATTTTATTTACCGCAAAGATCATCGGTACACTGGCCGCCTGCGAGTGGCTGATGGCTTCACGTGTTTGTGGCATCACTGCATCATCAGCAGCAACTACAATGATGGAGATATCTGTCACTTTCGCACCACGGGCACGCATGGCCGTAAAGGCTTCGTGACCTGGTGTATCGAGGAAGGTAATGGCTTTCCCATTCGGCAGCGTTACCTCGTATGCACCAATATGCTGAGTAATACCACCCGCTTCACCCGCTACCACATTGGCATTTCGTATATAATCGAGTAATGATGTTTTACCATGATCCACGTGACCCATGATGGTTACAATCGGCGGTCTGGTAACCAGGTCCTCTTCACTGTCTTCATCCTGTTCATCATCAAACTCATCTGTTTCATCAACACCAATAAATTCTACTTCGAACCCATATTCGCTGGCCACCAGTTCAATTACTTCAGCATCCAAACGCTGGTTAATTGATACCATGATTCCCAGGTTCATACATTTACCGATTACATCGGCAAAGCTTACATCCATGAGGTTGGCCAGCTCACTTACGGTAACAAATTCTGTTACCTGCAGTTTATTGTCTTCACTCATTTCATTACCCATGGCTTCAGCGGCTTCATCGCGCTTGGCCCTTCTGTATTTGGCTTTCAGGCTTTTTCCGCGACCACCTGTTCCGGCCAGTTTGGCCTGTGTTTCACGGATTTTTTCCTGGATTGCTTTCTGATCTATTTCTTTTTCTTCAACGGGTCCGCTGCCTCTTCTGTTTCTGTCGCCACGGTTACCGCCTCCACCACTTCTGTTTCCACCACCACCCTGGTTACGGTTAAATCCACCCCCGCCGCCACCCTGGTTATTTCTGTTATTGGCAGGAACAATAGGACGGTTTGGACCAGTCAGGGGACGTCCATCGGGACCTACCTGTGGTGGCGGTGCACCACCTTCTTTTCTGTCTACAGGAATACGTTTGCGTTTGCGCTTTTCGTCTCTTGCGGCAGGTTTGGGTCGGGTATCGCTGTTAACGGGCAATTCAATTTTACCAAGAATCTTGGGGCCTTCCAGTTTTTCTGCCCTGATATTTTCAATGACAGGGGGCGCTTCTGCTTCCTCAGGAGCAGCCGGCATAGCAGGTGGTACTGGTGCTGCTACAGGTGCAGGGTCGGCTTTTTTCGCCTTAGGAGCAGGTGCCGGTTCTTCTGCAACAGGTTCTTCTTTCTTCTTCGATGCTTTTTTAGGACGTGTCGATGAATCGATAGCAGAGAGGTCAATCTTATTGATGACTTTCGGTGCTTCAATTTCCGGAGCCTCTGCTTTTACTACTTCGGCTACTTCAGCCTTAACTTCTGCTACCGGTGCCGGTTCTGCAGGTTTCGCCTCAACTACCGGCTCTGCTTTTATTTCCTGCTTAGGCTCTTCTTTAAGAGCAGTTTTTTTCTCTTCTTTCTTTACAAAGGAAATTTCTTCCTCGTCTTTTTTCTTTTTTGCTTCTGCCTGTGCCGCTTTAGGTATTTCTACCTGATCAGCCTTACTTTTAGCTACCTTATCGCTCTGGAACTCTGCCTGCAGGGCATAGTACTGGTCTTCCGAAAGCTTGGCGGCTGGCTTCAGGTCATCTTTATTAAATCCTTTCTTCACCAAAAAGTCGATCAGGGTATCCTGACCAATATTAAACTCTTTGGCGGCTGCTAACAGTCTTGGTAATTTCAGTTCTGACATTCAAAGTTTTTTGGTCCATAGTCCATAGTCTATGGCCCATGGACTATGGACTATTGTCCATGGACTAATTTTATGGCTACAATTGACCGGGTATTTCTTTATTTACCCAACAAATATAGCTTCTTAATAGCTGCTTATTCCTCTCTGTCGAATTCTTCCTGTAAGATTCTTCTTACTTCTTCGATGGTTTCTTTTTCCAGATCGGTTCTTCTTTCCAGTTCCTCAGCAGTCAGGTTCAGGATGCTGCGTGCGGTGTCGCAACCAATACGCTTAAATTCATCAATAACCCATGGCTCAATCTCATCACTGAATTCATCGAGGTCAATATCAAATTCATCCACCACTTCTTCATCTTCCCTGAATACATCGATCTCATAACCGGTAAGCTCACATGCCAGTTTGATGTTTACCCCACGGCGACCGATAGCGAGTGATACCTGGTCGGCTTTGAGGTATACTTCTGCATGTTTTTTGTCATTATCCAGTTCCATATAGCTGATTTTAGCAGGCGTTAATGAACGCTGAATCAACAACTGGATATTGGTAGTGAAATTGATTACATCGATATTTTCATTTTTCAGTTCACGTACAATACCATGAATACGGCTTCCTTTCATACCTACACAGGCACCTACAGGATCAATACGGTCATCGTATGATTCAACCGCCACTTTTGCACGCTCTCCCGGATCACGTACAATTTTCTTGATGGCGATAAGACCATCAAAAATTTCAGGTACTTCAATTTCCAGCAGTTTTGCGAGGAATGTTCCACTGGTTCTTGAAAGAATAATAACCGGAGAATTATTTTTCAGGTCAACACGTTCAACTACTGCACGTATATTTTCGCCTTTCTTAAAATAATCCTGTGGTATCTGTTCCGATTTTGGCAGAATCAGTTCATTACCTTCTTCATCGAGCAGCAATACTTCTTTCTTCCATACCTGGTAAACTTCTGCGCTGATGATTTCACCAATGCGATCGCCATATTTTTTAATGAGCACATTCTTTTTCAGATCGCTGATACGGCTGGCGAGTGTTTGTTTGGCGGCCAGAATGGCTCGACGGCCAAAGTCAATCATATCAACCTCTTCATAGAGTTCTTCACCTACTTCAAAGTCGGGTTCTATTTTAACAGCATCTGTATAACCTACTTCAGCCAGTGGATCTATTACCTCACCATCTTCCACAATCATCCTGCGGCGAATGATTTCCAGGTCACCTTTCTCTGCGTTTACGATTACATCAAAATTTTCATCGCTGCCATATTTTTTACGCAGCAGGGTTTTGAATACATCTTCCACCACTTTCATCATCGTGGGACGATCAATATTTTCTGCGTCTTTAAACTCCTGGAACGCTTCAATGAGGTTTATACTAGCCATGTCTTTAGTTTTTGAAATTCAGAAGACAAGCTTCAAGCTTCAGGCTTCAAGCTACAAGTCTTACAGAATCAGAATTTAATTTGAACTGTTGTTGTTTTTATATGATTGAATGGTATAATCAATTGTTGTGTTACTGCTTTTTTGCCTTTGCCTTCTGTATGTTCAAGAATGATATCGGCTTCGGCAACTTCAAGCAGCTTTCCTTCTTTTTTTGTGCCATCGAGAAATAATACTTCAATAGAGCGGCCAATATTTTTCCTGTACTGGCGGTGTGATTTCAATGGTTCATCAAGACCCGGTGATGACACTTCAAGCGAAAATTCGCCTTCAGGATACATACCTGTTTCTTCAATGAGCTTATATAATTTTCTGTTGAAGGATACGCATTTCTCAATCGACAACCCTTCATCTCCATCCAGAAACACTTTAACGTTATGGGTGGGTTTTATGCGTACCGATACCAGGAAATACGCCGTTTCTGCTGCCAGTATTTCTGTAATCAGCCCTTCTATTCTTGAGATTTCTGTTTCTGTTGACATATCTAAATAGAAGAAGGGAACGATTCCGTTCCCTTCTATTGCTCTTTTCCAAGTGCAAATGTAGGGTAAAAGGGGGTTATGTTCCAAATTTCCCTTCCTGTCCCTGCCCCAGACTTAAGTCCGGGGCAGGGACAGGAGAATGTTTTATTTTTACGGGATGAAGATTATTCTATGGGGTTTACTGATTTATTTTCTGTACAACCTGATTTTTAAAATCGTTGTTCTCACCACCAAAATGGTTTCTCAGATGAAAGACAAAGTGCGTGAAATGAAGGCACAGCAGGAAGAAGCCCGGAAAAAATTTGAACAGCAACAACAGTACCAGCAACAGGCCGAAAAAGCCGCAGAAGCCAGGAAAGACGAGGATTATATTGAATTTGAGGAGGTGAAATAGTGAGTGGTCAATGGTGAATGAAGGTTCGGTCTCTATTCACCATTGCCTATTCACCACTGCAAATCCACAACAGATATTCCCGGTTGCAACCAGAGAGTTTGCAAGCCGGCTTCCTTTGCTCCCGTTATGTTTTTCAGGGTATCATCTATAAAAAGAGTCTCAGCCGGATCAAGATTTTCCAGCTCCATAATCCGCATATAAGAGGAGGGATAGGGTTTTCTTAAGCCCAGTTCATGGGAATAATAGGCTGTACGGAAATAATTATTGAAGTTTCTTCCTTCAAATTTTTGTTCAAATATTTTCATAAAACACTGATAATGAATAATATTTGTATTTGAATACAGATATACCGGATACTTTTTGCCCATTTCTTCCAGCCATTCCAGTCTTTCGGCCGGAAAATCGAGTAACAAAGCGTTCCAGGCTTTTTCAATGGATTCATTCGACAGTTCAGCTCCCGTTTCTTGCCGGAAACGGTTATAAAAAATCTCCGGCTCAATTTTTCCTGTTTCCAGCTCCTCAAAAAGGGTATTGGAAAACTGCTGATTAAACCGCTGATCAAAATCGCTTATACCCAAATCAATAAACGCTTTTTCTGTCAGCCGGTAATTAATATCAAGAAAAATACCTCCGAGATCGAAAAGAATATTTTTAACGCTGCTCATGTTACAAAGCTACCACATGCTTTTTTAAGTGTCAGTTTTCTTCAAGCCAATTAACCAAGTTCATACATATTTTAACCAAGGAGCTTATTTAATAAAACGCGAAATGCATAAACAGTAAATTCATCTTCTACCTCCGAAGGTTCATAGAACTCCCTCGGAGAGTTCTTCGGACTTTCACTTTCAAAACAAGCATACCATGTTAAGCAAGCCTGTTTTAAAAACATTGGCCATGTTGTTATTACCTGCGTACCTGTTTGCACAGGGTGGTAATAATACACCGGCACCTGAACCTTTTGCCCGTATTAAAAAACCGGGTGAAAAAGAATTGTATATACCCGGTAAAGTATTCCGTATTCCGGATGGTAACAATTATAACAGCGATACCAGCGAATTCAGTTATGCGAGAATGGTGGAATCAAAAAATATTGTGGTCTTCTGGTCGAAAGAATTTGGCCAGAACCCAATGAGCAATACTGTTGAAACAAAACGTTTCAATGTACAGGATGCAGTAAAAGAGCTGGAACGTTTTTATGACTTCTATGTAAATAAATTAAAATTGGTTGTTAAAGGGAAATCGAATACTGATCATTATAAAATGATTCTCTATGTAATCGGTGGCAGCGGTGCCACCGCATTTGGTGGTGGTACAGAAAACAAGATCGGTTTGTTGTGGACGCCAGCTGTCCGTATGAGTAAAGCGCCATATGGTGCACTGGCACATGAGCTGGGTCACTCTTTTCAATACATGATTCGTGCCGATAATGGTCGCGGACCCGGTGGGCCTATTTCTGAAATGTCGGCCCAGTATATGTTGTGGCAGGTTTACCCGGAGTGGATGACTTTTGAAAACTATCACCTCAAAGATTTTATGAAGAAAACACATTTCGCTTTTCTTCATCCTACCAATATGTATCATTCACCTTATGTATTTGAATACTGGTCGAATAACCGGGGTATTGAATTCTTTGGCCAGTTCTCTCGTGCCACTTTAAATGGCGAAGACCCTGTAACAACGTATAAACGCATTACCAATCTTTCGCAGGAACAATTCAATGATGAAATGTTTGATGCATCGCGTCGTTTTATTACATGGCACATGAAACGTATTGAGCAGGTGGCCAAACCTTATGCCAATCAACACTTCACTGTGATGAGAAAAGCAGCAGATGGATGGTTCAGGATAGATAGTGCCAACTGTCCGCAGAACTATGGTTATAATGGTATTCAGTTAAAGGTTCCGGAAGCAGGCACAACCATTACACTTGATTTTAAAGGGCTGGCCGGTAGTGCGGGATTTAATGCTGTTAAAACCGATAAAGCTGGCTGGCGTTATGGTTTTGTGGCTTACCAAAAAAATGGTAAACGTGTATATGGCGATGTAGGAAAAGATGCAAACGGAACTTTGAAATTTAAAGTTCCCGATAACACCGAATTTCTCTGGCTAACAGTAATGGGTGCGCCAACTGAACACTGGCCCATACCCGGCAGACCAAGAAACCCAGCGCCCAATACAACTCCTGTTCCTGAAGAGCAATGGCCTTATGAGATTAAATTAACAGGAACCAGTTTAATTGATTCAATTATTAAATAAACCCTCTGCGTAAACTCCGTTCCCTCTCGTTCTCTGTGGTGAATTTGCCCGAAAGCTCACCGCAGAGAAAGGAGATAGCAGAGGTTTCGCAGAGTTATTTACAAAATATCTTGTAGTGTTACTATTTTTTCAATTGCCGCTTCAGTATCATTGAATGGTCCGGAAGCGGCAATTTTTATGGTGGCCATGGCAGCGCCGAAAGCTCCTGCATCATTAATTGATGCTCCTTTTATACGTTGATACAGATAGCCGGCCATATAAGTATCGCCACAACCCGTTGCATCTTTTACAACATAGGGTCTATAAGCAGGTATTCTATGTAACATTTTCCCATCGTAGATCAATGATCCTTTACTCCCTGATGTTATGACAACTTCTTTTACACCCCAGCCGAATAATTTTTGCGCAGCCGTCTCCATATTGGTTTCACCTGTTAATGTTTGAGCTTCTGTTTCACTGGCTTTCAGGATTGATATATAGGGTAGTACTTTTTGTTTTTCTTTCCAGTCTATGGCAACCACTTTTTTGTTTACTACTGCTCTGAGGTATCCCTGTACATCCAATGAAACAATACTTCCCGCAGATAAATCAATGACCAGTTCTGTTGGTATGTCATTGGCCAGCAAAGGACCGAGATGAACATATTTTGACTGAATAGTTTGCATATCTTCTTTCCTGAAAGAATCTGCTTCGTATAATACCCTTTGCGAACGATCATCGCTGTTATCGTGGTAAATATTTTCAAAATAAACCGTGTGTTTGCTGGGTAGAATAGTAATACCTATACCTGTTGCTTTCAGTTCATCTGTAAACAAATAATCTTCCTCCGATAAGGCTGTAACAAGGTGATAACGAAGTAGCAACCGCTTCACTGCATGTGAAAAATAAAAAGAGGTGCCTCCGGCCATATGTACGGTATTACCCTGTGTTACAATTTTATCGTGCGTAATATGTCCGATGCAGGTGAGGTCGTACATAAACCGTAAACTGTTTCAATCAACAAGATACTAAGTAGACCTTTAATTTGAGAACTTATGACTTCAGCAATCTTATACATTGAATGTAATTGCATCAATGCTTCCCCGGGTAATTATATAGGTTTATAGGATTTATCACTTCCCTACAAAATAAAATACAGACTGCAATTTCATAAGTTCAGCATATTAAGCCAGGTATTGGATCAATAAGTAATAGATAACCCTGCACCAAATCCCATGTCACTATCATAATGAGAAGACAGCGATATATATTTCGTAAGAATATACCTGAACCCGGTCATATACTCTTTATCGGTATTCACCATAAAGTTAAACCGCAACCTGCTGCTTACTGGTAGGTCTTCTCTACCCATTTGTACGCGTAGTTTTCCTTCCATATCAATACGTGTATCGGCTCTTAACAACATGGGTAATGTGTATTGCAATCCAAAACAAACAACCGCCCGCTCATTGTTAGTATTAACCTGTCCGAAAAGATTTTTTTCTGTCTCCTTGTGGTTTCGGTAACGCCAGTCGAAACCAATATAGGGCATGAACCACTGGTTTCTGCCGATCATCCTGCCAAGATGAAATTCATTTTCATACCCCTGTTCGCTATTGGTGCCTATTCTCCATTCATTCTGTAACATCCATCGCGTGTTGGCATACATGATTTCGCCGTTGGAACCATTGGTTTCAATACCAACCTGTACACCCAGGTAAAATCGTCTGTCATCGCGATAAACTTTACGAAGCGCTTTTACCGGATCAGGAATCTGTGGATTGGAAGGCGTATTCTCATAAGAAAAAATACGTCCCATATCACTCATTATGTGATATAATATATGATAATGAAAATACCAGTCGCCATATTTTTCAGATGCATGGAACTCAATGGTATCAGTTTCCATCGGCATAATATCCAATACCGTTTTCAGTGGCGAATATTCTCTCCCTGTCTGATCAGTACCTTATCCGATTCCGAAATAGTTTTATTATTCAATGTCCATACATACCTGTTCATGTTCCCGGTCAATTCAAAATTCAGTTCCCTGTATTTTCCTGCCGGCAAAGTGGTTTTTATGGCGCCCTCAGCATGGCATAATTGAGTGTAATAATATTTTGATTGCTGCCTGTAATTTCAGGATACATCACCCTATTCATGTCCATCTGCTGTAAGCTCATTTTCATCCCCATATCATTCATCGTACCATCCATATTCATCATCTTCATACCCTCAAAGTATTTAAGCCCGGGTAAAACGGGTGCTGCATGTTTTACGCCTTCTCCTAACCACACAGATGTACTGCGGGTTCTGTCTTCTGCTGTTGCCTGTAATTCATAACTACCTTCATCGGGTATCGTAAGCAGCACATCATAGGTTTCCGATACCCCAATAATCATGCGGTCTACTTCAACAGGAACCACTTCGGTACCATCATTGGCCACCACCTGCATTTTACCTCCCCCATAATTAATCCAGAAATAGGTAGAAGAACTGCCATTAATGATCCACAAACGAATGGTATCGCCGGGCTGGTATTATTTTTTTGTTTCTGTTATTTTCTCATTCGTGAACATGGCATCATAATAAATAGCACTAACATCCATGGTCATCGTACGCTTCCACTCATTTTTTACTTTTACACCAAACTTTTTTTCTTTAATTGCCTGTAAATAATTCTGTGTTGCTCCTTTTTTTATGGCATACCAGTCGGTAGCATAGTGCAATGAACGTTCAACCTGGTTGGGATTTTCATTGGCCCAGTCGCTTAACAAAACCACTTCTTCATGCATTTTTTGAACCTGCTTCGGATGAATTACAATAGCACCATACATACCACTCTGCTCTTGCAACATGGTATGCGAATGGTACCAGTAGGTTCCTGTTTGAACAATGGGAAAACGGAATATATGTGTACTAAGTTCCTTAACAGGTGCAGTTGTTAATGAATCTCTACGCTGTTTCCTTCCGTAAAATACAGTGTTGGTGCAGGAATACTTCCATTAATAGCAACTGTATCAGCTTTTTTACCGGTATAGTTAACCACCGTGTCGGTTATATACTAATGATATGTAAGTTTTGCACCTTCTCGTGTTATAAAAGGCAAGCGGCTGCTTTGTTTAACAGCCATATGTTGTGCATGTAAACTATTGAGGCCAATAAGCAGGAACAGAAGGAGAGATATTTTTTTTCATAGTTTACTGTTTAATCGTTTCCTTGATACTGCCGCATGATAACATCATATTTCCATAATAGGGGTTTCTGATGGCTTTTTCACTGCTTAGCCAGGATGCTTTTTTCATTGGACAGTAGTCTATATATATCTCCGAATCGGTTAGAAAAGTTTTTTTTGCGAGCTGTATCATCTGATCTGATAATACTGCAAAAAAATCGCGTTGCTTACCAATATCTCCTGCCGCTAAAAAAGATACAAGGCTGTTCAACATTTTTTCTTTCACTTGTTTAAAAGCTTTCAAATCAGCCGCAGATAGCTGTTTTGTGTTGATTGTTTCAACAGCTTCTTTTAATAAAGTAGCTGTTTTTTTACTGTTTTGTACATTACCGGCAACCTGCTCATTTTTAAGATTCAGGTAATTATTTAATATAGGATTCAGTGGTTTTGTTTGCGACCATCCCATATGTGATACTAAAAGTGTAAGAAAAACGAATAGCTGTTTCATATATTGTTGGTTTGGTAGTTAAAAAGAGAACGCGCTATTGAATGGGTTCTGCTTTGTAGCCTGCATTCTGCACAGCTTTAATAATATCGCCTGCCTGCAGGTGCTGATCCGCTTCTACCCGTAGAATTTTATCAGGGTTTTGAATATCAACCTTCCAGTTATGATCACCTGCTACTTTATTAAGAAATGGAGTAACATTTGATACACAACCCATGCACTTAATTGTTGTTTTAAATTGCAGTGTTTTCATCTTACATCATTTATGCGTCTGTGGAATATTCCACCTGTTTGTTGATGTAAAATTAAAAAAGGCTACAGGACTTATGTTATATAATCATGTAACAGATGTATATAATTTCCAGGTTCGGTTAGTTCGTTATCTTATCAAGCGGTTTCCGCTTGTTTTCCTTTAATTGTTTGAAATAAGAAGGGGTTAATCCGGTAACTTTTTTAAACTGTTGAGAAAGGTGTTGTACACTACTATAGCCCATTTCGTAAGCAATTTCGCTCAGGTTTTTTTCATCATACATGAGCAGTTCTTTTACCTTTTCAATACGTTGAAGAATGCTGTAGCGTTCAATGGTTATTCCTTCTACCGACGAAAACAGCGTACTCAGATAATGATAATCGATTCCTAATTTCTCTTCAAGAATTGCCGACAGTTTAAGATTGAGTTCATGCGCCTCATTTCCATGTATTAATTCTACAATCGCTGTTTTTATTCGCTCTACCGTTTGCGATTTTTTATCGTCGAGTAATTCAAAACCCAGTTGTTCTAACCTGTTTCTCAGCGTCTCCTGTTGTGCTGCAGAAGGTTCGTCCGTTAATGCTACCTGACCTAATTGAATATTGGATACGTTTAGTTTTTCATCAGCAAAAACCTGTTTAACAACCATTATACAACGATCACAAACCATATTTTTTATGTGCAGAACTGTTGACATAACGCTTCAAAGATACTTATAATAGCATAGCCCACAAGCCGTTTCAAATAGTGCGGTTACTTATTATATACATTTTACACAAATGCTGTAAAGCCCGCAGCTGGTTTACTTTATTGAACAAACTCAAGCCCGTGCAACAGTGCATTATCATTAAAGGATGTGTTGAATTAGCAAATTATATACATCTGTTATCGAATTATGTAATACTCCAGCCGTTCCGGTCAAATAATTTTGTTCAAAATAAAGTATTATGAAAACAGCTTCACTTCATTCATCAGGCAATACCCTTGTTCAAAAAACTTTTCCGGTTCTTGAGATGACCTGCGCAGCCTGTGCCGTAAGTGTAGAGTCGATGTTGAAATCGGTAGAAGGTGTAAAAGATGCAGGCGTAAATTTTGCCAACCAGGATGCCTGGGTCGAATACGATAGCAGTATTACCAGTCCTGAAAAATTTCAGCAAACGGTTCAGTCTATCGGTTATGGCCTTGTAATCAGTGAAGAGAATAAACAGCAAATTAAAGAAGAGGCTCAATTAAAACATTATACAGCACTTAAGAAAAGAACCATATGGTCAACCATACTGGCATTACCAATTGTAGTCTTAGGCATGTTTTTTATGAACCTGCCTTATGTAAACTATATAATGCTCGCACTGTCTACTCCTGTTGTATTTTATTTTGGTAAAAACTTTTTCATCACCGCCTGGAAGCAGGCCCGTCATGGAAAAGCAAATATGGATACA
The DNA here is from genome assembly GCA_049324295.1 of Bacteroidota bacterium. Classification (GTDB taxonomy): domain Bacteria; phylum Bacteroidota; class Bacteroidia; order Chitinophagales; family Chitinophagaceae; genus Sediminibacterium. Next base: position 23,579 of record JBMOKQ010000003.1, read on the forward strand.
CTCGTGGCGCTGAGTACAGGCATTGCCTGGCTTTTCAGCAGTTTTAATACTTTTTTTCCATCATTCTGGCATGAGAGAGGGTTACACCCGCATGTGTACTTTGAGGCTGCGGCTGTAATTGTGGCATTTATTTCTATCGGTAAACTGTTAGAAGAAAGGGCCAAATCAAATACCTCCTCTGCTATAAAAAAATTAATTGGTCTGCAGCCAAAAACAGTGACGCTTGTTTTGGATAACGACCAGACAGTTGTTGTACCCATTGAATCAGTTCAGAAAAATGCTGTACTATTAGTAAAACCAGGTGAAAAAATTCCGGTAGATGGTATGCTTACCACCGGCGGTTCTTTTGTTGATGAAAGCATGATTACAGGAGAACCTGTTCCTGTTGAAAAAAAACCGGGCGATCAGGTATTTGCAGGTACCATCAATCAGAAAGGAAGTTTTCGTTTCAGGGCTGAAAAAATTGGCGCCGATACTTTCCTTGCACAGATCATCAGAATGGTAGAACAGGCCCAGGGAAGCAAAGCTCCGGTGCAAAAACTGGTAGACAAAATAGCAGGCATTTTTGTTCCTGTTGTAATAGCCATTGCAATTATCACTTTTATTGTATGGACCTTCAGCGGTGTTGAAAATGCATTCACACATGGTCTTATGAATGCCATAACAGTACTGGTAATTGCATGCCCATGTGCGCTTGGTCTTGCCACTCCAACTGCAATCATGGTAGGCATTGGCAAGGGAGCAGAAAATAATATTCTTATTAAAGATGCAGAGAGCCTTGAACTTGCCCATAAGATCAACGCAATAGTATTAGACAAAACAGGTACTATTACTGAAGGCAAACCAGAAGTAAGTGATATACTATTTGCAGAATGGGCCAATACAAAAAAAAATCAGGGAATATTACTGGCCATCGAAACACAATCTGAGCATCCATTGGCTGAAGCAGTGGTACGGTACCTGAAAAAAGAGCAAACAGAAATAATTGCAATTAATCAGATAGAGAGTATTACCGGTAAAGGGGTAATTGCTCACTACCAGGGTCATGTGTATCTGGTAGGAAGTCCGTTGCTTATGAAAGAAAAAAATATTCAGATCGATGCTTATATGCAGGATAAGATTACCAGCCTGCAACAGGCGGCAAAAACCGCTATTGTTTTTGCAGAAGACAATACTGCTAAAGCCGTTATAGCCATAACAGATAAAATTAAAGAAAGCTCCTGGCAGGCTATTGATGAATTAAAGGCACTTAATATAGATGTATATATGCTCACGGGCGATAATCGTCAAACAGCCGGTGCCATTGCTGCTGAAGTAGGAATAAAAGAATTCAGGGCCGAAGTACTTCCATCTGAAAAAGCCGGTTTCATTGAAGCCTTACAAAAAAATGGTAAAACAGTTGCTATGGTTGGTGATGGAATAAATGATAGCCACGCACTTGCGTTGGCCGATGTAAGTATTGCCATGGGAAAAGGAAGTGATATTGCAATGGATGTTGCGAAAATGACGCTGATTACATCCGACCTCACCAGTATTCCAAAAGCCATCAGGCTTTCAAAATCAACAGTAGCTGCTATTAAACAGAATTTGTTCTGGGCATTTATTTATAATCTTATTGGAATACCGGTTGCAGCAGGATTACTCTTCCCTGTATCTGGTTTTTTATTAAACCCCATGATTGCCGGGGCCGCTATGGCTTTAAGTAGTGTAAGTGTAGTTGGTAATAGTCTCAGACTTAAGTTTTCGGCAATGTAATACAGAACAGGTGTTTGGGCAGCAGAACACCTGTTCTACCAAATAACTGATGAATGCAATGAAAAAGTCTACAAATAATTTCTGCCTTATAGCAGCATGGTGTGCTATCATAATTTAAGCATCAGGTTACTTAAATAAATAAGTAACCGGTAAACCAGTAATTGTTCCTTCGTATCATCAGATGTAAATTTTAAAAAAACTGATTGCCCGCCCGCATGCTGAAAAGTAATGCATGGGCCGGAAGCAAATCCGTCTTTTATATGGGGCACAAAGCCTATTCCGCTTACCTGCAGGAACCGGTTATCACCATCGCTTTTTAACTGTTTAACATTAATATCATACCTGATGGAGAGCATTTGTCTTATTGTAAACACACTGTCATTTAATAAGCTGATTGTTGCTTTATCACTATTCATTAACTGAAGAAGTACATTGACAGAGTCAATCGTTTGCTGAACGGTCAGTGAAAACCCGGGCTTATACGCTTCTTTACCGAAATGTATTGCAGTTAGAACTTGATGATAGGTATCTTTTGCTTTTGCCGGAGTTTTAAAGAGAATAGCCTGAGATGTTGTTTCAGACAACCTGAATACAATTGTTTTGTGACCTGTTTTATAGCTTATACCAAAAGGAGCATCAATACTTTTACAAGGTTCGTATAAATTGAAGGAAACCGGGATACGGCCTTTACTATATATTAGGTCAAGTAGCCAAGGGGAATTTCACCCTAAGGCTCTCACAGCACTGGACGTGAGACTCTCGCCTCATCCAGCGCTTCCAAGATCAGGTTTTCTCTTCTTACCAAGCACAGGTGGCACCAATGCCCAA
>JBMOKQ010000004.1:0-1400 GCA_049324295.1 Bacteroidota bacterium
TCAGTGCTGTCCGAGATAATCTGATCACAGCTATTTTTAATAAGGTTTACAATACAAGTTCCCAAAAAATATTGGTTTTCTTCAAAGCAGGGTGTCATCCATCAAATAAATTTAATTCTGCGGTAATTATTTGATGGTAATGTTTCTCTGGATTCTTTAAAAAAGAGTTTAAATGGATATAATTAAACAGGTGCAATCTGATGACACTAGCAAGATTAGAAAAGGCCCATGCTTTCGCTTTAATTTGCCTTTGTATTACCGTCAAAAGTAGATTCCAAATGAGTGCACACCATATTTGTATGATGATGGCATTTACATTATCACCCAAAAAATAGTTCAAGGACTGGTTTTGTTTTAATTGTTTGTGCAAGGTCTCTATTTGCCATCTGGATTTATAAATCTGTGTAATTTGATCGGCGGACAGTTCATAAATATTACTGATAAACTCATAGCACACTTGATGTTTTTCATCCCAATATACCACTCTGCGCAGTGGCAGACCACGAACTGTTTTCCCATTTTCACGTATCTGTAATACAATTTGTTCATCAAGTAGAATGGCTTGATTGCTATCAGCTGCAAGTTCAAACTCTTTCTTTCTGCGGTAGGCTGCATTGTGCTTTAGCCTAGTGACAAAGGGTATTTTGTTGGCATTAAAACTTTCAAACCGCTCATAATCATTGTATCCTTTGTCAAACACATAAATCTGGTCACTGTTGAACTTAATATCCTGCATGAAGCTGCTATCATGGGTTGTAGCATCGGTAAACTTGACCAAAACTGGTGAGTTATAATCAGCTCTGATTTGCATATGAACTTTAATACCACCTTTGCGTTTGCCACTTTCTGGATTGCGCCCTACGCATTTAAGAATGTCTTTGAACAGGAAAATGGTGGTACTATCTATGATGGACAGCTCCTTGCCAAACTCATTCTTGAATCGGCTGTCCGATAAAATTGGTTTGTATTGGTTTAGTAAATCGTAGTATATCTTTTCAAATACCAGATAACTTCGGCGTTTGTTAGCATCACTAATGGTGCTTCTTTTGGGTGGTTGTTTTAGGTTCAAGTGTTTCAGTTTTCCTTCTAAGCCAAGGAAACCATTGGTTACATCTCTCAAAGAAGTGGTATTGGATGCCGTTGCAAACAACATGGACACCAAGTGCTCCCAGGTTGAAAACCGCTTGGTAAACTTATCGGACTGGTATTTATTAACGGCACTTTGCACTTGTTGCTTCGGTATTAAAGAAATTAGCTGTCCGAAAACCGAATTACCAGAAAAATTTGTACTATTGTTCATATAGTTACTTTGTGGTAAAAGCAACCTATATAATTTGGGCCGTATTCTAAAAAATATGGCTCATTTTTTTATTTCTCAGGATTGTCTCGGACAGTAATGA
>JBMOKQ010000005.1:0-25905 GCA_049324295.1 Bacteroidota bacterium
TACGCAAAACCATTGCCTGTATTGCCTTACAGAGGATATATATTTTTACACACGACCTCTGCATAACTGCCACTCTAAATTTAGTCTCACAAAAAAAAAGGACTGACCTTTTAAGACAGCCCCTTTTATTGCCACTGAAAACACAGAAGGTCACAGAATCTTTCTGTGACCTTCTGTGTTTTCAGTGGCAATTAATTTCACCCAAACCCGTTAAACCTTTCATTCAATCTTTTGTCCAATACAAAACTAAAATCGATGTCCTTGCAGCGAATCTTTAAAACTTTCACAATCGGGGTCCTGTTTACAATCGGGGCTGCTTTTACTGGTAACAGGAATACGCTACCTGAAATAAAACTCCCCTACAAAAAAGCAGGTCTCACGCAACAACAAGCGGCTGCACATTTACTCAATCGTTTCAGTTATGGTATACAACCCGGACAGGTAGAGGCAGTAGTAAAAATGGGTCTTGATAAATGGCTGCAACAACAACTCGATGCCGATTTGCCGGATACAGAACTTGATGGTCGTTTACAGACATTTGAGTCATTGAGTATGAGTAATGAAAAAATCGTCAATACTTATCTCACACCAGCACAGGTAATTCGTGTAGCTCTCCGAAACAAATTGATACCTGCCGATTCTATCAACAATGCCGACAGACAAAAATATCGCAGGCAACTAAGACTTATTCAGGAAAAAGAGGGATATAAACCTTTACAGGAATTACACCGCCAACTCATTAATCAGAAAGTATTAAGGGCGGCATATAGTAATAACCAGCTAAAAGAATTGTTGACTGATTTCTGGTTCAATCATTTTAATGTTTCACTTACCAAAGGGCAGAGTCAGCAATATGTAATGACTTATGAGCGTGATGCCATACGGCCTTATATATTGGGTAATTTTAAAGATATGTTACTGGCAACAGCCAAACATCCAGCTATGCTGGAATATCTTGACAATGCGCTGAGTGTAAGTAACGACAATGAAAGAACACGTCGCCAGCAGAATAATGCCATGTTGCGTGCGGCACGGGAACGAATGGAATCCAGGTTGAACGATACGTCAATGCCGGAAGCTGCCCTGGTTCAGCAGGCAGTTGCGGCACGCAGAACACAGGGACTCAATGAAAATTATGCCCGTGAGGTAATGGAACTACATACATTGGGCGTAGACGGTGGTTATACACAAAAAGACGTAACGGAAGTGGCCCGGGCATTAACCGGCTGGTCCGTGAAACCTATGTATAAGGAAGGTCCGGCGAGGCAACTGGTTGAAAACCTAAATGCCACTCAACTGGAAAGAAGAGGATTGATGATTGATGGCGACTTTCTGTTCAGGGCCGATAAACATGACGAAGGTGCCAAAACCATTCTAGGTAAACAGTTTAGTGGTAAAGATGGGTATAAAGAAGGTGTAGAAGTATTAGAGATGTTAGCTACGCATCCCTCTACTGCCAATTTTATTGCTGGCAAATTAGCCAGGCGTTTTGTTTCGGATGAACCTTCCGCCGATCTGGTGAAAACGCTGGCAAAAACATTTCGCGAAACAGGAGGCAATATTAAAGCCGTGATGATTGCAATGGTAAATCACCCCGATTTCTGGTCGAAACAGGCGTTACGTGAAAAAGTGAAATCGCCTTTTGAATTTGCTATCAGTGCTATCCGTGCAACAAAGGCCCAGGTAACGCAACCTTACCAGTTGTACAACTGGTGTACCAAAATGGGACAAAGATTTTATTATTATCAGGCCCCAACAGGATTCCCTGATCGAGCCAATTTCTGGATCAATAGTGGCGCATTACTAAACAGGATGAATTTCGGTCTTGCGCTGGCTACACAAAAAATTCCAGGTGTGCGGATGAATTTGCTTGCATTGAACGATAACCACGAACCTGAAAGTGCCGACGAGGCATTACGTATTTACAGTAAAATACTATTACCTGAACGTGACAATGAAGAAAATATCAAGCGATTAACGGCAATGGTACGTGATGTACAGGTGGAACAAAAAATTAGTGATGCAGCCTCAAAAATAAAAACGGAAATAGTAGAAGATGAAATGGAGGAGCAGGATATAAGAAAACAAGGAACAAGGAACAGGGAGGTCAACAAGACACAAGTAACCCATACAATGAACAACACCGTTGCAACAGTGGCTCAGGTAGTAGGAATTATTATCGGATCTCCGGAATTTCAGAGGAAATAAGAAACGTGAGATGTGAAACGTAAAAAGAATGAAAAAAGTATAATTAAAATCTAAACTTGTAGCTTGAATCTTGCGGCTTGATGCTTAATTCTCATAGCCGTAGCTCAAAGTTTACAGCCAAAATAATAAAGCATGATTCACAGAAGAGCATTTATGAAATCGGGGGCTTTGGCACTTTTTGCCGCAGGCTTTGGGGGTGTGCCCAACTTTATTGCACGTGCTGCTGATAGCAGAAAAATATTATCACCGTACAAAAAAAGTAAAGTACTGGTTTGTATTTTCCAGCGGGGAGCCATGGATGGATTGATGGCAGTTAGTCCTTTTGCAGATCTTAACCTGAAGGTGTTACGCCCAACTTTATATATGAGCCCTGCTCAAACACAGGGCGGCATGATAGACCTGAATGGGCAGTTTGGCTTACACCCGGCATTAAATAGCCTGTCTTCCTTTTTTACAGAAGGCAGGATGGCGATTGTGCATGGAGTAGGTAGTCCAAATAATACGAGAAGTCATTTTGATGCACAGGATTTTATGGAAAGTGGAACACCTTTTAATAAAGGTACCAGCAGTGGATGGCTGAATCGTGCTGTTGGATTAACCGGCCATGAAGCCACGCCTTTTAGTGCCGTAAGTTTAACAAGTGCATTGCCACGTAGTTTATATGGCGAACATGAAGCACTTGCCATCAGTAACTTGCAGGATTTTGCCATACAGATGCAGGGTAACCCAATGGCAGGGAATATGGCAGCAAAATCTTTTGAATCGTTATATGATCAGACCAGTAACCAATTGCTTAACAAAACAGGTAAGGAAAGTTTTGAGGCAATGAAAATTTTGAAATCTACTGATATCAAAAATTATCAGCCTGCCAATGGGGCTGTATATCCCAATTCTCCCTTAGGAAATTCTTTAAAACAAATAGCTACCCTGATTAAAATGGATGTAGGTGTTGAAGTGGCTTTTGCAGAAAGTGGTGGGTGGGACACGCATTTTAATCAGGGAACAGTAAATGGTGCATTTGCAAGAAATCTTCGCGATTTCAGTGATAGCATTGCTGCTTTCTGGACCGATATGGGCCAGTACCAGGATGAAGTAACGGTTATGACGATGACTGAATTTGGTCGTACAGCTCACCAGAATGGAACGGGGGGAACGGATCATGGAAGGGCGAGTTGTTTATTTGTTTTGGGTAATGATGTACAGGGTGGAAAAGTATACCACAACATTAAATCACTGGCTAAAGCCGATTTGGAAGATGGAAGAGATTTACCTGTATCTACTGATTTCCGGGCAGTATTCAGTGCAGTAGCGAAAGGACATTTAAAATTGAGTCAGTCAAAAGGACTATTTCCCGGATGGGATGGAAAAGATATTGGATTGATGAAAATATAATCTGTAGCTGTATTCTTATTGGAACTAACGTTTGAAACTATAAAGAATATTTCCTTCCATATCTATATAAACAATATCAGGTCCTTTTTCCATTAAAGCCAATCCTTTATAGAAACTACCCGAACGATCAAATTGTGGGGGAATGATCCATTCCCCTTTTTTATTGATAAAGCCCCAGGAACCGTAATCTTTTTCAACTGCTGCCACACCTTCACTAAATGAACTGGCATTGGTAAAGCCAGGTTGAATAACCCAGTTGCCGTTTATATTTACAAACCCCCATTTATTACTGCTATCGCGTGCAGGAGCGAGGCTGTCTGAAAATGCATACATACGTGTGAAAGAAGTTTTGATACTTGTTTTCTTTTTGATATCAAGTATTTCCCATTTGTCTGTCATATTTTTTTGTGTACAGGTTAATCCGGCAAATACATCTGTGATAGTATAATACTCAGGCTGTACAACAAATTTTCCACTGCTGTCTATCAGGCCCCATAGATTGTTTTTTACAGAAGCCTGCGCCAGTCCTTCCTTAAAATCAGCACAAAGTGCAAACCGTGGTTGAATAACAAAACTTCCTTTTTTATTGATAAACCCCCATTTTCCATTTTGTTGAACCCTTGCTTTTCCTTCAGAAAAATTACCTGCAGCATTGAATTGTGGTATGATCAGCCACTTGCCTTTTTCGTTGATGAAACCGTATTTGGAAGATAAAAGATGATTACCCACTGCTGCTACAGCAATACTATCATTGAACTGACTGGCAAAGGTAAATTGGGGTATAATAGTTGTTCTTCCGGTTATTTTATGAACGTAGCCGAATTTGCTGTTTTCTATGAACCAGATGAGATTTTGAGCATCAATATCTCCAATCAGAAATAGGAATAACAATACAATGATACTCCGCATAGACATTTTACTGTTTTTCGTCTGATAAGCTAAGTAGTATTTTGGAATGAATCAGTCTCTCAATTTCAATGGCTAGATTATAGTAATCATATGCTTCATTTAATGCTGGCAAATCATTCATGTCCGGGTACCTTGATTGAACAGCATATGCATTAATGTTTTTGGAATCAATTGAGGCAAATATTGAATCGAATTGAGCGCATTGGTTAAGAAGGAAAATGATATTATGCGTTCGCTCAATATTAACTCCATTATAGATAAGATATGCCTTTAGATATTTCTCAATTGCCTGTTGGCAGTGAAAGCAACAGGTGTCAAGGATTGCGGGCTCTATTTCTAATAATCGTTGGGCACTTAACAAATCATTCTTGGCTTTAATTAACCAAGATTCAATATATGCCTTCATTTCGGGGGTCATAATTGAATGCCTTCTTTAAGAGCGGTTTGGATAATATGACCAGGTAAAAATTGTTTATGCTGTACTTCTTTCTCACTACTCAATAAAAGATCAATAGGAAGTCCGGTATGTTGAACAATTGCTTTATCCAGACGCGATTGCCAGGATATTTTTTTTTGATGATCAAGCTCATGGGGCGTAATAATCAGCAGATCGTAATCACTATGATCATCAGCAAGATTTTTAGCATGAGAGCCAAATAATATAATGCGACTGCCCGGAATATAACTATCTACAGTTTGTCGTATTAAACTATATATTCTTTTGCTGTTCACATCCTAAAGATATCATATTTAGGTAAAACAGATAGACTATTTCGGATTATAATTTCCCTTTCTTAATTTCATCTACAATACCGGGGTCAAGTAAAGTGCTTATATCGCCGAGTTTCTCCGTTTCTCCTTCTGCGATCTTGCGTAAAATTCTACGCATGATTTTTCCGCTTCTTGTTTTGGGTAAGCCACTTACAAACTGAATTTTATCCGGTTTAGCGATAGCGCCAATGATGCGTGTTACGGTTTGCAAAATATCTTTTCTTACCAAGTCGCCTGTACCATGTGTATCCTGGGCATGAGAACCATGGTAAATTACATAGGCATAAATACCCTGACCCTTAATATCGTGCGGGTAACCCACTACGGCACTTTCTACAATACCCGCATGCATATTGATGGCATTTTCAACTTCGGCGGTACCAATACGGTGGCCACTTACATTTAATACATCATCAACTCTTCCAGTAATCCGGAAGAAACCATCTTTATCTTTTAATGCACCATCGCCGGTAAAATACATGTTTTCATAAGTGGCAAAATAATTGGTTCTGCATCTCTCATGATCACCATAGGTGGTTCTCAGTATTGATGGCCATGGAGATTTGATGCAAAGATTTCCTGAAATGGTTTCATCACCCTGTTGAATAATTTCTTTTCCATTTTCATCCACCAGAACCATTTCTAATCCAGGCATGGGAAGTGTGGCCCATCCGGGTTTAGCGGGTGTAATACCTGCAAGATTTGAAATAAGACAACCGCCGGTTTCTGTCTGCCACCAGGTATCTACAATCGGGCATTTCTTCTTTCCTACATGTTCATCATACCAGTGCCAGGCTTCTTCATTAATAGGTTCGCCTACTGTTCCCAACACTTTGAGCGAAGAAAGATCTTTGCCCTGTAATGGGCCTAATCCAAAACCCATCAGGCTGCGAATAGCGGTTGGTGCGGTATAAAGAATGTTAACGCAATATTTATCAACTATATCCCAAAAGCGTCCTGCATCGGGCCATGTGGGCACACCTTCAAATAAGAGTGAAGTGGCGCCGGCACTAAGCGGACCGTAAACAATATAACTATGCCCGGTAATCCAGCCAATATCTGCTGTACAGAAATGCACTTGCCCAGGCTGGTATTGAAATACGTTTACAAAAGTATAGTTAGTATACACCATATATCCTGCAACACTATGTACCACTCCTTTGGGCTTACCGGTAGAACCAGATGTGTACAGAATAAAGAGAGGGTCTTCTGCATCCATTTCTTCTGCTTCAATAAATGTGATGCCTTTTTCTTCAACCTGTTTCATTTCGTCTTCCCACCATATATCTCTTCCTTTGATCATAGATACAGGAGTATGTGTACGGGTGGCAACAATTACACGTTTAACGGTTTTATTACCAATGAGCGCATCATCAATAACACTTTTTAAAGGAATATCTTTTGCTCCGCGGAAAGCGCCGTCGCAGGTAACGATGAAAGTTGCCTGTGCATCTTCAAGTCTGTCAGCAATACTCTGTGCGGAAAAACCGCCGAACACTACTGAATGAATGGCGCCAATACGGGCACAGGCCAGCACTGCTATGGCCAGTTCAGGAATCATACCCATATAAATACAGACCCTGTCGCCTTTTTGAACGCCATTGTTTTTCAACACATGTGCAAACTGGCAAACTTTTTCATGTAATTTTTTATAGGTGAGTATCCGATGATTTTCATCGGGTGCATTAGGCTCCCAGATGATGGCTGGATGATTGCCCTTGGTTTCGAGATGACGGTCCAGACAATTTTCAGTGATATTGAGTTTGCCTCCTTTAAACCATTCAACTTTGGGTTCTTTAAAGTTCCATTGAAGTACCGTGTCCCATTTTTTTCTCCAGGTAAAATGTGATGCAATTTCACTCCAAAAAGAGGATGGATCGTTTATACTTTCCTGATAGGCTTTTTTATATGCTTCAAAACTTTTAATCTGGTACGGATATGACATGCGCTTCGAAATTTTGGAGCTATAAATATACATCATCTGTAAAAGTGGTTTAAACCGATTATGCGAATGACTGTTTGTTTTTATACGTAGCGAAACTGAAACAAACAGTATCCTGTTGTATCAAAATCAATTAGACTGATCCCGGTCTGCTTGGCAAAATCATTTCTTTGCAGTAAGTTGTAATCTTATATGAAAAAAGAACAGGGAATCTGGAAAGTCATTACAGCTTCTTCATTGGGTACATTGATCGAGTGGTATGATTTCTACATCTTTGGAAGCCTTGCCACGGTAATTGCGGGTCAGTTTTTCCCAAAGACAAATCCAACAGCAGCATTACTGTCAACCCTGGCTACTTTTGCAGCAGGTTTTATAGTTCGTCCTTTTGGTGCATTGGTATTCGGCAGATTAGGTGATATTGTAGGAAGAAAATATACATTTCTACTGACGCTGGTATTGATGGGAGGTTCAACATTTGCTATTGGACTGGTGCCTTCTTATGAAAGAATTGGTTTTGCTGCACCTATTATTGTATTGTTGTTACGATTATTACAAGGACTGGCACTTGGTGGAGAGTATGGTGGTGCCGCTACTTATGTAGCTGAACATGCACCGGCACACAGGCGAGGTTATTTTACTTCATGGATACAAACTACAGCTACACTGGGTCTTTTTGTTTCATTAGGTGTTATATTATTAACAAGGCATAGTCTTGATGCGGATAAACAGATTTCCATTGCTAAGTTTAATGACTGGGGCTGGCGTATTCCATTTCTATTATCGATTGTATTGGTAATTGTTTCTATTTATATCCGTCTTAAAATGCAGGAATCGCCTTTGTTTTCAAAACTGAAATCAGAAGGCAAAACATCTTCCAATCCATTGAGAGAGAGTTTTGGTCATAAAACCAATCTAAAAATGGTATTGCTTGCTTTGTTTGGCGCTACTATGGGGCAGGGTGTTGTTTGGTATACAGGACAATTCTATGCACAGTCTTTCCTGGAAAATGTTTGTAAGATTGATTTCGATCAGTCAAGAACCATATTGATATGGGCCATTGTATTTGGCACACCTTTTTTTGTACTCTTTGGACACTGGAGCGATAAGATCGGAAGAAAATGGATCATGTTAGCCGGTATGTTATTGGCGGTACTTACATATCGCCCCTTGTTTAAGGAACTGGTAGTATTAAGTGATACAACAAAAAAAACAGAACAGGAGTCGCTGGCAAAACAAATAATTACTTTAACGCCTGTTCAAAGTAAAGGTGATTCATTAAGAGTAATAAAACAGACGCAATCTTTTACAGATGGTTCAATTCTTCACACAAGTACAAAAGATACTTTATATGCCGATGCCGGAAAGAAAACAGTACAACCTTTAGTTACTGTTTCGAAAGAAGTAGGTAACAGTATTTATTGGAAAATGGTTGGTATTGTATTGTTGATGATTGTTTATGTAACAATGGTATATGGCCCGATTGCGGCTTTCCTGGTAGAACTCTTCCCTACAAGAATACGATATACGTCAATGTCATTACCCTATCATATTGGCAATGGTGTATTCGGCGGATTAACGCCTTTTATTGCAACATTACTGACTACTATTTATACAGGTAATCAACTGGCCGGACTCATGTATCCAATTGTGGTGGCAGGTGTATGTCTTGTAATAGGTGCATTGTATTTAAGTAACAAAAAAACAATCCATTGATTTATGAAGCAACTAAAACAAATTGCAGGTATTCTGTGGATGGTTCTAGGACCATTGGCTGTTTTTTTCCTCATACGCACAGCATCAAACGAGATTGCAGTGAAACCTTCTACAGATACATGGATACAATGGGGCGTATTTGTATTGGTATTTCTCCCTATTGCATTCGGACTTAGTTTGTTTGGTTATTATGCGTTCAGAGGAGAGTATGATAAGGAGAGTTGAACCTGCTTTGATTATATTTTTTGATTTTTCTTACCAATTTTATCTCTCTATAAAACGATTCAATTGATACCTTTACCCTATGTCTATTGAAATTAAGGGTCTCTCAAAAATATATGGTACACAAAAGGCAGTAAATGATATTTCTTTCTCTGTAGAAAAAGGAACAATACTGGGGTTTCTTGGCCCAAACGGAGCCGGAAAAAGTACAACAATGAAAATCATAACCGGTTACCTGCTGGCAGATGCCGGTTCGGTTAAAGTATGTGGTATTGATATTGCCCGGTACCCACTTTCAGCAAAAAAGAAAATAGGATATCTGCCTGAAGCCAATCCACTATATTACGATATGTATGTGAAAGAATACCTCGGCTTTATTGCAGGGGTACATGGGTTGAAACAGGTGAACCAGTCGATAAATAATGTGATTGAATTAACCGGGCTCGGTCCTGAAGCACATAAAAAAACGGGACAGCTGTCGAAGGGATATAAACAACGGGTGGGATTAGCTGCTGCGTTAATACATGATCCGGAAGTATTAGTACTGGATGAACCAACAAGTGGCCTTGACCCTAACCAGATTGTAGAGATACGTAACGTGATCCGTTTGCAGGGTGCCAACAAAACTGTACTCTTTTCATCTCATATTTTGCAGGAAGTAGAAGCTATTTGTGATAAAGTAGTGGTGATCAACAAAGGAAATATTGTTGCTAACGATACATTGGTAAACCTGCAGAAAGAACATAACGACAGACATATATTACAGATACAATTCAATGAAGTCGTAGAAATGGAAGTGCTGGAACGTCTTCAGACGGTTTTCCAGGTTGACAGACTCAGTGAGTCGGCTTTTCGTTTACATACTTCAAACCCGGAACTGGTTCGTAAACATCTTTTGAACCTGGCCGTGGCTTATAATCTTCAGATCATATCACTGCAAAGTGAAAAAAATAGTCTTGAAAAAATATTCAGATCATTAACTACCATGGTATAAACAGGTATAAATAAGCACTGAATAAGGTGCATTACATACTTTATTTTCGGCTCTCAGGTTGGTTTTCTTTTAAGATATAACCTTACATTTTCTGTGTACAATGCATACTAACGCTTGTTAACCGGGCGTAAATACTATTTACCTCTAGTCGTCTTATAATTACTAATTGTGTAAATTGCGGCTTCAGGCATTACGCCTACCACAGAATAGTTAATTATTATTACAAAACCGTAAACAATCATGAGTTACATTATTGAAGTCCACGCCAGGCAAATATTAGACAGCCGTGGTAATCCTACTGTAGAGGTAGACGTATTAACCGACGATGGCGCTCTGGGCCGTGCTGCGGTTCCCAGTGGAGCCAGTACTGGTATTCACGAAGCAGTTGAACTGCGCGATAACGACAAAAAGAAATATGCTGGTAAAGGTGTATTAAAAGCTGTAAAGAATGTAAATGATATTATTGCTGATGCCATTGTAGGATATGATGTAGCAGCACAGGCTGCTATAGATGAAGCAATGATTGCTCTTGATGGTACCCCCAATAAAGGAAAACTCGGAGCCAATGCATTACTAGCTGTGAGTATGGCCGTTGCCAAAGCTGCTGCTGAAGAAGCCGGTTTGCCTTTGTATCGTTATATCGGTGGCACAAACGCCAAAACATTACCCATTCCTATGATGAATATCCTGAATGGGGGTGCGCATGCCGATAATAAAATCGACTTTCAGGAATTTATGATTATGCCTGTAGGTGCTACCAGCTTTAGCGAAGGCCTGTGCTGGGGGGTAGAAATATTCCACACCCTCAAAGGCGTATTAAAGAAAAAAGGATACAGTACCAACGTAGGTGATGAAGGTGGTTTTGCTCCCAATATTCAAAGTAATGAAGAAGCCATAGAAACTGTATTGGAATCAATACAGGCTGCCGGATATAAAACAGGTTCACAAATAGTAATTGCCATGGATGCAGCCAACAGCGAACTCTGGGATGCCAAAAAGAAAAAATATGTATTTCATAAAAGCAATGGCAAAGTATTGAGCAGTGATGAGTTAGTGAAATACTGGGAAAAATGGGTAAAACAATACCCCATTGTTTCTATTGAAGATGGTATGGCGGAAGATGACTGGAATGGCTGGAAAGCCCTAACACAAGCCATTGGCAACAAATGCCAGCTGGTGGGCGACGATCTGTTTGTAACCAATGTGAACCGTCTTCAAACCGGTATCGACAAAAACATTGCCAATGGCTTGCTTGTAAAAGTAAACCAGATTGGTACCCTTACAGAAACCATCAATGCGGTAATAATGGCACAGCATAATGGTTATAATACCATCATGAGCCATCGCAGTGGTGAAACAGAAGATACCACCATTGCCGACCTGGCAGTGGCGCTTAACTGCGGACAAATTAAAACCGGCTCGGCTTCACGTACCGATCGTATTGCCAAGTACAACCAGCTAATCCGTATTGAGGAAATGCTGGGTGAAACAGCAATGTACCCGAAAGGAAAAGTGAAGTTTGGGAAAAAATAGCGTTTAAGGTTCGAGCTACAAGTTACAAGACACAAGCAGTATTTTACTTGTGTCTTGTAACTTGTAGCTTTTTTATTAATTTTATTCAATGAAAAAATTCACATCCGCTATCACCAATAAATACCTCCTCGCCGGTGGTTTTTTTGTGGTATGGATGTTGTTTTTTGATCAGCGTGATTTTTTTCAGCAGCGTGAGCGAAAAGCTGAACTGGAAAAATTAGAGGCCAAGAAAAAATACTATCTCGAAGAGATCAGTAAAACCAAACAGGAATTACAGGATATCCAGAGCAATCCCGCCGCTCTTGAAAAATTCGCCCGCGAACGCTATCTCATGAAAAAAGAAGGCGAAGATATTTTTATTATTGAAGACTCCGTTGTAGAGAAAAAATAAGTTCTAAAGGAACAAGCTACAAGTTGCAGGGCAAGAAAAACTCAGTAAAAGATAGATTTTTAATCTTTTCGATAGATTTTAATTAACTGATTATCAATTTATTATATTGGCGCTCTCAGTAAATCTTTGTTTTGAATGACTAATTTACTGTTTACTAAGAAGTTTTTTACAATAATAGCGCAGCAGCTCCCGTTTTAATGTGTACCGTATCCTCTCAGCTAACAGAACTTTTATGAAAAAATTCAACGAAGAGGATTTGATATTGTACCTGTACAAAGAGTGTTCACCCGCCATACAAAAAGCAGTGGAGGAAGCGCTGGAAGAGGGAGATATTGAATTAACAGAAAAACTTGGTATCCTCAAGCGAAGTATTCAGCAGTTAGACAAACTTAAACTGAAATCGCCATCGCGATTAGCTGTAAAAACTATTATGCAACAGGCCCGTGAAGCCGTTAGGAAAAAGTAAAAACTTGTTTGGTCAACCATATAAGCCACAGATTCGCAGATTATTGATTTTGCAATCTGTGGCTTATATATTTACAAAACTCAGCGATTGGCGCTACGATATCTTTATTTTTGAGTTTATTCAAAAGCATGACCAAAAAAGAAAGATATACAGCCGTAATCAGTTATTTCAACGAACAGATTCCTGTAGCTGAGACAGAGTTAATCTATGATAATCCTTTTCAGTTACTGGTAGCCGTTATTCTCTCCGCACAATGCACAGATAAAAGGGTTAACCTTACTTCACCTGCCATCTTCGCCAAATATCCTACTGCAATTGAATTGTCGAAAGTGAGTTTTGATGAACTGTTCCCATATATCAAAAGTATTTCTTACCCCAATAACAAAACAAAGCACCTGATAGGGATGGCTAATATGCTGCTGGAACAGTTTAACGGGGAGGTACCCATGACGGTTGAGCAACTGGTAAAACTGCCCGGCGTGGGAAGAAAAACGGCAAACGTAATTACCAGTGTAATTGACCGGCAACCCAATATGGCAGTTGACACACATGTATTCAGGGTGAGTAAAAGATTGGGGCTGGTCTCAGAAAAAGCAAGTACACCGCTGGCTGTTGAAAAAGAACTGATCAAATATATTCCGGAGGAATTGGTTCATAAGGCACATCACTGGCTCATCTTACACGGAAGATATACTTGTCTGGCACGTAACCCTAAGTGTGAATCCTGTGGGCTTACTGACTTGTGCAGATACTATGCTAAAGAGATAAGAGGAAAAGGTTGATTCATTGATCTTTGATTTTTTGATTCAGGACAATAACCAAATCAAAAAATCAAAAATCAGAAGTCAAATCCTAACGCAAAATAATATACCGGCGCTCCCTTGAAGATGCCTTTCATCGGCCAGCCGGCATCAAACTTCATAAAGTATCCTAATAAAGTGCTTCTTGCGCCAAAACCATAACCACCGGCAAAAGGACCGAGACCACCAGCATCAATACGCACCACAACCGGAGATGATGGGTCGGCTACTACTTCACCCGGACGTTTAATACCATTGTATTTTCCGTTCCATGCTGTACCCAGGTCGAGGAACTGTACAAGCTGGAAATTACGCAGGAAGGCATTATTGATGGGTTTATTGATGAGTGTGGCAAACAGTGGGAACCTGAATTCACTGTTAATTACAAATGCATTATTACCGTTGGCAATATTTTGTCTGTAGCCACGCATATTTACCGCCAATGACTGGAATGCATATGACTGATCGGGTGCAGGTGTATTCTGACTATTGAACTTAGGACCAACCCAGCCGTCTACACCACCGAGGTAATAAATTAATTTTTGTCCACCCCATGAAAAATCTGCTGCTGCACGACCTGCCCAGATAAAGTTGCGGTATATTTTATAATAATAACGTGCGTCGAAGCCTAAATTGAAAGTTCCCTTGCCATTGTTCAAAGATGTTTTGAATGTTGGCATATTAACATCGAAATATACTTTGTAACGAAGTCCGTTCCAGATATTCTGAGTGGGGTTAATGGTATTATCATGCACATATTCAATGCGTGATACAATATAACGACTAATGGTATCGGGGAAGGCTAATGCATTTGCATCAGGTATTCCGCTGCCATTGTCAAATGAGCGTAGCACTCCTCGATCAGTTCTTAAACCAACAGTAGCCCTTAAACTTTTTACTTCATTAAATGCATATGTAATATTTCCCTGGTAAAGGTTAGTGATCAGCATACTGTTATAAGGAATATTATAAAAGTTGCTGACATTACTTCTGTAATAGGTAAGCCCCCAGTCGAAACGTTTCCGTAAATTCTGATATGAGAAGAATACATCTTTATCGCTGAGGTTGGTGCCAAAACGGAAACCACCTACGAATTTTTGATCCTCAAACAAATCACTCACCCCAACACGGAATGTAAAATTGAAGTCGTTACCATTATTGAGTTGAACGGGTCCTGCGCCACCTGCATATGGCTGGTACCTGTTAACCAGTACATTATTGGTAAATCCACTCAGGATATAATCGCTGCTGAATTTTAAACGGTAATCGAATAGTCTGGAACGCTCTAGTGTAGTTGCCTGAGGTATTACATCTTCGTTAACAATACGTTGTATAGTATCTGTTTTTTCATTTGCAAATTCATTCTGGAAGAAATCTTTTGCAGCTTTTGCAACAGTATCTTTTGTAGCCAGGCCGTTATTATAAATGATTGCTTTTCCATCTGCCGTTTTCTTTTCTTCCATTATTTTTTTCATGTATTCAGTAGGGCGACTGTTTACATTTCTTTTGTTGAGGGCCTGTTCATCTACACGAAGTTTATAAAGGAATTTGAAATCGCCTTCTCTTCTTACCTCACTTACCTGTCCATTATCTCCGGCAATTCTTGTTTCAAGCAATGAACTCTGGTAGTTGGTAATGGGGAATGTATAGGTAGAATCTTTGTAAACCTGGAAATAGCTTACACTATCGGGTTCATCTTTCTGCCACGCACGTAAAGTAGAATCAAATTCTTTGGTTGAGGGGTTACGAAGCAGTTCATCACCCACATAATACAATGTATCTAAACCGGTTCGTTGTGTGGCAAAAAAACCTGCCCAACGGTTACCTACACCATTTTCATCTGCTACAAAAGTGAAATGGTTTGTATTATACTGCATTGGGTACGATGCGTTTCCATATTTAAGGTTGGTGAGCTGTGTAATTTGTTTTTGTTTACTGGTATTCAATATGTCAACCATGAATACATTGTAACGGTGTCTGCTTGGCAAAACAGTATCTGTATTAACAGCAGTAGGTGATGGTCTGTTTGAACTGAAAATAATACCAGAGCGATTGGGGAACGAAACAAAAGTAGGATTCAGGTCATCATATATATCATCGGTAATCTGCTCCAGTTTGTTTTGCTCAATTTTATAAGTAAAAATATCAGTATGCCCGTTTTTTACGGCACTAAAGATGAGTGAGTTGGCATTAAGCATAAAGCTTGCATCAAGTAACTGATCAACACCTTCAATTTCCTGTTTATAACGTTTTAGCCTGGCGATCATGTCATATACAAACATTTTGATCTTACCATCTTCCCAGTAAGCTACCAATAAGCGTGTGCCTTTTCCATCCCATGCAAGTATGGGATAGTTGGGGTTTACATCATCCTGGTTGGTACGAACGCCACTTTTCAGAAGAATTTTTCCGTCATAAAAATTCTCCATCAGTTTCACACAATAAATGCCCCTGTTAAATTCAACCACAGCATAAGTGGTACTTCTTGGATTGGGATTTGCCTGGAAACGGAAGAAGTCTTTTTTTCGTACCTCTTCAGAAACATTTAACTGACCTCTTGGGGCATTTCTGCGTTGGCGGATATCTCTTGAATAACGCTCCTGCTGAAATTGCATGAATTCAGACAGCACATCCTTAAACTTCTTTTTACAAACACGCATACATGCCTGGTTTAGGTTTTTATAGATGCGTGCGAGATACAGCAGATAAGTAATATTTTCTTTGCGGTATTTTTCACCAATATAGTACCAGAATGCATGACCCGCCAATACCGGTTTCTCAAAAGCAAACTGGTAAAAAGAACGATATGTACCGCTAAGCATAGCACTCTTCAGATCATCATCTTTAGAAGTGCTCCATGGTTCGGCTGCATAAGACACATAACCATCTACCAGCCATTTGGGCAGATCGAGCAGGGCCTGGTTACTGGCAAATTCACCAATATCATCACCAAATAATAAGTTGTCGGTTAATACTTTGGCAATACCTTCTCTAATTTGGCGTTTCAGGTTGGCATGGTTACCATCGAAATACACAACGATTTTATTATTTACCAGTTTGGTAACACCACCTGAATTCTGCCAGTCGATACCCAGACCAATATTGCTGCTTTTGTAATCATTGTAGTTATTGTACACTACAATATTGGCGCGACGCTGTAGAGAGTATTCAATAAAATTTTCTAATGAGCGAAGTTCTTCTTCTGCCACCTGTGCGGCGAACTTACCCAGTTCAACACCACCCTGTGAGGTATAGGTATTAAAATTAGGCGACTGGTAAAATTTCCATACCAGTTTTTTGTGTTGAACCCTGTTTTTACCAAATTCTACTGTATTTACCTGGGCCATGGAGAGGATTGGAAATAAAAAACCGGCCAAAACCAATCCTTTCTTGATGCGATTCAGTTGCATATCCGAACTTTAGTGTTTTAAAATTAGTCATTTACCCTGTAAAACCTTCACAAAAAACCATATGCTCCAGGTAAAGGCCTTTACATTCAGCCCTGTTCAGGAAAACACTTATGTGTTATATAATGAACATGGCAAAGCTATTATAATTGATCCCGGATGTTACTTTTCTGCTGAACAGGAAACGTTAAAAAACTTTATAAATAATACGAAACTTCAGCCTGCTAAGTTGCTCAATACACACTGTCACCTAGATCATGTTTTTGGTAATAAATGGGTACATGATGAGTTTGGTCTCGAACTATATCTCCATACCCTTGAACAGCCCGTATTGGAAAGAGCCTCTTTCTCGGGCGAACGCTGGGGTTTGCCCTTTGTAAATTATAGGGGCCCCTTACATTTCCTTGCTGAAGGAGATACGGTAACACTGGGTAACGATGCCCTGAAAGTGATATTGGCTCCCGGCCACTCTCCCGGTAGTATCTGCTTTTACTGCGAAGAACAGCGGTTTTTGATCGGGGGCGATGTATTGTTCCGGGAAAGTATTGGCCGTACCGATTTGCCGGGCGGTGATCATAACACATTACTAAAAAGTATACGAGAAAAAATCTTTACACTTCCCGATGATGTAAAAGTATATTCAGGACATGGGCTCACCACTACGATTGGTCATGAAAAAAAACATAATCCTTTTCTTTAGGATTATGTTTTTCCCATCGCCTTATTGTATGCCATAATAAAAATGGCGCCCAGGTTTTTATGTGGCGGAATATAATCTTCAAATTTCTCCTTGTAACCACCTGTTACACGCAACTGTAATTTTTGCCAGATTTCTTCCCAAACCAGGTCTTTGTTCAGTCTTATCTGTTCTGTAATCGCATCAATAAGCGCCTGGTTCAATACACCGGCTGCTACCTGCTTTGATGAGATAATATGCGCAGCCGGACAAATATCCAATACCAGGTTTAGTTTCTGGTATCCGCCGCAACTGCCTAATAATACCACTTTGGCCGAAGGTGCCAGTTGATCAATGGTTTGCTGGAGGTAATAACTGTGTCCGCGATGAATAACCATGGTTGGTAACAATCCATTGGTTTCGAGATAATAATTCAGGCTGTCCTGTGCCAGGGCATCGAGGTCCTTGGTTTCATCAAGTGGCAGGTTGGCATAAATGGTTACAGGGGTACCACGTACAGAATTTATTTCAACCCAGTAAGGCTTTCTAATAATACGCCAGTTACTATTGGAAAAACGGGCGAGAAAAGCACCAAAATAACTTTCTGCATCCTTATCTCCATATGCATATTGCTGGATGATGATGCGCCCGGATGCATTTTGTAATTCTTTCAAAGGCATATTATATACCGTATTGATGCCCAGTGAAGCCGATAAATTGGTTTTACCTGATGAATCGGCCGATACAAAAATGGTATTTAGTAAATGATAAATAACCTCTGCTCTTTTATCTTTTTTTGCACGGCCACTTTTCAGATTTTGCTGAACCTGTGTAAGCATAAGGTTTCGGATGGCCTTATTATAAATGCTCGCATAAGAATCAGCTACATCAACTGCATCTTCCAGTGAACCTGTTTTTTCAAGTCCGTTAACAAAATTGCGCATGAGTTTTTCAGCAGATGTTTTACTCATACGTTTGAGAAAATCATCGAGTGTATTATAGGCCGCCGACATTTTAATAAACTTCCGGTAAAAATCGTAGCCCAGCGATTGTAACAGAGAATCGGCATCGGCTTGTTTTGAACGCGAGAAAATGCGAGGGTATACACCTGATACAAAACTTGAAGTATAAATTTCTTCCTCACCCAAAACGGCGAGATAATAAAGTTCTTTTGGATTGAGTGAATCTATTTTTTTGAAACGGATAGCCGGGTTATTCTCATCATGCAAGGCATTAATTTCATTGATGTATAATTCTACAGCCTTGCTTCTGAGTTTACCTACCAGCGTTTTTGCGGCCATGGGGGTATCGCCTCTAAGCATTCTTTCTGCGTAACCCACCCTTGTTTTAACCAGGAGTTTGTAATAACTATCTGAATTCTCATCGGCCAGAACAGGGGCAATCTTCTCGATGGTTATTTTTCTCTGGTACAAATCATCAAGAAAAGGAAAATACATACGGCCCGTCTTCAACCTGGCGAGGTTGGCAATAAGTTTTACCAGTGGGTGATTAACAGATTGAATTCGCCTGCCCAAAGCATTGTATGCAGCTGCATAATTGTATAACTCTTCCTGGTCGCGAAAAGCAACAACTGTTATCAGGCTGTCTGCATACCTGTTTTCAGGGAAACGGGTAAGTATTTTTAAAATACCCGCCGGATCGCGCTGACAGGTTTTTAATACCAATACATCTTTTGCTGAATCAATGCCAATATTGTTTTTCAGGCAGAAATTCTGGATCAGGATATTGCCAATTTCCAGTTCATTGTTTTTTACAATGGGGAGTATGGATTGTTCCCGCATCTCCAATTGCATGGCTTCATAAAAAGCTTTGATAAGACCCGGGTACATCACATTTTTGATCAACCCTGCCTGCCAGGCAGACTGGAACCCGGTGAGCAGGTCGTTGATACCCCTTAACCAGAGATATTTCTGATTATCGTTGAGCTGTGTGCTCGATTCCACCATGGCGCGCATATTATTTACATAAATGCGTATGGTTTTATCGATCGACTGGTTGAATTTGGGGTCGTTTGTAACAGGAAAAACTGCATCTGCCACACTGCTGAGTCTGGCAATATTACGCAATGAGGTTTGAATGTACTCATGGTGCAATTCACGCATAGCCGGAATAGGGGGAATCGTCATTTCCTGCTGGGCCCATGTTATACTCCATACAGACGAAACCAGTAGTAACAGGTAAAATTTCTTCATGCTCATATCCTCGTGCAAAAATACTGCCAAATGAATGAAAAGCCGGAAAAGAAGCTTTCCCCATCATTAGACCCGATTTTGGTCTGAAATTCAGTTAACAATAACATAATAGTGCCAAAACCCTCATATGCCAATGTTTAAAATTAATTTTGTGTAAACATAAGGTTAACAATGGAAGGTAAGGCGAAACAGATTTTGATTGCAGACGATGAACAGGACATATTGGAAATCATCACTTATAACCTCAGTAAAGAAGGGTATGAAGTGTACACCGCCAAAGATGGGAATGAAGCTATTGAAAGAGCCAAACAAATTCATCCCGATCTGATTATCCTTGATATCATGATGCCCAAGAAAACAGGGGTAGAAGTGTGCCAGATACTACGTACTCAACCTTTGTTTCAGGATACATTGATCATATTCCTGACCGCATTGAGCGATGAAGCTTCACAAATTAAAGGCCTTGAAACAGGTGCGGATGATTATGTAAGTAAACCCATCAGTCCGAAAGTACTGGTAAGTCGCGTAAATGCACTTTTCAGAAGACTGAATGGAAAAGAAACGGGCAAGACCATTAAAATTGGTAATATCCAGATTGATCCGGTGAAGTTTATTGTGAATGTGGATGATACAGAAGTGATCCTGGCCAAAAAAGAATTTGAATTACTCTACCTGCTCGCATCCCGCCCGGGACGTGTTTTTCTCCGTAACGAAATACTCTCACAAATCTGGGGTAATGATGTAATTGTTGGCGACCGTACCATTGATGTACATATCCGTAAAGTACGCCAGAAACTGGGCATCGATTGTATTACTACAGTGAAAGGGGTAGGGTATAAGTTTGAACTATAGGCAGCAGGCTTCAAGCAACAAGTTGCAAGCCACAAGCCATTGAAAATGGTAGCATTCTTTCGGACTTTCGGACTTCCGTCTTTCGGTCTTCTTACTTCCTGAGCCTTCTTCTCCTTATCTTAGTATGAATGTTTAAAACCAAGAATCTTTCTCCACAACAATTGTCGGCCTTTACGGCCTTAATATTGTCTGTGCCAATTTCACTGGGTATCTGGATTATTCGTCCCGACTGGCTTATTACACTTATATCTTTTATAGTGGTTTTTCTTGGAAGTTATTTACTGATCAGGATGGTGCTGGAATCTTTTATTTACAGAAAAATTAAACTGATTTATAAGTTTATTTACCAGACCAAAGCGAGCAAAAGAGAAGAAACGTATTATAAATATATTCTCCCGCAGAAAGGGATTGATGAAGTGAGGGAAGACGTTGAAAAATGGGCGGAACAAAGAAGTGCGGAAATTGAGCTGCTGAAAAATAATGAAGCTTATCGCAAAGAATTTCTGCAGAACCTGGCCCATGAATTCAAGACTCCCATATTTGCCATCCAGGGGTATGTAGATACTTTACTGGGTGGTGCCATGGACTCACCTGAAGTGAGTAAACGATTTCTGGAAAATACCGCGCGTAATGTTGATCGTATGGTGAACCTGGTAAAAGACCTTGATGAAATTTCAAGACTGGAAAGTGGTGAACAACCTTTGTATAAAGAGAATTTTATTATCCAGGATCTTATCAGAGAAATATATGAGACACTATCTATTAAAATTACTGCTAAGAATATCAGATGTAGTATTAAAAAAGGCTGTGAATCTCCGATCACTGTTTTTGCCGATCAGGAGAAAATTAGGCAGGTTATTAATAACCTGCTGGAGAATGCAGTTAAATATGGCAAACAGGATGGATCGATTGTGGCGAGTATCTATAAAACAGATGAAGAACATGTATTGATTGAATTCAGTGACGATGGTATTGGTATTGCCGAAGAACACCTGCCCCGCATTTTTGAACGGTTCTACAGAACAGACAGGGGCCGTAGCAGAGATAAAGGTGGAACAGGGTTGGGACTGGCCATCTGTAAACATATTATTGAGGCGCACGGACAAACCATGCATGTGCGAAGTAAAGTGGATATTGGTACTACTATCGGGTTTACTTTGGAGCGGAAGAGGGAATAGGAATCGTGAATCGTCAATTTGCAGGGTGATCGCTCACTCCTGGTCATTCACCATTGATACTTCACCCTTTACGAAAAACCCCCGATAGACATCAGGGGTTACACATGAGAAAATCTACTTTCGTTGCTCAATTACGATAAACTGAAGTGTAAAACTGTTGTTTCTGTGTTACCCTTGGGTGACGGGAGTATGAACAAACAGTTATTAAATACTATTTTTTTGGATTAATACAAAAAAATCGGTAAACCTCAATATTACCTAATTATTAATTCTGGTATTTGCTTCCTACATCAAAGGCAGGAAGCTATTTTTGCGTAAATTTTAAACTATGGGTATCAATACATTCGGTCGTTTGTTTATGCCAAAGAACAAGGTTTTCTACGAGTTGTTTGAAGATGTTGCGGAAAAAGTACATGAAATGGGGTTAAAACTCAAAGAAATGGTAAGTGAGCCCGATAATAATAAACGCGCAGCCGTACTCGCCCAGATTGAGGACCTCGAACATAAAAACGACGATAATACCCACCGGATTTTTACAGAACTGGGTAGAAACTTTATCACTCCGTTCGACAGGGAAGATATTCACTACCTCGCTACTGCCCTTGATGATATTGCGGATTATATTTTCGCTTCATCTAAAAAAATTAATTTCTACAGCGTAAATCCAAATGATACAGGTATCCAGAAAATGGCCGACCTGATTCTGCAGGGTACCATTGAAATTAAGAAAGCAGTGAATGGGTTACGCGATATGAAAAATCTTCGCGAAATGACAGAAGCCATGGTAAAAGTAAACAGCATCGAAAACCAGGCTGATGATGTATTTGATATGAGTATTGAAATGCTCTTCCAGCAGGAGAACGATTTTAAAGAAGTGATTAAGAAAAGAGAGATTTACCAGGTAATGGAAATTGCCACTGATAAATGTGAAGATGCAGCAAATGTGATTGAATCAATTATTATTAAGTATGCTTAGGACTGAGGGGTAAAAATGAGTAATCAGTAGTGAGTAATGAGTTTTAGGCGTATAGCTCACTACTCATCCCTCACTACTCATTACTCACTACTTACTACTCACTATATTAAACCACTCCTTATGTTCACTCTTCTGGTAATCATAATAGTACTTGCATTCATTTTTGATTATATCAATGGATTTCATGATGCGGCCAATTCTATTGCAACCATTGTATCAACAAAAGTGTTAACACCTTTTCAGGCAGTATTATGGGCGGCGGTATTCAACTTCGCGGCTTTCTTTATTTCCAAATACCTTATCGGAGAATTTAAAATCGGTAATACCATTGCCAAATCGGTTAATGAGCATTTTATTACACTGGAAGTAATTTTTGCAGGATTACTTGCTGCTATTACCTGGAACCTTGTGACCTGGTGGTTTGGTATCCCTTCAAGCTCATCACATACTCTGTTAGGTGGTTTTATGGGAGCGGCACTTGCACATGCAGGTGGCTTTAGTGATAATGGTATTGATGTGGTGAACTATGCAAAAGTGATACCTACTTTCATGTTTATCTTTTTGGCTCCGTTACTCGGTATGATCATTGCTTTTATCATCACCATTATTATCGTTCATTTGTGTAAACGCGCCAATCCGTATAAAGCAGAAAGCTGGTTTAAAAGGTTACAATTGATTTCATCAGCTGCCTTTAGCCTTGGGCATGGGGGTAATGATGCCCAGAAAGTAATGGGTATTATTGGTGCGGCCATTATTTATTATGAAAGCACCCTGGGGGTAGAAATGTCCTTTAATGAATTCGTGGTCCATTATAGCTGGGTGCCTTTTTGTAGCTTCCTGGCCATAGGATTGGGTACCATGAGCGGTGGATGGAAGATTGTGAAAACTATGGGAACACGTATTACCAAAGTAACCCCGCTCGAAGGTGTAAGCGCTGAAACAGCCGGTGCCATTACACTTTTCGTTACAGAAAAACTTGGTATTCCTGTAAGTACCACACATACCATAACAGGATCTATTATAGGTGTAGGTGCCACAAAACGCCTGAGTGCCGTTCGTTGGGGTGTTACCGTAAACCTGCTCTGGGCATGGATACTGACTATTCCCGTTTCTGCATTAATGGCGGCTTTATTTTATTATATCGTGAAATTATTTATCTGATTCTAAGCGGCTCTGTGTATTTTGCCGTGTAATTTTTAATCATGGCGAAAATACTTGTTACAGGAGGCTGCGGATATATAGGATCGCATACTATTGTTGATCTTCTCGAAAATGGGTATGAAGTGATTTCTATTGATGACCAGTCACGATCTACGTCATACCCATTAACCGGCATTCAGCTTATTACCGGTAAAAAAATCAAGAATTATAAGGTTGACCTTAAAAATTTTGATGAAACACTTGCCGTGTTTCAGGAAAACCCTGATATCAAAGGTGTTATTCATTTTGCTGCCTATAAAGCAGTTGGTGAATCTGTGGAGCAATCACTGATGTACTATGAGAATAATATTGGTTCACTTATCAGTGTATTAAAATGTGTAAAGGAGTTTTCTATACCACATTTTGTATTCTCATCATCCTGTACCGTATATGGTAACCCCGATGCTTTTCCCGTTACTGAAAGTACAGTTCTTCAACCCGCCGCTTCTCCTTACGGTGCCACCAAAAAAATGGGTGAAGAGATATTGAAAGACTTTGCCGCAACATCGTCAGCTACATCTGTTATCCTGCTTCGTTATTTTAACCCGGTTGGCGCTCACCCTTCCTGTTTAATTGGAGAGCTTCCAATAGGTAAGCCGCAAAATCTTGTTCCCGTAATTACACAAACCGCTATTGGCAAATTGCCAAAGATGAAAGTATATGGCAACGATTATGATACAAGAGATGGTAGCTGTATCCGCGACTATATCCATGTATCAGATATTGCACGTGCACATACACTGGCGCTGGAATATTTAAGTTCCGGAAAGAATGAAACACCCTGCGAAGTATTTAACCTCGGTACAGGCATAGGCATTACGGTATTGGAAGCTATACAAAGTTTTGAAAAAGTGAGTGGTGTAAAACTGCATTACGAGATCGGGCCAAGAAGACCGGGTGATATAAAAGCCATTTATGCCAATAACGAAAAAGCCGTTCAGCAACTTGGCTGGCAAATAAAATACGATATTATCGAGATGATGCGCACTGCCTGGGCCTGGGAACAAAAGATTAAACAGGAGGAACAAAATGTTCAGCACAATTAAAGAAATGCCTCCTATTATATTGTTTTAGCATGCCTGAATAACTGAACCATATCACTTTCTTTTTTCAATTTCAGTTTTTCTTTTTTTATCAGCTCCATCAGTTTTTCTTTTTTGCCAGGAAACAAAGCGAGAACCTCTTCAATGCTTTTGGGTACGTTTTCTATCTGACTCCCTTTGGCAATATAATAGATTACCCTGTCGCGATAGGTTCGAACAAAACGTGCATTAGGATAAGGCTGCCTTTCGCTGAAACTAACTTCTGTATATTTAAGATAGCTTACATTACCTGAATCCAGTACCTCATAAAAAGTATTACCATCCTGTTTATTAATAGGCATAAAGCCCGACCGGAAAACTTTAACGCCATTGGGTGTATTGAGTTCTACCCTTTCTACAGGTTGAGCCACTGCCATCTCATTATTTTTTTCATCCAGGAAAATAATTTCGTTTGTGTGGAAGTTGATCTTTAGTTGTAAACCATGATAGGTATACCCTTTTAAAATGGTAACTGAGCCCGGAAAAAATTCCCTCGCAAAATATGGAGAACCTTCTTCATTAAAATCTCCACTGGGTTTTAATATCCGGCCATTTGCATCTACCATGAAACGATCCATTTCTACTTTGGTGATGGCGCTATTAGGGGTTTGTGCAGTTATGTTCACTGTATATAAAATACTTAGAACCAGAAGTAAAGTAGCTCTCATGTGTGCAAGTGCTTATTATATGGTTAAAAATACCGGTTTTTTATAAATCATTGTTACAGACAGAGGTAAACAACACCTGATTGTGTTACCTCTAACTTACAATTTTATCGGGTTCCTGTCAGTTATTATTTGCGCTAACCTGTTTCAACAGCTTATTATAATATTGGAAGAGCTTTATTACATCTTCCAGGGCAAACGCATCTAAATTTCTTTAAAAACGGATTTGGCCAAGAAGTCGTTATCGAAAGCACTGAGCAAGCGTTTCTTTTTGATACTGGTTTTTCTGATATGATTGTTTTTTAGAAGGTTAAT
>JBMOKQ010000006.1:0-25901 GCA_049324295.1 Bacteroidota bacterium
CCATTAACCTTCTAAAAAACAATCATATCAGAAAAACCAGTATCAAAAAGAAACGCTTGCTCAGTGCTTTCGATAACGACTTCTTGGCCAAATCCGTTTTTAAAGAAATTTAGATGCGTTTGCCCTGTATGGCTGGTGGATTAATTGGATACGGTCAATTTCCAGATGAATACCCTGTAAAACCCGCTACAGATGGCGTTGTAATGTTATTTAATGCATTTGGCAGAGTTGGCAACTTACAACCAAACTTAAATCTTGGCCGGGTTTGTGTTCATGAAATAGGTCACTGGTTGAATTTACGCCACATATGGGGTGACGCAAATTGTGGAAATGATTTTGTTGATGATACTCCTACACAACAAGCCGCTAACAGAGGTTGCCCGGCGTTTCCACATGTTACTTGTAGTAATGGTACTAATGGAGATATGTTTATGAATTATATGGATTATACGAATAATGGCTGCCAGAACATATACACAAGAGGGCAAAACCTAAGAATGAGAGCCGTATTTGCACAAGGTGGCCCAAGGGCAGGCTTTATTGATAACTATTTTAGAATAAATCAACCAAATACTACTATTTGTGCTTCGGGTACTATTACGGCAAGAAATCCAAGTTGTTTGCCTGTAACATGGTCTATTGTTAATGGTTCAGCTACGATAACTGGGGGGCAGGGTACAAATAATGCAACTGTTCAAACAACAGGCGGCAGTGGCGCTTTCCGTATTAGAGCAACTGCTGGTGGATATATTGATGAAATCGATGTAAGTTTCGGAGTTCCTTCTGCTCCCTCCATTTCACCATACAATTTTGATAATAATTGCGGAACATTCTTTGAAGCTTATTCAACCAGACCCACAGGAACGGACAGCTATTTATGGAATTTGAATTTTGGCCAGGTAGTGCAAGACAATCCTGGCTATTATGGCAATTATTTTTA
Source organism: Bacteroidota bacterium (assembly GCA_049324295.1). GTDB lineage: Bacteria > Bacteroidota > Bacteroidia > Chitinophagales > Chitinophagaceae > Sediminibacterium. Next base: position 941 of record JBMOKQ010000006.1, read on the forward strand.
TACAGCGCCTTTAATTAACAACCCAATACCGGGACAATACTACTATAACTATTTGACAGTGCAAGCAAGAAATGCCTGTGGATTATCTACACCAAGCGAAACTTTACAGTTTACAGTTGGACCTATTGCTTCAAATTGTGATGGAGGTGGTGGCGGACCAATACTGCTTCGGGTATCTCCAAACCCAACAAGTGGAAGTTTAATGGTAGAATCAAAAGATGGCAAGATGTTTTCACAGCTTAAAATCATTGACCACATGGGCAACATGAAGAAACTAATTTCCCTTGCACCAACTTCAAGAGCGACAATCAATATAAATGAACTGCCTGCCGACATTTACCGGGTTCAGGCACTTATAAATAACAACTGGCGCACTGCAACATTCATAAAACAATAACTAAATCACATATTTTGAAAAGACCGCTCAAAATAGCCGTCTTTTTTTGTGACACAGCGAAGGGTATGCTTACAATAACTAAGGTTTCGTTGCGCCCAACGGGCGAACAATGAAACCCCTGTTGAACGGAACCGGTGATGAGCGGAGTAACTGTATGGAGTTGTCGGAAGATGGTATAAGGATGGCAAACAGGCTATGCGCCTGTTTTTTGTTTTGGAGAGGGATAATGATGCCATTTGCCAAGATATTTTTCTCCAAATTCATACGGTAGGTATATAAGTTCCCTTACACTTTAATTTTTTAATGAATACTAAATCTACGGATACTTGCGGAAGGCTACCGGAGGTTTAGTTCAACATTGGCTTGGCAAAAGTTGGGCTGATGAATATCGCCCATCGGCTGGAGGAATTCGGACCCATCTTCAGTAATTTGGCTTTTAGCTAATCGAGTCTTTAGTGGCCAAGCGGGCAGATGGAATATATTTCCCAACCTTCGCCAAGCCACGGACGTTAGTGGCAACCCTAAAAGACAACCTACAAAATGACGAAAGGAAATAAAATATTAGCAATCCTAAATTTTCTGATTATAGTTTTATCTAATCAGATTTTTGGACAAAATACTTTTACAAAGGAAATTCTTTGGACAACCGATTGGAGTCCAAATGGGAAGTACATAGCTATTGGTGGAAACATTGATACGCTAAAAATTTTTAGCGAAGGAAATTTACAACCGTACAAATCTTTTCCAGTAAAGAATACGATTACACGAATAAAATGGCATCCTTCATTAAACATTATTGCTGTAACAACACAAATGTCAGACGAAAAATCATTTATTTTCAATTTAGAGACAAATGAAAAAATTGAATTAATTGGAATTTCTACAGACGGAGCAAGAGGAATTGATTGGAATTACACAGGTGATTATTTAGCTATTGCTGACAATGACGGACAAATTTTGATATACGACATCAAAGGCAAATTAATCAGAAAATTTGTCAATGAAAACACTAAGAGTATAACTGCTATTGATTGGCATCCAAAAAAAAATATTATTACAACAGTAACTGACAAAATTCGCTTTTTTGACATTGAAGGAAATTTACTAAAATCAATAAAACATAGACAGGAAGAAGTAATGTTGTTAAGCATTGCTTGGCACAAATCAGGTGACTTTTTTGTAACTGGAGATTACGGAGACGAAAAAGACAAATCGTTACTTCAATTTTGGAATGAACAAGGCGAACTTTTAAAAACCATTAACATCAGCAAAGGAGAATATAGAAATTTGGCTTGGAATCCAAAAGGTGACATACTTGCATCAGCAAGTGACGCATTAAGAATTTGGGACACAAATGGAAACCTTATTTCAGAAGGTAATTCAAAAGACTATTTATGGGGAGTTTCTTGGAATGAAAAAGGAAACAAAATTATTACATCAAGTTTGGAGCAAAGAATAATACTTTGGAATAAAAAAGCGAAAAGAATAAAGACGATAGAATAAAGGGTAACACTACTTCTATGAACTTTTGGAAAGTCCAAAGGACTCCATGAGAGTTTCGGAACTCTCATGGAGTCCTTTGGACTTTCCAAAAGTGATGCAGCAGTTTACGGGTTGACGCCGTATTTGCTTCAATTCATCTTCGGGTTTCCTTTTCAATGCTGTTTACAGAACAAAAGGCATGCATCAGCTATACCCTTTTGCATATATAGGAGTACCCTTCCGTATACCGGAAGGGTACCCGAATGAACAGCGAATAAGACCCGAATGAAACCACAAGTTCAAACGGACCGGTAACGGACTTGTAACGGACTTATAACGGAGAAACAACGCACCAGTATTGAAACATTAAAAAAATGCAATATATTTATACAAACATGCTGTTACGGCTCCTCAAAACCATCTCCTTCAGCTTACCGGAAGCTTCTGAAAGCCGGCTCAAGATGCACTTCAATTTAACCAAAGCCATTGACTGATGAATGATGACCGTTGCTGTTGCTGCAACCATATAGTAGTTTCAGTTTACAGATGACTGCTTGTTACATAATGGAGCTGATGATACAGGGAACAGGGAAACAGAGAAATAAGGAAGGCAGGATTTCATTTTCTGATTTCTTATTTCATGTTCCTTATTTCTCTGTTTCATACTCCTTATCTTTGCAGAAACTTGCAGGGTATGAAACGGGTATGTAAGATGATGGTTTGGGCAGTTGTTTTACTGCTGATAAGCCAGGTGGCGGAGGCCCAGTGTTCTATTTGTACCAAAACAGCTTCACAACTGGGTGAAGGGCCCGCAAAGGCACTCAATTCTGCCATTATTTACCTTGCCGGGGCCCCACTGGCCATTATGGGTTATATTGGATGGAGATGGTGGAAAAAAGAGAAAGAAGTTACGGCACACGAAAATAACCAATAATATTTTTACACTGGTTTCCGAAGGAAATAGCATGCCCAGTCACCTTCATTCATCTTATTTAATCTTTTTGCTTCTTTTCTGAAAGCACGGATTTGAGCTTTGCTGAAATAATCCGGATACAGTCCTTTATTATAATCTTCCAAGGGAATATTATTCTTGTATAATTCACTTCCGTAAAATTGAAACTGGTTAGAATCACGAAATTTATCTGCTATAATTAAACCTGCCTTATGTGCCAGTATTTCAATGCTTTTATCTGTATGAAGATAGAAATGCCTTGGCGGGTCAAGGTTAACCCAGTTTTGCCGGTACTTTCTAAAAGAAAACGAATCAGCTACCGGAATTCTGATCAATGCAAACCCCTGTTCAGTTAGTGTACCTGAAAGATGATTGAAAATTTCCTCAGGATTATCCATGTGTTCAAAGGAATGATGAAACATGATACAATCAAATTTCTCATGAATATCAGTAAATGCTTTCTTTAAGATGGTTACACCATTGCCATACTCAATATTTGCCTGAATAAACGGATCGGCACCTGTAAGATTTTTGAACCCGCCTCTTTGCATCTCCAGCAATAATTTTCCTGAGCCCGACCCTACATCCAAAATCTTACTATTTAAATTAAAATACTTCTTCTTCATCCACAAAGGAGGCTTGCTGCTGAAAGGAGCCAATAAAAACCCAATAATTGTTTTTTTTCCATAATTGAATTGAAATACTTTTCCTTTTCGCCAGTCCTTAAAAGAAATACCTGCATTTTCATCCTGAGCATATGAATAATAGTCAGAGGGGTAGTATTTTTCGATGTTTGATGGTATTTTTTCAATCTGAACTGTACCACAGGATACACATTCAATATAGGTGAAGGAATCACGAAAACCAAACATCATTTCCTGGGTAGAAAAGATTTTATTACCATCAACATTATAACATATTCGACATTGTAATTGATTCATTCTCTACTTATAATTGGAATATTAAAAGTATTATTATCTGCTGAAAGCAAAAAGAAAACTATGTTTCAGGTGAGAGATAAAGGGCAGTTTTCTTTTCTTATATGCATATAAAATATTCCTGTGCTTTAGTAAAAACAAGAATAATCCCAGGCTCCGCCCCTTATTCAACATTTCTTTCCAGTAATATTCCAGTTGCTGAAAGAATTTAACATCGCCGGGTTTCATTCCTTTCACTGTTGAAAATGCTTCCAGGTGTTTTACCAGCATCTGTCTGAACTGTTTGCGTAGTTCTTTCTCAGTCAACTGCTGAATGGTTACATTTTGATCATGTGCTCTCTGATACACCAGTATTTCGGGCAGAAACTGTACCGAACCATTACACATAGCCACCATGGCCAGCCACCAATCGTAATATATATTTGCAGGAATGGGTAATGCCTTTGCCAATAAAGATTTTCTGATGAGCATGGCATGACCACTGATGGTATTGAACATGGCAATACATTTCGGATCATCTCCCTGCAGTTTATTGTTTTTCTTATTGGGAACCGGGTTTACCGGAAGTACCTCTTTAAATCTAACTGAATCACAATAAATCAATGGTACATCTTCGCGCCATTGCCCCATCATTTTTTCAAGTTTTGCCGGGTGCCAGTAATCGTCTTGGTCAGCAATGGCAATAATAGCTGAATCCGCCAGCAACAATGCTTTTTCAAAGTTAGCGGAGAAGCCCAGGTTCACAGGATTGCAATATAACCTGATGCGCCCGTCTTTTGTAATAAGTTGTTCAATTATTGCGCAGGTATCGTCTGAAGAAGCATCATCTACTACAATCAGTTCTTTTATGGGGTATGTTTGTACAAGAATAGACAGCACCTGTTCTTCAATAAAACGAGCTCCATTATAACTACATAAAACAACTGAAATAGGCAGTATCATGAACTCTTTTTATTTTTATTGCATCGCATGATTGTAAATATAGAGAAACATAAGGGCAACACTCATCCTGAATCGGTATTTTCTATTATGATACCCAGCTGGAACAATTTGCCTTACCTGCAACTATGTATCAACAGCATCCGCAAGCATTCTGCTTTTCAGCATGAGATCGTTGTACATATCAATGAAGGGAAAGACGGTACGCTCGAATGGGTAAAATCGCAAGCAGATATCAGTTATTCATATAGCACAGAAAATATTGGTGTTTGCCATGCTCTTAATAGTTGCAGAACACTCGCACAAACAGACTATCTCTTATATATGAATGACGATATGTATGTTTGTCCGAATTGGGACAGTCCTTTATTAAATGAAATAAAACAAATTGGCCATAACTATTTTTTCCTTTCGTCTACAGCCATTGAAATAAAAGCACAGAGCAGTTGTTCTATTGAAAAAAGTTTTGGTACTACTATAAACGGGTTCCGCGAGCAGGAATTGCTCGCTGAATTTTCAACTATTCCGTTTCATAACTGGCAGGGTGCCACCTGGCCCCCCAATGTAGTGCATAAAGATATCTGGGATCTTGCCGGTGGCTATAGCATAGAATTCAGTCCGGGCATGTATTCCGATCCGGATTTTTCCATGAAGCTCTGGCAATTGGGGGTACGTTTATTCAAAGGACTGGAACAAAGCAGGGTGTATCATTTTGGGTCGGTTTCTGTTAAACGGGTAAAACGTAATAAAGGTTATTATACTTTTATTGCCAAGTGGGGAATGACTTCCGGCACTTTATCTAAATATTATTTAAGAAGGGGAGATAAATTTGATGGGCCGCTTGTACAGCAGCATATCCCTTTAACAATTCGCTTAAAAAATCTGCTCAAACGTTGTTGGAACGCTATAGTGCAACATGGTTAAGCATCTATCTTGAAGAACATTTTTACACAAAACAATACCCGCATTAAAGCCGATTTTCTTTTGTAAGCAAGGATAATATTTCTGTACCTGAAAAAAGTAGTCATTCGTTTCCAGCGGCTTATAATATCATTTTGCAGATAAGTTTGCGAAAGCGTTTTCAGCACCTGTTTTTGTTCCGTTAAAGATACCGGGCATTTTTCGTATAACAGTTGCATCCTTTTTCGCGCTGTATTTATTTTTTCTTCCGCTGTTGGTTTTTGTTTTTTAGATTGATGTGTATTGGCTCCAATGGCATTGGTAGTATGTTGCCTGTATTGCACCAGCACTTCATTCACATACCCTATTCCACCATTACATGATGCTACAAAACCCAGCCAGAAATCGTGTGTTACAATAACAGGAAATGGGTTAGATTTTTCAACCAGCTCTTTCCGGAATAACATAGCATGCCCCGGCGCCCATGCACCAATGGTGTACATCAGGCAATTATCATATGTTAGCTGGTTTTTAAGATCAGACATTTTTTTATGAAGTGATGCTCCATTTTCAGCTATAAGAACCGAGTCGCTGTATACAGCAATATAATTCTGCAAGTTGGTCAGTAATGTTTCAAGTTTATGTGGCAGCCAGATATCATCCTGGTCGCTCAAAGCAATAAGAGGGCATGATGTATGCAGCATTCCTTTTTCAAAACTTTTGATGTAACCCGTATTCTGTTCATTAACAAGCAGCCGGAAACGTTTATCAGTTGCGTATGTTTCCAATATCGAAACGGTTCCGTCTGTTGAAGCATCATCAACTATAATAATCTCTTTAGGGGTAATTGTTTGAGTAAGTATACTATCTAATTGTTGCTTCAGGTACTTTTCGCCATTATAGGTGGCTATTACTACTGAGATTTCAGGTTGAACAGAATACATACAGCAGTAATTATTGGTGGGTATATGATTTAATAAAACTGAAGAGATTAAATATTTCCTGTTTTCTGAGCGATGCAATTTTTTCTTTCAGCTGCTGTTTATCAATATCTTTCATCCTTTGCTGCTGAATCAGTTTCCATGCCCGTTCTGTAAGGAGCCAGTCTTTTCTTTCCGAATGATGTATAACTGTCTGCTGTTGTTCAATAGCATTTGCCAGTTCCTGTACACCTGTTTTAGTTGTTGCTATTGTTTTAATAACAGGTATTTCTGTTAGGGTATGCTGAAAAGCAGGTGCCAGCATCAATCGCAGGTTTTTTACAAACAGATCTGCTTCCGGTCTGTCGCTTTTGTTCACCACAAAAATATCTGCTATTTCCATCAGGCCGGCTTTCATGGTCTGCACTTCATCGCCTGCTTCGGGCACCACCACCACCACTGTTGTATCTGCCAAACCTGCAATTTCAATTTCACTCTGTCCTACCCCAACTGTTTCCACAATAATATGATCAAATCCTGTGGCCTGCATTACTGCTGTTATATCAATAATATGCGGATGCAGTCCGCCCAATGCCCCACGGGTAGCCAGTGAACGGATAAATACATTGGGATGATTGTACCATTCACTCATACGTATCCGGTCGCCCAGCACCGCACCCAGGTTAAATGGCGATGAAGGATCTACACATAATACTCCTACTTTTTTATCTTTTAATACCCATTCAGCAATCAGCGCATCCACCAATGTGCTTTTGCCTGCACCCGGCGGACCGGTAATGCCTGTAACAGCAGCATTTCCTGTTGGTAATTGCAACAGGAAATCTTCAAAGCCCGGCACTTCATTTTCCACGCACGAAATACTGCGTGCCAGTGATCTTTGATCCTGCTTTTGTATACCTGCTAATAATTGCTGCCACATAATGCAATGCTATACGTAAATTTAATTCTTGTTCCTGCAAAAGAAAGTAATTGCATCCAGAGATTCATAGAATAGTATTGATTACATGAAAAAAGAATGGCTCATTCCGGGTTTGTTTATTGTATCACTCGCAGGATTACTGTGGAGCAGGGCCATTTTATCGATGTCGATGGGTGTGTGGTTTATTTTTTCTCTCTGGCATTTCCGTAGCTGGATCAATGGCTGGCGCAACAACCCCATATTACTGTGGGGAATAGCACCTGTTATACTTGCACTTCTGGGTATATGGCAATCTCCTGCTGAAGCTTCGGGTTGGGATCATCTATTCACTTTGGCCACTTACCCGGTTGTAGCTTTAAGTGTAACCAGTATTGCATCAATAGATACACGCCTGTTTCGTACTCTCGGTTTTTACTGGATCATTGCTGCTTTAGTGTCCTTATTGTATCCATTGGGCTGGTATCTGTTCAATAGTATGGCTGCACATGAAAGGTATAGCAGCGGTCAGTCCTTACCCGTTTTTATGGACAATGACCATGTTCGTTTTTCTATCTTTTTATCTGCTGCCGCCTTACTTGCATGGTTTAACAGGCACACACATAAATGGTTATTGCCTGCCTGCATTTTTTTACTGATCAGCATTATTTTTTTATCGGCGCGCACCGGCTGGGTGATGGTTTTGGTAATGGGTTTAATCATTTCCATTCAAACCGCTTTTAGTAGAAAGGGGTTGAAAAAAGGACTTTTCCTGATGACTTGTTTACTTGTTACCTGTACCTTGGCGTGGTTTCTTTTCCCTACAGTACAACACAAAATTGGTTACAGCATATACGACTGGCAACAATACAGTCCCGGTAAATATAACCCTACCTTATCAGACAATGCCCGTTATGCCATCAACAAAACAGCCTGGCATGCAATTCAATCCGGCAAACAGAATATAGGCTGGGCCAATATTCCTGAAACAGTACAAACTCATTTCAAACAATTATTTCCTGCCTATACAACAGGTTTTGGCTGGCCCTTTAATCAATGGTTATTCTGGTGGATGGGTAGCGGTTGGTGGGGTATGTTATTGTTCAGCATCTGGTTATTCTTTCCGGCATACCTCGGTATCCGTCAAAAAAACACGGCAGCAGTCTGCTGGATCTTTGCCATTGCGGCTTCCTGCCTCGTAGAAACCAATCTTGGGTACCAGTATGGGGTTTGGTTGCATAGCTGGGCATTATTAATTGGGAAATTTGAAAATTTGAAAATTTGAAAATGGAGGAAGTGTTGATTGTATATGGGTGTTTTTTAACCTAAATACAGGTTTTTCATTTTCAAATTTTCAAATTGCCTAATTTTCAAATTATTCTATAGTTTCTAAAATCAAACAACCTGATTCCCGTGCTTTTTTCGAAGTGGTAGAGTAGTTTGTCTTTGAAGGAGAATTTCTTTTTATTGATATCGAGTTCGGTTTTCCAGTTTTGCCGGGCAATTCTTTCATGCATGACTGCAGGGTGTGTTCCGGTGAATTTTTGTAATGAATCGAACTCATCATAGTTCCAGAAATCAGGCGCTTTCATCATTTCTTCCAATACCTGATCGGAATGCCAGAGTTTGCTGAAATTTTTAATTTTTTTCATCATCTGTTCCGGGCTCTTTACCCAGCCATAGTGATAAACACAGGCATCAACAGGTTTTACTTGTAGTTTTTGTTTCCCTACTCTAAATCCTTGCGCATCTTTATAGGATGTAATTTTTTTATCGTTCCTGATGATTCTCACTTCGTGGTCGTACCATTTGCGGCTGTCGCCTACATAATCGTATGTGCCATAAAAATGAAGGTACTTAAACACCAAACCCTGTACTCTTTTATCATCTTTATATTGCAGGCAGGCTTCCCTAATCGTTTGGTGGTATTGTTCATGAACAGCTTCATCGCCCTGTATATAAAAGGCCCAGTCACTTTCGGGGTCTATTAGCTGGAAAGCTTTGTTGGTTTCAACCGCTAACACTGTTCCTCCTGTACGCAATGAAGAGTCCCAAACAGAATGATGAATCTTTATTTTAGGATCATTGATCGATTGCATCAGTCTAACCGTGTCATCATCAGACTTACCAACCAGTATGATCATTTCATCTACCACCGGAAGTATGGACCTGATGGCCTCAACAATGGGATAATCATTGATCACTGCGTTTTTAATGATGGTGAAACCGGATATTTTCATACAACAAAGTAAACATGAAAAAAGCATATCAGATCATCATTCAACTTTTCTGTTGTTGATATGTTAACTGCTTTTATTTACTTCGCAGTTGTATTGTTGTGTTATGACCAATTTTATTCCTTTTTTTCCTTCAGGCATCGTGGTGTTTCCGGGAGAGCAGGTTAACCTGCATATTTTTGAAGCACGCTATAAACAGCTCATCAATGACTGTTCTGCCACAAAAAAAGCATTTGGCATTCCCATTGTCTTAAAAAATACTGTTGCCGAAATGGGTACCCTGGTACAGATTACAGAAATTGTTGCGGCTTATCCGGATGGAAAAATGGATATCCGTATTCGTGGTGAAAAAATTTTCCGGATACTTGAACAGATAACTGCTATTCCGGAAAAATTATATAGTGGAGGCATAGTACACTATCCTGATAACGATGAAAAACAGGAACCACAGCTCCTTCAAAAAATAATAACAGGTGTAAGGGAATTATACCAGCTTATTGGTGTTTCAAAAGACTTCAAAAAACCAGATCATCATCTCTGTAGTTACGACCTTGCACATCATGCAGGTCTTTCCCTGGAAGAAGAATATGAATTTTTAGGTCTGATGTATGAATTACAAAGACTGGAATACCTGAAAAGACATCTTACTAAAATACTTCCTGTTGTATTGGGCATAGAATCGCTCAAAGAAAAGATTCAGCTGAATGGCCATTTCAGGGAACTGAAAGGCTTTAACTTTAATGAATAACCAAATAATATGCAAACCAGCTTATGTTTTGATTTTGGCAATACCCGCCTGAAATGTGCTGTTTTTTCGGGGCGTGAGCTGAAAGAGGTAATGGTATTGAATGATGACAGTAATGCAACCATTAATGACCTGATCAGTACATATGGGCCGCAGAAATCGATCCTGTCTTCAGTAATCAGGCATAATCCGGAGATGGAAATGCTTTTATCAGCAAAAACAGCATTTCATAAGTTAAATCATACCAGTAAACTTCCTTTTTCTACTCCGGTTGGCAAGCCGGAAACCATTGGAGCCGACCGGCTGGCTATTTGTGCGGCTTCGGTAGACCTGTTTCCTAACCAGCATAATCTGGCTATCGGTTTGGGTACCTGTATTACCTATAACTACATCAATAAAGCACATGAGTTTTTGGGCGGAAGCATTTCTCCGGGCATGACCATGCGGTTTAGGGCCATGCACGAACAAACGGCTTTATTGCCCATGGTGGAGCCCGATCATTACTTCCCACTGATCGGTTACAACACCAAAACCAACCTCCAAAGCGGGGTTATCATGGGAATGGCTAAGGAAATTGACGGAATTATTGATGCTTATGCCTTGAAATTCAACAACTTTAACGTGCTGTTAACCGGGGGTGATATGGCTTTTTTTGTACCACATCTAAAAAACAAGATATTTGCCGACCCTTACTTAATATTTAAAGGCCTGTATGCTATCTGTGAGTACAACACTAGTCAGACTTAGTCTGTGTTTTTTGGTTACCGGATTTACCCTGCTGAATGCTAACGCACAGGAAAATTCTCCATTTACCCGCTTTGGTTTGGGCGATTTTTATAATGGCAGTCATGCCATTAGTCGAGCCCTGGGTGGTTTAGGTGTTGCTTATTCCGATGGAACCAATAATAATGTGGGTCAGGCCATCAATTTCATGAACCCTGCCACTTACAGTAATTTCTTTATGGTATCGTATGATCTTGGTCTCACCATTGATACCAGAAATTTAAGAAGTGAAAATCCTTCCGGTAAATTCAGGTCCAATTATTTCTACCCTTCTTATCTCGGTGTCGGTGTTCCCCTTAACAGGTCAAAAGGCTTGGGTATGGCATTTGGATTAAGACCATTGAGTCGTATCAGTTATTCAGTTGTAAACCGTGAGAGAGTGGCCGGCGATAGTCTTGCTACCATCTATGAAGGCTCCGGCGGATTGAACCAGGCATATGTGGGAATAGGAAAAAAATGGAAGAATTTCAGCGCAGGTTTTAATACCGGTTTCAATTTTGGAAGAAGAGAAATCGCTACAAAAAAGATTTTTATTAACGATTCTACTTTTTATTATCAGTCAAACTCATCAGCTATTACCAATTTTAATAGCTTGTTTTTCAACCCAGGTTTTCAGTATGAATTTTCGGTAGGGAAAAAAGTAAATGAACAAACCAAAACAACCAGTAATTATCTGATACGTTTAGGAGGTACTGCTACGCTGGCTCAAAACCTGTCGGCATCGCAGGATCAGAAAAGAGAAACTTATACCGAATCGCAGGCTGGTGATATTACCATTGACAGTGTATCATTTGTAAATGGAATTAAAGGCACTATTCAAATGCCTTCTACTTATGCCGGTGGTATTACATTGCATAAAACAGCCAGCAATAACCGTGGTACTTTTGAAATGTGGTCCATTGGTGCAGAGTACACCGCTACACAATGGAGTAAGTATCGTTTTTACAACCAGGCAGATCAACTGGTAAACAGCTGGCAGTTTAAAGTAGGTGCGCAGTTTTGTCCTGATCCTCTTACCGGACGCAGTTATTGGAGCAATGTAAATTACCGTGTAGGTGCATTTATTGGCAAAGATTATGTGAATGCAGATGGCAACGGATTAAAACATGTTGGTTTTTCAGTAGGTGCAGGTTTACCTATAAAAAAATGGAACAATTACGACCGGCAGTTTACTGTTTTAAATACGGCATTACAATTTGGTAAAAGAGGTTCTGCTGTTAACAATATCACAGAAAGTTATGTGCAGTTTACACTGGGAATAAGTTTAACCGATATTTGGTTCCAGAAACGCAGGTATGATTAAACCCTCTTCACATATTAATAAATTATTGGCAGCCTGTTTTGCGGGCTGCTTTTTTATGTGGGGTTGTGAGAATGATGTAAACGATGTAAAGGAACTCAGCAGAAGGGCACCGGGTATTGAAGAAGGAAAAAATATTGAAAGTTATATTAGTCAAGGCGGTCAGATAACTGCAAAACTTACCGCACCGCTGTTATTGCGTTACCAGGGCGACAGCATGCGTAAAACAGAGTTCCCCAATACCCTGCATGTTGATTTTTTTGATTCTACCATGAGTGTAGAGAGTCAGCTATTCGCCAAATATGGCCGTTATCTGCAAAATGAGAGTAAGGTTTTCCTGAGAGACAGTGTCATCATTTTTAATACCAGGGGCGATACATTGTACAGCAATGAACTGTTCTGGGATCAGTCTCTGGGCCAGTTTTATACCAATACACCCGTTACACTGGTTCAAAACTATCCTTATAAACAGAAAGGATATTATGCCAACGGGTTTCGGTCTAACCAGGATCTGACCGATATTACTTTCTTCAATATCCAACCCGGTAGTTTTGCTATTCTGCCCGATAGTACATTGAATGAGTAAGCCACTTATAAAAAAATTTAATTAAAGGCAACGGTTTTCTTTCATCCGGTGTCTGTACACCGAACCCCACTCTGTTTACAAAAAAACAGGTATTATCCTTCTGTATATATGCCTATAAACCAATGTTTTTATGCGTATCAGCAAGCAATGTATGTATGTAGCAGGTGTTGCCATCAGTTTAACAGCCTGTACTATTGCCAAACAATCGGCACATGTTATCGTTAACAATGAAAGTAATGAGCAGATTTCTATGCAACTGGTAATCAGTGACCAGGTGAATGGAAAAACAAAAGAAGAAATCAATTACTCATTAAGACCCGGCTTACAACATGTACCGGTTCGTAAGTTTCCGAAAGGTTCTTATGCTATTCATGTAAATGCCAACAATGGTACGGTTTGTAAAAAATATCCGTTGGCATTGGATACGGACAGATGGATCATGATTACTTACATGCAGGATGACTCACTCAGGTTACAGAAAAAATACGGCTATATTGATACCAGTGAACTCAAAAAAATCAATGGCAAATATGCAGGTCTTAATCTTTATGTAGAGAACAGAAGACCACCGAATTTATAATATTTTTTTAAAGCCACAGATTCGCAGATTAATTAATCTGCGAATCTGTGGCTTTATTATTCAGTTCGTATCAAAATAATTAAATAAATTCATAGCTCCATTGCTTATCAACCAATAATCAACCGATTGTTATGAAAAAGAAAGACCTGAACAAAAAACAGGAAACAAACCTCACCGACGATTCAAGAAGGAAATTTCTCAGAAACAGTATAACCGCCCTTGCGGGCTTTTATATTGTACCACGTTATGTATTGGGCCGTGGTTATGTTGCCCCCAGCGATAAACTGCGCATAGCAGGTATTGGTGCGGGTGGTAAAGGAGAAAGCGATTTGTATAGTTTCTTCATGAGTGGCAAAGCCGATATTGCCTTTTTATGCGATGTTGATTCGCGCCAGACGGCCAAGAGCCGCGAGCGTTATCCGAAAGCAAAAGTGTATGAAGATTATCGAGAGATGCTTGATAAGGAACATAAAAACATTGATGCCGTATCTGTATCTACACCCGATCATATGCACGCCGTTCAGGCTATGGCAGCCATGCAGTTAGGTAAACATGTATATGTTCAGAAACCGCTTTCACACGATATTTATGAGGCCCGTGTAATGACACAGGCGGCTCATCGTTATAAAGTGGTTACACAAATGGGTAACCAGGGTGCTTCCGGTGATGGGGTACGTCAACTGATCGACTGGTACAATGCCGGCTTAATTGGTGATGTACACACTGTTTATTGTTATACCGACCGCCCGGTTTGGCCACAGGGAATTCAATGGTCTAAAAATGCATTACCTGTTCCAAAAGAACTCAACTGGGATTTATGGCTTGGTACAGCTCCTTATAAAGATTATGTAGACAATCTTGTTCCTTTTAACTGGCGCGGCTGGTGGGATTATGGTACCGGTGCCCTCGGCGATATGGCCTGTCATATTATGGCACCTGCATTTGCCGTACTGGGTCTTGGTTATCCCTCATCAGCAGAGTGCAGCGTAGCCAAACGTTATGAAAGAAACTGGAACGCTGTATATGCTCCTGAATGCGGACCATTGGCATCGCATATCATTCTCAAGTTCAAAGGACAGAATGGTAAACCCGATCTTACCATGCACTGGATGGATGGCGGTATTCAGCCAGAACGCCCAGAAGAACTTGGCCCTAATGAAATGATGGGTGATGGTGGTAATGGAACCATTTTTATTGGCAGCAAAGGAAAAATGATGTGTGGTACTTATGGTGCCATTCCTAACCTGCTGCCAACCAGTCGTACCAAAACAACACAAGTACCACAAACCATTAAACGTGTTCCTAATGGCGATAACGGCCACTATGCCGCATGGGTAGAAGCTGCCATTGCCGGTTATGGTTCTGAAGCGGCTAAAACACTCAGTGCTAATTTCGATGTAGCAGGTCCGCTTACAGAAAGTGTACTCATGGGTAATCTTGCCATACGCAGTTATGATCTGCAAAAGAAAATGGAAAATGGACGTATCACCTATCCGGGCAGAAACATCAGGCTGGTATGGGACGGGCCAAACATGAAGATCACCAACTTCGACGAAGCCAACCAGTTTGTAAAACGCCAGTATAGAGAAGGCTGGAGCCTGGGAGTGTGAGAACAGAAGAATAAGGAATAAGAAATTTGAAATAAGAAAGGAATGAGGCAGTGAAAAAACAGCTACACTTTCTCATTCCTTATTTTTTATTCCTTATTCCTCAGATCTGAAACTTGCTCATATATCCTGCATTCGCCTGTGCACTTTCCATAGGATTGGTGCCTGTGAATGCTTCCTGTTCTACGATAAAGTTTTTCAGACCATATTTTGATCCTTCACCTAAGATAGATTTGAAATCAATAGAACCTTTCCCGATCTGGCACGACTCACTACCTTTTGCGGTTTTAGTAAGATCCTTTACATGACATAAACGGAAACGATTCGGATATTTTTTGAACCATGCTTTGGGATCTTCACCCGCAGCTACTACCCAATAAATATCCATTTCAAAATCAACCAGGTTCTTATCAGTTCCTTCCATCATTACCACTTGTGGTACCTGGCCGTCCAATAGTTTGAATGAATAGTCGTGGTTATGATAAGCAAAACGTATTCCGTTCTTTTTGGCGATTTCTCCCGATTTGTTGAACTCGTCATTAAAGCGTTTGAAATCATCAATTGATTTTTGCGGCCCTTTCCATGGACAAATCAGGTACGACATGCCAATTTCCGCAGCTTCTGCCGATTTGCGTTCAAACTCAATAGTATTGTTGCAATGTGATGATACGATTTTCATGCCCAGGTCATCCATCAGTTTTTTGAACGCTGTATTTTTCATACCCCAGAAAAAACCTTTGGGTCCTTCGAAGCTTTCTATTTGCTTATACCCATAAGAAGCTAATTTGGTAAGTGTATCTTTTGCATCTGCAAACATGGCCTCTTTTACGGTCCATAACTGGATACCAAATGAACCCAGCGGTTTATATGCCAGCTCATCCAGTACAGATGATTTACCTGCAAAAGGAAGCGATAATGCAGCAGCAGCAAAACCCGTATTACGAAGAAAGTCTCTGCGATTGATTGACATGTGTGTAAGATTAAAGATGAGAGAAAAAAAAGAAAAAGTCAAAAATCAAAAATCAAAAAATGTGCCGGGTCGACAAACAACCCATTTGTATTTTTAAATTTTGAGTTTTGACTTTTGAATTTTATTAATACCTATCCCCAGGCCTTATCTCCTTTATTATAAGGAATACAACCTTCATATTTGCCAGGCACAGCTACATAACGCAGTGCTTTGGTGGCGCCAACTTCTGACGTAAAGAATCCAAACAGCGTCAGTTCCTTGAACATCCGGAAATAATGATTGGGATCTTCGTCTTTTTTAGTCTTCTGGTATTCTTTTGCTTCCTTGTCTATATCCACCAGTAAAGCATGTCTTTGTTCAGGGGTACTTTCAAGGAAGTTCTTGTTGTTTTTCTTTTTACTGGCTTCATCCAGTTTTTTGAATCCTTCTTTAAAAATTACCTGGTCTTTCGCTTCATAACAATCCTTTACATATACCGACATAAATTCACCCACTTTGGCTTCTTTGGCGCCGGGTGTATTGGTAGCGGGTAAAATGGTTTCGCCTACTTCATTGAGGAAATTGATTTCTTCGGGAGAAAAACTGATACCACTATCTGTACCACTGGTTTTACAACCTGTAAGAAAAGCAGTAGAACCAATCAATGTTCCCCCAAGCAGCAATGCTACGCTGGAAAGGGCTTCTCTTCTATTCATGGTGATGCGTTTTTTTTCGTGAATGGTGAATAATCAATCGTGAATCTGGGATTATTTTATTGCCCTTTCACCATTGACCATTCACGGTTATAAATTTTGTTTTTTCAATTCAGTCACTGCATGATCCACTGCCCGTGCAGTAAAGGCCATATAAGTGAGTGATGGGTTTACACAGGCCGATGAAGTCATAAATGCACCATCGGTAACATACACGTTTGGTGCATCCCAAACCTGGTTGAACTTATTCACCACCGAAGTTTTAGGATCATGACCCATACGGGCGGTACCCATTTCATGAATACCGCGACCCAGGAAACCATTACCATCATATCCATACACGTCTTTAACACCTGCATTGGTAAGTATTTCAATGGCATCCTGCTGCATATCTTTTCTCATTTTGAGTTCGTTTTCTTTGAGCTCGCAATCGAATGATAATACAGGCAGTCCCCATTTATCTTTTACATTTTTATCGAGTGTGATCTTATTGCTGTGATCTGGTAATACTTCACCAAATCCGCCCATACCAAAGGTCCAGCCACCTGGTTCTGATAAGGCATCTTTAAAATCTCCACCAATACTTAATTCAGCCACTTCACGGCTCCAGCCCTCACGCGATGCGCCTCCCTGGTAACCAAAACCACGCAAATAATCGCGCTTATCGCCATTGATATTCTGGAAACGTGGTATGTAGATACCATTGGCACGGCGGCCAAAATAGTATTTGTCTTCATAACCTTCCACGCGGCCACCGGCACCTACGCCTAAGTGGTGGTCCATGATGTTATGACCCAGTTCACCGCTGCTGCTACCCAAACCATCGGGCCATACATCGGTTGCCGAGTTCATCAGTATCCATGAAGTATTCAAAGCCGAAGCATTCAGGAATACGATCTTGGCATTGTAGGTATATGTTTTATTGGTTTCTGCATCGATGATCTCTACACCTGTTGCACGCTTTTTATCTTTGTCGTACAGCACCCTTGTTACAATCGACCACGGACGTAAAGTAAGATTACCCGTTTTCATGGCGGCAGGTAAGGTAGAAGACTGCGTGCTGAAATAAGCGCCAAACGGACATCCCAGCCAGCATTTATTTCTGTACTGGCAATTGGTACGGCCTTCATGTTCCTGTGTAAGGTTGGCCACACGACCGATGATCATATGGCGCTGGTTCTTATAATATTCCTTGATGCGCTTAGAAAGATCTTTCTCTACACAATTGAGCTCCATAGGAGGCAGAAAATCGCTGTCGGGCAAATGTGGCAATCCTTCTTTGCTACCGCTGATACCTGCAAATCTTTCAACATAAGTGTACCAGTTTTCAATGTCTTTATAACGAACGGGCCAGTCAACAGCTATCCCGTCTTTTGCATTGGCTTCAAAATCAAGATCACTCCAACGGTAGCTCTGGCGCCCCCACATTAATGAACGCCCTCCTACATGATAACCACGGAACCAGTCGAAACGTTTGACTTCCGTGTAGGGGCTTTCTTTTTCATTCACCCAGTAATCGAGATTGGTTTCATTCAGGGGATAATCGCGTTTCAGCACCGGATAATCTTTGATCATCTGCTGTGTTCTTCTTCCGCGATGGGGATAATCCCATGCTTCTTTGTTGGCGTTCACATAGTCTTTAATGTGTTCAATGTTTCGCCCACGTTCGAGCAGGAGCACTTTAAGCCCTTTTTCGGTAAGCTCTTTAGCGGCCCAGCCGCCACTGATTCCTGAGCCTACAACGATTGCGTCATAATTTTGATCGGCCATGGTCTGTTTGTTTATGAAGGTTTGTTGTTTGAATGTTTAGGAGCTTATGGTTCATGGCTAATACCTTAACTATAAGCCATTAGCAATTAGTTATTAGCTTCTCACACATCACATAATTGAATCGCTTTCCTCAATGAACCTAGCTTATCATTACCTGTCGGAATAAATTCCTGCGCTACATATTGTTTAAATCCTGTTTCTACGATGGCTTTCATGATAGCAGGGTAATACAGTTCCTGTGATTCATCTATTTCATGACGACCAGGAACACCTGCTGTATGATAATGTCCGAAATACTGATGGTCTTTTTTGATGGTTCTGATAATATCTCCTTCATTAATCTGCATATGGTATATATCATACAACAGTTTGAAATTAGGAGAACCCAGTCTCTTGCACAATTCAACGCCCCAGGCCGAGCTGTCGCACATATAATCTTTATGATCTACTTTGCTGTTAAAGAGTTCCATTTGGATAACCACTCCTTTTTTTTCTGCCAGCGACATAATCTGTTTCAACCCTTCCACACAATTCTTTAAACCAGTCTCTTCATCCATTCCATTCCTGTTACCACTGAAACAGATAAGATTGGTATAGCCTGCTTTTGATACCAGTTCAATATGATCCGTATAATTTTTAATAAGGGTTGCATGGTATTGAGGATCATTCCATCCTTTTACCAGTCCTATTTCTGCACCATTACACATGGTTGAAATAAGGTTATGCTTTTTTAATGTGCCCCAATCTTTCGGACCCACCAGGTCAATTCCAATAAGACCCATTTCTTTACCAATGGTACATAATTCATCGAGTGGAATATAATCATAACACCAGCGGCAAACGGAATGATTGATATTTCCTTTTAATGGCATGGGTGATGTATTGGTTGACTGATCAGATGTAAAAGATGAAATACCTGTTCCTGCTGCCAATAATGCCGATCCTGCCAGCAACTGTTTTATTGTTTTCCTCCTGTTTGAATCTGTTGACATAATAAGTGAATTAGCAGGTTTTAAATGTAAGCATTAATGTTTAACCAACATTCGCAGTGGATGAGTTTGCTTTATTTTTATTACGCATATACAGCAATAAACCAGCAAATGCTGCGGAAAGTATAACCGGTATTATCAATGTTGCGTTGAGTACTTCCGGACCGGCCAGTTTTTTTGCCTCACTCAGGGCATTGGCCATTTCGGTACCTGCTGCTGCATTGGAATAATCAGCAAAATTGGCACCTGCCGGAAGTTTAGTAATCAATAAATTATCATAGTAGCCACTCATGAAGATCATATATACCGAAACGGCAAACATACCTGCACCACCCATGAGGTTTAAACCAACAGCACCGGTTTTAGGCAGGTTTTCGGAAACGAAACCCAGCATGGTGGGCCAGAAATAACAAACACCCATACCAAATACAATGGCTCCCACAAAAAGCATATTACCTGTAGTATGACCCATAAGGTATAAACCTGCTGCCGATAAAATAGCGGAAATGAACAATACACCAGCAGGAGAAAAGCGATGCACCACAGGCTCTGCAAATGCACGACCCAGTACCATGATACCCGTTTCAATCGTTAATAATAAAATGGCGTTGTCGGAAACATTTTTCAGTAATACGTCGATCCACTGACCGGTGAAGAGTTCGGTAATAGCCGTACCGAACATCAGTATAATCATAAAAATGAACAAAGGATTGAGTAATGATTTATACATTTCTGCCGTAGATACACCACTCGCTACCCTTTCTGTAACCGGGAAACTGAGCTTGCTGAACAGGTAGCCATAGAGAACAGTAGGAATTAACATAAGTCCCACCTGTACCTGCCAGCCAATACCTGCTTTATCCAAAAAGTAAACAATGAGGGTACCAATTACAATACCTCCCGGGAACCATAAATGGAAATGATTGAGTTTGGTTGTTTTATTATCGGAATAAATGGTGGCCACTAATGGATTACAAGCCGCTTCAACGGTTCCGTTTGCAATACCTACACATAGGGTTGATATAAAAAGTGTCCAGTACCCGCCGGCAAAAATAGTAAGCACTATACCGGCTAAATGAAAAAGAAATGCAATGATGAGCAGTCTTTTCATACCAATTATATCAACAACAAAGCCACCAATTACCACCGCTAACGGAAAACCCCAGAAAGCTGTGGCGGCAATGGTTCCTAATTGTGCGGCATTCAGTTCAAATTCTACACCAAGACGACCAAGAATACCAGCACGAATACCAAATGAAAGAGAAGTTACCAATAATGCCAGGCAGCTGGCAACAAACAATTGTTGACGTTGGGGAGTGGCTTGCATATCGTTTTAAGTTGTTAGTTAAAATAAGCCACTAAATGTAATTTTTATTTTTTAAAAAAAAGTGCGAAAAAAAATGTCTTGATAAGCTGCTGAAATAAGCCAATACGAACAGTTGTTCATTTTTCATTTTCTGTTTTCATTCATCAAAATTTCTCCAGCTTCCATTTTTTTAATAACCTTACATTCCTGAAATCATTTCAGCAATAACCTGAACCTATAAAATAAAATCACATGAACCGAAAACTCAGGATGGGTATGGTGGGTGGTGGTAAAGATGCATTCATCGGTGCCATTCACCGGCTGGCAGCCAATATGGATGGTTTAATTGAAGTTTGCTGCGGTGCCCTCAGTATCAACCCCGATATTGCAAAAGACTCCGGCCATTCACTATTTCTTCCCGAAGACAGGATTTACCTGAATTATGAAGAAATGATTACCAAAGAGAGCCAGTTACCTTCCGATAAACGCATGGATTTTGTAACAATCGTTACACCCAACTTTGCGCATTTTGCACCGGCCATGATGGCGCTCGATCATGGTTTTCATGTAGTAATAGAAAAGCCTATTGCCTTTACACTTGATGAGGCCCGCCAGCTTCACCAGAAAGTACAGGAAACAGGATTAACCCTTTGTTTAACGCATACCTATTCAGGATATCCGATGGTAAAACAGGCACGTGCCATGGTAGTTGGTGGTGTGCTGGGTAAAATCAGGAAAGTGTGGGTGGAATATCCGCAGGGATGGCTAAGCAAATTATCTGAAAGAGAAGGAAATGCACAGGCCGCCTGGAGAACAGACCCAAAAAAATCGGGTAAAGCCGGCGCCATGGGCGATATTGGCACACATGCTGCACATCTGGCCGAATATATTACCGGTGCAGAAATCACTCACCTCTGTGCCGATCTGAATGCATTGGTGGAAGGACGTTTACTCGATGATGATGGCAATGTATTACTTCGTATGAGCAACGGGGCACGTGGTGTACTCATGGCTTCACAGGTAGCCGCAGGTGAAGAAAACGCACTGAAGATTCGTGTATATGGAGAGAAGGGTGGACTTGAATGGGCACAGCACGAACCCAATACCTTACTGGTAAAATGGCTCGATCAGCCCACGCAGATCTTACGTGCAGGCGGAAATTATGGCGACAGGCTCAGCTCATTCGCCACACATAACTGCAGAACACCGGGCGGACATCCGGAAGGGTATCTGGAAGCATTTGCCAATATATACCGCAATTTCGCATTAACATTGTCAGCACGTATAGATGGTACTACCCCAACCGCAGAAATGCTCGACTTCCCCAATACCAACGACGGTTTAAGAGGAATGGCATTTATTGATAATGTGGTAGCTTCTGCTGTGTCGGATGTTAAATGGACAGAATACAGGATATAATTAAAAAATTAAAAGTCGAAATTCAAAAATTAGACTACTTCTACTTGAATTTCAACTTTTGATTTTTGAT
The DNA here is from genome assembly GCA_049324295.1 of Bacteroidota bacterium. GTDB lineage: Bacteria > Bacteroidota > Bacteroidia > Chitinophagales > Chitinophagaceae > Sediminibacterium. Next base: position 23,439 of record JBMOKQ010000006.1, read on the forward strand.
TTTTTAATTGCTCATTTATATTATTTTATGACCACCATCAAAGGCCCTGGTATTTTTCTTGCACAGTTCATGGGAGATGCGGCACCGTTTAATTCTTTGGAAAGTATTTGTAAATGGGCTGCATCGCTGGGTTTTACCGGTGTACAGATTCCTACCTGGGATGCCCGTTGTATTGATTTGAAAAAAGCAGCAGAAAGTAAAACCTATGCCGATGAAATAAAAGGTATTGTGGAAGCGGCAGGATTACAGATTACAGAACTCTCCACACATTTACAGGGACAACTGGTAGCAGTTCATCCGGCCTATGATGTGATGTTCGATGGATTTGCACCGGAAAATGTACGGGGAAATGCCAAAGCAAGAACCGAATGGGCCGTACAGCAATTGCAATATGCCGCCCAGGCATCTGCTCATCTTGGATTGAATGCACACGCTACTTTTAGCGGATCATTATTATGGCATACGGTATACCCATGGCCACAACGTCCGGCCGGACTGGTTGAAACAGGGTTTACAGAACTCGCCAACAGGTGGAAGCCCATACTGGATGTTTTTGATACCAACGGTATAGATCTTTGTTATGAAATACATCCTGGTGAAGATTTACATGATGGCATCAGTTATGAAATGTTCCTGGAGAAAGTAAACAACCATCCACGGGCCTGTTTGTTATATGATCCATCGCATTTTGTGTTACAATGTCTTGATTATCTCAGTTATATTGATCATTATCATGAACGTATACGTATGTTTCATGTAAAAGATGCCGAGTTTAATGCAAGTGGTAAACAGGGTGTATACGGTGGTTACCAAAGCTGGGTTAATCGTGCCGGGCGTTTCCGTTCACTGGGTGATGGCCAGGTTAATTTTGGTGCCATCTTTAGTAAACTCGCCGCTTATGATTACAAAGGCTGGGCTGTGATGGAATGGGAATGTGCCATTAAACATCCTGAAACAGGTGCTGCAGAAGGAGCCCCCTTTATTAAAAAACATATTATCAAAGTAACCGATAAAGCATTTGATGATTTTGCCGGAACAGGGTCTGATGAAAATTTCAATAGACGTATTCTGGGAATCAATGAATAACTTAGCGGGAATAATGAAGGGTGAATACTTTTTTCACCATTCACGATTAACCATTCACGAATAACCAAACCACCAAAACAATAAAACCGTGAAAAAATACCTAGTATCCCTTTCCCTGCTGGCCCTGATGGCAGCTTGCGGAGGTAGTGAAGAGAAAAAAGACAGCGCAGCGGCGCCTGTTGCAACAACTGCTTCTGATGATCTCAGCAGTAATCCTGATTATGTAAAAGGATTGGAACTGATTGGCAAATCAGACTGTTTAACCTGTCATAAAGTTGGTGATAAATTAATTGGTCCATCGTATAAAGAGGTAGCCGCAAAGTATGAAAATACAGATGAGAATATAACCTTACTTGCCGGTAAAATTATTAAAGGCGGACAGGGTGTTTGGGGTTCTGTTCCGATGACTGCCCATCCGGCTGTTACAGAAGAGGATGCCAAAGCCATGGTAAAATATATTTTCCTTTTAAAGAAATAAAAGATGTTGCACAACTGGTTAACCACTGCTCTTATCAGTGTATTTGTATTGAGTAATACTATACCTGAATCAGGTTCAACAGTACCCATAAAACCCATTCCACAAAAAAAAGGATGGATTTCTTTGTTTGATGGTAAAACCACCAAAGGCTGGACCACTTATGGAAAAGATATTTTGGGCAGCTCCTGGAAAGTAGAAGATGGTACGCTGCACCTGGATGCATCCGACAGAAATGGACGCGGTGATATTGTTCATGAACTGGAACTTGAAAATTTTCACCTGAAGCTCGACTGGAAGATTGCTAAAAATGGCAATAGCGGTATTATTTTCTGGGTACAGAACGATCCCTCTAAATACAAATACGTATGGTACACGGGTCCTGAGATGCAGGTATTGGATAATGATGGACATGCTGATGCAAAAATCAATAAACACCGTGCTGGTAACTTATACGATTTAGTAGCAGGTAAAGAAGGCGTTACCAAACCTGTTGGTGAATGGAACACAGCAGAAATCATCAGCAATCGTGGTAAACTGGAGTTGAAGCTCAATGGCGAATCTGTTCTCACTACCACTTATGGTGATGAAGAATGGACCAAATTGATTACGAACAGCAAATTCAAATCAATGCCTGCATTTGGTAAAAATTTCAAGGGACATATTGCTTTACAGGATCATGGCGATCATGTATGGTATAGAAATATTGTGGTGAAAAAACTATGACAGCAGGAGTTAAGCTGCAAGTTACAAACCACAAGGTTTAAAAAAATTGAAAGGGGCTGTCTTAAAAGTAAAATTTTAAGTCAGCCCCTTTATTTTGTTTGCTTGTTAGCTGTTGATATGCTCCACATAACATATCAGTAGGAAAGTGAAGAAAAAAGCAGTTTTAGGCTGCTTTT
>JBMOKQ010000007.1:0-25678 GCA_049324295.1 Bacteroidota bacterium
CTTTGCATGGTTTGACAATGACAGAAGATTATGCAGGAATTATGAACTCCTTATGGAATCTTCCGAAGAAATGGTCAAATTATCCGCCATAAAACTTTTATTGAATAAATTTTAAACAGGCTCTAAGCGTTTCATTCTAAAAATAAAAAAGCGAATCATATGTATAATTATAAATCTATCATACTCACGGTTACACTTGCACTGTCACTTACTGCGTGCAAGAAAAACTTTGAGCCGTCAACAGCTATCGATGAAAATTCAGCTCTCACCAATGCTGCCGATATTGAAACTGCAACCATTGGAACTTATGCAGTGCTGCGAAACCCGGCATATGTTCGAAGCAGCCATTTTTTAATGGAATATCCAACCGATGAAATTGCACAGGGGCAAAATTCGTCAGATGATCTGTCAAGGGCTTACAGGTACAATCATATTACTACATCAGGACATGCTACTAATTTTTGGGTACAAGCCTATTTTGTAATAGGTGCGGCTAATAAAATTATTGCGGCTATACCCGATAACAGTTCAGCAGATCTTCGTCAGCTAAAAGGAGAGAATCTTTTTTTACGGGCTATGATGCATTTTAACCTGGTAAGAGTATTTGGAAGACCTTATCCGCAAAACGGAGGAGATAATCCGGGTGTACCAATTTTAAAAGAAGACCTCACAGAAGAACAAAAACTTACTATTGGAAGAAGTAAAGTAAAAGATGTGTATGCATCTGTGATTGCAGACCTCACCAATGCCGCAGATATGATGACACAACCAAAAGCTAACCCTTTTGCATCAAAACAGGTGGCGAATGCATTACTATCCAGGGTTCATCTGTATATGGAGAATAACGCAAAGGCAATAGAGTTTGCTGATAAAGTTATTAATTCAGGCAAGTACACATTGTTGTCACAAGGAGAGTATCCCAATTATTTTAAAATGGCCCCGGAGGGAAACAGCGAAACTATTTTCTGTATCCGTCATACAAAAACTGAGGATCAGGATTTCTCTGCAATTGGCTCAATGTATTATAGTGGCGACGCGAGCGGAAATCCTGCCGGCCAGGCACAAAGTGGCTGGGGAGAAATATACGCTTCAAAAAAGTATTATGATTTTGTCAGCACAAATACTGCGGATAAAAGACAGGTATTTATTTCTCCTTACAGGATAAACGGAGTATTACAATATAATACAAGACTTACACCCAATACACCTATGTATTATATGAATAAGTACAACTTGCAGGAAGGTATTATAAACCTGAGTTCTCCGGTATATCTCCGGCTTGCAGAAATGTATTTAATACGCGCTGAAGCCAATGCTAAATTAGGAAATACACAACTGGCCTTAGATGATGTAAATCTACTCAGGCAAAGAGCCGGTCTTACAGGTACAGCACTACACACTATAGCAAGTATTACACTGAATGCTAAGTCGGCGCTGGATATTGTATTAGAGGAAAAATGGTTGGAGTTGGCTTTTGAAGGACACCGTGCTTATGATTTATTCCGGAACGGCCGTTCAGTAATACGTAACTACCCGGGTACACATGCATTAAATGTTACGCCAAATAATATTAACCAAACTATTACGGCAGCAGATAACAGGGTAGTGTTTTTTATACCTGAAAGTGAAAGGGCAAAAAATCCTAACCTGACACAAAACCCTTAATCTGTTATTGTTGTCATCACAAACAGGAAAGTGATTATTCCAAAATAAAAAATTACAAATGAAAAACAAACAATTAATATACATAGCGATGCTTGCTTCAGGTCTTGCAACAACTGTAGCCTGTAATAAATCGGCAGCTGTTCTCTTTGAAGACAAATCAACCGTTGCAAAAGCTGATAAAACCGGCTGGACCGCAACTGCAGATAGTGAAACACCAGATGGCTGGGAGAATACCGGGAAAGCATCAGCCACTATTGATGGAAATATTACCACTTACTGGCATACTGATTATTCAGTGGTAGTACCGTATCCGCACTGGGTACTGATTGATATGAAAAATAAAAAGAACATTGTTGCTGTAGACATTGCAAATCGCCAGAGAGCAGGTACCCCAAACACAGTTGGGATGAAAACATTCAAGATAGAAGGAAGTGTAGATGGCACCAGCTTTACCAGTTTGGGCAATTTTAATTTCGCGATAACAAACGATTTTCAAAGCTTTCCTGTTTCATCTGAAAATGCCTATCGGTATTTAAAAATAACAGCATTAACGCCACAGGTGACAGGTACCAATCATACATTTCTGGCAGAAATTGATGTGTTTACAACAAAATAATGCTGGTGAATAATCTTCTTTTGAAATATTCCGAAATTTTTTCTCACAAGTTCGACAGGTTTCTAGGCAAACAACTCCGGTCATCTGGCCGGGGTTTTTCTTACCTCTATTTAACATTAAAAAGATCAGCAATGTTTATGAATAATGTGTTTTCTGTATCAGCCGGTGTTCTGTTACTTGCTTTTGCATTAACGGCGGCTTGTAAAAAAGATAAAATAACAGCCCCCGGTGCATCATCTCCATCGGTTGTTACTCCGGCAACCAATATTGCCGTTCCAATTGGAGGTAACAGTTACATAACACAATCAGCTGGCAGATTTACTGAAAAAATTAACGAAAATGGGTTATCAAATTGGACCTCAACAGCTACTACTGTAAGTGTTTATTTCAAAGTAGGACAGACTGGTCAGTTGGCGATAGCCATCAAAGCAAAAACTGATCCCTCAGCAAGTAGTGCGGTAAAAGTATTGGTGAATGGAACCGTATTCACTGTTAACATTGCCGGAAATACTTTAAAAACATATTATGTCGGAACAGTAAACATTACTACTGTCGGATATGTGAAAGTAGATTTACAGGGAGTTAGCAAAACAGGAACTTCATTCGCAGAAGTATCAGACATCATGATCGGAGGTACAGCTACAACCTCCAATCTCATTTTTGCAAATGATGCAGCTAATTATTACTGGTCAAGAAGAGGACCGTCATGTCATTTAAGTTATACAATACCATCGGGTGATATCGAATACTTTTATAGCGAACTCACTGTTCCAGTTGGTGAGGATAAAATAGGGTCCTACTTTATGGCCAATGGTTTTGGAGAAGGCTATTTTGGTATCCAGGTGAATTCGGTCAGTGAAAGACGCATACTTTTTTCTGTCTGGGACCCATCTGCCGGTCAAACAACTTTAGTAAGAAAAGGTACGGATGTAACAGCGGGAAGGTTTGGTGGAGAAGGTACAGGAGGGCAGAGCTATATGATTTTTAACTGGCAGGCAGGAACTACATATAAATTTCTTACGCATGGAAAACCTGATGGTGCAGGTAATACAGTATATACTTCATGGTTTTTAGCACCTGAAACAGGTAGCTGGAAATTGATGGCTACATTCACTAGACCAAACACGAATAAGCATCTCACCAATTTTCATGGGTTTCTTGAAAATTTTTACGATTACAACGGGTATATGGGTCGGAAAGCACAATGGTCAAATCAATGGATAAGAACGGCAGCTGGTATATGGAACGAAGTAACGGCATTTAAGTTTACAGTTGACGCAACAGGAGCCAACAAACAACGAATGGATTTTGCAGGTGGAGTAGAAAATGGAAAATTCTTTTTGCAAAACGGAGGGTTCTTTGCCAATAACGTAACACCGGGAACCATGTTTACGAGGACGGCTACAGGTGTTGCTCCAACAATTGATTTTACCAGTTTGCCATAACAATAAAAATTAAACACAATGAACAGGAAGGAATTTGTAAAAAACACAGGACTTGCTGCTGCAACGCTGGCAATATTGCCGGCGGGTGAATTATTTGCTTCGGCAGCCGATACAAAAATAAAAATGGCCATGATTGGCGTTGGTCTGCGAGGTCAGAATCATCTTGACCTTGTACTACGAAGAAATGATGTGGAGTTAGTTGCTATTTGTGATATAGATGACAGAATGCTTACACGGTCAAAAGATATGATTGTAAAGAGTGGGAAAAAAATGCCCCAAATTTTTACAGGCGATATCTATGCCTGGAAAAAAATGCTTGAAATAAAAGGTGGCATAGATGGTATTATCATAGCAACCCCATGGGAATGGCATAAAGAAATGATTATTGGTTCGATAGAAGCCGGGGTAAAATATGTTGGTAGCGAAGTAATGATCGGTATTACATTACAGGATCATTGGGATGTAGTAAAGGCAGCCGAGAAATACAAGGTGCATGTAATGATGCTGGAAAATGTATGTTATCGCAGAGATGTAATGGCCATTTTGAATATGGTGAGACAGGGTTTGTTTGGTGAAATGATTCATCTGCAGGGCGGCTATCAACATGATTTAAGAGACGTAAAATTTAATGATGGCACAAAACCATACGGTGGTGGATGCGAAATAGGCGACAAAGCATGGAGTGAAGCACGTTGGAGAACACATCATTCAATATATCGAAATGGAGATTTATATCCGACACATGGTATTGGCCCTATTGCGCATTGTATCAACATTAACCGGGGAAACAGATTTATTAACCTCGCCTCTTTTTCTACCAAAGCAAGGGGTTTGCATCAGCACGTAATAAAGAAATGCGGACCTGATCATCCCAATGCTAAAATAAGTTTTAAACTGGGTGATGTGGTAACAACATCAATCGGCTGTGCAAATGGAGAAACAATTTTGTTACAGCACGACACCAATTTGCCAAGACCCTATTCTCTTGGATTCCGCGTACAGGGAACGGAAGGGTTGTGGATGGATTTGAATAGAGGAATTTATATTGAAGGTAAATCTCCCAAACCACACCAGTGGGACGACGCTAAAACTTGGCTCGATAAATACGATCATCCACTCTGGGCAAAATGGAGCAAGGAAGCACAGGGTTCAGGACATGGAGGTATGGATTTTTATGTTATTCATTCTTTTGTTGAATCAATAAAACGAAATGCGCCAACCGCAATGGATGTGTACGATGCAGCAGCCTGGAGTGCCATCACTCCATTAAGCGAAATGTCTATCGAAAAAGGAAATGAGACAATTGAGTTTCCCGATTTCACAGGCGGGCAATGGATGTATCGTAAGCCGGTTTTTGCTTTGAATGATGAATATTAGAATGTTTAATTAAGAGAACATACATGCTAGAATCAGTATTAAACCAGTATGGAATTGTAGAAAAGTCATTGGTAGTAGAAACTTTTGGTAGTGGATTGATAAACAATACCTGGAAAATTTCTGAAAATGGCAATGCTTTTATTGTACAGAAGATTAATACACATGTGTTTAAAAAACCCGGCGATATTGAACAAAATATTGATTTAATCGCCGGGTTTTTAAGATTACATAACCCAGATTATTTATTTGTTTCTCCATTGCAGGCTGTTAATGGGAAATCGATGGTATACACTAATGAAGAAGATTTTTTCAGGGCTTTTCCATTTGTGTCGGGATCATATTCGAAAGACATTGTAGAAACTCCTCAACAGGCTTTCGAGGCCGCCGTGCAATTCGGAAGGTTCACAAAAAATCTTACAGGAATTGATGTAACAAAACTTAAAATAACGATCCCGGCATTTCATGATCTTGATTTAAGGTATAACCATTTTTTAACTACGCTTGAAACAGGAAACCAGGAAAGGGTAGCAGAATGTGCTGCGTTGAGTGAGCAACTAAAAAGCTGGGCATTTATTACAGAAACGTATGAAAGAATTAAGAAAAGCCCTGAGTTTAAATTGAGGGTAACACATCATGATACAAAAATAAGCAATGTGTTGTTTAATAATCTGGATAAGGGTTTGTGTGTAATTGATTTAGATACAGTGATGCCCGGTTATTTCATAAGCGACCTGGGTGATATGTTCAGAACCTATCTTTCTCCTTGTAGTGAAGACGAAGAAGATATAAGTAAAGTATTAGTAAGATCTGAATTCTTCGAAGCCATTACAGCAGGATACCTGAGTGAAATGGGTGAAGAATTGACATCTCAGGAAAAAGAACATTTTATATATGCCGGAGAATTTATGATATATATGCAGGCACTCCGCTTTTTAAGTGATTATATAAATGGTGATGTATATTATCAGGCAAGATACAGTAAACATAATATGGTACGGGCTCAAAACCAGATTGCATTATTAAAAGTATATCAGGAAAAAAAAGAAATTTTAACTGCAATACTTGGTAAATACCTCTAACGTAACACAGCGGTAACAATCTTGTACATATTCTTCAAATAGCCCTGAATGCACAAGTGATACCGAATAATAATATCCAAAAAGTGGAGAAAAACATATTGGTAACTGGTGGACTGGGTTACATAGGATCTCATACGGTAGTAGCGTTATTGCAGACCGGATTCAATGTAATTATTGTGTACAACCTAAGTAATTCAGACATTTTTGTATTATCACGCATTCGGGAAATTACAAATAGGGAGCCTGTATTTTACCAGATAGATGTGTGTAATTATGAAGCAATATCGGTTCTTTTCGAAAAACACGAAATAGCAACAGTGATTCATTTTGCAGCACTAAAATCAGTGTCCGAATCTGTTTTGCATCCGCTAAAGTATTATCAGAATAACCTCGGATCACTGGTCAATGTGTTATTGCTCATGGAAAAAAACGAGGTAAAGAATATTGTGTTTTCTTCTTCCGCTACTGTTTATGGAGAACCCGACAAACTTCCTGTAACAGAAAAAACCCCTTTTAAGAAGGCATTGTCAGCATATGGAAGTTCAAAACAAATGGGAGAAGATATATTGGAAAGTATTACTGCAACTGGATCTATACACGCAATTGCATTGCGGTATTTTAACCCTGTAGGTGCACATGCATCTGCTTTAATAGGAGAGTTGCCCAGAGGAATACCCAATAACCTGATGCCTTATATTACACAGACAGGTATAGGCAAAAGAGAAAAACTCACAGTATATGGAAACAATTATAACACACCTGACGGTACCTGTATCCGCGACTTTATTCATGTAGAAGATCTGGCTAAAGCTCATATACGTGCTGCTGAACGACTGATAAACAATAAAAATGAATCTGCTTTTGACGTATTTAATCTCGGTACAGGTAACGGTTTTTCAGTATTACAGTTAATAAATGCTTTTCAGAAAATTACCGGAACAAAATTGAATTTTCAAATTGGTGATCGAAGAGCAGGAGATATTGAATGTATTTATGCTGATGTTTCAAAAGCCAATTCAGTATTAGGATGGAAAGCAGCATTGGGTTTGGAAGATATGATAAGCTCATCCTGGAAATGGGAAACGGGGTTGTCATTTCAACAAACTAACGTAGGCTAAGTAACAGGCAGTTTTCAATGTTTGAGCATGAACAAACGAACGGGGAGCCTTAATATTTCTGGTTAGCCGTTCTTGTCATAACTTGAACCAATGAAAAAGAATGCCGAAAGAAATTTGAAGCGCCATTGAGTGTGGTGCAGGTGTATAAAAATGCAAGTATGTTTGCAAAGGGAGATCACCTCATTGAGAATGGAAGAGACTGGTTGCGATGGCCTGAAAAAATCAACAAGTGGCTATATTCAGAACGATAAACTTTACCTACCTGAAAAAGCAGATGGGTATGAAGATTTGAACAGGTACTCACTAATATTTCTTCTTGACGATTTTTCAGAAAATGAAAAAGATAAATTGTTTGCATGGAAAGAGCAGACCAACCTGTATACCCAGGTACTTACCACTGTTGGAATTGATTTCCTGCAAATAAAATATATGGAAGAACTGGAATTGCATTTTAATGGCCCGAAATATAACTGGTATCCCAAACGAACCCAGTCATACCAGCTGGGCATTCTGAAAAAGAATATGCCGATAGAAGTAAAAATCAATGGTAAATCAGATGGGCATCATCAACGGTACTATATGGAGGAGCAATTCATTTTTGAATACCTTGGTAATTTTCAATAGTTTCAGGTATTGACAAATCGAAGCGCACCAATACTCAAACGAGTACCGACGGAAAGAAAGCTAATTGATTTACGAGAGTTGCTTTGGTAAGCCTGAATCACTTCATCGCAATACCTGTATTTTGCAAATAAAGAAACCCCCGTTTTGGAGGCTTCCTGGTGCTTAATAATAACCAATATACTGCCATATAAGGTCCTCCAGAGCTAGTAGTCCACGCTATATGTACCTGTTATTATAACATTTATCTCTCTGACTTAATTTAAAGTGTCAAAAATACAATTAATATTTTGTAATGACTATTTTTTGTTAGGATACTCCTTTTTTAGTGACAAGCGGTACCAAAGTCATTGTGCAGCGTAATGAAATATCAACTATGAGCAGGCAAGGCTTTTCATAATCCATATTTTTATTAGTACATTGTTCTGTATAAGCTTATTGCCATGCGAAACCTGTTCTTACTTGTATTGTTATGTTTTTTCCTCTCTTCTTATTCCCAAAATAGTTTTATCGGTGTTCGTGGAAAAGAGATTATTGATGCCAATGGGCAACCAATGCTTATCAAAGGCACTAACCTGGGTAACTGGTTGCTACCGGAAGGTTATATGTTCAAGTTTGAAAAAGTGAATGCCCCGTGGATGATAGAACAGGTGTTATTGGAATTGATTGGCCCATCTGCCAATACAAATTTCTGGAAAAGCTATCTTGATAATTATATTACTGAAACTGATATCCGTCTTTTAAAAGAAATGGGTTCTAATTCTGTACGTCTGCCTTTTGATTATCGATTGTTCACAAATGAGTCTTATCTGGGAGTAAACGACAGCACTCGTGGTTTTTATTATATGGACAAAGTGGTTAGCTGGTGTAAAAAATACAAGTTGTACTTACTGCTCGATATGCATGGAGCCCCGGGCGGCCAAACAGGAGACAATATTGATAACAGTTACGGATATCCTTTTCTTTATACAGACAGTGGCTGTCAGCAGAAAACAATTGATATTTGGAAACGGATTGCCACACGTTATCGCAATGAATCCATTATACTTGGCTATGATTTACTCAACGAACCTATTGCACACTTTTTTGAGCAGGACAAACTCAATCCCCTGCTGGAACCGCTGTACAAGCGTATCGTAAAAGCGATCAGGCAGGTAGATAAGAACCACCTGGTTTTTTTGGAAGGTGCACAGTGGGCCTCCAAATTCAGTATGTTTTCAAAACCTTTCGATACTAAACTGGTATACAGTTTCCATAAATACTGGACCGATACCACGCAGGATGTAATACAGGAATATGTTGATTTTCGTGAGCGTTACCAGGTACCCATTTATGTAGGTGAAACAGGGGAAAATGATGACCGCTGGATACTCTCTTTCAGAAAACTGCTTCAGAAAAATAATATTGGCTGGCATTATTGGCCTTACAAGAAAATGGAGAGCACGAGTTGTGTGGTCAGTTTTCCAAAACCCGGCACATGGGATACACTTGTAACTTATACAAAAGCGTTACGTATTTCGCATGAAGATATCAGGAAAGCAAGACCTCAAAATATGGCATCGATTCATGATGCACTAGAAACGTTCCTTCAAAATATGCATCATAACCGTTATACATTTAATACGGCATATATTGAAGGAATAGGGATGAAGAGGCAGAAAAAAGAAAAATGAATTTTCTGTTTCCTTTTGTGTATTCAGTGGCAAACAACTTTATATGATAATTTATTGCTACGAAGACACAGAAGGACACAGAGAATCTTCGGGTTTACACAATCAATTTATCTGAACCCTTTTGTTAGTAGAGCAGATGTTGTGACCTAACCTTCAGTGCTGTGATTCTGTACATCCGTTCATCCCCAAAATGGCTGTCTATGCTTCTGCTTTAGCCGCTGTTTGGCTATCTTACGGGCATGAAAAGCAAAACAACCTTTTCACGATACGGCCGTATCAGGTATATGGCATCGCTTTTTGTTACGGCTGCAATGTTTACCACATCTGTGACCATTGCACAGCGACCCGGTGGTGGCGCACCTCAATCTATAAAAGATGCAACTGTTGATGCCATTGTGAAAGAGGGAACGGAGAATTCGCAACTGGAAAAACTGGCACATGAATTAATGGATGGTATCGGTCCGCGTTTGGTGGGTAGCTCCAAAATGAAACAGGCCAATGATTGGGCTGTGGCTAAATATACCGGATGGGGCATAACCGCCCGCAATGAAAAATGGGGCGAATGGCGCGGATGGGATCGCGGAATTACCCATATTGATATGGTGGCTCCCTGGACCAAATCGCTGGAAGGCACACAATTAGCGTGGAGCCCTAGTACTGGCGGAAAAGCTGTAACAGGTGAAATAGTGATTATACCTGATCTCGCAGATTCACTTGCTTTCCAGCAATGGTTACCTGCGGTAAAAGGGAAATTTGTACTGGTGTCGATGCCTCAGCCAACAGGACGCCCTGATTATAACTGGGGTGAGTTTGGTACAAAAGAGTCGATTGAAAAAATGAAAAAACAAAGAACGGAACAGACCCAGGCCTGGACAAAAAGAATTTCCAAAACTGGTTATAATGCACGAACACTGGCAGTGGTACTGGAAAATGCAGGTGCATTAGGACTTGTACAGTGTAACTGGTCGAATGGTTTTGGCGTAAATAAAATTTTCAGTGCAAACACAAAGAAAACACCAACGATTGATCTGGCACTGGAAGATTATGGTTTGTTGTTTCGTTTAACAGAATCGGGTAGTAAACCACAGATCAGTGTTCGTGCAGATTCTAAAGAAACCGGTGTACAACCAACGTTTAATACGATTGCTGAAATAAAAGGATCTGAAAAACCTGATGAGTATGTGATCCTGTCTGCGCATTTCGATTCATGGGACGGTGGTACAGGTGCAACCGATAATGGAACAGGTACTTTAACCATGATGGAAGCAATGCGTATCCTGAAAAAAGTATTACCCAATCCGAAAAGAACCATCCTGGTGGGTCATTGGGGAAGTGAGGAACAGGGATTGAACGGATCTCGTGCATTTGTGGAAGATCATCCTGGGATTGTAAATAATATGCAGGTATTGTTTAACCAGGATAACGGAACAGGTCGTGTAAGTAATATTTCAGGACAAGGTTTTTTACATTCTTATGAATACATCAATCGCTGGTTAGCGAGAGTGCCTGGTGATATCCGTCGGCACATCAACACTAATTTTCCTGGTGCGCCCGGTGGTGGTGGATCAGATTTTGCCTCTTTCCTTGCAGCAGGGGCACCAGCATTTTCGCTGAGTTCAATAGGTTGGTCATATGGCAACTATACATGGCACACCAACCGCGATACTTACGATAAGATTGTGTTTGATGATGTACGCAATAATGCCATCTTAACGGCTATCCTTGCATATATGGCAAGCGAAGACGGTTCAAAAACTTCACGTGAGAAAAGTGTATTGCCAATTAATCCAAGAACAGGTAAACCAGGTGAATGGCCCAATCCAACAAAAGCTACACGTAAGGGTGGGTTGAATTAATAAGTAGATTAGGTGAATAGCATGGGCCCCCAATTGCATTTTAATCTAAGATGCAATTGGGGCCCAATGTATTTTCAGCCGATTTCATATGTAGTAATTACCCTACCTGTTGTATACGTGTTTCTACCTTTTTTTAAAAGAAATCGTTATTGCGAAAGGCTTATTTACAAACGTACTTTGTTACAGAAACCAGCTATACTGTTTAGCTGATTGAAGGTTTAAAATCCGATATCCCCTAATAGCTTCATTGTTACCCGCTTTGAAGAGGGATTGATAACCTAAAACAAAGTATATGTTCAGGAAGGTAATGGTTGTAAATGATGATGAAATCTCGCTGTTTGTATCGAGCAAAATGATCGGTAAAACAGGATTTGCCGGAGAAGTAATTACAGCCGGTAATGGTTTAAAAGCATTACAGGTATTCGACAGTTTTTTACTCAATAGTAAAGGGCCATCAGACATTCCCGAACTGGTGTTCCTCGATCTTCATATGCCGGTAATGGATGGATGGGAGTTCATGGAAATATTTGCAGAGAAATATGCCTATATTTTTCCTTCTGTTCGATTTGCTATTCTATCCTCCTCTATCGATCCGGATGATATCCAAAAGCTAAAACGTTTTTCTGCAGTCATAGAATTGATTCATAACCCCCTGAGTTTCGAAATACTCGCAAAACTGAAAGAAAAATTTTCAAAACTCGATTTTCGATTCCCCCCGGTTGGTCAGCTTACAGGAGTGCAAGGGCAGATGATTGCTTAAGCCAGGATTCAGTAGTGAGTAGTCAGTAAAACATGCTCATTACTCACTATTCACTCCTCACCATTCTCCAAAGGAGTTCTTCGGACATCATTGCGGGCAATCCAGTTTGCTAATGATTTTCTTCTTATTAAACGGATGAATACTTAACATGAGGTAACCGCCTCCGCTAAGATTTTTTATTTGTTTTACCCATTGAAGGTTATGAATACCTAATACCAGTGGACCTGCTTTTAATGCGACACCAATGTGAAACTGCCTCTGGCTATTATATTGTATGGGTAAATAAAACCCCCAGTTAATGGTTTCCCATCTTGGAGTTATAGTTAATAAATTGATCTCTCTTGTAAGCAGTTTCTTATAACCCGATGTTCCATGAAGGTTAATATTCAGATCGGCATTTACATATAAGTTGTTACCAAAAGCACGATCCACATTAATAACCAGTCTTGTCGGACTTCCGATCTTGAATTTTTTATTTACACTATCCGCACTGGTAAAAACAGTAGCAAGAGAGTCTCGGAGATCGCGGCCGCTTTGTATGTTCATGAATTTTTGATCCATCGTAATATCTGTAATACCCGGATCAATATTCCTGAACTGTGAACTGAATTCACTCGATTTATAACGACTGGCTCCAATATCCATCAATGAAACACCGATTTTCCATTGATAATTTAGCGCATTATTTTGCTGATAGGAATTGGCAGCTTCTGCATACAATAAATATTCAACACCAAGACTGAGCCCGAAATTCGTTACTGTATTTTTTAAAAAATCTTTTACAGTGGAGGATGTTCCTGATGATGTTTCATCGTAGTTTGATGAATATCCAAATGTACCTCCACCAGTAACAAAAGTGTAAACAGTATCAGTAGAAGTTTTCGATTCGAGATAACTCATTTTGCTTACGCGGCCATATGCAGCCGAAATATTTTTCATTACCTGTAAGGTAATACCTCCTGTAAGTTTGCTGTTATGGTTTTCACTCAACACCCGTGAATAGTTAAAATCACCTTGCAACCATCCGGAATGTGTAACAAAGCCTTCGAGATAAGCTGTGGTTCTGTTTTGCAACATAAAGTCGTGGATACTGTAAATAGAATCGCTGGCGAATATAGGAGCGATACGAACATGGTTATAGCTTCTGGCCCTCAGGTTAAATGCAAAAGCATGTTTGTTATTGGGTTTGTATGAAAAATTGAGCAGGCTGATATCTAAATTATTATGCAGAAATCGTCTCAGTGAACCTCCATTTAAAAATACCGAATCATTCCTCAGGAAAAGTGAATTGGTACTTAACCTGGCTTGTGCCGTAAAGAGGGTCAGGTCCCATTTGTAGGCGGAATTAATGGAAGAAGCCGGGTTGTTTTTTATACTGGTACTTCCCGCATAAGCAGAACCATAGGTTGACTGATAGCTTTGCGCACCCGCTTGGCCGAGGCAAATGAAAAGGATGAGGCAGATAATCAGTGGTTTATTCATAATGCTAACAGATACCTTTTCGTACTGGCCTGTTGCTTTATAATGATTTACAGGCTGTTAAACAGTTGATAAAAAGGTTTCAGGGGCAAGTTAGCCACAGCCGCCGGGAAAGAAAAAAATTATTACACAGGCGAAGGATTTTGTAGGTTGAGCCGTCTAACCGCTTAATTAAACCCTGTTTGAACCAAGAAGACCTTATTCCGCAATTAAAGGCCGGTAACGAGCAGGCTTTTCGCCATTTGGTGGAAAGCTGTCAGGATATGGTCTATAATACCATTCTGGGTATTGTACAGGATATGCAGGAGGCAGAAGATGTGGCGCAGGAAGTTTTTATACAGGTGTACAGGTCAATAGGAAATTTCAGGGGAGAATCAAAGTTGAGTACATGGCTCTACCGGATTGCTATTACGAAGGCGCTTGACTGGCAGAGAAAAAAGAAACTGAGAAAGGGTGTTAATACAGTAGCTGCCTGGATCGGTTTGAGTGAACCTGCACATGAGCCGGTACATTTTTATCATCCGGGGGTACAACTGGAACAAAAAGAAAAAGCAGCTTCCGTTTTTAAAGCAATTCAATCATTGCCCGAAAACCAGCGTGTATGTTTTCTCCTGCTTAAAACAGAAGGACTCACTTATGAAGAAGTAGCCGAAATACTGCAGGTAAGTATTAAAGCCGTAGAATCATTAATACACAGGGCGAGAGAGAACCTGCGAAAAAAACTCAAATCAGCAAGATATTAATTCACCTGACTATACTCAATCTATTATATGCATACCAATCAACAACATACCGATGCGTTTTTAAACAGCCTTGCTAAAATGGAAAGAGCAAAAGCGCCTGATTTTTTTCAGACAAGACTGATGGCAAGACTTGAAAAAGAAGAATTACCGAAGAATGTATTCGTGTGGCAGCAGGTGCTTAAGCCTGTGCCTGTATTGGCTTTATTAGGCTGTCTGGTGATACTTAATCTTTATACATTGGGAGATATTTTCTTGCATAAAAATATATCAGCACAGAAAGAAGAAACAGGTATGTCAGGTTTTATCAATGAATATAACCTGAACAGTTCAGTTGACATTAACAACTAAAATCAACTTCGATGAACTTTATTACAAAAAATAAATGGCTGACAGTAGCATTTGTTATATTGATCTTACTCAATATAACAACACTCGCTGTTTTCTGGTGGACTAAGAAAAGCAATCAACGGGAGCAAAGTCCACCGCAGGGAGGGGCTATTACTTTTTTAGTGAAAGAATTAAAGCTGGATAGTATACAGCAGCAACAATTATTGGTTTTCAGGGATGAGCACCGTTCAGTAACACTGGAAATTAGAAAGAAGAACAGAAAAGCAAAAGAAGTTTTTTTTGGTTTATTGGACAAGGAGCGGATTACAGATGCGGAGATTGATGAAGCTGCTACTGTTTCAGTAAGATATGATGTGGCACTTTCAAAAATTACATTCGATCATTTTAAAAAGATCAGGTCAATCTGTACTCCTGAACAACAAAAAAAATTCGATGAGATTATTTATGAAGTCTTGCGTATGTTAACAGGCCCGCAGGGATCACCTCCGCCACGTGATGGAGGGCACACCGGTTTGCACCCTGATGGGCCACCTCCAGATGAAAGGCCTGAACATCAAAAATAATTTTAGAACAGCGAAGGTTTTATTAGCGATATACATCTAATCAAAAAAAGCTGTTATGAAATACTTAATGCTGAAAACAACCTGTCTGTTGATGGCTGGAGCAATATTGATACTTTCCTGTAAGAAAGATACTGCGGGCTCTGGCACTACTACCACAGTTCCGGATGTGTTTAAGAAATTCAATACATCGGTAACCATATCTGTAGAAGGTAATTATATTGTATTGAAGAGTACAGGTGTTCCGGATCATAAAAGTCCATATTTCGAAACAACAAATACGCAGTATGAAGCATATAATGGAATCAATCCCAATTATGCAAAAAATCCGAACAGTATACAGTCGCAGAGTTATGTATTTAAGATACCTATTAATGCTGTAAAAGCATCTTCAGCAACAGCTACATCATTAGGGCCAATGGGTATTTCAATCAATGGTGTTCCATTGTTTAACCAATATGCAGCCGGTAATGCACCACTCACTAACGAGATCAACAGTTTTGATCAATATAATGGTCATCCGCAACAGACGGGACAATACCATTACCATGTAGAGCCACTTTTTATTACTGCACAAAAGGGGCGTAATGCATTGATTGGTTTTTTACTTGATGGGTTCCCGGTATATGGACCAATGGAGAATGGATCGGTTTTAACAAGCAGCCAGTTAGATGCTTATCACGGACATTTTGCTGTAACTGCTGATTACCCCAATGGTATTTATCATTATCACATTACAGCAGATGCGCCATACATAAACGGAAATGGTTTTTATGGAACACCCGGTACCGTTACTCAATAAATAAAATCATTGATCATGAAGAAACTATTTGTGTTAATCCTTGGACTGATAACCACCTGTACCATGCTTTCTGCGCAACAACCTGCGGGTGGTTCGCCCAAACCTCCTTCTGCTGAAGAAAGGTTAAAGCGGGTAAGCGAAAAACTGAAAACAGAATTGCAATTATCGGCCAAACAGCAAACTGTGGTGAGTGAAGCTTTCAAATCGTTTTTTAAAGAAGCCGATAAACTGCGTCCGCAGTCGCCATCACCTTCGCCACCTCCCGATAAGGCAAAGAGTGAACCGTTGGCAGAAAAGCGTGATGCTTCTATTAAAGCGGTTTTAACAGAGGCTCAATACAAGAAATATATTGAGCTGGAAAAAACGCTAAGACCACAGGGCCCTCCGGGTGGATATAAACCTCCAAAGCAATAATTATGTACAGGTATGTTATAATAGTTTCTTTCTTTTTGTTGCAGGCGTGTAGTAATAAAAAGGCACCTGAAGAAAAATTACCCTACTATATCACTGCAGATTTTACGCCGCACTGGTTAAATGAGAAAGAATTACAACAGCCAGTTCACCAGATATCTTCTTTTTCTTTTATTAACCAGTCTGGTGAAATAGTGTCGGAACAAACTGTTCAGGGAAAAATTTATGTGGCCAGTTTTTTCTTTACGAATTGTCCGGGTATCTGTAAAAGGCTTACCAATAATATTTCATTGGTGCAGGAAGCGTATAAAGGAAACAATGAAGTGTTAATACTTTCTCACTCTGTTACACCCGAAACCGATAGTGTAACAAGGTTACATCAATATGCACAGCAATACAAGATAAACAAGCAGCAATGGCATTTGCTTACGGGTAAACGTAGTGAGCTATATACGATTGCAAGAAAATCTTATTTCGCTGACGAGGATCTCGGAGTAGTGCAGGCAGAAAATGATTTTTTACACACAGAAAATGTATTGTTGATCGACAGGCAAAGAAGAATTAGAGGTGTATATAAGGGTACGTCAGAAGCAGAGATCAGGAATTTAATTACAGATATTCAACGTTTGCAGGAAGAAGGATGAAATGGTACACGACCATATATGTCTGTTTAATGATTGCTTGTGTAAGTGATCGGCCGCCTGTTTTACAAAAGCGGGAAGCTCCGGTTATACCGGCAATAAGTGTTCGGGCCAATGATCCCGCAATAAAACTGGTAAATGGGTATTGGTATTATGACGATTCAGTTTTTAGTGGCCAGGTACATGCATTTCATGAAAATGGGAGCATGCAACGTACGCAAAGTTATTTTGCAGGGAAAGAAGAGGGATGGGTAATAACATGGTTCACTGGTGGACAAAAAGAATCAGAGCGATACTTTGAAGAGGGGGAAAAGGAAGGAGTGCACAGGGGATGGTGGGAAAATGGGCAGCAACGCTTTGAATATCATTTTGTGAAGGGGCAATATGATGCTGACTTCAGGGAATGGTCTGTAAATGGAGCAATTGCAAAACATATTGAGTATAAAGATGGGAAAGAACTCAGGGGAAAAGCCTGGCGGGAGAACGGTAAGGTATATATGAATTTTGAAATAAAGGGTTCAAGGCGTTATGGACTAATGAATGCCAAACCCTGTTATACACTTCGCACTGAAAAAGGCGAATACATTGAACTGACTGAAAATAAAAGTCCCCTGTAGAAACAGGGGACGTCTTCGATTGCTTGCCATATAAGAAAAAAGATAAATCGTATTTTTTCACTCACATTCTTGCATCCACTTGCTTGTTATAACAAAAATAAGGGAATTTTTAGTTCAAAGTTTATTTTTTTGTAATTAATGTTTTTAAAACATAATTATAACAAAAAAATAATTTTAATTATTAAAA
This sequence comes from Bacteroidota bacterium, assembly GCA_049324295.1. GTDB lineage: Bacteria > Bacteroidota > Bacteroidia > Chitinophagales > Chitinophagaceae > Sediminibacterium. The sequence continues at coordinate 17,999 of JBMOKQ010000007.1, forward strand.
ACAAAACATTAAATAATTAATAATATTAAAAATAATAAAGGGCAATCATACTCAAGATTGCCCTTTATATATGTAAATCAGTCTATTGTCTACCCGGATACACTTTAAGTGCAGCTTCCAGGCAATCCATTGCATAATTAATATCATTTAAATTTAATACGTACGCCAATCTTACTTCTTGTTTGCCTAAACCCTCTGTTCCATAAAAACCGGTAGCTGGTGCCAGCATAACGGTTTGTTGCTGATAGTTGAAACTTTCAAGCAACCATTGGCAGAAAGCATCGGCATCATCAATCGGTAATTTGGCTATAGCATAAAAAGCACCACCCGGATTTGGGCAGAAAACAGCTTCCATGGCATTTAACCGCTTCACCAGTAAATCTCTGCGCGAACGGTATTCGGTTTTTGTGGTATCAAAATAATCTGCAGGCAGGTCAATGGCGGCTTCACCCGCAATCTGTGCAAAACTGGGCGGACTAAGTCTTGCCTGAGCAAATTTCATGGCAGCATCCAGTACAGACTGGTTTCGTGTAATAAATGCACCGATTCTACCACCACAGGCACTATATCTTTTACTGATGGTATCCATGATGATTACATGGTCGTCTACGCCTTTTAAATGCAGGGCACTTATCTGGTGCCCGTCGTAACAAAACTCTCTGTATGCCTCATCTGAAAAAAGGTAGAGATTATGACGCAGAATAATATCTTTTAATTGTTCCATTTCTTCTGCACTGTATAAATAACCGGTTGGGTTATTGGGATTGCAGATAACGATGGCTTTTGTACGGGGCGTAATTTTTTTCTCGAATTCTTCAATGGGGGGTAAAGCAAAACCGTTTTCGATATGTGAAGTAACGGGTACCACTTTTACACCTGCAGCAACGGCAAAACCATTGTAATTGGCGTAGAAGGGCTCAGGTATAATTACTTCATCACCGGTATCGAGACAGGCCATAAAACCAAAAAGAATGGCTTCGCTACCCCCGGTGGTGATAATAATCTGCTGCTGATTAACCTCAATTCCTACAGACTGGTAATAACCCACCAATTTTTTTCTATAACTCTCGTTACCGGCGCTATGACTGTATTCCAACACTTTGAAATCACTGTTACGAACAGCATCCAGTACCATTTTCGGGGTTTCAATATCGGGCTGACCTATATTCAGGTGATATACTTTGGTGCCTTTTTTTTTCGCAGCTTCTGCATAAGGAACCAATTTTCTGATGGGGGAAGCAGGCATGGCCTGTCCGCGTTGACTAATGGCTAACATGTTGCAAAGATAGGGTGACACATCACTCCAAAACATAAGCGACCCCAAAGAGGGGTCGCTTAACATAAATATCAATTATCAATCAGGTATGAAAAACTATTTAGAGCTCGCTTTTGGTTTGGCGGCCACCACTTCACCTTCAATGGTTAAAATAACAGGGTCATTAATACCTACAAACTTAATAGTAACGCGTTTAGTGAAAGCACCCATGGCTGCAGCATTATAAGTTACTTTTATGGTGCTTGACTTTCCTTTCAGGATAGCTTCTTTGCTATATTCGGGAGTGGTACAACCACACTCAGCACTGGCGAATTCAACGACTAACGGCTTACTGCCAGTATTGGTATAAGTGAAAATATGCGTAACAGGTTTATTCTGTTCAATTTTACCAAATTTAAAAGACGCTTTCGCAAATTTGATGTCCTGCTGGGCCATAACACTAACCGTAGAAATCAGTCCTACAATGGCTAGGAATAAAAACTTCTTCATATGATGTTTATTTAATTTTGTCAATTCAAAGTTACAACGAAATCTAATTAAGGCATTTTTCAATCCCATAAATTTTTATTAGAATGAATGGGCGTTAATATGGGTTATATAGCGCCAATTCCATGCCGGATTTTGGGGTAAATCCACAATTTTTCCGGAAAACTAATTTCCGTTAGTCCATTCCACTGGTAATGCTATTTTTGTCGCATGGAATCAACTTCTACTTTGGGTTATAAAAACGACATGCTGTCGTTCGACGGTTTCAGGAATGCGGTAATTGAAGATTATCGTACCGCCGTTATCAGCAGGGAAGTAAGTTTACTGGGCCGCCGTGAGGTATTAACAGGGAAGGCTAAATTCGGCATTTTTGGTGATGGAAAAGAAGTGGCACAGATTGCCATGGCCAAATTTTTCGAGCCCGGCGATTTCAGAAGTGGATACTATCGCGACCAGACTTTTATGTTTGCTTCAGGACTGTCGAGTGTGGAACAATACTTTGCACAATTGTATGCTGATCCTGAAAATGATTCCTTTAGTGCAGGCAGACAAATGAATGCCCATTTTGCCACCCGTTTTGTAGATGAACATGGTAACTGGCTCGATCTGGCCAACCGTAAAAATATTTCATCCGATATAGCGCCAACCGCTGGTCAAATGCCTCGTGGTTTAGGACTTGCTTTTGCTTCACGTTGTTTCAGGGCAAGCAGGCACAAGGATCAACTGGAACATTTGAGCCATAATGGAAATGAAATCTGTTTTACTACCATTGGTGATGCAAGTACCAGTGAAGGACATTTCTGGGAAACCATAAATGCAGCCGGTGTTTTGCAAGTGCCACTGGCAGTGTTTGTTTGGGATGATGGTTATGGAATTTCTGTTCCTAAAAATTTCCAGACTACAAAAGGTTCTATTTCCGCTGCACTCAAAGGATTTCAGAAACAGGCCGATACCAATGGTATTAATATTTATAAAGTAAAAGCCTGGGACTATGCAGGTATGTGCGAAGTGTTTGAAGAGGCATTGCAAAAAGTAAGAGAAACACATGAGCCTGCATTGTTTCATGTTGAAGAAGTTACACAACCTCAGGGACATTCAACAAGCGGTAGTCATGAGCGTTATAAAACACCTGAAAGATTAGAATGGGAAAAGGAATGGGACTGTATTAAAAAAATGAAAGAATGGATGCTTGAAAATGGGTTGGCTTCTGTTGAAGAGCTCGCCAATGTTGAAGCAACTGCGAAAGAAACCGTGAGAGAGGGACGCAACCTTGCATGGGAAAAATATAGTGCGCCCATCAAAGCACAGGCAGCAAATGCAAGTGAACTTATTCGCCAGTCGATGGCGAATGATATCGATAAATACAACCAGTTACAGCAAATGGCCAATGAACTGGCCAACAATAAAGAACCACTTCGTCGCGATGTGTTGCGTAGCATTGCACTGGCAGTTGAAGTGGCGCCTTTATCTCCATCGGCAACGGACCTCAATGCCTTGAGACAGGATTTGCTGGATGAAAGTAAACAGTTGTATAACAGTCATCTTTATAATGAAGGGTCAAAAAGTGCATTGAAAGTATCGGAAGTAAAACCACTGATACCGTTTGATGCGGTGAGTGTAAACGGGTATGAAATTCTGAATAAATACTTTGATGCTTTATTTAATGCCAATGCAAAAGTGTATGCGTTTGGTGAAGATGTAGGTTATATTGGTGATGTAAACCAAGGCTTCGCAGGCTTACAGGAAAAACATGGCAAGGACAGGATACTGGATACAGGTATACGCGAACTAACCATCGTTGGTCAGGCAATTGGAATGGCGTTGCGTGGATTAAGACCTATTGCAGAAATTCAATACCTCGATTATTTGTTATACGGACTGCAGCCTCTGAGTGATGATGTATGTACCACCCATTTCAGAACAGGTGGTCAACAGAGTTGCCCGGTAATCATCCGTACACGTGGTCATCGACTGGAAGGAATATGGCATAGTGGTTCGCCTATGGGTGTTGTAATTAATGCACTTCGTGGAATGCATGTATGTGTGCCGAGAAATATGGTACAGGCAGCAGGTATGTACAATACATTGTTACAGGCCAATGATCCTGCAATTGTTATTGAATGTTTGAACGGGTACAGGCTCAAAGAAAAAATGCCGGATAATTTGTTGGAGTACACAGTTCCATTGGGTGTTCCTGAAATTATCAGGGAAGGTGAAGATGTAACCATTGTTTCTTATGGTTCTACTTTACGTATTGTACAGGAAGCAGCTGAACGTTTGGAAAAAGAAGGAATTGGTTGCGAAGTGGTAGATGTGCAGACTTTATTGCCATTCGATTTAAATCATATCATTCTTTCATCGCTTAAAAAAACCAACCGTATCATTTTTGTTGATGAAGATGTTCCGGGTGGTGCAGCGGCATATATGTTCAATAAAGTAATGGAAGAGCAGGGCGGTTACAGATGGATGGATGCAAGTCCGCGTACACTTACCGCCAAAGCCCATCGCCCGGGTTATGGAAGTGATGGAGATTATTTCTCTAAGCCCAATGCAGAAGATGTGATAGATGCGGTGAGAGGAGTGATGGCGGAGTAGGGGCTGCGAGCAGCAAGCCTCAAGTTACAAGCATCAAGTATCAAGCTTCAAGCACATTTGACTGGCTCTTACTTAGTAGTTAAACCTACGTAATTCATGCTATGGATTATGGTCAATAGTCCATAGTAACACTCAATCGTAAAATAGTGCTTTCAACACAGGAGTTGGCAGCCAGCAGGCTTCCTGTTTGCCGAACCATTTGTATCTGTTTCTTGCAATGAAATCGTAAAAAAAATTTCGGATAAAGGGTGGAACAATAATCAATAAATAATACAACCATTTCCATCCTCCGTTCATTTCCTTCATTACTTTTAATGCAGCGGTTGACCTGGTAAACAATTTTCCATCGGCCAGTAATAAGAAAGAGTTGAAGTCTGTAGCCGGTAAATGAAACTGTGCAAGCGCCTGCTGTCCTAATTGTCCCTGTAAAGAAGCAAAGCGAAATTTCCTTTCCGGATCGTGTTTAATCACTTTCTGAACACTGCTGTTACAAAGATTGCACACTCCGTCGAAGAGAATTACCGGATGCGAAATCTGTTGGAATATTTGCATTTGCAAATTTACTAAAAAGCTACAAGCTACAAGTGGCAAGCCACAAGCTGAATGCTGCTTAAAATGATATTGTAGCATAAAATTGAAAAGCTGTTGTTTTCTTCAAAACAACAGCTTTTCAATCACTTGTAGCTTGTGGCTTGCCACTTCTACCCCATATTATGAAACACTTTATTCACATCATCATCCTGTTCCAGTTTTTCAATCAGCTTACTCACATCTTCGGCCTGCTCGTCGGTTACGGGAACGGTGGTGGTAGGTATCCATTCAAGTTCGGCGCTAATAGGAGTAATTCCTTTATCTTCCAGCGCTTTCTGAAGATTACCGAAATCTACAAAGGCACAACGTAATACAATAATCGGATTACCATTATCATCGTTACTTTCTCCCAACTCTTCGAGACCGAAGTCAATCAGTTCGAGTTCCATATCATCAATACTCAATCCTTCAGGTTTAAGTTTAAACACGCCCATTTTTTTGAACTGAAAACTCACGCTTCCACTATTGCCCAATGCGCCGTTTCCTTTATTAAAATGACTTTTTACGTTGGCCACAGTTCTTACATGGTTATCGGTAGCGGTTTCCACCAACAGGGCTACACCATGCGGTGCATAACCTTCATATAAAATTTCTTCGTAGTTCGAAGTGTCCTTGCCCTGTGCACGTTTAATAGCCGCTTCTACACGATCCTTTGGCATACCCACACTACGGGCATTCTGAAAACAACGACGTAATGCCGGGTTGGTGGCAGGGTCGGGGCCACCGGCTTTTACGGCAATCACAATTTCTTTACCAACACGGGTAAACTGTTTGGCCATTCTGTCCCAACGGGCAAACATGGTGGCTTTACGTACTTCAAAAATCCTTCCCATAATAAATGTTTAAATGAACGGGCTGCAAAAATAAGCCTATTGCTCATAAAAAAACCCGCTACTTGAGCGGGTTTTAGAATAGTATATCTTCGTTTATTGTTGTTTTCGGAGTTTACTGTTGTTTTTACTGTACAGGAAGTATACTACCAGACCAAGTGCCATCCATGCGAATGCTACTTTCAGGGTTTGTGCATCCAGCGCAAAAATCATTGCAGTACAAACTATTACACCCAAAATTGGAACCAATGGAACCAGCGGGGTTTTGAAAGGTCTTTCTATTTCAGGTGATTTCATTCGAAGTATCCAAACACCTGCACTTACTAATACAAATGCAAATAAGGTGCCAAAACTGGTGAGGTCACCCGCTACACTACCTGGGACAAATGCGGCAAAAAGCCCTACAAAAATGAATAGAATCCAGTTAGCTTTATATGGTGTTTTGAATTTTGGATGTAAATCACCAAACACTTTTGGAATCAGTCCATCTTGACTCATAGTATAGAAGATACGGCTTTGCCCCATTAACATCACCAAAATAACTGAAGAAAATCCAGCTAAAATTGCTATAGTCACACTTGTACCCAACCATTCATAACCTTTCATATAGGTTTGAATAGCATAAGCTACAGAAGCTTCTTTACCAGCTGTTTTAAATTCAGTATAGTCGGCTACACCGGTTAACACATGCCCGAAAAGAATATATAAAATTGTACATATGACTAATGACCCAAGTATACCAATCGGCATATCTCGTTTAGGATTTTTTGCTTCTTGAGCTGCTGTACTAACCGCATCAAAACCTATAAAGGCAAAAAATACGATAGCGGCACCGCCTAATACACCTCCCCATCCCCATTTGAAAAATCCATCATGACCAATAGTTCCTTTAGGGATCAAATAGGGGCTATGATTTTCTGGATTGATGAACTGCCAGCCAAAACCGATAAATAGTAATACAATAGCAACTTTTATAAATACAATAATCATATTTACAAAAGCAGACTCTTGTGATCCTTTAATTAGTAATAAGGTTAGTAATAATAGAATAACTAAAGCAGGTGCGTTCATAATACCAGCAGTAGAAACAACAAGATTTGTAAGATTTCCAGGAAGAGTATTGAACTGATCTTCACTTAATAGCAAAACACCATTTTGTACTGATTTAGCTGCATCCGGTAAGATTGCTAAGATTTGATTTACTGCATCACCAGTTACCTTATGTAAGCTTTCAAAAGGCGAGTGGCACCATTCATAAGGTATAGAACCTCCTAATAAATTATTAAGATACTCACTCCAGGCGATGGATACTGTTGCCGCACCAAGTGCATATTCCATAATCAGGGCCCAGCCAATGATCCAGGCAACCATTTCACCCATGGTTACATAACTGTAAGCATAAGCACTACCGGCAATAGGGATCATGGCAGCAAATTCTGCATAACATAAACCAGCAAAAGCGCAACCAATGGCTGCTACAACAAAGGATAAGGTAACAGCAGGACCTGCAGCTTCTGCAGAAGCTGCAGCTGTTCTTACAAACAGACCAGCACCAATAATGGCACCAATACCCAATGCTATCAGGTTACCGGCGCCGAGGGTACGTTTAAGACCCTTATCGCCCTGGTCGGCCTGTGCGAGTAACTGGCCCAAAGGTTTCTTGACAAATAAACTCATAGTTACAGTTTGGTTAAGTTTCTGAATAGAAAAGTTTTGGCAAAATAGGTATTTATTGCTTTCAGCCCCCAAAACTTTTAAGAATCAGTTGATTTATCCCAGGGCAAACGCATCTAAATTTCTTTAAAAACGGATTTGGCCAAGAAGTCGTTATCGAAAGCACTGAGCAAGCGTTTCTTTTTGATACTGGTTTTTCTGATATGATTGTTTTTTAGAAGGTTAATG
>JBMOKQ010000008.1:0-25597 GCA_049324295.1 Bacteroidota bacterium
TGTTCTGGTGCTAAACCTGGTCAAACTGGCCGGGCAAGCACCTTATTGGCTAATCCGTAACCTCATGGTCAGATTGATTGAAAACTATATCATTTTGAGAAACCAATTACTTTTTCAGTAGACCCTATTTAACTGGATCAATGAAAAAACACAAATTCAAAATGCTTCAAAGGTCAGATCTACTAATGGACTTAAACTGCATTTATACGGAAAACTGACTGTAGCTTTAATGTTATTGACTAATTTTTAACCCCTGATTCGCATAATATATATATGCGGAAGATTTGAAAACAGGTATAGTAACCGTGCTCACCAAAAACGGGAACCGTAAACTCATTAATGGCACATTTGACTGGGTATATGAAGAAGAGTTTGGATGCAGAGACGGTTTCAGGTGGAGTCCCGACAACAAGCATATTGCTTTCTGGCAGATAGATGCAAAAGCCACCAAAGATTACCTGATGCTCAATACAACTGATTCAATTTATTCATTTGCCGTTCCTGTTGAGTATCCGTCTGCAGGAGAACCGCCATCACCTTATAAAATTGGGGTAGTAAATATAGATAGTCGCCAGAACAAATGGATGAGTATTCCAACCGACCCGGTATTACAATCTTATGTGCCAAGGATGGAATGGAGTAATGAAAAACAGCTCATCATTCAGCACATGAACCGCAAACAAAAACAGACTGATCTGATGTTATGCGATATAGTAACAGGTACTTCAAAATCCATTTATCGTGAATCAGATGAAGCATGGATCAGTACCATTGGCGAATGGGACAATGATTATGACTATGGTGGTTGGGACTGGCTCAATAACGGCAAGGAATTTTATGGGCCTCTGAAAAAGATGGCTGGCGTCATTTGTACAGGTTGTCTGCCGATGGCAAAAAAGAAACACTCATTACCAAAGGAAACTACGATGTAATTGATCTTCATGCTATCGATGAAAAAACAGGATATGTATATTTTGCTGCTTCACCTGAAAATGTAACGCAGAAATATTTGTATCGCACTAAGTTAGATGGATCAGGTACTGCGGAAAGACTAACGCCTGCTAACCAGCCCGGAACTCATAATTATATTGTTTCACCAACAGGTGCGTATGCACAACATAGTTTCTCCAACTATTATACGCCTAATGTTAGAGAATGGGTGGCACTCAATGGTCATAAACCTATTGATGGGAACAAGGTAAATGAGGCACTTGCGAAATCAAATAAAGCCACATCTAAGCTGGAATTTTTTAAAGTAACTACTGTAAATGGTGTTGAAATGGATGGATGGCTGGATGGTTAAGCCTAAACAATTTGATTCCACAAAAAAATACCCTGTTGTATTTTTTGTATACACAGAACCTGCAGGTGCTAATGTCAAAGATCAATAAGAGAATATGAAAGACTTTGTAGACGGCTCACCTATCACTTATGCCCAAAACCTGAGAGGTAACCTCCTGTATATTCATGGTACCGGCGATGATAATGTGCATTACAATAATGCCGAAATGCTGATCAATGAACTGGTGGCACATGGGAAACAATTTCAGCTAATGAGTTATCCCAACCGCTCACACGGTATTTCGGAAGGAAAAGGAACCACGCAACACCTGTCAAGACTTTATACCAATTTCCTCAGGCAGTATTGTCCTCCGGGGGGCAAATGAAATAAGAAATAAGGAATAGGAAATAAGGAATGAGAAAGTATATTACTTCCTCTGTTTCTTATTTCCTATTCCTTATTTCTTATTTTCCTACTCTTCCTGTTTCACCAGCATATCTCTTTTTAAGTCATTCCAGGTTTCGTCGAGTGAACTGGTTCTTTCATTTTTCCAGGCTATGACCGATTCTTTCATATGTTGTTTACGTGCCGTATCTGCTTCTTTCAGTGCATCTTTTATAAACTGGCTGTTTTGTTCAAAAGCCGACTGGTTATGCAGTTCTTTTAATGCCAGTTCGCGCTCATGGTTTTTTTGGGTGAGTTCTTTTTCAAGAGCCTCACGAAGTCTTAGTTTCTCATCATAACTGCCATCGGGTAATAATGTTTTGGCGATAACGGGCATCAGTTCAATCAGCATAAGAATGGCAATTAATAAATAATAACGAAATGCTACAGAAGTATTATCCTTTACCAGGTTATTCAATGCCTCAATACGTGTAATAAAACCATTATTCAGCAAAGCCTCGAAATTCGCCTGTTCAGTCTGAATATTTTTTTCCAATACAAGTAACTGGCTATCGATACGGGATAACTGTGGCTGAAGCTGATTTTCCAGTATTTTATAATTCGTATCAAGTTGCTGGTATTCTTTTTGTTTGGCTTCTGCAATATTTTTCAAACCAATTTTCCTGCTTCCGCCAGTGCCATCTGTTTCGCTGATAAAACGATCGCGTGCGGTACTTACTTCAGTATAGCGGTTATTCAACTGTAATTGCATCGCAGCTTTTTGATTGGTCAGCTCTTTTTTAGCTGAAGCATATACCGAATCCTGACTGGCTGTTTTTTCTTTTTTCCGCTGTTCATTGTCTATTGAAACCTGTACTTTGATCTCTTTGTCGAATAAATACAATAATGCAGGTTGTGCCATAAACAAACCAATAGTTAATGCCAGTAGGGTGCGGAACAGCAGGGGAGCAACCTTCTTTTTATTGTTTTTTGAAATGCCTTTAATCAGGGCCCTGTCGATCGACAATATGATTCCACCCATAAAAAGACCCAGCAGCACTGATGCCAGGATGGAGTTGGTAACAGTAGAAAAGAAATAGGTCCAGGCCAGTGAGGCAAAGAGCCAGGTACCCATTACCGTCATCCCAACAATGGCATAACGGTTTCGGTCAATAACACAGGTATTGATCAGTTCTTTTTCGGCAGTGGCCAGCCACCAGAGAAATGACTGCCATAGGGTAGCAGTATTGGTCTCCCTTTCGGAAAGGGGTTGTGTGTTTTCCAGCATACAAAGGTTTTGAATCGTAAAATGGGTAGAAGTCGGGAATCCCTGTCTGTGGTTGAGTTGGAGAGGATAAAGAAACAACCATTTTGTGGTTTTTGTAATATTTTGGCCCTTTTTGTGTCTATTTTAACGCGTGGAAACTTAGCGCACTAATCTTCCCCGCAAATATTACCTTTGCCCCTCAATAAAAAATAGTATGAAGACGGACAAGAATACGGTCATTGGCTTTGTTTTACTGGGTGTTTTGTTCTTTTTGTATTTCTGGTACAGTACTAAGCAGCAATCTGCTATTCTGGAGGCCAAGAAAAAGCAGGAAGATTCGCTCGCCCGTGTGAATGCAGTAAAACGCCCGGTAGTAGATAGCGCCACTATGCAGTTGGATTCGTTGAAAAGAGATTCTGCAAGCAGAACGGCACTGGCCGGTGATTTTACCACAGCAGCCATTGGAGCAGAGTCACTTGTAAGTGTAGAGAATAAACTGATGAAAGTTACCTTCACTAATAAAGGTGGTCAGGTAAAATCAGTAGAACTGAAAAATTATAAAAAACCAGATAGCAGTGCAGTAATGCTTTCCGATAAAGCTAATCTGGGATATACCATTAATACAGGTGCTAACCGGTCGGCCAGTACAACAGACTTGTTCTTTACTGCTGCTGCGCCTGTTCGTAAAACAGATGGGTCGCAGGTAGTAACATTTACACTCTCGGCAAGTAACGGGCAACAGGTGATACATCAATATACTATTCTTCCCGATACCTATATGATAGACTGGAACGTATCGTTAACGGGAGCCGATAAGTTACTGAGCCAGGGTTTGCTGAATATGAAGTGGAACATTGAAACTTCTCAGCTGGAACGTTCGGCTGAATATGAGCGCCAGATGTCGAATATCTGCTTCTCAGAAAACAATGAGTTCGATTATATTTCTGCCAACAATGAAAAGAAATTTGAAGGATCTGTACAATGGGTAAGTGTGGTTCAGCAGTTTTTTAACAGCACAGTAATTGCAAAGAACAGTTTTACTAACGGGCAGGTAAACTGGCAGCGTAAAACAGATTCAACAACTTCGCTGGCAACTGCAGAAACCAATTTACAAATGAAATTACCTGTTGCAGCTTCTGTAACAACAGCATTTCAATTGTATTATGGTCCGAGTGATTATGATATCCTGAAAAAACAGGCCCCTGAAATGGATCGTATTGTGAACCTGGGAAGGGATATGTATTCTTTTGTTCGCCCGATCAATAAATACATCATTATGCCGGTATTCGATTTCTTTGCCAGTTTTGTAACCAATTATGGGTGGGTGGTATTATTGCTTACACTGTTTATTCGTCTGGTAACATCTCCACTTACCTATAGCAGTTACCTGAGTGGCGCCAAAATGAAAGCCTTAAGACCCGAACTGGACATATTAAAAGGAAAGTTCGGCGATGACAAACAGGGTTTTGCCATGGAGCAGATGAAATTGTTTCGTGAAGCGGGTGTAAATCCTTTAGGTGGTTGTATTCCGGCTTTATTGCAGATTCCGATCTTCTTCGCCTTGTATAGTTTCTTTAATGCAAATATTTCACTGCGTGGACAATCTTTCTTATGGAGCGATGATCTGTCATCATACGATGTAATTGCTACGCTGCCATTCTCTATACCCTTGGGTTTTGGCGATCATATCAGTTTGTTTACCATTACCGCTGTGGTAACCAGCTTCCTGATCTCCATTTATAATATGAGCATGACACCTACACAGGATAACCCTATGTTGAAGTATATGCCTTATATCTTCCCATTCATGTTATTATTCATCTTCAACAGGCTTCCTTCTGCGTTAACCTGGTATTATACTGTATCTAACCTGGTAACCCTTGGTTTACAGTTTGTGATCCAGAATTACATTATCAATCACGACCAGATACTGGCTAAGATTGATGAAAAGAGAAAAGCGCCGAAAAAGAAAAGCAAATGGCAGGAGCGTTATGAGCAAATGATGGAGAGCCAAAAAAAATTACAGGATCTGAAGGAGAAAAATCAGAAACGTAATAAGTAATGGGTTTGTTAAATGATAATTTTTTGAAAGCCCTGCACCTGTTGCGGGGCTTTTTTATTAACATTGGCACGGAATTGTATTAGTTTACCCAAACAGGTTGTATGAAAAAGTTAACGATACTCATTACACTGGTATTTTTATCTATATCAACATTTGCCCAGCAGCGGGTAGTAGCAGAATGCACAGTTGTGTATAATATTACTTTAGACGAGAAAAACGTTGATGCAGAAATGGCGGCTGCTCTTAAAGCAACAACTAAAACAGTGTATATTAAAGGGGTAAACAGCAGAACCGATCTTATCAGTCCTTCTTTTTCGCAATCTGTTATCTATAATAAAACGAATGCCTCGGCCACCATACTTCGGGGCATTGGTACCAATAAATTCATGACAAAATTAGATCGCGCCAAATGGATATCGGAACATACACGCTATTCCAATATGAAACTGATGAAAAGCGATGAAGTAAAAGTTATTTTGGGGTATGAGTGTAAGAAGCTGGTGCTTGAACTTACAGATGGCACTTCACTCACTGTCTTCTATGCTGCCAATATTACGCCTTCAGTAAAAGAATTTGAGTATCAGTTTAAAGATGTGCCCGGGTTTGTGCTGGAATATGAAGCAACAGAAGGAGAGGATAAGAAAATAAAATATACGGCCGCACAGATCAATTTTAATCCTGTGGCTGCATCAAGATTTGACATACCTACAAGTGGGTACAGAATACTTAATTAACGATACGGGAACAAGAAAGAAAAATTAACGCTGAGCAGGAGCCGGCGTTTTAAACTTGGGAACTTTTACTTTGAACTTGTAAGGATATACATAAGAAGTATTCCCGTTATTATAGCGGAGTAAAGAAATTACCTCAATACCATTTTTGGTAGACTGCTGGGCCATGGTCTGTGAACCATTTTTCAGGTGCAGTGAATATTTGAGCGAAGAATAAGAAACTGCTTTAGCCGAAAGATGATGCATGTTCTTGAGGCTGTAAGAGTTTTCTTTTGCTTTTTTCTCGGTAATACCGGTAAAAGTAAACGCAGCAAAAGCCAGTTGAGTACCCAGTAGAAACAGGGAGGCTATAGCTAGTTTTCGGGTATGTTTACGGGTTACCATTTAGACAAAGGTAAAAAATTATTGAATAAAAAAATAATTTGACTAATATTAACTTAACGTTTAGTTGTAAAAAAAGTTACGGAAAACTTGTGAAAAAGGTTTTTTTAGCCTATTTTAGGTAAACCCATTGAAGATGAGAGACAATCCGTACCGCGAAGACAGAGAAGCCCTCAAAGAACTCCTCCAACAGTATCAAAATCTAAAACAAGGCCGGCAGCATAGCTTCATTGAAGAAGACGCTTTTGAACGTATTATAGATTATTACGATGAGAAAGACGATATCAATGAAGCACTTGAAGCAGTTGAAACGGGTCTGGAACAGTATCCTTACTCTTCTCAGCTGATGATAAAAAAAGCTGATTTGTTACTGGCATCCCGCAAGTACAAAGAAGCGCTTGAGGTGCTGGAAAATGCCGAATTATTCGACAGCAGCGATATTAACCTGTACATATTAAAAACAGATGCATATCTCGCGCTTGACCAGCAACCCCAGGCAGTGGCATTGTTAGAAGCCGCATTGGAGATGTTTGAGGGTGAAGAAAGGCTTGATTTGTTGTTTGAACTGGCCGATGTATATGATGATTACGAAGAATTTGATAAAGTATTCGATTGCCTGAAACTCATCCTTGAAGAAGACCCCTCTAATGAGGAAGCCCTTTATAAAATATGTTTTTGGACCGATTTTACAGGTAGGAATGAAGAAAGTATCCGTTTACACCAGCATATCATTGAAGAACAACCATTTAGTGAACTGGCATGGTTTAACCTGGCCGCAGCTTATCAGGGTCTCAAACTCTATGAAAAAGCTATTGATGCCTATCAATATGCAGTAGCAATCGATGAAAAATTCGATTATGCCTACCGTAATATGGGCGACGCCTATTTGCGTTTACGTAAATACAAAGAAGCGATTGAAGTGCTGGAAAAAGTATTGGAGTTAACACGTCCGGAAGATGTGATTTATGAAGCTATAGGACATTGCTACCATAGAATGGGTAATTATGCACAGGCAAGATTTCATTATAAAAAAGCGGTACACCTGAATCCCGACGACAGCAAACTGCATTACAAGATTGCCGTTACCTATATGCTCGAAGAACAATGGAGCAGTGCTGTGAAACAACTCGATAATGCCATGCGTATCCATCGATCCATACCCGAGTACAACCTGGCTATGGGTGAATGTAAAATGAACCTGCACCAGTACAAAGATGCTATCCAGTATTTTGGTACGGTGGTACGTTATAAAACAAGGAACGTGGCAGGCTGGGAGGCGTTGATACGTTGTCTTATTAAAGCAGGGTTTTATGAAGAAGCAGTTGAACAATGCCAGGCTGCATTAAAAGCAACAGATGGTAAACCCATATTTCTTTTCTATCAGAGTGCCATGCTTTTTATGATGGGCAAAACAAAAGAAGCATTATTGAAACTGGAAGAAGGTATGGAAAAGGCGCCAAGACTGGTGAAGAAATTTATTGAATTGAATCCTTCTATTCTTCAGAACAACCAGGTAGTAGATATTGTGGCACGTTATAAAAAAGGGAAAAAAATATAAACAAATCCACTCTTTACTCATATTCATGAAAAGGCGGCCCGCAAAATGCGCTGATTAACTTATTTTTGCGTGCGTAAAACAACCTACATGAATTTTAACCTTTCTCAGATTCCTGCAAGAACTCAGCAGCCTCGTACTTCCGGATTAACAATGGTAATGGATAAGGGACTTAGTATTAATGAGGTCCATAATTTCATGAGTGTGGGTGGTCCGCATGTGGATATTGTAAAATTAGGTTTTGGAACATCTTTTGTTACCCCCAACCTGCGTCAAAAAATTGAAGCATACCAGTCTTATAATATTCCTATTTATTTTGGGGGTACTTTATTCGAGGCGTTCCTTATACGTAACCAGTTCGATGATTATATCAGCGTGTGTAAAGATTATGGTATTCATTATATGGAAGTGAGTGATGGATCCATCAGCATACCACATGCAGAGAAATGTGGTTATATTGAAAAGCTTACCAAGCATGGTACTATATTGAGCGAAGTTGGTAGTAAAGACGCTGCACATATTATTCCTCCCTATAAATGGATTGAACTGATGCGTGCCGAACTGGAAGCCGGTTCATCATACGTAATTGCGGAAGCACGCGAAGCAGGTAACGTAGGTATTTATCGCGGAAGCGGAGAAGTGCGTGAAGGACTGGTACAGGAAATCCTTACCCAGATTCCTGAAGAAAAAATCATCTGGGAAGCGCCACAAAAAGCACAGCAATTATATTTCCTAGAATTGATAGGATGTAATGTAAACCTCGGGAATATAGCACCACAAGAAATATTGGCACTCGAAGCTATGCGTATCGGGTTGCGTGGCGATACTTTTGAATTGTACCTAAATAAAGCATAGGATGAAACGCTACGGTCTTATCGGGTATCCGCTCAGCCATTCCTTTTCACAGCGTTATTTCTCTGAAAAATTTGCAAAGGAATCTATTTATGGAGCTGTATATGAAAACTATTCGATTCCAAAGATGGATGAGCTGAAAAGTATATTAGAACAGCATCATGATCTCTGTGGATTTAATGTAACCATCCCCTACAAAAAAGAAGTACTGGCATTCCTTTCATCGTCTTCACCAGTTGTAAAAGCAATGGGTGCCTGTAACTGTGTTAAAGTAGAAAAAGGTCAACTCATCGGACATAATACCGATGTGGTAGGTTTTGAGCAATCACTGTTGCCATACCTGAAGAGCCATCATCGTGAAGCCCTGATTTTGGGAACAGGTGGGGCAGCCGCAGCAGTGGCATATGTGCTTCGTCAGAGAGCAATTTCATTTCAATATGTATCGCGAAAAAAATCGAGTGTATCATTGATATATGAGGAGCTTAATGAAGCCCTAATGAATACACATACACTCATCATTAATACTACACCACTTGGCATGTCGCCACAGGTTGATGCATACCCGGCTATACCATATCAATGGATCAGTAGCCAACATCATTGTTTTGATTTGATTTATAACCCGGCGGAAACAATTTTTTTACAAAAAGCAAAATCGGCAGGTGCCAGCACACAAAATGGTGCAGAAATGCTGGTAATACAGGCAGAAGAAAGCTGGCGTATCTGGAACGAGGTAGAATAACGAATATCCAACTTCGAACTTTGAAATTGGATATTTATTATTCGTTATTTATTCTACAGTAAGGTTTGCTTTTAGTTGAATGTTTCTGGAAGATGAACCAATCATCAGTCTGAATGCCCCGGGTTCTATTATTTTATTCATATCAGCATCGAATAAAGAAAGATGTTCGGGTAATATATTGAAATACACTTTCCTGCTTTCACCGGCTTTCAAATGAATGCGTTCAAAACCTTTCAGCTGCATCACCGGCTGGGAAACGGAAGACAACAAATCGCGGATATACAATTGAACCACTTCATCTCCATCTTTTTTCCCCGTATTGGTAATGGTACAGGAAACAGTAGTGCTGTCTCCTTTTTTCAAACTTGTTTTTTCAATGCTTAAATCAGAAAACCGGAAACTGGTATAGCTTAAACCAAATCCAAATGGAAAAAGAGGAAGACCGCTCAGGTTATTATAATCATCACCACGCCCGGTGGGGGCATGGTTATAAACCAATGGTAACTGTGCCTCTGAAACCGGAAAACTAATGGGTAATTTACCAGAAGGATTATAGTCGCCCATCAATACACTTGCAATCGCATGTCCGCCCTGTTCACCGGGATACCATGCTGCTACAACAGCATCTACATCATCAATCCAGTTTGTCATGGTAACGGCGCTGCCACCAATGAGAACAACAATTATTTTTTTTCCTGTTTTAGCAAGCTCCCTGATGAGTTTTTCCTGAAGTCCTGGTAATTGTAAAGAAGCCCGATCTCTGAATTCTCCCTCTTCAATACCGGCTACAACAATTACCGCATCTGTTTCTTTGGCCAGCGCTACAGCCTGACTGATGCCATTCTCATCATTATTTTTTACATCCCAATCCCATATCAGTTTAATGTGTGCATTACCATTTGTTTCTTTAAACTCAATACGTATAGCATAGTCTCTGTCCTTTTGTAACTGAACAGGGAACATTCTTGTGTGATAACTTTGTTTCTCCCACTGGTCTATCATCAGCCTGTCGTTAAGGTATAAACGAAAACCATCATTGCCCTCCAGTCCAATATTGAAACTGCCGCTTGCAGGAGCACGCAAATTTCCCGTCCATTTTACGCTGTAGAAATCAGTTGGCAATAGCTGATCAGGTCCATATAAGGTCCAGTGAAAGTCAATGTTTTTATCTGTTCGTTCCAGCATTGCCTTTCCAGACAAATCAATACTCCTGTAATAGTATCCTTTCAGACCATTTAATGTTTGATCACCATTTGTATGTGATAACAGATTTTCTGGAACAACCGTATATGATTGTTCATTTCTTGCAACACCTGCACCGTACCTGATTTTTGTTTGTGGCAGCAGTGATTGAAACCCTTGAAGGATATTCACTTTATTATTACCTGCGCCACTATAACCACCCAGTCTTGCTTCAATAGCATCAGGCCCTATCAAAGCAATGGATTTAATATTTTTTGAAAGTGGTAACGCATGGTTTACATTGTGTAATAATACAATCGATTCAAGTGCTGCTTGATTGGCCAGTAATTGATGCTTTTCTTTATAACTGCTGTCTGCCGACAATTGCTCCTCTACATAAGGCTGTTCAAAAAGTCCCAGTTCAAATTTGGCTGTTAAAACCCTGGCCACTGCATCATCTATTCTTTGTTGTGGAATACTGCCATCCAAAAAAGGGGGAATAAAAAGTTTATAGTGATCTATCTGTGTTTGAAAAATCACATCCAGACCATTACTGATTGACTGTTTACTTGCGTCAGCATAATCTTTGGCTGTATAATGTAAAACATTGGCCCCACCTACCGCACTGGCATCCGAAATAACAAATCCGGTAAAGCCCCATTGTTTTTTGAGTGTTTCAGTCAGCAGTTTTTTATGGGCAGTAGCGGGACTTCCATCAACAGTATTATAGGATGTCATAATAGATCTGGCACTGCCTTTTTTAATGGCGTCAATAAAAGGGGGGTAGTGGATTTCCTGTAACAGTCTTTCATTAAAATAAATCGGGTAACTGTCGCGGCCGCCATCACCTACATTGGCAATAAAATGTTTTGGGGTGGTGATGATGTTTTTTTGTTCAAAGGATCTGATAAATGCAGTGCCCATTTTTGCACTCAGAAAAGGATCTTCGCCATAGGTTTCTTCTGTACGGCCCCAGCGTACATCGGATGCAATATTAATTACTGGTGACAATACCTGTCGTATGCCCCGAATTGCTGCTTCTTTTGCAATGGCACCCGATACTTTCTCCATTAAGCGGGTATTCCAGGAAGCGGCCATACCAATACTTTGAGGGAAAACAGTAGCCCCGTCGCGCACCAATCCATGTAAGGCCTCATCGAATGGAATGATGGGAATACCAAGTCTTGTTTGCTCCACAAAATACCGCTGAATACTATTGATTTTTTTTGCGAGACTGAGCGCAGTTTCTTTGGTATTGTATTGCAATATCTGTTGAGCCGCATTGCCATCTGAAGAACCCGCACTTACCTGGAAACCAAACAATCCATATTTGTATTTTTCTTCTTCACCTTTTTTAATCTCACCCGGAATCATGAATAACTGGAAAAATTTTTCTTCAGAAGTCATTCTCGATAACAGATCTTTTACTCTTTCAGGTATGGGTATTGCTTTGTTTTTGTAAGCTGGTACAAGTTGTGCTATGCAATGAGTTGTTGAAAAACTAAACCCGGTCAGTAATAAAAAAAAGAAAAAACAGATTGGTAGTTTCATGCGTTCCTTTCTTATTGATGTGTGAGTTTGGCAACTGCTTCTTCAGGTATGCTTACTTTTTTCTTAGCGGCATAATCATAACAGATCATGCCTGTTTTGGCTTTTGCGGCCAATGCCCAGCCATCATTGGTTAACAGTTCTACTTTGTAAAAGAGGTCAAACCCAAGCTTATCGAGGCCGGCGGCAACTACGGCAATACGAACACGATCCATATGGTTTAGTTCTCTTTTGTATTCAAGCGCAATATCGGCCATAATAAGTCCGGTGCCGGCAAATGACAGCTCTTTATACCCTAATGACAAAAGATATTGTTGGCGGGCCTCATGCATCAATGATAAAAACACATCATTACCTACATGGCCACCATAATTCAGATCGGTAATCCTGATAACCATTTCGGTTGAAAAATGAAAGGTTTCGGGAAGTGTAAGTTTGATTCTATTCATCCGTATGCTCGTTTAAAAAATCAACCAATTGAACAATGGCTTTTTTACGATGACTGAACTGGTTTTTTTCTTCCATTGTCATTTCTGCAAAACTTACCGATGCGCCATCTGGAACAAAAACAGGATCATAACCAAAGCCCTCATTGCCCGATTGAGTGGCAGCAATGCTTCCTTTGCAAATACCTTCAAACTGGTATTCCTTATCATTCCAGATCAGCGAAACCACCGTTCTGAATTGTGCCGAACGATTGGCTTTGCCTTGTAAATTTTGAATAAGTTTATCAATATTCGCCTGGAAATCTTTTTGCTCACCTGCATAGCGGGCAGTTTTTACACCTGGTTCTCCATTCAATGCAAACACTTCCAGCCCTGTATCTTCACTGAATACATTTTTTCCTGTGAGGTAATGGATTGTAGTTGATTTTTCAGTAGCATTTGCTTCCAGTGTTGGATGCGGTTCGGGGATATCAATATCTATACCTGCATTTTTTAAAGTGATTACATTCACCTGGTTCCCGATAACACTATTGATTTCATCAACTTTATGCTGATTGTTGGTAGCGAATATGAGCGTTGGTTTGTTCATTATATGTTGAACATGTTTTTAAGGCTGAGCCATAGTTTACTTTTTTCCAGTTTAGCCTCCCTCGAATCGTCCGACATTAAACTGAGAGAAGGGGCAAATAACATGGAACATTGGTCATAGGCCTGTACCTGGTAATTCGGTAAATTAAACGGTAGTTGTAAGGATGCTGCCGAAATATCAAATACCAGTAAAAATTTAGGTTGTAACCATGATTTTAATTCCCCGAAACTGATTGCATTGTACTGAAAATTTACAATCGATACATCTCCTAAATTCAGTTTACAGGCGGCGAGTATGGCAGATAAAAATTGTAGGGAATTGTCGTTTAAATACACTGCCTGCTCATCTTTTACCAGGATGCATATATTTTTTCTGTTATCTCCTAAAAATTCAGGTTTCGCCGGTTTTTCTAACTGCTTTTTTTGAGGTAAATTGCTTTCGATTGTTGATTCACCAATCACCACCAACTCTGTTTTGTAGAGCTCCGCAAGCACAAAATCAGGAAGTTTAAAGTTGGGCTGATCCATATAAGTAAAATATTAACAGTTGTTAGTTTTTGTTTTTTTCGTTTCTTTGCGCCAAATATAGAACTATGACAGCAGCACTAGACATAAACATCACGAAAGTTGAGACCAGTAAGTTACTCGAAATGACTTTGGAAAATATTCCCTTCGGAAAATATTTTACAGATCATATGCTTGAAGCAGATTATGAAAATGGGGAATGGAAAAATGTAGAAATTAAACCATACCAGCCGCTTTTACTGGAGCCTTCTGTTGCTGCATTACATTATGGCCAGGCAATTTTTGAAGGTATTAAAGCCTACAAAGATCAGGATGGCAATGTGGCCATTTTCCGTCCACAGGATAACTTTAAAAGATTTAATATTTCTGCTGAGCGTATGCAGATGCCAACCATTCCGGAAGAAATTTTCATGGAAGGTATGCGCATGCTGATTGATATTGACAGGAACTGGGTTCCTTCCATGAAAGATCATTCATTGTATATCCGTCCTTTTATGTTTTCATCTGATCCTGTGATCGGTGTAAAACCTTCTGAGACGTATAAATTCATGATTCTGTTAAGCCCTACGGGCCCTTATTATACTGCACCGATGAAAATTTATGTGGAAGAAAAGTACACACGTGCGGCTCCTGGTGGTGTAGGATTTTCAAAAAATGCAGGTAACTATGGTGCGAGTATGCTTGCTACTGCGCTGGCTAAAAAAGCGGGTTATGACCAGGTACTCTGGACCGATGCATTTGAACACCGTTACCTGCAGGAAGTAGGTACCATGAACGTATTCTTTATCATTGGAAATACAGCCGTAACACCTTCACTTGAAGAAGGAACTATACTGGCAGGCGTAACAAGAGACAGTACCATGGAAGTGCTGAAAGACATGGGCTTTGAAGTAATTGAGAAAAAGATCAGTATTGAGGACCTGATGGATGCACACCGCGCAGGAATTTTATATGAAGTATTTGGAACAGGAACGGCAGCAACCATTTCTCTGATCAAAGAATTACGTTATAAAGATTATGTTATGCATTTCGATACCGATAAATGGATGACAGCGCCTGAAGTAAAGGCACGTCTCACAGACATCCGTGAAGGCAGAACTGCAGATACACATGGATGGATGTATAAAGTATAATTTCTTTCCAAGGATAAATTTTAAAGGGTTCGCAATTTGCGGGCCCTTTTTGTTACAGTTTGATAAAGTTTTTTGCGATTACATATTTACCGGAATGTACTTCTACGATATAATGGCCTTTTAGTAGTCCCGCAACCGTCATTTGTTCTGTAAATGTTTTTTGCTCACCCATCGCTTTACTGATGAGTACCTGGCCTTGTAAATTCCTGATCAGTATAGTGGTGAGTGCTTTTTGCTTCGCCACAAGCGAAACAATAATTAAACCTGAAGCAGGAACCGGGTAAAGTTGCAACTGTAATACTTCTTCGGGTGGCTCCGGTGGTTGAGGTGCGCGTATCACAAATCTGTTTCTTCCCAAACTTTCGGTATCCTGCGTAATAGTGAACTGGTATGATTTATTTGTGTCGATTTTTATTTTATTGCCGGTATACAGATCATGGAGTTCAAGATTAATTCCGGGTTTTAGCCATACACGGGAAAACCTGAGCATAAACTGGCCACTGTATTTTGTATCAAGACCAATCGGAATATAGGTTCTGTTGGTCATCCATCTGGCATCTACAGATAATGGTATGGTATCTGCACTGAGACTGTATAAATTTGATTCCGGGTTAATCATTTTTTCTGCATCAGCCGCATCATATCTTATTCTTGCAGAATCAACATCCAGAATTAGTAATTGATCATACACAATGTTATTTTTTACTAATTCTACTTTGAGCTGATACGTGTTTTCAATAATACCTTCCAATGAGTCGGGAATAGGAGCAATTAATTTTGCCTGTTCCGAATAAGATAAAAATAAAGGTCTCTCCGGCATCGTCTTGATAATAAAACCATCAAAAGGCCGGATAATATTATTGGCTGAAAATGCTTTGGTTCTATAAGCTCCATGATTGGCAAAACCTGTGTCCCACACCCAGTAATAGTTTCCGACCCCTTCACCCAGGCCAATATGTTTTGAGTTAATGGCAGATAAATAAGGATTGCCTGTAAGGATATAATTACTGTCAAAACTTGTGGGAAACTCAGGCGCTATATTTCCTGTAATTAGTGCTCCACTTAGAAAAAGCGATGAAGTATCTTTAATAATGGGAGGAAACCCCGGTTTCGAAAGTACAATTCCTTTCAAAGATTGCCACAGGGTATTGTTTCCTGCTGCAATTGACTGCCAATTAATTGTGAAAGCATTTTTATTTATTGATGGTGTTGTGTTGATGCTATAAATACTGTCAGCGCTAATTTGAAAAAGCAGGTCGTTTTTAAATGGATGATGCATCAGCAATTCTTTTTGCCGCCCAATCATCTGTTTGACAACTGTAATTCCTCCTTTTAGTTCTGTACCATGGGCATTCGGGTAATTCACTGCTTTGTGTTTAAGTACAAGTTTGTTATTGCTGTTTAACGATCCTTTTTGAATAGAAAAAAAATCACTCACATGAAGAGTATCGCTGAGTTCAAGCTCAAACCCGGCAGCAATTAAACGGGCAACAGATTTATTCACGAATACATTGGGTCTTAGCAACTGTTTTTCTTTTCCTGCAGAAATAATGGTGCCATTTTCAGCATTAATGTTATTTAGTCCGGATAATGTTCCGGTAAATAAAAGCGAAGCATTGAGGATAACCAGGTTTGAGGTATCTGCATATAAAGACTTGCAAACTGCACTATCCTGTACCTGTATAATATTTTTATTGTCGGCATACTTGATATAAACATCTGTCTGGCGATCAGGTACAAGCCCCCCACACCAGTTGGCACCTGTATTCCAGTTATTTGACTGACTACCCAGCCATAACCCGCTATTCCGAACTTCAATAGCAATATTGTCAGATGTATCAATGCATCCACCCGATGATACTATACGGATGAATTCTGTGGATGCATTTAAGCCCAGGGGATAATATATTTCTTTGTTGTACACTCCAGCTGCTTTTTGATAACTGTTATTATTGTTTGATAGCCAGATATACTGATACAGACCATTTCCTCCTTTTGTTTGATTGCCTTTCAATGACTCTGCAGAAAAACCGGCGCAGATTATTTGATCAGCTGTAATGATGTTATCCGTAATTTTTGGATTGATTTGAATCTTAATTTTTTGAAAGACTTTATTAACACCATCAGATACCTGGATAATACATTCATCAGTACCGGATTCAATATAGGTGCTATTGTAAACAATATCTGCCGGTAGTATATTTCCGGCCATCCATTTATCACTAAATGGAAAACCCCTGATATCGCCTTTTGCGGGAGAAGAGAACAGTGTCCAGTTCAGTAGCTCATTTTGTTCTGCGTGGTCAAATTTTATTGCATCAGTGAGTTTAAATGAACCACCTGCACATACTTCTGTCATTATAATGCTGTCACTAAAAACAGGAGAGCGACCATCAACAAAAACACTGCTTAAACTGCCAATATTTTTTAGTATGGGCTCTATCAGGTTACCGCTGCTATCTGAAAAAATTTCGCTGTGCAGTAAGATATTTCTGATGCTGATACCATTTTTGTCGGATGTTTCTTTTTCTGCGATCCAGAAAAAAATGAGTGGATTATTGCTCCCCGGTAAAATTTTTACCGGGTACACGGTGTTACCCACAGTTATTTCAAGATATGGAGTTTGTTGTGATGTAGTAATAACAAGTGGTTCTGAAACAAATACATGAAAGTATAGCGAATCGCTGATGCCATAGGTTCTTGCAATGGGTGTTACAACGTTTGTAATGAAAGGCGCAACTGCATCAACCTTTATTTCACTGAACACACCAGCATTTGGTATATTATTATTCAGAAGATTGCCAGCCATATCTGTAATGACTGCATTGTTGAGTGTAATAGTATTGGCTACACGAATACCGTCCGTATCAATCTCATCAGATTGTATGATATAGCAGAAAATAAACAGACTATTATTGATGATCCGATATAAGAATGGATTTCTTATTCTTGTTCCAATAGTAACAGATAAAACAGGTGCGCCATTTAAACTGTCTAAAAAAATAGTTTCACTGAATTCAACCTGCAGTAATAAACTATCACCCGATTTGTATACCGACTTGCTGATAACCTCAATCCCATTAATAAATGGCCTGGTTAAATCAATTGCATCATTGTCCTGTATTATCGTAAAATCAGACCGACTATTTTGGTTGCCTGCTTCATCTGATAATAAAATTGTTGTTGAAATATCATCTGCTGCATTGATTTCCTGTCCGCCATTTTTAATGATGCAAATTGCTTTCCAACTGCTATCATTTATTTTAGTGAGTTGCTGTAAGGCATAGCCGGTTAAGCTTCCTGCAATCATATGGAGTAACCCCTTTTCGGGATTTGTATTCACGAGTACATGAATAGTGTCTCCTGTTTTATAAGAACGATTGGTCAGGTGAACGGAACGTATAACGGGTTCTGTTTTATCAATTACAGTAGTATTGGCTGTATAAGGAGTATTGATAACATTTGGTTCATATAAGTTGGATGAAAGAAAAACTGGTGTAATATTTCCATCTTTATTTCCGGTATTGATTACTATCTGTAAGGATGATTTCTTTTCTATGAGTTGAATGATGCTTGCATTAGAACCAGCGTCTTTCAGTAATTGAAAATGATTGGTGCTGATGTTTCTTATTTTTTCTTTGAATTGTAGTTCATATATAATCGTATCCCCGTTAGAAATACCGGTTCCGTTTCTTTTAAAACTGGTTATGGTTGTAGGGGTAAACCAGAAAAGAATATTTCCATACGCAAGGCCTGCAGTATTTTTACAGTAGGCCCGAAAGAAAATTTTTGTTCCGCCGGGGAGTTGATCAATAGTAGCCTGAAAATTTGTATCAGATCCTGCAATAAGAATACTGTTATGATTAATTGTAGGTAAGGAATCAATACTCCAGCAAATTCCTGTTTCCCTTATTGTATCACCTCCGTTGGATACGATTGACCCAAAAACAGTACAGCTATTCTGCGTTATCGGAAGAAGAGAATCTGTTTCCACAACTGGTAATGCTGCTTTGGTAAAAAACTGTTGAATGCCACTATTAGTAATGCCTTGCTGATTACTTGCAACAAAACGGTAATAATATTTTTTTGCCGGTAATAGTTGTGCGGGACCTGCCTTAACCAACACATTACCTGACCCCGCTGCAATTGTTGCCGGAACAATTTGCTGTATGCTAAAAGCGGTGAACAGATTTGCAGCAGTATCAATTTGTGCTTCAACTGAGGTATTTGATAACTGATCATTGATTACAGCCCTGAGTAAGGCATTCTGCGAACCAATACTGTCAGCAGCAACATCGCTGATAACAGGTAACGCTGCCTGCTGATAAGCTTTAAAACTAAAATCATCAATGGCCATGGCATCATCACTTCCAGTTTCATCAAAGTCTGACCATTGTAAAATCAGCTCCTGTCCGGGTAACCATTGAATGTTTGCGATGCTGTCATCAATCCAAACCTGGTTAGCGGGTAAATGTCCGTTCAGGGTAGCGGCACCTGTACCTGAATGAATTGATAGGAGATTGAACCTGTTGTCATTGACGAGGGTATCAAACACAGGTCGTACAGTATCAGCATGATGGTATCCAAAGCGCCAAATGTTTTTGTTACCAGAACCCCCTCTTCGCCATTGGCTTGCCAGGAAACGTATCTGGATACGATTAAGGATAAGTCCTGTTTCATTTTTGAGAACCAGTCCAAAAGCATATACGCCTGTACCCGCTGCCAGCGACCCAAGGGCCCGGTTGGTGCTTCCGCTGACTCCATAGCTATAAGCCCTGCTACCTGTAGCCGATCCGGTACTGGTTGAAAAATTTATATTTGACTGACTACCAGCTATCTGTGTTATATACCAGCCCTGTAAACCTGTTGTTGGTACAGGTAATTGAGTAAGTTCGGACGGACCCTTTCCGGTGAGGCTAAAAGTTCCGGTTACCGGTAAACCATTAAAAGATTGTTCCAGCCGCTTGCCCGCTTGCTGATAGGGAAGGGCAGATACCTGTGCCGGTAGCTGGTTGCTGTTAAACAAAAGTAAAAGCAGAGATAGTATATGTTTTGGCATTGCTTCGGTTTTCTGGCTTAAACCTAAGCCCGGTAAATACCGAATCTGCCCGGAGGCTTTGAATTGCGTAATAATACATGAGTTTTCAATGTATTTCTACCTGTTTTCAGAAACTTAATTTATGTTGAATAACACCAGTTTGGAGTTGTAGTAAATCAGGAAAACCATTTTTTCGGCAAGATTATCCACAGTCAGCCGTAATTTTTTTGAAAACTTTTTGAAGTTTCAAGTGCAGCCATTACCTTTGCCGTCCGAAATTTTAAACGGTAAAGAATGCCTACAATACAGCAATTAGTTAGAAAAGGTCGCGAAATTATCAGGGCCAAAAGTAAATCAAGGGCTTTGGATGCTTGTCCGCAGCGTCGTGGCGTGTGTACCAGGGTGTATACTACCACTCCAAAGAAACCGAACTCAGCTCTGCGTAAAGTAGCGAAAGTGCGTTTGACGAATAAAGTAGAAGTTATCGCATATATTCCGGGTGAGGGTCATAATTTACAGGAACACTCTATTGTATTGATCCGTGGTGGTCGTGTGAAGGATCTTCCGGGTGTACGTTACCATATTGTTCGTGGTAGCCTCGATACTGCGGGTGTAAAAGACCGTAAAAAGAGCCGTTCTAAATATGGGACTAAGAAAGAAAAGGCAAAAAAATAACTTAATAATCTGTTAATCAGCTAATTACTATACGTCATGCGTAAAGCACAAGCCAAAAAATTACCTTTAGCACCAGATGGTCGTTTCAATGATAAACTGGTAACCCGTTTTATTAACAACCTGATGTGGCAGGGTAAGAAAAGCACTGCAATCAATATTTTCTATGATGCAGTAGACAAAGTAACCAAGATTACCGGTGAAGATGGCTATGAAACCTGGAAAAAGGCAATTGCCAATGTAACACCTGCCGTTGAAGTTAGAAGCCGTCGTATTGGTGGTGCCACTTTCCAGATTCCATCTGAAGTACGTGCCGACCGTAAGATTTCTTTGAGTATGAAATGGTTGATTCGTTACAGCCGTGAGCGTAATGGTCGTACCATGGCCGACAAGCTGGCAAATGAGATTGTTGCGGCCAGTAAAGGTGAAGGTGCTGCTTTCAAAAAGAAAGAAGACACACACAGAATGGCTGAAGCAAATAAAGCCTTCTCTCACTTCAAAGTATAAATTCTATATTTTTTATATAAAAGCCCTGAATGGGGCTTTTTTTATGCACATTATAATTCGCTTAAAATAGGCTCGTAGTTTAATTACTACACGCTTATAGTGTTATATTTGCTTTTCAATATCCAATCCTACTAAGCACCACGCTTTTAATCCGCACCTTGATTTCAACAATGAGTTTAATCCACTCATTACCC
This sequence comes from Bacteroidota bacterium, assembly GCA_049324295.1. Taxonomy (GTDB): domain Bacteria; phylum Bacteroidota; class Bacteroidia; order Chitinophagales; family Chitinophagaceae; genus Sediminibacterium. The sequence goes on from JBMOKQ010000008.1 coordinate 21,090, forward strand.
TAATCCCTAATCCAGTCCCTGAAAAGCTGTGATTATCCCTATGCGAACTAATTGATTATCAATTAATCGCAACAAAAAAATCCTAATTCTCTGAAGACAGCGTTTTATAAAAACGCTGAATCTTGTAAGTCTCGCACTTGCAACAGGTCCAATCCTTTGAAACCAAACCAGTCCAATCCATCCACGATTTTTTGATCTGCCCGGTCTTGCCGTTCATTCCACGAACCGCCCCGTACAGAAGACAAATGGTCGTTATCCTCTGCAGGCCATGCTGTTCAGAAAGCATCGATTTCTGAAATAAATCAAGCCTACTAATCCGGAAATCAACAAAAGATGAAACTGACTAAAAAAATGCAGGCATTTGTTTTGACGGCCTTATTGGCGTCAGGTGCTTTCTTTTTTACCGGTTGCAGTAAAGATCCTGTTGTTCCTAAATCGCAGCAAGAACTGATGTTTGATTACCTGACCAGTGAGTTGGGTAACAGGCAGTGGTTTCTGAAAGCGATATACGTGAACGGAGTTCTGCAGCCGTTGACCGATGCGCAAAAAAAGTATTACAAGACTTATACCAGGGTTCCTGGTACCCCTTTTACTGCCACTTTTTTGGATGACGATGGTAACAGGGGAACTGCACGTCTGTTGAGTCAACTGCAGTTAAATGAAAGTATTACCAATGGCCCTTTAGGGGGTACGGCAAGAAACTACATTGTTCTCGAATTAAAAGAGAAATCAATGGATTTGGAGATCAGTAACCCTCCGGGATACCCTTCACAGATTGTGAGAGAAGTGTATTATGCCAATTAAGAAACTTACATATATCATCTTGGTTTTGGTGCTTGCTTGTGTTTCAGGTAAGGCCCAGATGAGTATTAGTTTCATTGGAACAAACAGCGGTATTATTGCCACTCCTTCTGTAAACATTAGCGGGTCAGGAAAATGTTTAGCTATCGGTGGTTCTGCTGCAGCATTGAATATTGCGAACAATGGTACGGGTGTTTTTCAAGCTGCCTGTCAGGAAAAGCCGCCTGTAGCAGATACTATACGCTTTTCTTTGTCGTTAAATGTGTATCCAAACCCAACCCGTGGAGCAACTAAGTTGATAGCGTCGGGTGAGTTCGACCAGAATCTGTCTTGTATCGTAAAAGTTGTGGCAATGGATGGTAAAGTGTTACTGGGACAGTGTGTGCCGATGAGCAAAATAAAAGCGGGTTATGTAATTGATGCCAGCCATTGGGCGCAGGCAACATATACGGTGGTGGTGGAGTTGATGAATAAACGCTATACTTTAAGATTGATTAAAATATAGCCGGTTTAATTAATGGGTTTAATTAATAGGTAGTTTTGTAGGTCGAAATACACGTAACTTACTGAATACCTTGAAATAAGAGAGACATTGACATATCCTATGAAAGACCATTTTTTAAAAGTCTTGTCCTCTGAACAACTAAAGGGTTGAAAGCCGTATCCTATGGAAAACCATTAAGTCTGAACTTAATTGTTAACCATATATAATTAAATGTGTATGAAAAGCACAACTATTAAGCTGAGTATTTTGTTACTGTTAGTTTTTCTGACAGAAAGCCTTATTGCACAACCTCCGCCACTCTGGTTTATTCAGAACGTTGCGAAAGATAACCAGGGAAACCCGGCTCGCAACCGTACGATTCATCTTCGTCTTGCAATATACCACGGTACCATTACCGGTGGTACGTTGGTGTATGAAGAATCTCAGCAGATTCAATCAGACAATGATGGCGTATATGGCTATACCATGGGAAAAGGTATCCGTTCAACTGCTCCCGGATTAAAAGATAGCTTGAATAAAATAGAATGGGGTAACGGGCCATATTTTATCAATACAAAAATTGCTGTTGCACCTTCTATACCTGCTCCATGGTGGATTGCAGCTAATAATTATGTTGATTTGGGTACTTTTCAAATCATGAGTGTACCATATGCATTGTATGCCGGTAATGCAAGTGTAACAAATGTAAATACCAATATAGCAGCTGGTCCGCCCAATACTTTTTTAACAACTGATAGTTTGGGGAATGTAAACTGGACTACACCAAAGGCGGCTCAATATAATATTACGCAGGTAACGAATGCCAATCTGGATAGGTTTGCTGGTGTGGATGCAGAAATTCAGCCTAACACTACAACTGTCATTAAAGTAATGGTTGAAAATGCAAAAGCGGGGGATCCGATCTTAATCGCAGCATTAGATGATTATACTGATTGGACAGTTTATACTGCCTGGTGCAAAGTTGATGGGGAAATAAATATCCGCTTTGGAAATTTTACAGCAAAGACTGTAAATGTAAAAAAGAGTCAGTATAAAATAGTACTTATAAAATAATTTTTATTAGTGAGTTTTAGTCATCGCATAGTGAGAGAATTTGCAGCAATACCTAAAGGTTTAATCATCTTATTAGTAGTGGTATTGTCATTGGTGTCAACCAAAACTAATGCACAGATATTTGGTGATAACTTTGGTAACCATGGGGCAGAAGACACTTTGCGTATGAACGGTTTCCGTATTGTAAATGCGCAAGGAATAGCAATTGGTACTGCCCGAATTCTAAATAATAATATTGCTTTACAAATTGATGGTTTAGATAAAGCGCTTTTATTGCCACGCGTTACAGATACACTAGCAATACCCAATGCAAATGCTGTAAATGGTATGTTAGTATACAGTTTAGTGGATGATAAATTTTATTTCAGACAAAATGGAATATGGGTAAATTTTGGAACCCAAAGTAATAGTAGCGGTGTTGTTACTTTCAATGGGCAGATGGGAGCGATTGCCATAAGTGGGGATGAAACCACCGGTATCAAAGTAACCAATATAGCTGGAACGAATGAGTGGATTGTATCTGCCACAAATACTACATCCTTATGGAATGCAAGCCGCTTAATGAGTAGACAAATCTCAGGTACTGCTCCAACAAATGGTCAGGCTTATGTGTGGAGACCTTCGCTAAACGCCTGGGTTCCTGAAAATGTAGATAATCTCGCTGCGCCAACGGTTACAGGTCAGAAAACAGATTCTATTGTTACCACGATTAATGGTACACTAAGAAAAATTCCTTCTTCTCATTTTCTTTTTATAACCGATACCAGCGCTATGCTTAGCGGTTATGTAAGAGAAAACAGGTTTTTAGATTCACTTGCTGCCATCAGGGCGAGTATGGCACAATTAAAGGTAAATGTTGATACTCTTCCTAATCTTGTTGTAACCGGAACCATAACCGGAGGAACTTATAGCGGAACATTATCTTCGTCTGCACAGGCAAGTATTACGAACCTGGCCAATATCAATTCAATTACAGCTACCAATGCGCGCATCACAAATGCTAATATTACCAATCTTACCGGATTGGCAAATTTGAGTGCAACGGGTACGATACAGGCAGGAACATTAAGTTCAACCAATGCAACAATAACTAACCTGAGTGGACTTGCTAATCTGAGTGTAAGTAATACATTGCAGGCAGGAACGGTGAGTGCTACAAATATTACCGGATCTTCCGGAGTTTTTGATAATATTACAGTAACCGGTACTATTGTAGGCGGTACAATCAGTGCAACCTTAAATGCGGGTACACAAAATACGATTACGAATCTTGCGAGTATCCAGAACATTACAGCAAGTGGCACGATCAGTGCGGGAACTTTAAGTGGAAGTCTGTCAACATCAGCACAGAACTCGATTACTAACCTTGCTAATGTAAGCACGCTTACTGCAACGAATGCGAACATCACGAATGCCACGATCAGTAATTTAAGTGGTTTAACCAATATCAGTGTAACGGGAACGGTACAGGCAGGAACTGTAAGTGCAACCAGTGTAACCGGAACCAGTGGTACCTTTGATAATATTACTGTAACGGGTACTATTGTAGGCGGTACAATCAGTGCAACCTTAAATGCGGGAACACAAAATACGATTACGAATCTTGCGAGTATCCAGAACATTACAGCAAGTGGAACGATCAGTGCGGGAACCTTAAGCGGAAGTCTGTCAACATCAGCACAGAACTCGATTACGAACTTAGCAAACGTGAGCACGCTTACTGCAACAAATGCGAATATAACGAATGCCACGATCAGTAATTTAAGTGGTCTGACCAATATCAGTGTAACGGGAACGGTACAGGCAGGAACGGTAAGTGCAACCAGTGTAACCGGAAGCAGTGGTACTTTTGATAATATTACAGTAACGGGTACTATCGTAGGCGGTACAATCAGTGCAACCTTAAATGCGGGAACACAAAATACGATTACGAATCTTGCGAGTATCCAGAACATTACAGCAAGTGGCACGATCAGTGCGGGAACTTTAAGTGGAAGTCTGTCAACATCAGCACAGAACTCTATCACTAATCTTGCAAACGTGAGCACGCTTACTGCAACAAATGCGAACATCACAACAGCGAATATTACGAACCTGACTGGTTTAACCAATATCAGTGTAACGGGAACGGCTCAGATCGGAACTGTAA
>JBMOKQ010000009.1:0-179042 GCA_049324295.1 Bacteroidota bacterium
TTCCACTGGGCATCTGTGAGATTGGTCGAATACATCTGTTCTAAGTTTAGTCACTTATAAAACGATGAATTCTCTCTTTTATGGATGCCCTTTATCATGTTTTTTTATAATTTTAAACAGGCTCTTAATAATTATCACTCTCCGGAGTAAGAAAAAGAGTAATTTGGGGAGGCCTTGTTCCTTATGATAAAGTATGGGTAACAGGTGCCCACGATGCTACTACTATTAAGTTCCCAAAACCAGTTGTTATAAATGGGAAAGAAATACCAGCAGGCAAGTATGCTTTCTTTACTATTCCTGGGAAAAAAGAATGGACACTGATCCTGAATAAACACTGGAAACAACATCTGGCATCGGGGTATGAAGAAAAGGATGACATTATTAGAATGAAGGTGAAGCCAATCAAAAATGAATACACAGAGCGACTTCAATATTTCATTAAGGATAAAGGCAATAGTAAGACTGTTGTATCTGTAGCATGGGAAAAGGTAAAATTGAGCTTCGAACTGCAATTGAAATCCTGATTGCATTATGGAGATTTTTCTGTGAAAGAGGTCATTTTTTTGTAAGATGTTACAATAAATTATAAAAACTATGTTTAAAGATTTTCCATCACTTCACCCGCTGATAGTACATTTTCCAATTGTATTAATAATGCTTGCTGCTGTATTGCAGGTTGTTGTTGTGTGGAAACCTGATTGGAAACAGATTCGTTGGGCCACATTCTTCATTATGGGTGGGGCATTCTTATCTGCATTGTTAGCCAGCACGGTTTTTCATGCTGAGCCTTCTGCCGAAGCACCCAAATCGGCAACAGAAATATTTGAACAGCATGAAAAATACGCACAACTGACGTTATGGATGTCTGGTGTTACATTATTGATTAAGGGTATTGCCATTTTCCTTAAAATAAACAAAAGGTCTTATAGTGTACTGGTTTTGATAGCTGCAATTGTCACTGCAATCTTTCTTTCCATTGCCGGGCATCATGGGGCAAGGCTCACTCATGTAGCCGGTGTGGGACCAATGGGGCGTTATTTAATGAAAGGACATAGTGCCAGCCGCGATGAAAATGATGTGAAGGGCATGGATATGGACAACAGCACTATGAAAATGACTGATACAATGCCAGGCATCAACAATATGCCCGGAATGGATACAACGAGCAAATTGAAAGATATGGACATGAAAAACATGCCAGGTATGAAGAATATGAAAGGCATGAACATGAAAAATAAAAACGGTATGAATATGAAAAATATGAAGGACATGAAAGACATGCAGGGAATGGATATGACGAATATGAAAGACATGGACATGAAGGATATGCCAGGCATGGATACTATGAAGAATATGAAAGATATGGGCCTGACAAATATGCCAGGCATGGACACGATGAAAAACATGCCGGGAATGGATATGAAGAACATGAAAGGCATGAAAGACATGCCGGGAATGAACATGAAAACGAATCCAATGGATACACTCCGTTTCCCTGACAACAATCCTGCCCGGAAGAAAAAATATTTACCAAAAAATTAAAAACAAGCGTTATGAGAGCATTGTATATATTGGGTTTCGTTCTTCCTGTTTTCAGTGCAGCACAGATGAGTCATGAAATATATGATGCTGCAAATAAAAATGGGGCAACCCCATCAAAGGTCACCATGTACGACTTTCCTTTGCAGGGAAAGCATGCAAAATCAGGAGTACCTTATGCAGGTAAGAAAGTAGAATATGATTTATACGTAACCGACACCATGGTAAATTTTACCGGTAAGCGCAGACATGCTATTGCCATCAATGGTCAGATACCGGCGCCCATTCTTGAATTTACGGAAGGAGACACAGCCATCATCCGTGTACACAATCTGATGAAAATGGAAACCTCTATTCACTGGCATGGAATACTACTTCCTAATAAAGAAGATGGTGTTCCTTATTTAACCACCTCACCCGTTGAGGCCGGTAAAACTTACACTTTTACATTTCCCCTTATACAAAGCGGCACCTATTGGTATCATTCACATACCATGCTGCAGGAACAAAGCGGCCTGTATGGTTCTATTGTAATACACCCCGCACAACCGGAACCTGAATTGAAAGAATATGTTTTGCTTTTATCAGACTGGACGGATGAAAACCCTATTCAGGTGTTACGTTATCTTAAACGCCGTGGAGAATGGTATTCCATTAAAAAAGGCGCCTTACAAAGCTATGCTGAGGCGATTACAACGGGATATTTGAAAGACAAACTAAAGCAGGAATGGCAGCGGATGCCAGCGATGGATGTTTCTGATGTTTATTACAATAAATTTCTTTTGAACGGGCAGGAGAAAAATTATTTTAAGGATGCGAAGCCAGGTGAAATAATACGTCTCCGCATCATTAACGGTGGAGCATCTTCTTACTTTACTCTGCAATATGCCAATAGTCACATGCGGATAATTGCAGCAGATGGAATAAATGTTACACCAACTTCTGTAAACAAATTAGAAATTGCTGTTGCTGAAACCTATGATGTTTTAATTACAGTACCCGAAAATGGCGCTGCTGAACTTCGTGCCACTTCATGGGATGTAATGGGTTATTCTTCCGCTTATTTTGGAAACGGCCCTATCATTAATGCGCCGGATATTCCCAAGCTGAATTATTTTAAAATGATGAGGGAAATGGGCAGTATGAACATGGGCGGAATGGATATGAGTAATATGAACGTGGGGGAGATGCAAAACATGGAGCCAATGAAAATGGGAAAAGACTCCATGTCCGCTAAAATGGATATGAACAATATGGAGAGTATGAATATGGCCGGTATGCAGGGAATGGATATGGAAATACCGGGTGAGTTCAATTATAATATGCTCCGGGCTTTGCATCCTACCACATTAGACTCTACAGCATCATTAAGAGAAATAAAATTAAGCCTTACAGGAAATATGCTTCGTTATGTCTGGTCATTTGATTTCAAGACCTTATCAGCGGCCGATAAAATTCTTATAAAAAAAGGAGAACGGGTACGGTTTGTTTTAACTAACAATACCATGATGCGCCATCCGCTGCACCTGCATGGACACTTCTTCCGCTTCATCAATTCACAGGGTGAGTATTCGCCTATGAAACATACATTCGATATCAAACCAATGGAGACCGTTACTATTGAGTTTGATGCAAATGAAGAACAGGACTGGTTTTTCCATTGTCATATATTGTATCATATGGCTGCAGGCATGGCCAGGATAGTAAGTTACGAAGGCAGTGAACAAAATAAATTTGCTAAAACGGGTTATAGAATATTAAAGAAAGAAGATAATATACTCTATCCTTGGTTTGATTTATCGGTTCACTCACAGGGTACCTGGTTCAGCGGAAATATCTCAAACAATAAAACTGCTCTTCAGTTTGAAGGAAGAGTAAGCTGGACAGGTAATTATGAAACAGAAACACACCTGCTCCGGTACCTGGATAAAAATCAATACCTCGCCTTCTATATCGGTTATGATTACAGGAATAACAAAACACTTCCCTTAGCCAACAAACGGAATACGAAAGATAACCGCAGGGTTTTTGATGCGGGCTTCTATTATCTGTTACCTATGCTTATCCGTTCTGAATGGCGGGTTGACCATACGGGAAGGTTGCGCCTGCAGTTAGAACGGAGGGATTTACCATTGAGCAATAACTTCTTTGCAGATTTCAGGGTGAATACCGATAGAGAATATACTGTTGGTTTCAGGTACATGGTGGCAAAAGTTTTGTCCATCAGTACAAATTATGACAATGACTATAAGTGGGGTATTGGATTAACATGGCATTATTGATTTAGTTATAACACTATAAAGTCAGCTATCATGGAACATACACATCAACCGCAACGATACACTTGTTCTATGCATCCTGAAATTATTCAGGATAAACCCGGTGAGTGCCCCAAGTGCGGAATGAAATTTATTCCTGTAAACAGTGAATCAGAGAACGACCACTCACATCATCATGTTAAACCTGAGACTAAAAAGCATCCAGGTCATGAACACCAGCCTTCATCTGTCGTAAGTAATAGTCAAACGTTGGGGCTAAGTAAATACACCTGCCCTATGCATCCTCAAATTATACAGGATGGCCCCGGCAAATGTCCTTTATGCGGAATGACACTGGTTCCGCTTGCAAAGCCGAATCAACATAACGGGCATAAAACTCATGCTTCAGGTATAGCCGATTTTAAAAGACGTTTCTATGTGGTACTGGTATTGACCATTCCCATTATGCTTTTATCGGAAATGATTCAGCACTGGCTGAATATCCATATCAGTTTTCCGGGATCAAAATATGTATTACTTGTTTTGTCATCCATCGTTTTCTTTTATGGCGGTTGGCCTTTTCTGAAAGGTTTGGCTGGAGAAGTACAGGCAAAAAATCCCGGTATGATGACCTTGATTGGGTTTGCCATTTCAGTTGCGTACATCTACAGTGTGGCTACCGTATTCGGATTAAAAGGCATGGACTTCTTTTGGGAGCTGGCGACTCTTATTCTTATCATGCTATTGGGGCATTGGATAGAAATGAAATCGGTAGCTGGCGCATCAAGGGAACTGGAATTATTAGTACAACTAATGCCTTCTGAAGCTCACAAAGTAAATGGCGAAGTGACTTTTGATGTGGAAACAGCTACATTAAAAGAAGGTGATTTGATTTTGATAAAACCCGGAGAAAAAGTAGCAGCAGATGGAATTATTGCTGATGGAGATACTTACCTCAATGAAAGTATGCTTACCGGTGAAAGTAAACCTGTACAAAAAATAAAAGGCGACAAAGTTATAGCAGGTTCCATTAATGGTAATGGGGCTATTAAAGTTACAGTATCGCATGGCGCAAAAGATTCGTATTTAGCGCAGGTAATTAAACTGGTACAGGATGCACAAAACTCAAAATCAAATACACAACTACTTGCTGATAAAGCTGCAAAATGGCTCACCATTATTGCAATTGTTGCCGGTATCTCTACTTTTTTGTATTGGTATTTAACCGGCCAAACACTGGCATTTGCAATTGAAAGAATGGTAACAGTGATAGTAATCTGTTGCCCCCATGCTTTGGGCTTAGCTGTACCATTAGTAGTTGCCAAATCAACCGCACTGGCTGCAAAAAGCGGCCTGTTAATCAAGAACAGAACAGCATTTGAAAACGCAAGAAAAATAACTACGATTGTATTTGATAAAACAGGAACACTTACTGTTGGTAAGTTTGAAGTAGTAAGATATGCTACGCACAAAGAAGAATATAGCAGTGAAAAAATATTGCAATATGCAGCGGCACTTGAGCAAAACTCCGAACACCCAATAGCCACTGGCATTTTGGCTAAGGCTAAAGAAAAAAATTTGCAACTTCTATCTGTTACAGGGTTTGAAGCAATTACAGGTAAGGGAATTTCAGGAATTATATATGGAAAAGATGTAATGGTGGTAAGTCCCGGTTATCTGAAAGAGAAATATACTTTCCTTACAAAAGACGATGCGGTAAAGGCAGAAGAAACTCTTGTATTTGTTTTAATAGATGATGATATAGCAGGTTCAATTGCCCTTGCAGATGAAATAAGGCCTGAGTCATACGATGCCATCAAAACATTGCACCAAAATAATATCAAAGCCATTTTGCTTACTGGTGATAATGCAACGGTAGCAAAAGGCGTAAGCGAACGATTAGGAATAGACAGTTTTATTGCGGAGGTATTACCACATCAAAAATTGGATAAAATAAAAGAGCTGCAAAACAAAGGTGAATATGTTGCTATGACAGGCGACGGTGTAAACGATGCTCCTGCACTTGCACAGGCCAATGTTGGTATTGCAGTCGGTTCAGGTTCTGATATCGCGGCCGAAACCGCCGGAATTGTTTTGGTTAACAGCAATCCCAAGGATATTGTTTCATTGATTCAGTTTGGCAAAGTCACTTACAAAAAAATGATTCAGAATTTGATTTGGGCGACGGGTTACAATGTGGTGGCTTTGCCATTGGCGGCGGGTGTATTGTATAAGATGGACATATTGTTAAGCCCTGCTGCGGGGGCTGTTTTAATGACAGTAAGCACAGTTGTGGTGGCTATTAATGCAAGCTTGCTCAAAATAAAATAATTAAAAACTAAAACTAGTTATGGCAAAAAGTAAACACTATTACATTCGTAAAACACACCGTTGGCTCGGTGTTATACTGGGGATCCAGTTTCTACTTTGGACAATTGGTGGTCTCTATTTCAGTTGGAGCAATATGGATGAAGTACATGGCGATTTTCAAAAGAAAAATGTACCGTTACTTTCTTCCAATATTTCTTTGGTAAGTCCTACAATGGTGTTAGATAGTATAAAAAAACATCATCCGATAGATTCGGTAATATCCATTCAGTTGATTGAAATTTTGGGTAAACCATTTTACCAGGTGCGTTGTATAGCGGCCTTGCATAATGAAACAGACCATAAGTATGATATACAACCGATGAATCATTTGGCCAATGCAGAAACAGGAAAACTTCGCGGGCCACTAACAAAAGAAGAAGCTGTTAATGTAGCTAAAATGCAGTTTAACGGTGAGCCAAAAGTGATTTCTGTAAAATATCTCACTTCAACCAACGGTCATCATGAATACCGTGAAAATCCTTTGCCTGCCTACGCTATTACATTTGAACATCCATCAAAAACTACTGTATATGTAGCCAGTGAACTGGGTACCATTCAAAAATTTCGTAACAGCAAATGGAGAATATTCGATTTTCTATGGATGATGCATACAATGGATTATGAAAGCAGGGACCATATCGGTAACTGGCTGCTCCGTGCTTTCTCCATTTTTGGCTTAGTAACAGTAGTGAGTGGGTTTGCTTTATTTTTTGTAAGCGCAAAATGGAGGAGAAAAAAAGTACAAAGGCCCTCAACGATCGCTTAAACACTTCATAAGACAGTATAAGCCAGGCCAATTTCTACAACGGCTAATTTTTGTCTATTATTTTATTTAAGTATTTGCTTAAATAAATAAATAAATCTTCTTATCTTTGCTTTATGGACAATAGTACCTGTATCAGATTATATGCAGACAAGGCGCAAATAAAAAATTGTAAAAGTAAGTTAGCGACTGTGCGAAAATCTTTAACAAGCCTGTCTAGTATATTGGCTTTAGCAGGGAATGAAGTAAGGCTTAAAATTGTTTATTTATTGGAAGAAGAAAAAGAACTATGTCCATGCGATCTGGCTGATATTTTAGATATGACCATACCCGCTGTATCACAACATCTTAGGAAGTTAAAAGACGGTAGTATTGTGGAGACCAGAAAAGCAGGTCAAACCATTTACTATTCTCTTAGACAGGAAAACCTAAAAATTTTGAACCCCTTTTTTAGGCATATTAACAGGCAGGCAGAAAAATCTTCAACAGTATGATTAGTTTAAAATCATCGGGCGCCTATTCAGGTGCGGGATTGTTTGCTGCCATTGCAGCGTCACTTTGTTGCATTACACCTGTTGTTGCTTTACTTGCAGGTAGCAGCAGTATAGCCGCTAATGTTTCATGGATTGAACCGGCAAGACCTTATTTAATCGGCTTATCTAGTGCTGTGTTGGTATTTGCCTGGTATTTGAAATTGAGACCCGTAAAGTCAAATATTATGGATTGTAATTGCGAAACAGCGAAGAAGCCATCTTTCTTACAATCCAAAATGTTTTTAAGTATTGTTACCATCTTTGCTATTTTGATGATGGCTTTTCCTTTATATGCAAAGATGTTTTATCCAAAACCAAAGGTTAAGGCTGCATCTGTTGCAGCAGTTGACAACAGGCAACAGGTAAATTTCACTATACAGGGAATGACATGCGAAGGTTGCGAAGAGCATGTAAATAATGAACTTTCAAAAGTGATTGGGGTATTGGCTTATAAAACTTCCTATGTTAACCTGAGCAGCTTAGTGACTTTTGACAAATCAAAAGTGAATATAAAAACTATTGAAGCCGCTATAAATAAAACAGGTTACAAGGTAAAAAGCTACAAGGTTATCGAAAGAGGTGATATAATGCCAACAAAAGATTCATCCTTTAGAAATGCCTCGAAATCCTGTTGTGAAAAAGAGTAAACATTATGAAAGAAACAATCACTTTACAATCAACTATCACTTGTCCCCATTGTGGGTTTCAGAAAGAAGAAACGATGCCTGTAAATGCTTGTCAATATTTCTACAAGTGTACAAATTGCGAGTCTATATTGAAACCCCAACAGGGAGATTGTTGCGTATTTTGCAGCTATGGTTCAGTTAAGTGCCCACCAATTCAGATGGATATATCTTGTTGCGCTAAAAAATGATGAGTTGAAAAACAACGTTGTGATAACAATAGTCAACCTACTAAAAGATCACTGGCCACATTTAAACCGACAGTCATTTTCTTAATGCGGCTTTTATCTTTTAACGAAATACCTCCTTGTCGGGGTAATTCAGGAAAGTTTAAACATGGTCAATACCCACTCGTAAATGTAATATCTTGACCTTCTTTTACAGTAGAAAGTAACGCATATTTTTATTTGTGTAATACAGCATTTGCATCCGGTATCGGATATCCCAAGCGGATCAGCTTTTAGATAATCTAAAAAGATAGTCGGCCTTCCTGTAAGGGTCTCGTTTTTTGTATGCTCCAGTAGTTCCGCGATAGCATGAATTTCTTCCCAACCAAAACCAAGTTTATTGATCAGAAAGACCTCCGTAAACAGTGGCTAAGGATATTGCTGGCGGTTGCCTTTCTTCCTTTTTTAGTCAGCAAAACATCTTTTTCGTCTGATCTCTAAAAAGCTCCAGTTGGAATCTGGATCGTTTTCTTTGGGAATAGAATCACTTTAAAAAAGAGGGTGGTTTTCAATAAGCCAACGTTATAAAAAATCGTACCTTTTCTTCAAACCCTTCCCATGACCAACAACCTCACTGCTGAAAAGTGGAGAATATCATCTATTGATATCCTCCGTGGACTTGTAATGATTATCATGGCACTCGATCATGTGCGCGATTTCTTTCATATTTCTGCGATGGTAGAAGATCCCTCCAATCTCAATACCACTACACCCGGATTATTCTTTACCCGCTGGATCACTCATTATTGTGCACCCATTTTTGTGTTCCTGTCTGGTACCTCCGCTTTTTTATCCGGACAAAAGAAAACCAAAAAAGAGTTGTCTTCTTTTCTACTAAAGCGTGGTTTGTTTTTAATGTTGCTGGAAATAGTGGTGATTAATTTTCTCGTAGTATTCGATCCGCTGTACCGCTTTATTGGCTTACAGGTTATCTGGGTCATTGGTTTGTCGATGGTACTGTTATCATTCCTCCTGTACCTGCCATTAAGGGTATTATTTATTGTTGGTATTGTAATGGTAGCCGGGCACAATATGCTGGATGGATTTAATTACAATAACATGAATGAAATTCCATTCTGGCACGCTTTCTTTCACCAGCAAATGTTTACCAGTTATGCCGAAGGAAGATTTTTCGCCGTGTTATATCCACTCATACCATGGCCAGGCGTAATGTTATTGGGTTATTGCATGGGAGCCTGGTATGTAAAAGAATTTGATGCCGCTAAACGCAAACGCTTATTACTGGGTTGGGGTAGTGCCATCATCATCGCATTTTTTGTGCTGCGCTGGGTGAATGTGTATGGCGACCTGGTACCATGGTCAACCCAGAAAGATAATACCATGACCATCATTTCATTTTTCAATGTTACCAAATACCCGCCATCTTTATTGTATCTGTGTATGACATTAGGCCCCGCTCTATTATTACTGATCTGGTTGGAAAAAGTAAAAGCCGGCTGGACAAATGTGGTGAGCGTTTACGGACGTGTACCGATGTTTTACTATCTCCTGCATTTCTTTACCATCCATGTACTCTGCATCATTGTATTCTTTGCAACAGGCAGACCGATAAGCGATATAGGCGCGGGTAATTTCGCCTTCCGCCCCAATGATTTTGGATTTTCATTGCCCATCGTTTATCTCATCTGGATTGCTGTTGTAGCTGGCCTCTATCCTTTGTGTAAGCAATACGACAAGTATAAACTGAATAATAAGCAAAAATGGTGGACGGGATATTTATAAGGTTAAGTCAAAAGTAAAAAGGGAAAAGTCAAAAAAAACTCTGTGGAACTCCATGCCTTACTCTGTGTAATCTCGGTGGTTTACTGTTTAAAAGTTTTAACCACGGTTACACAGAGTTTCACGGAGGGTATTGAAGGAGTTATATAGACAATGGTGAATCGTCAATGATTGGTTTATAAATTTACCATTCATCATTCACGATTTACCACTCACTACTTCAGTTTTTCCTTGATCTCATTCAGCTTCATCAACGCCTCCACAGGAGTAAGCCTGTTAATGTCTATTTCGTTCAATGTTTTGCGGATATCATCAAAGGTTTCAGAATGTGCATCAAAAATAGAGAGCTGCATTTTCGGGCCACTGATAGACTTAACCACTTCCTGCATTCTCTCTTTCTGACTTCCGGTCTTTCGGTCTTCCAGATTCCCCTCATCAACATGCTTCTCTTCCAGTTGCACTAAAATTTCATTGGCTCTCTGAATAAGCTCAGGTGGCATTCCAGCCATTTTCGCTACATGAATACCAAAACTATGCGTGCTGCCACCGCGTGCCAGTTTACGGAGAAAGATAATCTTGTTACCTACTTCTTTATTGGTGACATGAAAGTTTTTTACCTTCGGTAATTTTTCTTCCAGTTCATTTAATTCATGGTAATGCGTGGCAAACAATGTTTTGGGTGCATGTGTTGAGCCGTGCAGGTATTCCACAATGCTCCAGGCAATGGAAATACCATCATAGGTAGAAGTGCCGCGCCCGATTTCATCCAGTAACACAAGGCTGCGCGTGGAAATATTATTGATGATACTCGCTGTTTCATTCATCTCCACCATAAAGGTTGATTCTCCACCACTCAGGTTATCGCTGGCGCCAACACGTGTAAATATTTTATCGGTAAGTGGTACTTTGGCAACAGCTGCAGGTACAAAACTCCCGACATGCGTCATAAGTGTAATCAATGCCGTCTGCCGCAGTATAGCGCTTTTACCACTCATATTCGGACCGGTAAGAATAATTACCTGTTGTGCCGCCGGATCAAGCAGTATATCGTTACTGATATAGGATTCGCCCTGTGGCAGGTTTCTTTCAATTACAGGGTGACGGCTTTCTTTGAGTTCGAGTATATGGCCCTCATGCAGTTCCGGTTTTTTATACTGGTACTGTAAAGCAATTACTGCAAAAGCAATCAGGCAGTCGAGTTGAGCCAGTACCTGTGCATTTTGTTGTATCGCGGCAATATGGGGTTGAAGATCCTGCAATAAACGATCGTAGCGTTCCAGTTCAATGGCGAGTATTTTATCTTCTGCGCCAACTATTTTTTCTTCGTACTCTTTTAGCTCCGGTGTAATGTATCTTTCCGCATTGGCCAGTGTTTGTTTGCGGATCCAGTCGGCAGGAACTTTGTTCTTATGCGAATTGGTTACTTCAAGATAATAACCAAATACATTGTTGAAACTTATTTTTAGTGATGAGATACCCGTTCTCTCTGCCTCACGCTGTTGAATATTAACCAGGAATTCTTTTCCACCCGATGCAATACTGCGTAACTGATCCAGCTCGGCATGTACACCTGCCCTGAATACTTCACCTTTATTCGCAGCTACAGGCGGATTATCGGTAAGTGAATCGGTAATAGTTGTAATTAAAGCAGAACAGGGGTTAAGCAATTGTGTGGCATTTAACAACAAAGGGTCAGCAGCAACTGCACAGATTTCTTTTATTTGCTTTACCTGTTGTAAACCTCTCGCCAATTGTAATACTTCTCTAGGGTTAATTTTTTTGTTGGGTACTTTACTTACCAGTCGTTCAATATCGCCACAGTGTTCAATGGCCTGTAACAATTGTTTACGTGTTTCTGTGTGCAGCAAAAAATATTCAACCGTATTTAATCGCTCCCTGATTTTATTGGGATCCTTTAAAGGAAAAATCAGCCATCTTCTCAATAAACGTGCACCCATGGGACTCACGGTATGGTTCATCACTTTTAATAAACTATTGCCCTGTTCGCTTCCGGAGCCCAGTATTTCAAGGTTACGGATAGTAAAACGATCCATCCACAGGAAATCATCTTTCTCCATTCTTTGAAGTGAACTGATATGTTGCAGGTTGGGATGTTCTGTTTCTTTCAGGTAATAAAGAATGGCGCCGGCAGCTACAATTCCTTTCAACAGGTGTTCAACACCAAATCCTTTCAACGTATGTGTCTGGAAATGTTTGAGCAGACTTTCGGTAGCGAAAGCTTCATCAAAAATCCAGCTTTCCATGGTATAAGTGTAGAAACGGTTGCCATGTGTTTCTTTAAAAGCTTTCTGATAATTACGCTGGAAAATTACTTCCGCAGGTTTGAGACCCTGCAACAGGTTATCGATGTATTCAGCATTGCCTTCTGCAATAAAAAATTCTCCGGTGGAAATGTCGAGAAAAGCAATCCCGGTTTCTGTTTCAGTAAAATGAATGGCGGCCAGAAAATTATTATTACCCTGATCGAGTAATTTATCATTGGTGGCAACACCCGGAGTAACCATTTCGGTAACGCCTCTTTTTACAATACCTTTTACCGTTTTAGGATCTTCCAACTGGTCGCAGATGGCCACGCGATGACCAGCTTTTACCAATTTGTGTAAGTAAGTATCCAGTGCATGATGGGGAAAACCAGCGAGTTCGCTGGATGATGCTGCACCATTATTTCTTTTGGTGAGTGTAATGCCAAGCACACGTGAAGCAATGATGGCGTCTTCTCCAAAAGTCTCATAAAAATCGCCCACGCGGAAAAGCAAAATCGCATCAGGATATTTCTGCTTGATGGCCCTGTGCTGTTGCATTAAAGGAGTGTCCGCGGAAGATTTTGCCATAGGAGCAAATATAGAATTTGGAAATGAGACAATTTGTCCAAAGGACCCCTATGGGGAAAATTTGGACAAATTGTCTCATTTCCAAATTATTAATTTCTTGGCTTCGGCATTGCTTTCCTGGGCAGCTTCGCATCGCGTTGGGCGGTGTTGTATGTAAATGCGGCTACGATGGTGGCTATTTGTTTCAGATCATCTGTAACCAGGTGATCATACACATCCATATTGCTATGGTGTGTGCGGGTATTGTATTCAATAGGATCCTGTATAAACTGGAAACCGGGTAAACCAACAGCATCAAATGCCTGGTGATCGGTACCACCTGTATTACTGATGGTAACAGTAGTGGCACCCAGGTCCCTGAAAGGTTCTAACCATGCACTGAAAATGTCTTTACATGATGCATTGCCCTGTAAATAAATACCACGAATTTTCCCGGTACCGTTATCAATATTATAATAAGCAGAGAATTTTTCATGTGCAGGTAAAGTCTGCATAGTTGCCGGGTCAGCAAAAGTTTTCTTTACATAATTGCGCGAACCCAGTAAACCCTGTTCCTCACCGCTCCATAAACCAATGCGGATGGTTCTCTTGGGCTGTACACCCAGTGTTTTCAGGATACGCATGGCTTCCAGCATTACAGCTGAACCCGATGCATTATCTGTGGCGCCGGTACCAGACTGCCATGAATCGAGGTGTGCACCAATCATTACCATCTCATCTTTTAATGCAGCATCGGTTCCTGGTATTTCGGCAATTACATTATAACCCTGTAAATCTCTGGTCTGGAATTTTGTTTTTACATCTACATCCATTTTTACAGGTGTACCCGATTTGGCCAAACGTAAAATGGTATTGTAATCTTCAATACCCAGGGCCATATCGAGGAAATTTTCAGGATCGGTTCCTTTATAGGCACCGCCACCCTGAGCAAAAATGGTTCCGTCGTGGTTGCGTATGCCGGTAGTAAACATTCCTACGGCGCCCTCTTTCTGAGCCATCAACTTCAACAATGCCATTGCCCTTACAGCAGGATTGGGTGTTCCCCTGAATCCACCGCCACCGGGTCTGCCGGGGTTGGCAGGAGGAGGTGTAGCTGCTGCCATTCTTGCCAGTTGAGAATCTGTATAACGAACAGCATCGGCTCTGAAACTGTGTTTATACTCTGTTAGCTGGTCAACAATCAGTATTTTATTTTTTAACTGACCTTTATATGCTTCAATCTGGGCAGAGTCTTTAACAGTAACCACCAATACCTCAGCATTCTTCAAACCCTTTGTTCCGGCTGTCCATGTTTTGGGCCATGCAAGAATGGGTTTATAATAAGGTGTGGTAACGGCTACATACATTTTTTCAAGATCCCAGCCTTTACCAAATTCACCCCATGGGTCGAGTGTGGCATTAGATACGCCCCAGCCTGTGAGCGCATCTTTGGCATAATTGGCGGCACGTGTATAACCGGCAGAGTTGGTAAGACGGTTACCGCTTTTATCGGTTAAATTAAAGGCAATGTCCATTACCTGTGAACGCTGTAATCCCTCTTCACGAATTTTCTTCATCATCTCCAGGTCAACTTTCTCCTGTGCCAGTGCAGTCATTGGCATACTCAGGGCCAGTAACCAGGCATAATGGTTTGTTTTTCTCATATTGGTTGGTTTGTGGGTTAAGCCATGGTCTATAGTCCATGGAACCATGGTCGAAAGGACGGTTAATTTACTTATTCTGCCAGAATCAGTCATTACCATTATT
This sequence comes from Bacteroidota bacterium, assembly GCA_049324295.1. Taxonomy (GTDB): domain Bacteria; phylum Bacteroidota; class Bacteroidia; order Chitinophagales; family Chitinophagaceae; genus Sediminibacterium. Next base: position 14,712 of record JBMOKQ010000009.1, read on the forward strand.
TAAATGGTTGAGTTTACCTTTGCGGGATGCGAAAACTAAGCATGGATGAGCTGGGCCGTAAATCAGTAGCCGAATTTAAAGAGGCGGAAAAGAACAGGGTAGTGCTGGTACTTGATAATATCCGAAGTATGCACAATGTTGGAAGCGTATTCCGGTCGGCTGATGCTTTCCTGGTGGAAGGCATTTGCTTATGTGGTTATACCCCACAGCCACCACATCGCGATATTCATAAAACGGCACTGGGTGCCACTGAAACGATCAACTGGATACACCTGTCCACCACACTGGAAGCTGTTCAGCAGTTAAAAGAGAAGGGGTATAAAATATTCGCCCTCGAACAGGCGGAAGGCAGTATTGCATTAGATCAGTTCAATGCTTCAGCTAATTTTCCACTAGCCATTGTACTGGGTAATGAAGTAGAAGGAGTAGATGCAGGTGTATTGAAATTATGTGATGGCTGTATTGAAATACCGCAATTCGGAATGAAACACTCGCTGAATGTTTCGGTGGCAGCAGGAATAGTGTTATGGGAACTCGTGAGGAAGGTGGAATTTCAGATCTAAAATTTCTGATGTCGGATGTCTGATTTGGAAGTTCAATATTCCTCATTCTTACCTCTCGTACCTTGATGCTTGTTTCTTGAATCTTATTTCTTGAATCTTTATCTTTTCTTATGACTGCAATCAAAAACTACCTCAGCCTTGTAAAATTTTCTCATACCATTTTTGCATTGCCTTTTGCGATGATCGGGTTGGTACTGGGGTTTAAACAGGCTACGGTTATGCCTTCGGGGTTGCTGCATCAGCAATTGAAGGGATATGTACATCCATATATAATAAGCTTTGTACTGGTATTGGTTTGTATGGTAACAGCGAGGAGTGCGGCCATGGCTTTTAACCGTTACCTGGATCGCCATTTCGATGCAAAAAATCCGCGTACTGCCATCCGTGAAATTCCAAGAGGCATCATCTCACCCAATAGTGCATTACGTTTTGTAATGTTTAACGGTGGCTTGTTTATACTTGCCACATGGTTTATTAATCCTATTTGTTTTTACCTGTCGCCTGTAGCTTTATTTGTAATTCTTTTTTATAGTTATACCAAACGATTTACCATGTTGTGTCATTTGGTGTTGGGGCTTGGTTTATCGCTGGCACCTATTGGTGCTTACCTGGCTGTAACAGGTGGTTTTCATTTTTTACCGATCCTGTTCTCACTGGCGGTTATTTTCTGGGTGAGTGGTTTTGATATTATTTATGCGATGCAGGATGTAGAGTTCGATCAAGCACAAGAATTACACTCTGTTCCATCAATGCTGGGAAAGAAAAAAGCATTACAGGTGTCAACACAATTACATGTTCTGAGTACTGTTTGCATTATTCTTGCCGGCATATATGCTCCTTTTCACTGGCTATACTGGATAGGTGTGGCTGTTTTTGGAGGTATGCTCATATACCAGCATTCCCTGGTTAAACCAGGTGACCTCAGTAAAGTAAATATTGCCTTCATGACCGCCAATGGAATTGCCAGTGTGGTGTTTGGAGCACTGGTCATTGCCTCTATGTTATTGAAGTGAAGAATAGCAGGAGTGAGTAATGAGTAGGGGGATGAGAAAAATATTACAGACCACACAATAAATAAAATCACAGCCCCGTTCCCACTTATTGACCATTGACCATTGACCATTGACCATTGACCATTGACCATTGACCATTGACCATTGACCATTGACCATTGACCATTGACCATTGACCATTGACCATTGACCATTGACCATTGACCATTGACCATTGACCATTGACTGCCCCTCTTTCCCTATTTTCGCACTACGGACTTTCGGACTTTCCGTCTTCCGGACTCAACATGGCAAGAATACTCTGTATAGATTATGGTGGCAAGCGAACCGGTATTGCGGTAACAGATCCTTTGCAGATTATTGCCAGTGCCTTAACAACAATTGATACAAAAACACTGTTCCCTTTCCTGAAAAAATACATGCAAACAGAAGAAGTGGGGCTAATACTTATAGGAGAACCGCTTGGTCTCAACGATAAGCCTACACACGCTACACCACTGGTTAAAAAAGCGATCCAACAATTAAAAAAAGAATTTCCTGCTATTCCTGTTGAAACGGTTGATGAGCGTTATACCAGCAAAATGGCATCCCGTGCCATGATTGATATGGGTATGAAGAAAAAAGACCGCCAGAACAAAGGGAATATAGACCAGATAGCGGCTACGATTATGTTACAGGAGTATTTGGAAAGAAGTAGAAAGTAGAAAATCAAAATTCAAAATAACTGCTCCTATAGCTGGTGCTAAACTATTTTTTGAGTTTTGATTTTTGAATTTTCACTTTTTCTTCCGCATCCTCATTTGCTGGTTGCCCAAATTCGGGGTATTTTTGCAGATTATTAAATAAGGATGATTCAATGATACTACCTATTGTAGCTTATGGGGCACAGGTGCTCAGGAAGAAAGGAGCGGAAATAACAGCTGATTATACCGGTCTTGCAAAACTTATTGAAGATATGTGGGAAACCATGTATGCCAGTAATGGAGTAGGGTTGGCCGCTCCACAGATCAATAAAAATATCCGCCTGTTTGTAATAGACAGCGCACAAATTTTTGAACACCAGGAAGCAGAAGACAAAGGAAAATATCCTGATGAACCCGGTATAAAACGTGTATTTATCAATGCCCGGATTAAATCACTGGGTGGAGAAGAATGGCCTTATAATGAAGGCTGTCTTAGTATACCCAATATCCGTGAAGATGTATTTCGGGCCGAAGAAGTTGAACTGGAGTATATGGATGAACAGTTTCAGCCACAGGTAGCAACATTTAAAGGCATTACCGCACGTGTAATTTTACATGAGTACGATCATATAGAAGGTAAATTGTTTATCGATTACCTGAAACCCCTGCGTAAAAAAATGTTACATGGTAAATTGAATGATATCAGTAAAGGGAAAGCAAGGGTAGATTATAAAATGATTTTTATTAAATAATGCGTACACTTTATCTTTTTGTGTTTGTTGTAGTTTTTGCTGTGGCAGTGAGTGCGCAGGATACATCGGTATTAATCGATAACCAGCCATTTACTTTGTCGGAAGTAGTGGTACGCAATAATTTTGATTATAAGCGCCTGTTATCGCAGATAAAAGAAGATACTACATTTTATAAAGCATTCCGTAATCTCCGGATACTAGGCTTCACTTCCTATAATGATATCAAAATGCTCGATAAGAAAGGAGCTGTAAAAGCTTCTTTATATGGTAAGACCCGGCAAAACAGGGTTAATGGTTGCAGAACTATGGATATACTGGAAGAAAAAACTACAGGTAATTTTTATAACAGCAAGAAAGAGTTTAATTACACTACCCCGGAATTATATGCAGGCCTTTTTTTCACAGAAGGCAGTGTTTGCGGAGAAGATAATATTGTGAAAGGCCGTATACGAACAATCAGTAATAAAAAAGGTATGGAGAAACACAAAGAACAACTGAAAATGTTGTTCTTTAATCCCGGAAAAAAAATTCCGGGTATACCACTGATTGGTAATAAGCTTGACCTCTATGATGAAAACGCACACAAACTCTACGATTACCGTCTTGATCTTGAAGAATACAAAGGACAGCTATGTTATGTATTTTCCATTACGCCCAAAGAAAACCTGGGCTTTCTGAGAAGCGTGGTGGTTGATCAGATGACTACCTGGTTCGATCAGAAAACGCTTGAAGTTATGGGACGAAATTATTCACTGAGTTACAAGGCAGGAGCTTATGATTTTGATGTACAGATGGAAGTGGAAATGGGTAAATTTGAAGGATTAACTGTACCTAAGGTACTTCGTTATAAAGGTAACTGGGATGTGATATTTAAGAAAAGAGAAAGAGCCATTTTTACGGCCACTTTATTCGATTTTAAGCAATAATACTCCATCGAACCATACCTCCATCTATCCCCGATAGAACCATTCTTCAACCTCCACCCGGATGAATACTTTTTACAACAGCCGCTGTTTTTATTTTCTGCTGCTTGCTTTTTACTGCTGCAGTACAGGGGTTAGGAGGATGTTCTTAAGCCAACATTTTCCCCGCTGCTTAACTTTTCCTAACACCTAACCTCCAATCCCTAACTCCCAACCCCTAACACCTTACATCTAACTTCTAACAGCTTTCCGAGGACGAACAGAGGAGGCAATGAGGAAGCAATGAGGAAGCAATGAGGAGGAGCTTCGATGAGAACCAATGCCAGTAAGGGTTGTTCTTTCCATTCCGGGGAAGCAATGAGGAGAAATGAAGGAGGAAGTCAATAAAATCAGGTGTTCCACGGGGTGCTTCGAGGAGGCAATGAGGAGAACAAAAAGTAAAACCCTTTATTTTATTGGGTTTGATGATAGTAACATGATCATTTCCGAGGAGAATTTACCAACTATCCCGGCTTTTCCCGAAGCGCGTCCCAGGTTTTCATAGCGCATATCACATTTCTGAATGTTCCACGGCAGGTGGCAACTACTTTTGTTATATCATCGGCTGATAAAGAAGTTCTTCACTGCAGGCAACCGGACAGCGCGAATCCGGAAACCTGCTCCCTTAATAGCGGCTGACAGATGATAATAGTTCTTTGAAAGCACCGTACCGATGTTAATGACAGATGCATAGAAGCATATCTGCACAGGTAAAAAAGAAATCAGAACCGGATCAATACACAAAAAAGGCTGCTCTTTTGAGACAGCCGTATTTTTTATAAATTATTGATATAGGCAAGTATATCTGTAAGACTTTTCTTATGTGGTTCTATCTTATAAACATTATTGGTACCTACATCATTGATCAAACGTATACCCATGTAAAGGTCGGTCCCCAAACGTGAAAAACTCAGAATCCTGATTTTCGCGCCTTTTGGAATACGCTTAGTGGTAAAGCTTCTTGACCTGTATTCTGCTGTAAGATTTACTACTATTTTCTGGTGCTCAAATACTGCATACACCACCGTATTCTTATTGGTGAAATTCAGTGGCAGGTAAGCAAAAATATTGGTATGTGGTAAACTACTGTCAATATAACGATTGGCAGCGGTCCATCTTAATTGTGTTGTGGTTAATTCATAACCTTTCAGTGAATTGCCAAGAGAATCCTGCCCCTGCCATGTTTTAACCCAGCTGGTATCTGTATATCTTTTCCAGGTATGCATGGTATCGATACCACCTGAAATAAATGGAACTGTTTCTCTTGCATGAAATACCTGCATATTTGTTTTAGGGTCTTCTGTATCTGAAAAACGAACGGTGATACCTGCATTTGGAGCCAGTTTAAGTTCCTGCCCGTTTTTAATCACACGGATAAAGAAACCACCGGCACTTTCTACCAGGTAACCGGATGATGTGGTAGGTTTGAAGAACTTGATAAAATCGCCTTTCTTTTTCAGCCTGAAAAATTCTATCCTCACTTTTCCGGTAGCAACTGCTCCTGAATTGTCGGTAAAAGAAGCCGCTGGTATACGGATAGAAATATAATCTTTGAATGTAATGGTATCTCCAAGGGCACAATCAAAAGTATCGATAATAAGATCGGGCAAAAACTGGCCGGCCAGCTGATGTATAGGAGCATTACCAGGTGTGGTAGTAGCCCAAACCGTATCGTTCCGTGGATCACCGGGATAGCTGGTAAAGTTGTCTGACAATTCTTTTTTACAGGCCGTAAAGAAGAAGAGTATTGCAACCGTTGAGATGAATACATTCTTTTTCATAATCATTTCTTATCGCTTCATCAATAAGATACTGTTGTGTTTTTATTCGTTGCCTGTTAAGCTATTTTCTGTTTAAATTATATCTTAAGCCAACAGATAATCCTCCCAGGCTGAATTTCTGTTGGTAAGAAGCCTGCCCGTTTGTAATGCCGGAAAGATTATACCTGAAATAAGGTTCAAAAAACAGCTGTGTATTATCACCCATTCTTTTCAACACACTGAAACCACCGTATAAGCCAAGACCAATATTGTTTTTGTATACCTGGTTACTTCCTTTGCTGATGGGTACTGCAGCCATACTGCTGTCGAGTATTACGCCCTGGTACCAGGATGAAATATTAAATATTACACCTGCATTGATACCAAACTGCAGATTCTCATTGCCAAACTGATAACCAACAGTAACCGGAATATCGAAACTGCGGTAGCGGTTTTTGATGGAATTGGTTTTGTATCCTACCTGTTGTACCGTACTCGTATCAGTAACCCTTAAAGTGTCGCCGGGACCACGAATAATGGTTCTTACAGAAATTACCGTAATGGTTTTTACTTCATCTTCTGTGCGATAAGTGAATTTTTCATTGATCTGGGTGTATTGTAAACCTGTTTTTACCAAAAAATTATCTGTGATGGGTTTTACAATACGAACGCCTGCAGAATAACCCAGGCGCATGCTCTCGCTGCTGTCTTTTTTAGCGAGGTATTGTGAAGTGGCAGACCTGTTTTCAATGCTTTTGAAAGCAATATCCGGCGACACATATACTTCTGCAAACCAGTCTGTATTGCGAACTTTATAAGGCGGACATACAATAATGTTCCTGAATTTCTTTGAATAGGCACTGTTAATCTTTTCTCTTTGCATCAATCCACTCAACCCAAAATTTACTTTGCTTAAAGAGATGGTATTACCCGGCTCAAAATTACCGCTGAAGGTAACAGGATAGACCATTTCTTCGTTTGTACTTTCGGTAGTTGAAATAACGGCTTCATCATTTTTTGCCGTCAGATTAGCGTTACGTACAAAAGGAATAGGAGTATTGTTTTTGGCGTTTTTAGTAAAAGCCTGAACCGATTCAATACTGCCCGGAGTAATGGTTTTTCTTTTGTTATTACTGATATTGATGTTGTTGATTCCTTTCGATGAAGCAATATTGTTTTCAGCATTGGTATTCGTTGGCATACGTGAAGTTGCGGAGCCGGCGGTTGTAGTTTTATCAGCAGCATCAGTTTCCTGTTGCTGTACAGAAAGACCGGATTGTTGATTTGCTTCATCCTGTTTTGAATCGGCATGAGTGATGTTAGCTGTAGCCTCTGTGTTATCATTGTCTTCAGGCAGTGTATTCTCTTTATTATTATTATTATTATTTGACGTGTTTGTTTCAGTAATAGTAGCATTACCGGTTTGGGAGCCTGTCTGTACCACAGTATCCTTACCGGTTGTAATGCTGCCTGAAGCATCATCACTGAATATAAAATAACCCGTTACTGAGCCGGCCAGTATCAGCAGGGCAAGCAATGGCAGGCCCCAACGGAATTTTCCGGGGATGACAATGCCTTTGCGGTCATCATCATCTTTGGCAGGGTTCACTTTATCCCACAACCCTGCCGGCACAGGCGCAGAGTGGTCGTGGAGCTTGGCCCTGACGAAATTGTCGAATTGATTATCGGTCATTTTATACAGCAATTTTTTGCAATTGTAATATTTGTTGTTGCAGCATCTTCCGTGCCTTTACTAACTGGCTACGGCTGGTGCCGGGTTGTATATGTAGCATTTCTGCAATTTCTTCATGACTATATCCTTCAATTACATTCAGGTTAAATACCAGCCTGTAACCGTTGGGTAACTGGTTAATCAGTTTCATCAGGTCATCTTCTCCGAGGTGAGTATAAGCACTTGCTTCCACCTGTGGGGCGCTATTGCTATGGTCATCAATATCCTTAAACTTCATTTTCTTTCGCTCTAAATGACGGATAGCCGTATTTACTACAATACGCCTGATCCAGCCCTCAAAGGATCCTTCAAACTTAAACTGGCCGATATATTGGAATACTTTAATAAAGGCATCCTGGATCATATCCTCGGCCTCCATGGCGTCGTTAGCGTATCGTAAGCATACGCCCATCATCTTACCGGCATACTTTTCAAAAAGCATGCGCTGGCAACTGTTATCCTGCCTGATACAGCCTCTAATCAGATCATGTTCTGTCACCTGCGGGGTAGTTTAGTGGGTTGACGTCGCTTACATAAGATACCACTTTATGCTGTATTGTTGCCCGGAACGGGATGAATTTTGCCAGAAAAATAAGAAAAACCCGGTCGGGCAGATAGCTTTTAATTGAGAAAGAAGCCTTAAAGTTTAGAAATCCGGCAAATGGCTATTGGTTATCGTGTTATACATCCAGTGTTAAAAACTGGTTATGTATATAATCTACTACATCAACAAGGTGCTGCTTTTTATGAAATACAGCTAACTGCCTGTCGGCACCGGTACCATGTTCAAATATTTTTGAAACATAGTTTAGTGCTGGTCTGCTGCCCAAATCGCCTGCTACATCATCTACAAAATCGAGGAGTTCCAGGATAAGTGTTTTGGTATCGGCTTCTGCTTCTTTACCAAAATCAATCAGCGTGCCATCAATACCATACCTGCTGGCGCGCCATTTATTTTCATTGATCAGCGAACGCTGGTACATCATGAAATTGAGGTTCTGTGTTCTGAGTTTATAAATCTTGGCACAAATTCCCTGGAACAATGCGGCAATGGCAATGGTTTCATTAATGGTCATGGGTACATCGCAAATACGAAACTCAACGGTGTTAAAGAATGGATGTACACGTATATCCCACCATATTTTTTTGGCGTTATCAATACAGTTGGTTTTGATGAGCAGGTTTACATAATTTTCATATGCTTCAATGCTCTCAAAAAAATCGGGAATACCGGTGCGGGGGAATTTGTCAAATACTTTGGTTCGGAAAGATTTATACCCTGTTTTTCTTCCTTCCCAGAAAGGAGAGTTGGTACTGAGTGCGTATACATGCGGCAGAAAATAGCGGGCCGTATTGGCAATATGAATGGCCATTCTGCGGTCCTCCATACCAACATGAACATGTAATCCAAAAATCAGGTTACTGCGGGCAGCTTCCTGTAATTCATTTACAATCTGGTTATAGCGCACATGATCGGTAATCAGTTGATTCTCCCAATGACTAAAGGGATGTGTTCCGGATGCACCTACCCAAAGCCCTAAATCGCCGGCCACATTGGCAATGGTACCACGCAGTTCGGCCACATCATTAAAAGCTTCTTCAATATTGCGGCAAATATCGGTACCTACTTCCACCACCGCCTGGTGCATTTCGGCTTTTACTTTGTCTTTCAGGATTTTTTGTCCTTCCAGTACAATCTTTTGTTCATGACTCTTTAGTTCACGCGTATGCGGGTCAATCACCATGTACTCTTCTTCTACACCCAGCGTAAAATGCGAATAGTTCATATGCCCCATCAGATGAGTTTTTGTTTGGCGCTACTGCGCTTAATATATTCGCCCCAGGTGAGGTTATCGGCCCCATCTGCCTGTGCCTGTGCTTTTTCAATAGCATAACTGGCAGCGGTTTCCACTACCCAGTCAAAATTTTCCTGGCCCACACTTTTCAAATCTGCATCGGGAGCAGGATTACAGAAATCGATAGCATAAGGAACACCATCACGCAATGCCAGTTCAACCGTATTAAAATCGTAACCCAGATAACGGTTAATGCGAAGCACAATATCTTCCATCTGTTTCAGCCGTTCGGCAGAGGGTTTGAAATCGGCTACATAACGCAGGTGGTGCGGATTGCGGGGCTCATAAGACATGATACGAACATATTTACCACCTATGCAATAACAACGATAATATTCTTCAAAAATAATTTCTTCCTGTAACAGCATTACCAGTTCACCGGTTTCACTGTGTTTTTCAAAAAAATCTTCCATGCTGGTGAGCTTGTACACATTTTTCCATCCACCACCGGCAAAAGGTTTCATGTATGCGGGGAAACCAACATAACCAAAAATACCATCCCAGTCTAATGGATAGGCAAGGTTACTGAACGACTGATCAGAAGTATCTGCCGGGAGATCGCGTGAAGGGAGGATGACTGTTTTAGGAACGGGTACATTTATTTTGGTAGCGAGACAATTATTAAAAAATTTCTCATCGGCACTCCACCAGAATGGATTGTTGATAACCGCTGTTCCACAAAGTGCCGCATTTTTAAGAAAGGCCCTGTAAAAAGGAACGTCCTGGCTAATGCGGTCAACGATAACAGCATAACCACTGGCTTCGCCCTGCATTACTTTATCGATCCGTACAGGTTCAGCAGTAATACCGGGAATATGCTTACTGTTGATACGCTCTACAAAAGCCATGGGAAAACTTCTTTCCTGCCCGAATAAGATGCCGATCTTTTTCATAAATCAGTTATTTGTTTTCAATTTAATCAGAATTTTTGAGATTAAGACCGAAAGTCCGGAAGACCAAAGTCCGGAAGACTGAAAGTCCAAAAGAAAGATTGCTGTAAGATAAAATGCTTCGGACTTTCAGTCTTTCGGACTCCCGGACTTTACCTATTTTTGAAACATGACTGAAGTGAGAACTGAATCGAGCCAGACAGCTGTTTGTTTAACTCAATACCTATTTCATTCTGAATATCTTGAACGGGAAGTGACGATTGATGTTTATTTGCCCTTGCAATACCAGTTACATGAACAACTGAGTTTGCTGTTGATCAATGATGGACAGGATCTGGCTAAAATGCCTTTTAATGAAATACTGGATGGCTTGATGGCAAATGGTCATATTGCGCCTATAATTTGTGTGGCCATTCATTGTGGGCCCAACAGAAAAATGGAATATGGAACAGCTTATGCAGCAGACTATAAAGGGCGTGGTGCAAAAGCGGGTTTGTATACCAAGTTTATTTTTGATGAATTACTTCCTTTTATCAGGAAAACCTGCGGAACACCTTCTTTCAGGGATAAATCATTTGCGGGGTTTTCATTGGGTGCATTAAGTGCCATGGATATTGTATGGAACCATCCAAGTGAGTTTAATCGAGTGGGTATTTTCAGCGGATCATTGTGGTGGAGAAGGAAAGGCTATGAAGATGGTTATGAAGATGAAAAAGATCGGCTAATGCATTTACAGATTCGTAAAGGCGGCTTTTATCCATGGCTCAGAACCTTTATTCAATGTGGTTTATTGGATGAAGCGGAAGACAGAAATAAGAATGGTGTAATTGATAGTATTGATGATGCACTTGATTTGATAGTAGAATTAAAAGCCAAAGGTTATACTGATGAACATATTCATTACCTCGAACTGGAAGAGGGTAAACATGATGTAGCTACCTGGGCGAAAGCGTTTCCAATGTTTTTGAAATGGGGATGGGGGAGAGGGAATGGTGAATAGTCGGTATAAATGAAACTGAACAACAAAAATCCGGGAATAATTACCCGGTTTTTTTTACGCCTTATTGCCTGTTCAGTATTGCCATTCACGAAAAAAGCCATCCGCCTTAGGCGGATGGCTTTTTATATCTGATTATAATTCAGGTTAGAAATTGAATCTCAGACCCAACTGGCTGATCCATCTTGCAGCATAAGCAGCGTTGGTAGTGGTGCTTACTGTAAACGGAGTAGTAATAGTTGGTGTAAAACGATATTGTGGTGTAAAGTTCGTTGCACTCACATAACCAGCAAACTGAATCAACTGGAAATTATCGTTTAGCATAAAATAAGTACGACCCCAGTTTCTGTTTAACATGTTACCAAAGTTGAACACATCATATGTTAACTGGAACGAGTATTTCCTGTTACCAATTTTTAGGTTGAAGTCCTGGGCAATCTTCAGGTCAACAATATTTGTAAAAGGCAAGCGGCTGCCATTTCTTTCAGCAAATTTACCGCGATTGCTTCTCAAATATTTGTCGTTCATGATATAAGCTTCTAAAGCATCTTTTTGCTGTTGAGCTGTAAATAATACCGCACCTGAAGAGTTGGTGATATTAAGGAAATTAGAAGCCTGTAAATCACCAGATGTTGGAATATAGATCAGGTCGTTTGTTCCACCTGTACCATCATCACGTACCATAGAATTATTACCGTAAACATAGCTGAATGGATTACCAGACTGGCCTGTATACGCTAAAGTAATGGTGGTAGCCAGTTTCTTATTTGCATATTCAAACTTCTTGCTTAAGTAAGCAAAAATTCTATGACCGGCGCTGAAATCAGATGTAGAACGGGTAATAAAATTACGTCCGTTTACTGTTTCCATAAATCTCCACTGGCTCAGGTTAATAGAACTGGTACCATCATTCACGGCAGTGGCATTACCGAATGAATAGTTGAAGTCGAAAGCAAACCCATTACGTGTACGCTTTGAAACTGTGGCAGTAAAATTGAACCCAAAACCTTTAGGGCCCTCATTATTACTCAAAAGGATGGCACTTGAATATGGGTTAGAACCATCGCTATTCAGTGGAATGCGGGCATTATTGGTTGTTGTGTAAACATTTCTGCTGCCTGGTGCAACAGATACACCAATCGGAGGAAGGAGGTTGATATTGGTATAATATATCTCATTCATGTTCTGAGTGAAGATACCTTCCAGCGTACCCGACCAGCCATTCCCCAATTTCTTGTCAACTGCAAGTGATGTTCTGAATATTTTAGGTGTACTGAATTCAGTGGCAGTCAGGTTCAAAGGCCCTTTTGTTATACCGGCGCCTACTTCAGCAGGCGTCCACTGATTGGCCGGATCTGGTCTGAAACGAATGGTATTTAACTGGGTAGAATTTGCAAAATAACCTCCTACAAAAATACCGTTGTTCTGGAAAATACCACCTGGCCAAACGAGCGGAATACGGCCTACAAACATGCCAAGTCCGCCACGGATTACCATGTTTTCTTCAGGTATTTTATAGGTAAATCCAAATCTCGGAGAAAATGCAATCGGTACTTTCGGAGCCACACCGGAACGCGCTCCTTTCAGATCATAATACTGAGCGAATTTAGGAATGGCTACAGTATTGGTATAGTTGTCTGGCCATGGCTGACTTAATACTTTAAAATAATCTGCCCGTAAACCAAAACTTAAGGTGAGGTTATCGGAAGCCCTCATTTCGTCGTTAATAAACAGGGAACCTTTAGCCATCATAAACTTGGCTGCGGCGGCTGTATTGTCGCCCTTTCCAATATCAACATTTGAAAAACCATAACTATAGACCTGGGGGCTGGCATTATTGATGAAATTATCGAGGCTGCTGTAAGTATAGTTGCCAAAAGTATTTTGTATAAAGGCGTTATAAACTTTATTGAACTCCCAGTCTACGCCAACTTTCAATGAATGCTTACCTAAGGTAAACTTGAATTCATCGTAAACAGACCAGTTTTTCTGCGTAAGAAGATTAACAGTGGAATTGTTATCTGGTCCAAAGATGATTGCACCCGCTCCGTCATTGATACGTACGCGTGGAAAATTCTGACCCATGGGTCTTCGGTCATCCAGTACATCAGTAAAAGTGATTAACAATTTATTACTGGAACTTTTACCAACTAAACTTTTCAATTCAGCAGAGGTTGAATTGGTTCTGGTAGGGAAGCTATAACCATTATTATAAAAGTTTATCGTATTTATTGAACTGGTGGATGTATTCAGACGTTCGGCTTTTGTATAACGGTTACTGATAGAAAATTTGTGTCTGTTACTGATGTTCCAGTCAATACGAGTTGTAATACGATCAGCAGACACTTCTTCCGTATTATCTAAGAACCCACCTGGCTCATAACCATATTTTGTTCTTAATGCATTGGCCAGGGAATTGATTCCTGCAATGGTATTGGTATTACCACGGTACTGGGAGAAATCGAAAGGCTGCGGACGTGCATCTCTTTGAAGGTCTACGTTAATGAAATAAAACAGTTTATTTCTGGTAATAGCACCCCCAACACGGAAACCATAAGTCTTTTTAGAAAAGTTATCCAGTCTTTTGGCTGCTGATTTAAGACCGGTTGGTGTTTTTCCTGCCAGCTTTTGATTTTGTAAGAAATAATAAACGGAACCTTCTGTTCTGTTGGTACCGGAACGGGTAATGGCATTGATACCACCACCTACGAAGTTACCCAGTGAAGCATCGAATGGAGAAATTACCACCTGGAACTGGTCAATCGCATCAATTGAAATAGGAGCAATAGCAGCCTGACCGCCATTGGTACCTGATGCAGAAAGACCAAATACATCGTTATTAACGGCTCCATCTACATAGAACGAATTATATCGGTTGTTCTGACCCGCAATAGTTACGGCTCCCTCAGCGGCACCCAGTTTAGCCTGGGGAACGGCACGGAGATAATCATAAATATTACGACCCACGGTAGGCAGGTTGGCCATTTTATCGCGGCCGATAATGGTTTCAGCACCGCCTTTACCGGAAGCTTCCGTTGTTCTGCGCAGGGCAGTTACAGTTACTTCGCCGAGATTGGCACTTTTTGGAGCCAATGCAACATCCAGTTTATAAGACTCACCCAGGCTTAGGTAAATCTCTGTTTTTTTCTCATTCGCAAAGTTTACGAACGATACTTCAACTGAATATGGACCACCGGGGTTCATATTACTGATGTCGAAACGACCACCTGTACGGCTTTGAACACGATAAACTGTACCGGTAGGCTCATGGGTTGCTGTTACGGTTGCACCAACGAGGATTTCTCCGGTATTGGTTTTTACTGTACCACTCATGCTACTGGTGGTATTCTGTGCCAGGGTTAAAACCGGCATCAGTAAAACCGCAATTACAAATTGCAAGAGTCTTTTACTTAGCATAATGTTAATTTTTCAGTTGCAAAGAAAATGAATTATTGGCTTAGATATTCAACAGAATGTTAACAAAATATTGTCAGAATGAGCATTCAGGGCCAATTCTCGAATCTTGTACTGCTTTTCTACAGTAAATGCCTTTTTTTATCGAAAATATCCTGCTTTTAGTCAAAAAATAACCCTCATTCCCAAATAGGTAAACCTGTTTGAGACATCGGATGTAATTTTGCATCGATGGAACAATTTATACTTAACAGGATTGAGGATGCCATTCAGGACATCCGTGAGGGTAAAATGGTGATTGTGGTAGATGATGAAGACCGCGAAAATGAGGGCGATTTTATTATAGCGGCACGCCACGCCACACCGGAAATAATCAATTTCATGAGCAAGGAAGGAAGGGGGCTGATTTGCGCCTCCCTTACCGAGGAACGTTGTAAAGAGTTGGAACTCAGTCCAATGGTAAGCTCCAATACCTCTTTACATGAAACGGCTTTTACGGTTTCTGTGGATCTTATTGGGCAGGGTACCACAACAGGTATATCGGCCCATGATCGTTCAAAAACCATACTGGCACTGATTCATCCCGATACAAAACCGGGCGATTTAGGCCGTCCCGGACATATTTTTCCGCTCAGGGCAAAAGATGGTGGTGTGTTGCGTAGAACAGGTCATACAGAGGCAGCGGTTGACCTGGCCAGGCTGGCCGGACTTGAACCTGCAGGTGTTTTAGTGGAAGTGATGAATGAAGATGGTACCATGGCCCGTTTACCTCAATTGATGGATATCGCTAAAAAGTTTTCACTCAAAATTATCTCTATAAAGGATCTGATCGACTATCGCATGAAACGCGATTCACTCATTGAAGAGTTGGTGCGTGTGGATATGCCGACTAAATATGGTCAGTTCGACCTGATTGCCTTCAAAGAAAAAACAAGCGGTGCAGAACACCTGGCACTTGTTAAAGGTGAGTGGAAAAAAGAAGAAGCAGTACTTACACGTGTACACAGCAGTTGTTTTACCGGCGATATCCTGGGGAGTTTTCGTTGCGATTGCGGTGAACAGTTACAGAAAGCTATGAAAATGGTGGAAGCAGAAGGTAAAGGTGTAATCCTGTATATGAACCAGGAGGGCCGTGGCATTGGACTCATCAATAAGCTAAAAGCCTATAAGCTTCAGGAAGAAGGAATGGATACGGTAGAAGCCAACCTGCACCTGGGTTTTGGTATGGATGAACGTGATTATGGTGTAGGTGCACAAATACTCCGTAAACTCGGTATATCGAAACTAAGACTCATGAGTAATAACCCCCGCAAACGGGCAGGGTTAAAAGGGTACGGACTTGAAATAGTTGATATTGTTCCCATTGAAGTGGCACCCAATCCTCACAACGAAAAATACCTGAAAACCAAGAGAGATAAACTGGGGCATGAGATATTGGAGGAAGATGTTTGATTTTTTGATCTTTGATTTTTCGATTTAAATTCTCAAATCGAAAAATCAAAGATCAAAAAATCAAACATCCAGACCTATCGCCTGCCATTGCCATACTCCTGTTCTTCCTTTTCGTGCTCCTTGTCGTAAGCCCTGATGATGGCTTTTACCAGTCGGTGACGAACCACATCTTCTTCATTCAATTCAATATGTGCAATACCGTCTATCTGTTTTAAGATACGGGTTGCTTTTTCGAGACCACTTCTCTGGTTTCTTGGTAAATCAATTTGAGTAGGGTCGCCGGTAATAATGGCTTTAGCATTGGCGCCAATACGGGTAAGGAACATTTTCAACTGGAGGTCATTGGTATTTTGAGCTTCATCCAGAATGATAAATGCATTGTCCAGCGTACGGCCACGCATATAAGCCAGTGGTGCAATTTCAATGGTACGTGTACTCATATAATACCCGAGTTTGTCGGCGGGAATCATATCATCGAGTGCATCGTATAATGGACGCAGGTACGGATCAATTTTTTCTTTGAGGTCGCCGGGAAGAAAACCCAGGCTTTCACCCGCTTCAACAGCCGGACGTGTAAGGATGATTTTCTTTACCAGTTTGTTCTTTAATGCACGTACCGCCAATGCTACGGCCGTATAGGTTTTACCGGTACCCGCAGGTCCAATGGCAAAAACGATATCGTTTTTATCGGCAGCAGTAACCATTTTTTTCTGGTTCTGTGTACGGGCGCGAACGGTTTTGCCATTTGGGCCGAAAACCAGGATATCGTTGGGATTGCGGTCAACAAAATTGTCAACCGTTTCAGCATCGTCTCCGCCTAATATCTGTTCAAAATAATTTTCGCTGAGATGACCATTTCTTTCGAGGTACTGAATAATAAGATCAATTTTTTCTTTTGCTGATTCAATCTGTTCCGGGGCCCCGCTCAGTTTAATTTGTGTCCCGCGGGAGAGGATCTTTAATAATGGGAATTTCTTTTTCAGCAAATCTAACTTTCCGTTGTTTACGCCAAAGAACTCGATGGGGTTAACGGTTTCTAGGTTAATGATTGTCTCTGTCAAATCTGTTTCTGTTTTAGGTTCACGGAATCATGAAATACTAACCAAACCATCCTTCTCAAATTTAATTTGTTATGTATGAGAATTCCTAACACATATTATGCACAGGTGTGGATAGGTTGCTCCATCAAATTTCCCGAATTGCCTTACAAGGTGCTGTGAAGATTGTGTGAAGTTTTTTGGAGTGAATGGTGAATCGTGAAGGGGCAATAATGATTTGCCATCTTCACGATTCACCATTCACGCACTACAATGCTTTAAGTGCTGCAATAGTAGCAATAGGGTCTTTGGAACGGAAAACAGTATTGCCTGCTACCAGCACATCGGCACCTGCATCAAGAATCGATTTGGCATTATCGAGTGTAACGCCGCCATCAATTTCAATATGTGTATGAAGATTTTTTTCCCTGATCATTTTCCTGAGTGTACGAATTTTTTCCAGTGTCTGTGGAATGAACTGCTGACCACCAAAACCAGGGTTTACACTCATCAGGCAAACCAGGTCAATATCATGCAATACATCGGCCAGTAAATGTACCGGTGTATGAGGGTTCAGTGCAACACCTGTTCTCATACCCAGCAATTTAATCTGCTGCAGGTTACGGTGTAAATGGGTGCAGGCTTCGTAATGCACCGTAAGAATATCGGCTCCTGCTTTTTTGAAGGCTTCAGCATATTTTTCAGGCTCAACAATCATCAGGTGAACATCGCAAATTTTAGTGGTGGCTTTCCGGATATGTTCAATTACCGGTAACCCAAAACTGATATTCGGAACAAAAGAACCATCCATTACATCTAAGTGAAACCAGTCTGCCTTGCTTTCATTCAGCATGGCACAGTCTTTATGAAGGTTTAAGAAATCGGCACTCAGTAAGGATGGGGCTATGATTGGCATAATGATTTACTGTTAAAGTTGCAAAACTGCTGTATTTATATGGCTTACAAGAATATTTTATTACACAATTTTTCCTGTCAGGCCCCGAGTCTCTGTAAAGCCTCTTTTGCTTCTTTGATGGAAGGGTCAAGTACCAGCGCTTTCCGGTATTGCAGAATGGCTTTTTCTTTTTCACCCTTAGCTTCCAAACATTTGGCCAGCCAGTAACTGGCATCTGCATATGTGGGTCTTATTTCCAGTGCTTTCTCAAAGATGCTGATGGCTTTATCGGCCTGTTTGGTATCATAAAAAAGAAATCCTTTTTCCATATAGGCTTCCATGTACTGGTAATCGTTACCAATGCAGCGATCAAAAGATGCTATTGCTTTTACAATGTTGCCTGTTCTGGCAAAATAAACACCCTTGATAAAGCTTGTGTGGGCAAGGTATTCACGTCCGAGTCTTAAAGATTCTACTTCATCACAAATACTAATCGCCTGTACATTCTTTTTTTCCGCCAGTAAATTGGCCATACCCAGCAATGCATCGGGTGAGGGGTAAATACGGGCCGCTACCTGGTAAGCATGCAGGGCCATGGCCGTATCCATTGCTTTTTCACTCAATTGTGCTTTATGATACCAGATGCCGAAATTGGCACTGTCTTTTTTGATCAATGAATCCATTTGGGCCAAAGCCAGTGGTAATGCGCCGGCACTATCTAAAGCATTTACCAGTTGTACCCTTAGTGAAATGCTGTCGGGGTACTGATTCACGGCATTAAATAATGCTTTTGCCTGGGCAGGTATTTCTGTTTCCTGTGCCGGCAGTTTTTTCTCCTGCTGCTGACAGGCTGTTAACAAAAGAAATAAGAATACAGAGATACATTTCATACTGCAAACATACTATAGCATACGCTTTTGGATGGAAAGAGCCTGTTGAAAGCATGTGAAAATTGGAAAACGTGTCACCAACTAACTGGCTAATTGCATTATCAATGACAATTCTTTGACAATTGAAGCGGTTGATTCTGGATACTTTTGCGCCAGATTTTTTGTATGAAAAAAATAATATCAACTTCTGTGGCAATCATTGCCACCATAACCGCTGTATTGGCACAGCCCGCTTTCAGCGATAGCGTTCATTTTGCAGGTGAAAAACATTTCAGTAATGTTCAGCAACTCACTTTTGGCGGCGATAATGCAGAAGCATACTGGAGTTATGACGGTAAGTATATCATTTTTCAAAAAACATATGCTAAAGAAGGTATGCCCTGCGACCAGATTTATATTGGTAAAGTACCCACAAAACCCGGCGAAAAATTTACACCTAAACTGGTAAGTACCGGAAAGGGTAGAACAACCTGCGCTTATTTTTTACCTGATGGGAAACATATCATTTATGCATCAACACATTTGGGAAGTAGCGAATGTCCGCCAACACCTGATCGTGCAAAATATGGTAACCGTTATATCTGGCCACTATACAGCAGCTATGATATTTTTATGGCCGATACCAGTGGAAAAATTGTAAAGCAACTCACTACCGCCAAAGGATATGATGCAGAAGCCACCCTGTCGCCCGACGGAAAAAAAATGATCTATTGCAGTGATAAAGATGGTGACCTCGAACTGTATGTAATGGATCTGGCAAGCGGAAAAGAAAAAAGAATTACCAAAATGCTTGGTTACGATGGAGGAGCATGGTTTAGTCCCGATGGAAAAAAGATTATATGGAGAGCCAGCAGACCAAAAACAGATGCTGAGGTAAAAGAATATAAAGAGTTACTGGCAGATGGTATGGTGGCACCTACCAATATGGAAGTATGGGTGGCCAACGCAGACGGATCAGATGCAAAACAAATTACCAGCCTCGGTCAGGCTAACTGGGCACCTAATTTCACGCCAGACAACAAGCATATTATTTTCTGCAGCAACCATGAATATAAAAGAGGTTTTCCCTTCAATATGTACCTCACAGATATTAATGGAAAAGGACTGGAAAAGATAAGTCGTGACAAAGGATTCGATGCTTTCCCTATGTTTAGTCCGGATGGAAAGAAAATTATTTTCGCTTCTAACAGGAACAACGGAGGTACCAGAGACACCAATCTGTTTATAGCAGACTGGAACGAATGATTTTACTATGAATAAACCAGGTTAAGCGGGTCCGGGAAGACCCGCTTTTTTGTGTACAAGATTCACAAAATCTTCATCCATCAACTGCTGTAGCTTTCTTACATTTGAATTTCATTAATTGTATCGTTCCATGAAAGGGGTATTTCTTTTCACGTTTATTGCGATTGCTGTTTCTTGTGTCGCACAAAAAAATGAACCGTCAATGTCATTTGCCAAAAATCCTGTGGTGGCACACCGGGGTGCTTTCAAATTCAAAACTTTACCCGAGAACTCAATTGCGGGTTTAAGAAATGCGATTGATATGCGTTGTACGGGATCGGAGTTTGATATATGGATGACAGCAGATGATTCACTGGTAGTAAACCATGATCCCAAATTTCATGA
The DNA here is from genome assembly GCA_049324295.1 of Bacteroidota bacterium. Classification (GTDB taxonomy): domain Bacteria; phylum Bacteroidota; class Bacteroidia; order Chitinophagales; family Chitinophagaceae; genus Sediminibacterium. The sequence goes on from JBMOKQ010000009.1 coordinate 35,237, forward strand.
ACTGCCGATTGAGCAAACAAAGTATGCTGATCTTTTGCAGTTTACGTTATCCAATGGAGAAAAAATACCAACACTACACGAATATCTTTCAGCAGGGCTAAAAAATAATAAGGAAACCCGGCTGGTTTTAGAAATAAAACCTTCTACGGTAAGCAAGGAAAGAGGAAGAATAGTGGCAGAAAAAGCCTGGAAACAGGTACAGGCATTAAAAGCGGTTCACGCAACTACTTATATCAGTTTTGATCTTGGAATACTCACACGCATTTTGGAACTGGAACCCCACGCACCTACACAGTACCTGAATGGCGATAAAACACCAGAAGAACTAAAAACACTGGGTGTTATTGGTGCAGATTATCATTTCAGTGTATTCAAAAAAAATCCGGACTGGATTGAAAGAGCCAGAACCAGTGGCATCATCCTGAATACCTGGACCGTAAACAGCAAAGAAGATTTGCAATGGGCGCTCGATAACCGTTTTGATTTTATTACCACCAATGAACCTGAACTGTTGTTTGAGTTGCTGAAGGAGAGATAGCTTATAGTTGATAGTTCATGGTTTATAGTCTATGGCGGGAGTTTTACTATGGACCATGAACTATCAACTATAAGCTATATATGCGAATCAAGCATTGAGCAATTAGTAGCTGGGTACTGGAAAGTAGGAGGAGGTTTATGGTAAGCAGCCAATTTGACAACCCCAACACCTAAGGCCTGAAACCCAGCATCCGGTACCCACCTCCCCTTAAGCCAGACCAACACCGTTTAACAGGTGATTCGCATTTGTAGCTTACAGCTAAAAACGTTTTTCGCAACTGATCATACAAAACTAACTCCCCCAAACCGTGGAACATCGGAAATGTGACGCGCTTCGGCAAAACCCGGGACGGCTCTCGGGATTTGGTGGGATAACTGGTAATTTCTTCTCGGAATTTAATTTTTTGTCGCCTATAATGCAATACAATCAAGGGTTCAGCATTTTCTTCTCCTCATTGCTTCCTCGGAGCACCCCGTGGAACCCCCAATTTTATTGAGTCGATAGTCAATTTCTCCTCTTTGCTTCCTCGGATTTGAACTAACGATCCTTCTCTGGTGCGGGTTATAACGGGCTGTCTCCTCATTGCTTCCTCATTGCTTCCTCATTGCCTCCTCAATTCCTCCCCGGGAGAGCCTCTGGGGTGAGGGGTTAGGTGTGGGGTATTAAAGGGCTTTTGTATAGGTAAATGGGTCTTACACTTTTACAAAACGAAAAACCAGGTCTTTGGCCCTGGTTACAGCATAAAGCTCCGCGGAGAAGGAACAGAGATAGGAACGAGGAGTAACAGAGGTTGAAAATGGTAGAGAGCTATTAGTTTTGCTTCGAACACATTACTAAAACGCTCTTTGCTTTTACTTCATTATACCTCCTTTGACCATTTTCAACCCTTGATTCGCATGATATGCTATAATCTTCTTTCCCTATCTTGCATCTACTAAAATACAACACATGGATAACGGACTGCTTCATTTACACAACCTGCTTCGCTGGGTAATATTAATTTTATTGCTTGTTTCCATTGTCAAAGCATGGAGCGGCTGGCAGAGCAAAAAAGTTTTTTCTTCTGCCGATAAAAAAATATGGTTGTTTACCATGATTGCGGGACATACCACATTACTACTTGGTCTTTACCAGTGGGCCGCCGGTCGTTATGGCTTTTTTACCACTGCTTTGCCAGAAGGTATAAGTATGATGAAAGACAAGTTTTACCGTTTTTACTGGATAGAACATCCACTTACCATGATATTGGCAATTGTATTTCTTACCATGGCCCATGGTATGTCTAAAAAAGCAGTGAGTGATGAAGTGAAATATAAAAAAGCATTTTTCTTTTTTCTGATAGCACTCATACTCATCCTTGCAGGAGTACCCTGGTCCTTTAGAGGTGAGCCAATTGCGAGGGGGTTGGTACCGGGGATGTAATTAATTTGAAAATTTGAAAGTGTGCTAATTTGAAAATGTAGGAGTATATTGTTCCTTTTATTTTCAAATTAGCACACTTTCAAATTTTCAAATTATTCCGAAAAAGGCAACTTGATTTTGTACCTTAATCTCGTTCCAAACTGCTGCTCCAGTTTTAATACTTCTTTTGTTTTTTTGCTGATCCAGAAAACTTCTTTGTTATTGGTATCATTGTGTTCCAGTAACCAGCATTCTGCTTCTTGTCCGTCAAGACCAGTTAATTTCCCGCTTCCCGTTACGGTATAGGCAACCCATTTTGGTTGTGAAAATCCGGGATCATAAAAATTGATCATGAATGTTCTGTTGCCCTGATAAGGGAGCTGTGGAAACACTTCCAGATCAAGGTGCCAGTTTAAACTGTATTGGGTTAGTGCGGTATCAAATCCATCTCTTACTCTTCTTATCCGCATGGCAGTATCACCTGACAGTAGTTTCTTATTGTTCACAACTGCTTCACCAGTAAGAAAATTAAAACTGCTGCTGCCTCTTTGTTTCCACCACGACTCGTGAAATAAACTGCGGAAGTCTTTGGCACCAGAAACAGAGAGTGTAGTATGCATGATGCTGTCTTTGTCTTCCCATACCTGCTTAATTTCAATGGCGTCTCTTCCTTCATATTTTTTTCTTTCGATATGTCGAGACCATATGTTAAACATGGTTCGTGGACTGTTGGCACCCATTTTGAAATATACGAGCCAGCGGTGTGTGCCGGGAATCAGCACTTTGGTATTCACTTTATCGGGCTGAATATAAACGGTATCTTTCTTTTGTGCGAGAAGGGATGTTGCAGGTAACAGGCAAAGAAGAATGACTAATGTAATCGGGTTCATTTTTTTTCTGTAAATGTGATTGTATATTGACATTGAGGCAATCCACATTTAACAGATACTGTATTCTGTTTAATGGTTGTGTAAAATAAGCGGAAAAGTCATCCGTTGAAGTAAAGCCTCTATTCGTTGAATGAAACAATTGCTGGCTAAATTCCCTTTAGTTTTGTAGATGCGATTACTGAAACAAAAATGGGGTATTAACCGGCTTCAATGGATTATATGGGCACTGTTGTTTGGTATTAATGTACTTACCCTTCTTCATTTTGATACTTTTTTGCAATCGGTAGGTTATTCCATTATCATGATCAGTTCTTATATGGCGATCGTGTATGGAAATGCAGCATGGCTTATTCCCAGGTTTTACATGCGTCAGAAAAAACTTATCTATGCATTACTGGTATTGTTGTTGCTGATAATTGTAGCAATCTATAGATCGGCTACTTCGTGGTGGTTTTATAATACTTATTTTGCCCCCAAGCCACAGGATTTTCGATGGGCAAGTGTATTCGGTACAATGGTATCAGGTGTGCTGATTTATTTTACCAGTGTACTCTTTTATATCGCTGTACGATACTTTCAATTGCAGGAACAACAACAGGTATTGGAAAAGAAACAGACGGAATCGGAATTGAACTTATTAAAAGCACAGGTGCAACCACATTTTTTATTCAATTCGCTCAATAATATTTATTTCTACGCACAACGGGAGTCGCCGGTTACAGCGGCCATGCTGGAGAAATTATCGCAGATTATGCGCTATTTTGTTGATGAAGCACCAAAAGACCTCATATCCTTGCAAACTGAATTATTATTTATTCATAATTATATTGAACTCGAGAAAACAAGAATGCGATATCCTTTATCGGTTTCTGTAAAAGAAAGAGGGGAAATTGCAGCCATACAATTACCTCCCATGCTGATTATACCATTGGTTGAAAATGTATTTAAACATGGGATAGATAAGCGAAGAGAAGATAATTTTATTTCTATTGAAATTGAAAATGCAGGCCGCCAACTGGTAGTAGTGGTTAAAAACCGGATAGCCGATATCAGAGCAAAAGACCCGAGTGGAATAGGATTGTCGAATCTCAGAAACAGGTTGCAATTATTGTACGGAGATCAATGCGATTTGAAAGCTGAACCTCATAATATTTCTACTTATACAGCCATTTTAAGCATACCATTATGAGTACAAAAATTACTTGTCTCATTATAGAAGATGAACCGCCTGCTATGCAGTTGCTGGAAGATTATATACGAAAGTTATCCATGCTCGAGCTAAGGGGTAAATTTTATGATGCAATTGAGGCCATGGAATACCTGAAGAAAAATACCGTTGACGTTATTTTTCTTGATATCAATCTGCCTGCATTATCTGGTCTTGAAATGGCAGCGTTGATTCCTAAAGAACAGAAAATCATCTTCACTACCGCTTATGCTGAATATGCGATTGATAGTTTTTCTTTTCATGCGGTAGATTACCTGCTGAAACCGGTTTCTTTTAAACGGTTTCTGCAGGCAATTCAGAAATTGCAATTGCATATTACACCTCAGCCGATAAAAGAAATACCAGCACCAAAGCAAGATGAACTTTTATTTGTAAAAACAGGGAGAACAGTGATTAGAGTTCAGTTTTCAGATATTATTTACATTGAGGCTCATAAAGAATACCTGTGTATTCATACAAGTCAGCAGAAACACCTGGTGTATAAACGAATGAAAGAAATGGCGGCATCGCTTCCTGATTGTTTTGTACGGATACATAATTCTTATATTGTAAACCTCAGACATGTACAAAAGCTGGGTCAGCAATTGGTAGAAATTGCGGGGAGAGCATTACCGGTGAGTGCCGGTTATAAAGAAGCATTTCGGCAGCATATTCAACAGCATATGATGTAACCATTATAATGAAACAATCATGAAAACCATTTACTTTTTTATCAAAGCCTGGTTATTGGTAGCTGTCTTGGATATCATAGCGGCCATGCTTTCTTTTTACTTGTCTACGGGAAAATCACCGGCAATTGTGTTGAAATTTATTGCGAGCGCTGTTGTGGGATCTGATGCATATACAGGAGGGTTAACAAGTATGCTGTTAGGTATGGTATTACATTTTCTTGTAGCTTTTCTCTTCACCCTGTTTTTCTTCCTGGTATACAAACCACTGGCTTTATATCGGTACAATGTTTACCTGGTAGGTATTCTGTATGGAATGTTTATCTGGCTGGTAATGAATAAACTGGTATTGCCCATAACATCGGTAATGCAGCAGCCTTTTAAATGGGTGGAAGCAGGTAGGGCAATGTTGATATTGATAACAATGATTGGATTACCACTTGCTTTTATGTTGAAAAAAAGACAAAAGATTTGATGCGGTAATACTTTAAACCTGTACCTGTTTCATTACTTCAATAAACTGTTTCATTTCATCTATGGTTCCTACGCTGGCTCTGGCCCATTTGCCATTGAGATAATTGGATGACCGTAAGAAAATGTTTTTCTGAAGCATATCGGCAGCAAAATCTCCTTTATAATTCGGAATCGGGAAGAAGAGAAAGTTGGTATATGATTTTACTACATCAATCTTCATAGTTCTTAATGCATTGAAGGCATAATCTCTTGCTGCAGCATTTTTTTCTTTACTCAGTTTATGCCATCCGGTATCTTTCAAACTAGCCAGTGCAGCGCTCATCGATAATGCAGACATGGCCATTTGTGTACGGATGAAATAATTGTCTGCAAGGGGTTTAATTAAAGAAGCATGCCCTATTACCCAGCCAATGCGCAAACCAGCCATGGCATGAATTTTAGAGAAAGTACCAATCACAAAAACTTTAGGATGGGTTTCAATCAATTGTAACATCGACTCATTGTCGGGTGCATCCAGGAAATCCATATAGGCTTCATCAACCGCTATATATGCTTTTTTTGATGCCTCAATACAAAAATCTTTTAAAGATGTTGGTGAAACAATGGTACTGCTTGGATTAGCGGGGTTACAAACATATACAAGAGCCGTATCGTTATCAATCTCTTTTAACATAGCAGGAAGATCATGTTTCTGATCAATGGTTAGAGGAACTTCTACCACTTTCTGTCCGAGCATTTTTGCTGTTGAAGGTAAGATGCCAAAAGTGGGATTGGCCGTAACCAGTTTTCCTTTATTGAAATGACGGGGTAATAAACCCAATGCTTCTCCGGAACCCGCGGTTACCAGAACCTGGTCTTCATTCACACCATAATGTGCAGCGAGCTGTTTCTTGAAATCTTTGAGGTTGGTATGGTTATACTGGTAACGGTGCGCTTCGCCCAAAGCTGCCAGTAGGGCCTCTTTGGCTTTTGGCGAAATACCATATGGGTTTTCATTCGAACTCAGGTTGATCAACCCGTCGGCTGCACCATAATTTCTGAGAATACCTTCTTCATTACCCATACCAAGTGAGGGTAATCTTAATCCCATGCCAATGGCGGCCATGGAACCAAGTTTTAATAAGTTTCGGCGATTGAATGATGCAGACATGATAATTGATTTACGAATGAAAAGATACGAATCTGTGGACAAAATAACCATTTGTTTATCTTGGTCCTAATTCTATTACCTGGCAGTTCTTCATGTCTTTTCCCTCTATATCAATCTTCACCAGTGTCCGAACTTTGTGCCAGCCATGTTTGCCTGCGGCTCCCGGGTTAATATGCAGACATTGCTGAACATTATCGAACATAATTTTAAGAATGTGAGAATGACCACTGATAAATAATTGTGGTTTTCCGGAAACAATCAGTGGTTTTGCACGACTATTGTATTTGGGAGGATAGCCCCCTATGTGCATCATCATCACTTTTACATCTTCACAAAACCATTCAAGTACCTCCGGATAAATGGAACGAATATCCTGTCCGTCAATATTTCCATACACTCCACGAAGTGGTTTAAACCTGTACAATTGTTCGGCTAATGCATCATTTCCAAAATCTCCGGCATGCCATATTTCATTACAATCTTTAAAATGATGAAACACTGCTTCATCGAGGTAACCATGTGTGTCTGATATAATGCCGATCCGTTTCATAATATATCCACTTTACTGTCTTTAACCAGTTGACGGAACAACAATTCAACCCCGGGTACCTGTATTAGTTCACCCCTGAACTCACGGTAACTGAAAAAGCGGATGGCGTCTATTTCAGCATTTACTACAGGTATGGACCTGAGTGTATACAGAAAACAATCCTGTTCCATTATTACAGGAGGTTGTTCTCCGTACGCAGGTGCAGCAATATGGCAATACCAGTTCAGTTCATCCGGTAAAATATCAATTAAAAGTTCCTCTTTTATTTCACGGATAATAGCGGTAACGGCATTCTCTCCCTCATCCAGTTTACCGCCGGGCAGATAGAAAGCCTGTTTTCGTTTGCTGAATGCCAGCAAAAGCTTACGGTCGCGGATTATTACGAGTCCGGCTGTGTGTAATTTTTTAGGCATATCATTCATAAACTTTACTAATTTCACTCAGAGATTGCAACCTATGCCATTTAAACGAAATTTTACTTACTGGATAGATAAGCGCAGCTGGAAATATTATTTCCTGATGCTTTCCCTTGCACTCGTGGAATACTAACGCTCTCTGCTTAACCCATTCCTTCGTCAGGGTGACGATAGGATATTTTACCATAGTAATCCTGAATCTTGTTTCTTGTAACCTGTAATTTTATTTTATGCCACATTATCATACTCTGGGTACCATACCTCATAAACGTCATACACAGTTCCGTAAAACGGATGGATCATTATATTCGGAACAATTGTTTTCAACGGAAGGATTCAGCAACGATTATTCATTATTGTATCACCATTATCCGCCCACACAGATTATTCATACCGACGAAACAGTGAATGTTCAGCCTCGTGTAGCAGAAGAAAAAATGCTTAAACACAGAAGTTTTGAAGGGTTTAATGTAAAACCCGAAAACGATTATCTCAAAAGCCGCAAACCGGTATTGGTAAATAATGATTGCCATATTGTACTGGCAGCTCCACGTGAAAGCATGAAAGATTATTTCTACAAAAATGCGGATGCAGATGAAATGATCTTTATTCATGAAGGAAGTGGGGTGCTCATTTCGCAGTACGGACAATTAAATTTTGCTTATGGTGATTATTTAGTGATACCCAGAGGTACTATCTACCAGGTAAAATTTGATACACCCGATAACAGGTTATTTATTGTAGAGAGTTTTAGTCCGATCCGTTATCCCAAACGTTATGTAAGTAAATACGGACAACTGCTGGAGCATTCACCTTTTTGTGAGCGGGATATCCGTACACCGCAGAACCTGCTGACTTTTGATAAAGCGGGTGATTTCCTTATCCAGACTAAAAAGAAAGGCATACAATATGGTCTTCATTATGCTCATCATCCTTTTGATGTGGTAGGGTGGGATGGCTATTGTTATCCTTTTGCATTCAGCATACATGATTTTGAACCCATAACCGGTCGTGTACACCAGCCACCACCGGTGCACCAGACTTTTGAGGCGCATAATTTTGTAGTATGTAGTTTTTGTCCGAGGCTATACGATTATCATCCTGAGGCCATACCTGCGCCCTATAACCATAGTAATATTGATAGCGATGAAGTATTGTATTATGTAGATGGTGATTTTATGAGCCGGAAAAATGTAACACGAGGCATGATTACGTTACATCCTGCCGGTATTCCCCATGGCCCGCACCCGGGAGCAGTGGAAAAAAGTATCGGTAAAAAAGAAACACAGGAACTGGCTGTAATGGTAGACACTTTTCATCCTTTGCAATTAACTGTAGAAGCGCTGGAGATTGAGAATCCGGGATATACCATGAGTTGGGCTGAATAAGGGTACGTGAATGGTAAATCGGGAATGGTGAATTGTGATTGTGAAGATGATATTGGAGAATCTGGAATAATGATGTATTTTTCATTACCACTTATCATTGACGATTCACCATTCACGCTATGATGAAAGCCTACGAAAATATTGACACCTATATTGCCGATTTTCCTGCTGATAAGCAGAAACTGTTAAAGCAGATGAGAACTGTTATTCAGAAAGCTGTACCAAAGGCGGTGGAGAAAATCAGTTATGGTATGCCCTGTTTTTTCCAGGAGGGTAACCTGGTATATTTCGCGGCGATGAAAAATCATATCGGGTTTTATCCGACTTCATCGGGTGTATTGAATTTTGAAAAAGAACTGGAAGGATATATTACTTCAAAAGGTGCTATTCAATTTCCTTTAGATAAGCCATTGCCGGTAAAGCTTATTACCATGATTACAAAATTCAGGTTACTGGAAAACCTGGAAAAAGCCTCCCTAAAAAAGAAGTCCAAAAAATAATACTCCTTTCTGCGCTCTCTATGCCTTATGTGGCGATAAACTGATATTAGGATATTTATTGCCACAGAAGGCATAGAGAGACAAAAAGGTATTTTTGGAAAAAATCTTTCGCACTTTCCGACTTCCCGTCTCCCGGACTTTCTTCCAATTCAAAAAATCCTTAACTTATGCTCCTAAAACGAATTGCCATATGATTAAATTCAGCGACATTAAAATCGGGGACTACGTATTAGCAGAATATGAAGGGAAAATGTGGGAAGGAGAAGTGGTACGCCTGAACGGAGATGAAAAACAGGTTTGCGTACAAACAGATGTACAGGAATTCTGGTTTGGTACCGATCAACTGCATCCGCTTCCACTCAATGAAGATGCATTAGTGAAATTAAGTTTTGCAAAACAGCCCAACGATGATGGTTCTGTGAAATATATGAAGGGATCGTTCAGGTTGGTAACACCGCAATCAGGAGATTTTTCAAAGATTGAAATGTGGTACAGGGAAGACAGAAGACATCACCCCGATGTTCATTATGTTCACCAGCTGCAAAATCATTACCTGGATATGACGAAGATTCATCTTACCCGTGATCCTATGTAATTTAGGTATAAGAAAACAGAAAGGCGCTGGTTATGGTGCCTTTTTTGTTTGATAAATTTCACAGCAGTTATTCCCAATACATGGTTTATGTATCTTGTTGGTAAATTCAGGCACATGCGATTCGCTTTCTTACTGGCTGTTATCTTTATCTATACACAGCAATTGTCTGCCCAGCGTTTTGGCGGTAACCCATCGCGCCAGCGATGGAAACAGATAGATACAGATACGATAAGGGTTGTCTTTCCGGAAGGCATTGAAAAACAGGCGCAGAAAATAGCGGGAATTGTACATCGGCTGCAACAAAACAATTTCAACAGTTTGGGATCCGAAATGCGAAAAGTAAGCATGGTATTGCAGCATCGTAGCCTTTTTTCAAATGCGTATGTAGGACTGGCACCTTTAAGAAGTGAATTATATACTACTGCCCCACAAAATGCTTTTGAACTGGGTGCAGTTGATTGGGTAACTAACCTGGCCATTCATGAATACAGGCATGTACAACAATATGGTAATTTCAGGAAGGGGTTGTCGAAACTGGCGTCTTATATTCTTGGGGAGGAAGGACAGGCAGTGGCAAATGCTGCCAGTGTTCCCGATTGGTTTTTTGAAGGCGATGCCGTTTACAGCGAAACCCAATTAACAGAACAGGGCAGGGGCCGTTTACCGGAATTTTTTAATGGATATCAATCGTTGCATCGCGCCGGGAAGCAATACAGTTATATGAAACTGCGTAATGGTTCTTTACGTCATTTCGTACCTAATCATTATGAGCTTGGTTATTTATTGGTGGCCTATGGCCGCAAACAATATGGAAACGATATCTGGCAGAAAATAACCAATGATGCTGCCCGGTTCAAACCACTTATTTATCCGTTCCAGGGTGCGGTAAAAAAACATACAGGTGTTTCATTTAACCGGTTTGTAAATGATGCGCTGGGCTACTATCGTTCACAGTGGAAGGTTGTGCAGACAGAAGAACCACAGTGGGTGACCGCTACTGAAAAAAACAATGTACTGAATTATCGTTTTCCTTATTTGATGGAAAATGGATCCATTCTTACCTTGCAAAACAGTTATACATCGGTTCCGGCATTCACCAAAGTTTTGCCTGACGGAACTATAGAAAAAATTCGGGTGAGAGATATTGCCATTGATCCTTATTTCACCTACAAAAAAAATAAGATCGTTTATACCAGTTATCGCCCCGATACCCGTTGGGGTAATGTGGAAACGAATACACTCAAAATTTTCGATCTCACTTCACAAACAGAAGAGATCATAAAAACAGGTACACGGTTATTCTCACCTGATATTTCAGATAATCTTCAGCATATCCTGGCAGTTGATATGCACACAGATGGGGGGAGTTCAATAGTAAAAATTGAAGTGGCAACAGGAAGAACAGATACGCTTTTTTCTACCGATGAGAAAGTGTATTCTTATCCGCGTTTTGAAAAAAAGGATAATGGATTTTATGCCGTTCACAGACAGGCGAATGGTTATATGGGAATCAGCAGGTACAATAATTCTGGGAAGAATGAAAGGGTGATATTACCAACGGCTAATCGTGTAATCGGTTACCTGCAGGTGCAGGGCGATACACTGTTGTTTACAAACACCTATCAGGGCCGTGATGAACTCTGGAGTTTAATTGATGACGGAACAACTGTAAAGGGGCCATACAAATTAGCATCCTATCCAACAGGTGTGTACCAGGGGGTATTAAGAGAAGGTAAATTAGTAGGCTCCGTATTTACGGTGGATGGATTCAGGCTGGCATCTTTTGTTCCTAAATGGGAAGCGGTAAAGGCTGAACATATAATGCAGCCACTATACACCGGTAACAGTATGTATTCAGCAGGTTTCGGTTTTAATAACAAACTGAAAGAAAGAAGTTTCAATACAGGTACGTATAAAAAAAGCACAAAGCTCATCAATATACATAGCTGGCGGCCTTATTACGATCGCCCCGAATATTCATTTACCCTTTATGGAGAAAATGTATTGAATACTTTTTTAACGGAACTGGCATACACGTATAACGAGAATGAAGGGAGTCATAAAGCAAGTATTGATATTGCCAGTGGAAGAAGGTTCATTCAAACGGTTTATGGCGCCGGCAATACCTGGCAGCGTTCTGCCTTTCTTAACCGCGATACCTTGGTGCATTGGGATGAGTTGTCGGCCTATGGAGGCTTACGACTGCCCTTAAACCTTACATCGGGAAGAAATTACCGGAGCCTGGTTTTTCAATCAACCTTTAATACCAACCAGGTAAAATGGACCGGTATTGCCAAAAACCTGTTGAAAGACCGTACGGTTAATTATCTTGATTTCAATATTTCTTATTCGGCACAGTCTCAACGGGCACTAAGGCAAATATTTCCCAGGTGGGCACAGGCATTTGCTACCCGTTACCGGGCGGCACTCGGAAAAACCAGCGCCTGGCAAATGCTGGTGAGTGGGGCCATTTATTTACCCGGATTTGGATCAACCCATAATCTGGTAATAACAGGAGCCATACAAAGCAGGGATACCCTGAATCAGTATATTTTCTCCGATAATTTTCCTTTTTCAAGGGGGTACAGGTCGGTGAATTTCCCTAGGTCGTATAAAATAGGGGTGAATTATCATTTTCCGCTGCTCTACCCGGATTGGGGTTTTGGGCAACTGGTATACTTCCAGCGGCTGCGGATGAATATTTTTTATGACCAGTCGGTAGGAAAAAGCCTCAGAACGGGTCGAAAATTTCATTTTGGCACGATAGGGGGTGAAATGATGTTCGATACCAAATGGTGGAACCAGGAGCCGGTAAGTTTCGGTTTACGGTACAGCCGTTTAATCAACAGACAGTTTAGTGGTTCATCAGAAGCTAATTATTGGGAAATAATTCTCCCGGTAGCGCTGTTCAGATGAGTTATATTTGCCTTTATAAGAAGCTAATAGCCATTATTTTACCCCATTTTCCACAATTTCAGGAATTTTTTCCCCGAAATTTTCATATTTCCGTTGCAATCCAATATCTTTGCAGCCCCAAAAATAGTATGTCGAAACAACCGCTGATTAAACAAGATGGAGTAATTCTGGAAGCCCTGAGCAATGCTATGTTCCGGGTGAAGTTAGAAAATGGCCATGAAATTCTGGCCACCATCTCAGGTAAAATGAGGATGCATTATATTAGAATTTTACCGGGTGATAAAGTAGGGGTTGAGATGAGTCCATACGATTTAAGCCGGGGAAGGATCATTTTCAGATACAAGTAAACATTTGCGGAACGCTTGCGGCAGTTGCTTAAAGGCGGAAGCAGTAAAGCGATAAATAATAAAGCAATGAAAGTCAGAGCTTCAATCAAAAAGCGTAGTGCAGATTGCAAGATCGTGAAGAGAAAGGGCAAGTTGTACGTGATTAACAAAAAGAATCCCCGTTACAAACAGCGCCAGGGATAATTTTATGTACCGTTAACTGTTCTCAGTTGGGGGGTACCAGTATTAAAGTATTAAATTAAAATCAGAATATGGCTCGTATTGCCGGTATTGATTTACCAAAAAACAAAAGAGGCGAAATTGGTCTGACCTATATTTTTGGTATTGGTCGTTCAACTGCTCAGTATATCTTAACCCAAGCTGGGATAGATTTTGATAAGAAAGTACATGAGTGGAACGATGATGAGCAGGCTGCTATCCGTAACATCATTAATAATGAGTTCAAGGTAGAAGGTGCATTGCGTAGTGAGGTATCAATGAATATTAAGCGCTTGCTGGATATCGCCTGCTATCGTGGCTTACGTCACCGTAAAGGTCTGCCTGTTCGTGGTCAGCGTACCAAAACAAACAGCCGTACCAGAAAAGGTAAGCGTAAAACAGTTGCCGGTAAGAAGAAGGCGCCTAAGAAATAAATAATTTCATGATGCTGGAATGGTTTCATTTCAGCATCATATTGTTATACAAATCCTCTGCAGCTTGGATATTCCCGATTCCATCGGGAAAGGAGAGTGTAGCGGTTTCCGCCCCGGGCGGAATTTTCATTGTTAAACGGATCCCGATTATATCGGGACGACTACCTCAAAAAACGAAAATGGCAAAACCACAAAAAGCGCAGAACAGTGCAAAAGCTGCTGCAAAAAAAAGAGTAGTAAAAGTAGATGCGGCTGGTGAAGTACGCATTTCTGCTACTTTCAACAATATTATTGTAAGCTTTACCAACAAAACCGGTCAGGTTATCAGTTGGAGCAGTGCGGGTAAAATGGGTTTCAAAGGTTCTAAAAAGAACACTCCTTATGCAGCCCAGATGGCCGCTGCAGATGCTGCCAAAGTAGCACTGGAAGCTGGTCTGAAACGCGTAGATGTATTTGTAAAAGGTCCGGGTGCCGGTCGTGAAGGAGCTATCCGCTCTATTTCTCAATCAGGCATTGAAGTGGTTTCTATTAAAGACGTAACCCCACTGCCACACAATGGTTGCAGACCTCCTAAGCAGAGAAGAGTATAATATGTAGGATGTAAGATGGCTGATGTAGGATTTGTTTTAATACATCCTACATCAGCCATCCAACATCCTCAAATTCAAATAGGGTTCGGTATCAATTTTAGATTTTTAAGATACCGGATCGTCATTAAAAAATCGCAAAATAAAATAAATGGCACGTTACACTGGTCCAAAGACCAAAATCTCCAGAATCTTCGGTGAACCTATCCTGGGCAATGGCAAATGGTTAGGCAAGAACAGCAACCCTCCAGGTCAGCATGGTGCTGCCCGTAAGCGTAAAAGCCTTGGCGAATACGCATTACAGCTGAGAGAAAAGCAAAAAGCTAAATACACATATGGTGTATTGGAGCGTCAGTTCCGTAAAACATTCGAAGAAGCCGCCCGCTTAAAAGGTGTTACCGGTGAAAACCTGATCAAACTATTGGAAGCCCGTCTGGATAATACCGTATTCCGTATGGGATTAACAGCCAGCCGTCCTGAAGCACGCCAGCTGGTAAACCACAAGCATATTACTGTAAACGGTGAAGTAATGAATGTGCCTTCTTACTCTTGTAAGCCAGGTGATATCATTGCATACAAACTAAAAAGTGCAGACAATTCCTCTATCGTTAGCAAGACCCGTGGTAAAAACCCTAAGTTCAGCTGGCTCGACTGGAACGAATCTGAGAAGAAAGGTACTTTTATTACCTATCCTGAGCGTGAGAATGTTCCTGAGAACATCAAGGAGCAACTGATCGTCGAATTGTATTCTAAATAGTGTGTAGATAGTAGTGAGTTATTTACTTACTACTCACTATTCACTACTGACTTATCAATATCCGGAAACCAATAATGGGTTCCGTTACAATCAAGTAAAAAATCAAGTTTTAATATGGCCATATTAAGCTTCCAGAAACCCGACAAAATCGTTTTACAAAAAGCAACTGATTTTGAAGGTCAATTTGAATTCCGTCCATTAGAACCAGGTTATGGTCTTACCATTGGTAATGCCCTTCGCAGGGTATTATTGAGTTCTTTGGAAGGATATGCAATCGTAGGTATCAAAATTGAAGGTGTAGACCACGAGTTTGCTACCATGAAAGGTGTAACAGAAGATGTTACCGAAATCATCCTGAACCTGAAGCAGGTACGTTTCAAGAAGCATGTAGAGCATGATGTAGCCACTGAAAAAATCAGTCTCTCTATCAAAAACCGAACTGAATTTACTGCGGGTATGTTAGGAGAGGTTTCCCAGCATTTTCAGGTAATGAATCCTGAGCTGGTAATCTGTACCATGGATTCTTCTGCTAAAATGGATATAGAACTTACCATTTCACGTGGTCGTGGTTATATCCCTGCTGAAGAAAATAAAGTAAAAGATGCGCCTTTCGGATATATCGCAATCGATTCTATTCACACACCTATCAAGAACGTAAAATACGGTATTGAGAACTATCGTGTGGAACAGCGTACTGATTACGAGAAACTGATCCTAGATGTAGCTACCGATGGAACTATTCATCCTGAAGATGCTGTAAAACAGGCTTCACGTATCCTGATTCAGCACCTGATGATCATCACCGATGAAAACATCACTTTCGATAATAAGGAAGATAAGAAAGAAGATGTGGTTGATGAGCATGTATTACAACTGCGTAAAGTATTGAAAACACCGCTTGAAGATCTTGATCTGTCTGTACGTGCCTTCAACTGTTTGAAAGCCGCTAAGATCAACAGCCTGAGCGAACTGGTTCAATACGAGCAGGAAGACCTGATGAAATTTAGAAACTTCGGTCAGAAATCACTCTCAGAAATTGAGCAGGTATTAACTGAACGTGGTCTGAGCTTTGGAATGGATCTGAATAAATTAGGGTTAGATAATTTAGATAATTAAGCGGCAAGCCGCAAGTTTCAAGCCACAAGCAAATTTTACTTGTAGCTTGAAACCTGTAGCTGAAAGCTATTACTCACATCCTGCAATTCCTGACACGGTGCAGGGTATAAAAACAATAAGTCATGCGTCACGGAGACAAAATCAACAACCTGGGTCGTAAGAAAGCACACAGGGAAGCATTGCTGGCCAACCTGGCTAGTCAACTGATCACACACAAACGTATTGTTACCACTTTGGCTAAAGCTAAAGCACTGAGAACTTACGTTGAACCACTGATCACCAAAACAAAAAAGTCTGATAACAAAGAAACCATCATGCACCAACACAGAGTGGTATTCAGCTATCTGCAAGACAAATCTGCTGTGAAAGAACTGTTCACTGTAGTAGGTCCTAAAGTAGCGAGCCGCCCAGGTGGTTATACCCGTATCCTGAAACTCGGTATTCGTCCGGGTGACAATGCGGAAAAAGCCATGATTGAACTGGTAGACTTCAACGAAATCTATGGTAAGACTGCTGCCCAGGCTGCTGAACCTGCCAAGAAAACACGTCGTAGCCGTGCAACAACCAAGAAAGCAGAAGCAGCTCCTGCCGCTGAAGCTACCGCAGTTGAAACACCAGCTACTGAAGAAACTCCATCAACTGATAAAGCAGCTGAATAATTGGAAAAACAGTTTCTATATAAAAAAGCAAGACTTAACCGTCTTGCTTTTTTTATGTGTCTGAAAGAAAAAGGGATGTGTGAAACTTATTCCGGCAGATTAACGAACAATTCTTTTTTTTGCACCGTAAAACCGTAAATAATTATGCCCCAATCGAAACAACCCGCAATCCTGGTACTGGCCGATGGTCATGTCTTTTATGGACATGCTTTTGGTAAAACCGGAACCACTACGGGAGAAATTTGTTTTAATACCGGTATGACCGGCTATCAGGAAGTTTTTACAGACCCAAGTTATACCGGCCAGGTACTCATCATGAACAATGTACATATTGGCAACTATGGGGTAAAAGATTCTGATGTGGAAAGCAGCAGCGTAAAGATTCATGGATTAATTGCCCGTAACCTGGAAGAACAATACAGCCGTATGCAGGCAACCAATAATCTCAACGATTATCTTATCTCAAACAATATTGTTGCTATTGATAATGTAGATACAAGAGCATTGGTGGCACATATCCGCACCAAAGGAGCGATGAACTGTATTATTTCATCCGATATTATGGATGTTGAGTATCTGAGGAAAAAACTGGCGGAAGTGCCTGATATGGATGGACTTGAATTAGCCAGCAAAGTGAGCACCACTGAAGAATATGAGATGGGCGATAGTAGTGCAGCTATCAAAGTTGCGGTTCTGGATTTTGGTGTAAAGAAACATATTCTGCAATGCCTGGTAAACAGAGGAGCACATGTACGTGTACATCCTGCAAAAACTCCTTTAAGCAGACTGAAAGAGTTTAACCCTAATGGCTATTTTATTTCCAATGGTCCGGGCGATCCTGCGGCAATGGATTATGCCGTAACAACGGTGAAGGATTTGCTGAATGAAAACAAGCCTGTGTTTGGCATCTGTCTTGGTCACCAGTTACTGGCACTGGCTAATGATATCCCTACTTTTAAGATGCATCATGGTCACAGGGGACTGAATCATCCGGTAAAAAACATTATTACCGGCCAGTGTGAGATTACTACACAGAATCATGGTTTTGGTGTAGACCCAGAAGCGGTTAAGAACCATCCTAATGTTGAAATAACACATGTAAACCTGAACGATCAGTCAATTGAAGGCATCAGGTTAAAAGATAAACCCGCATTTAGTGTACAGTATCATCCTGAAAGCACACCCGGCCCGCATGATAGCAGGTACCTTTTTGATAATTTCTTAGACATGATTAAAGCGCGCATGAACTGATTGGTTATGACTTTGTCATGACGGCCACAGGTCATATGCTGATCTGTGGCCATTTTTTTTTATTAACTTCGGTACATGAAGATCGCCATCATCAATGGGCCTAATTTGAATTTACTCGGTAAAAGAGAAACAGATATTTATGGAAACATGAGTTTCGATGAATATTTTACATCTTTACAAGTCTTGTTTCCCCAGGTTCAGCTTAGTTATTTTCAAAGTAATATTGAAGGTGAACTGATTGATGAAATTCAGAAATCAGGGTTTAGTTATGATGGTATCGTTCTTAACCCGAGTGGATATACACATACATCGGTAGCTTTAGGTGATGCCATTGCTGCTGTTAAAACACCAGTGGTAGAAGTTCATATCAGCAATGTACATGCACGTGAAGAATTCAGAAAATTGTCACATGTTTCCGGAAAATCGGCAGGTAGTATCATTGGTTTGGGATTAAAAGGCTATGAGCTGGCCATTCAATGGCTGATAGGTAAATCCTGATCACTTGGTATGGTCTTTGCACTTTCAGCAACATCATGTATCAATCATATAGCAGAAGCGTTTTTTGGCTGATTATCATCAGCACCATCATTAAATTACTTGTTGCAGGACTACTGGAACTGGGTAATGATGAAGTATATTATTGGACCTATGCGATACAACCCGACTGGAACCATTTCGATCATCCTCCTATGGTGGGATGGCTCATCAGGTTCACTACATTAAACCTGTGGTGGGTAAATGAAATAACCATACGGGCCGGAGCCATTATATGCGCCGGACTTTCTACCTGGATCATTTTTAAATTGGGTAAACTGCTTGACAGTGAAAGACTGGGTTGGCTTGCTGCATTAATTTATACCTTATCTGTTTACACTGGTTTTATAGCAGGGTTGTTTATTTTGCCCGACTCTCCACAAATGTTATTTTGGGTAGCATCGTTATACCTTATGGCGTATATCCTGTTAAAAAGAGAGGAAGAAAACCTGAGTATCTGGCTGCTTCTCGGGTTTACCATCGGATTAGCTGCATTGAGTAAAGTACATGGTTTGTATTTATGGGCCGGATTTGGCGCCTTCCTTTTATTTACCAGGATACAATGGCTTACCAACTGGCGATTGTATGCAGGAGTATTGATTACATTGATCTGTATTGTACCAATTGTGTACTGGAACATAGAGAATGATTTTATTACTTATCGTTTCCATTCAGAACGAGTAGCCAATACCAGCATACAATGGGATATGCTGGGCAGGGAAATGGCAGGTGAGGCTTTATATCAACACCCGTTTTTATTTATTCTGATATTGTTTTCCCTGTTTGCACTTGCAACCAACAGAATACGTTTTGCAAGAAAACGTATCAAGAACTGGTTGTTATGGATGAGTATACCCATGGTATTGTTGTTTTGGGGTGTTTCATTGTTTAATCCCACACTACCGCATTGGGCAGGGCCGGCTTATATTCCTTTGTATTTTATTGCAGCTTTGTATTTGCAAAAAAGAAGTAACAGGAACTTTCCTGTATGGATACAGGCTTCATTTGTATTGATTGTTGTTGTGCTCACAACGGGAATCATTCTCGTACGTTATTCACCGGTAAATTTTGGAAGCCAGCAGAAAGAAAATTATGGTGAATATTGTCCAACACTCGATCTCTCAGGATGGAGTGATATGAGCGAACAGTTCAATCAATTATATAAAGCAGATATTGCTTCCGGACATATGAATAAAGATGCGGTATTACTTACGCATAAATGGTTCCCCGGAGGACATCTTGAATTCTATACAGCAAGAGAAACAGGTATCAGGTTAATTGGTGTTGGTGAATTACAGGATCTGCACAAATTTGCCTGGCTCAATAAAGATCGTGGTAATTTACAGAAAGGAGCAGATGCCTATTATATCCTTGCTTCTAATCTGCCTTACGATGTAAAGTCTAATCTTGGAAAATACTTTACCAGTATTGAAGAACCAGTCATCATAAACCAGGTTCGGTCAGGGAAAATAGTACGTTATTTCTATGTGTATCGGCTAAGAAATGCTATTCAATCTGTTCCGTCAATATTACCCTGATTATTGTTTTCCGCCAGGAGTTTGTGTACTATCTGTAGGAGACTTGAATTGAATATCATCGGGCTTGGTGGCAAATAGATTGTCAAAGTCTTTACGATAGGAGATACTGGCGCCAAAACGATTGCGTCTGCCAATACCACCGCCTGTTGAAGATATATCGAGGCTGTTTTTACTAAACAGAATGGCCCTGAGTTTACGATCCTTAGAAAGAATGAATTCAATATTCAGATCGGGTAACCATTGTAAGGTCCCATTTTTTACAGCGGCTGAATTACTTACATTGAAATCGAGATCACCCCCAAAAGTTATTTTCATTTTATCCTGAAAGAAACTCTTTCCTAATTTGAAATTCACTCTTGATCTGTCAATTGAATTGGAATTAATGGCACCGCCAATAGCTCCATTGGTAATTTCATTATTACTGTACCATGATGTTCCTAAATCAAATTGCAGGCTTTTATCGCCCGTTAACTTATAAAGAAAATTAGAAAATATTTTATTGATCTCTTTGGTCAGTATTTGAGAAAGGGTATTGGCGCCAATAGTGGTCAGTGAATTACTGGCTGCATTTCCACCACCATTTCCTACACTGGGTGGTGCAAACGTGTTAAATACAATGAGGAATGAAACCTGTTTCAATATTTCATTCTCGTCTCTCTCTAACCTCGTTATATATTGCGATAGCTCATTATCGCTTTTAACAGGACTTCCCTGAGGGAAGTCTAGTCTGAAACGAATATCCGGTGCATTCAGCTTGCCACGTAAGGCTGCAATGACATATACTTCTCCGCGATATCCTTTTGCAGTGCCGCTTACATTAATGTTTGAAACGAGATCGTACAATGCGATTCTTTCTGCAGTGTACCGTGCATCAATACGAATATCGGCTTTAAAAGGATCGCCGGTCCATTCTATATAGTTACCGGCATCTGGCATCAAGATAAATGGTTTGCGTATGAACGACTGAAAGTTGAAATCGTAATTTCCTCTTTCAATATTATATTTCCCCGTAATTGATAATGGTTCTGTAGTGCCGGCTCTTATTCTGAGTCTTCCGTTACCTGTGGCTTTAATCACATCGCCGGTAAGATCATCAAGAATAACATCAATCTGTGTCTTATTGTTTGCGGTTAATCTCAGATCAACAGATAAGTTGAAGCCACTTTTTCTTTTTTCATTGATCATTTCAGTCCCATATTCCTTGAAAACAATAAAGTCGGCACTGCCACTTTCCCTACTGACTGAATTAGGGATGTAAATGTGTGAGCTGTCTGTTGATACGGCTTCAAGACTCATTCTGGCATTTGATTCCGGACCTTTGAGTGATAAAATGGCACTTCCGATAGCATTGCCGTAAAACTGTTGATTATCTTTAAGCTTAGTATCAATCAATAATAATTTATCTGTACTCAAATCAAAATCAAAAGCCATACTCTTGAATCCTTTTTCATAAAGCTTTCCTTTTACCTTACCAGAGTTGTTAAACTTATCCTTGATTATGAACTGACCAAAATCAATCCCATCTTCTTCAAAACGTATATCTGCAGAATCAATCGTATAATAAACTTGTGTATAGTCTACTTTTAATCCCGCATTGAATAATTTTACCCTTCCCGATAAAGTGAGATTTGCCGGATCGCCACCAATTGATAGCTTCCCCTTTGCCTGGCCAGACAAATCAGAGAATATACCTGTAAGGAACTGATTGAGTAAACCAACTTTTGTATCGTTCAGGTTAATATCGGTACTTAGCGGATTACCTATAGAATCTTTAAGGTTATAAAATCCCTTAGCAGAAAAATCAAATCCCGGGTTGGGTGAACTTATATCAAATGGAATTAAGCCGGTTTTACTGTTATAACCGGTTTTAATTTTTACCAAACCCACAGAGTCATCATCTAATCTGAATTGTTCTGCTGTGAGTTCTGCATCTGCATTGAATTTTCCAAAAAAATCGCGCAGAACAATTTCACCACTGGTAATACCTTCCATCCTTGGGCTCTTGATAAACAGGTAAGTAAGGTCGCCCAATACTACGTTGCGGAGTTTCACAATGAGGTTATTGGTGTTGCCGCCATCTTCTTCTTCTGTTTCTACTACTATTTCCTGGAAGCCTTGTGTGAATTTCACATTATCTGCTAATACAAAATTTTTCCTGATAACAAGTTCTCCTTCTTTTTCCAGGTTCCATTTTTTGGTATTGAGTATAAAGGATGAGGGTAGGAACTGAATTCTTGCACCGTCTGCAAGCGTATATACTTCTGCATTCAGGTTGGCATCGTTAAGGGTATTATCTGCACTCGTTTTGATGGAAACAACGGAGTGGTCGTCTTTTGCCGTTATTGAAAGTTTAGTTCCGGGAAAGCTTAAGCTGTCGCCAATAGTAATAGTGGTAATATCGCCGGTTAGAGAAAGCGTATCCAGGTTGCCTCCTCCTTTTAACTGTACCGCATTGAATGAATATTTGTCGATCTTACCAAAGGGAACATTCGCAGTTATCTGTAAATCATTGTTCCTTGTATCAATACTGCCATAAAGAGAAGCGTCGTTAAAACCAGAGCAACTTTTACTTGCAATTTGTAAATAAGGTTCAATATAATTGGTATTGATACGAACATTGAAACGCTGATTCTGCGGAATACTTTTAGGTTCCGGAACATATACCGGGTAATAGTGATGAAGGAAAGATTGAATGCTGGCTGGCAGCTCAAGAATACTGAATTGCCCTTTGATCTCCGCATTAAACTCGTTACTGCCTATGCGTAAAATTTTAGTACTATCATCCTGCACAGATGTAATGTTCAAAGAATCAAAACTGATCTTTGTAGTTTCATCTTTTACTGCAGCATTCAAGAATTTGGCGCTGCCTAAGAAGTTATCGATATTGGTTCCTGTAAAATTGGCATCCAGCAAACCGGTAACTTCTAAATGATCCTTGATAAAATTGAGGGCCTTTAAATTAGATTGTACAAGGTCACCTACCACGTTAAAGCTGGGTACCTCTTTCGCAAAATCAATTTCCACGGATGTCGTGAAATTCAGATTAGGATCGTCGATCTCCAGTTCACCTGTAAATGCTTTTTTCTGGAAAGTTCCATTCGTAACAATGCTGGAATAAGTATAGTTGTTGAATTCAAGGGAATCAATATTGCCCTTAAGTGTGGTTCTTATTTTATCAACATTAAAACTAGTTCCCTCAATTTCACCTTTAAAATTTACCAGCCCGAGTGAACCGGTATTTAAAAAGCGACCGATATTAAAACGGGTGGTTTCAAGATTGCCGGTATAAGTAGGTTCGCCTTTCGAGGGTAGCTTGAGACTAAGGTTGGTTTTCAATCCGCCTAACTCTGTACTGAATACACCTGTTGTTACAAAATTCTGAACGGTTCCCTTAAAATTTCCCCGATAAATTACATTGCCAAGTTCGGTGAGGTTGGGCTCTTTTATTTTTGTTAATGCAGGAATAAAACTAACCAGGTCATTATAGTTGGTGGATACAACACCATTGCTAAAATTGATTTGTGTTGTGTTAATGTTGAGTAAACCTTTCATGGATAGCCCACCAGAAATATTTGTTTTATTTCCAATCCTCGCAAATAGCCTGTCGATGCTGAAATTGGCAACAGTACCCTTATAATGTCCGGAGATGTCTATATTTCTTTTTAATCGGCTGAGTTCAGGTGCAAAGAAAGCGATATCATCACTGCTGATTTTTGCTTCTCTGAAATTTGCATCCATTACTACTTTTTCAACATAATCGCCGAAATCTTTATTGAAGTCGGTAAACTTCATCGCATAGTAATTACCGATCCTGCTTTTATTGGTTCTAATGTCAAGCGAAGCCAGTTCCATGATCTGTGGTGTAAACCGGAATTTGGTTTTCAGTTTCCGTAATTGAAAACCGCTTCTGTCTTTTACAGAAAGATCAATATCTGCCCGAAGTGTGTCTTTAATAAACGATACTTGTTTAAGTGTACCATTTAATTTACTCAGCTGTATATGTGACCCGTCAAAATAAGCCAAAGCAGGCTTTTCATTACCATCAATAAGAATACGGCCATTAGAAATTTGCAGAAGTTTTGCTTTGATAAGCATATTGCCGGCATTAAACTGAAGACCTGTATCTGCGATAACCGGTTGTTTATTCTTTTTAAAAGCATCGGTACGAAGCCCTTTAAAACCTTGTATGGCAAATAATGGCTGATCCAGTTTAATATCATCAACCAGGAAAATACCTTTGTTCAGGTCTACCGATTGTGCATTTAATACCATGCTCGTCATTTCAATGGTCATTTTCTCACCGGCCCATTGATCATTTTTAACCAGCCTGATATTTTTTAAATCAATTTTCTTAAGATCGAGTTCCAATCCTCCCTTTTTTTTATTTCCTGTAGAAGGGGAAGAGAAATGATCCACGATATACTGGTAGTTCCAGGTACTGTCTTTCCTGTTGAGTTTTATAACAGCATCTTCAAAACCTGCAAACCGTAAAACGGCTTTATCTTTTAAAAAGAACCAATCGGTGATACGAACTTTAAGACTGCCGGCATATAATAAAGTATCACGTGAGCGGTCACGCACCAGTAAGCCTTCCATATTCAACCGATTAAACAAACCAATGCTTACATGCTGAATCTTTATTTCGGTACCTAATGATTTTGAGAGGCGGGTGGTGGCCATGCCAACCAGTTTATTCTGAATATAATCTGTCTGGATGGCTATAAAGATCACTAATACCAGTGCAAGAATGACCAAAAGGGTATACCTTAATATTTTCAGGGCTCGCTTCAGAACAAAATGGGTTTATCGCAAATTTACAGAATACCAACCTGAGTGCAAATTCGGTACCAAAGACGTTAAAACCACGGTAAAATCTCCTTAATTCATCAAATTAGTTGGTTAAGTGCGGCATATTGAAGTAACATGATGGTTTTGCCGTCTTTTATTTCGCCTGTTTCCATCATTTTAAAAGCCTCAGAAAAAGGAAGTTCAAGTACTTCAATGTTCTCCTGTTCTTCAGCAACACCACCACCATCCGATACTTTCATGTCTTTTGTATAGGAAGCAACAAAAAAATAGAGGATTTCTGTAACCGACCCGGGCGACATATACGCTTCAAATACTTTCTTAACATTTGATACCTTATAACCTGTTTCCTCTTCTGTTTCTCTTTTGATGCAATCTTCCGGATTATCCTGATCGAGTAAACCTGCACAGGTTTCTATAAGCATACCTGTTTCGTTACCATTGATAAAACTGGGTAGCCGAAACTGTCGGGTTAAAATAACTGTTCCCCGATTCTTATTATATAGCAGGATGGTTGCTCCATTACCACGGTCATACGCTTCGCGTTGCTGCCTTTTCCAGGCGCCGCTTTTCTCCAGCACTTCGTAATGAATCTTTTTGAGTATATACCAGTTGTCTGAAAGAATTTCTGTATCAATAATCCGAACGGTAGGTTGCATGAAATGAATTTATTTAGACGGGTGTTGCGCCTGTTTTACAGATTCAAGATATGATTGACTACCTCCTTTGGGAATACTCAATGATTTCCATGTGGTATCGCGGATCATTCTGCCTATATAAACGATCTGACCTACATGATAAGGGTAATGAGCCAGTTGCCTGAGAATGGCATCATATACGGTAAGAGGCTCGGTGCGTATGGTTACTGTTTTTGTAAGATCATCGGGCCGGAGGCTTTTCAGTGTGTTTAAAAGACAATCCCAGCCTGTGTTCCAGAAAGAGAGCAGGTCTTCTTTGCTCATCATTGTATTTTCAAATTCAGCGTCTCTTTTGCGCCATTCTTTTTCACCATCTTCTGTAAGGAAATTGGTCCAGCGACTCAGCATATTGCCATACATATGCTGTATAATTACGGCAATAGTATTGCTTTCGCCGGTAGGCTGATAAAAGAAATCTTTTTCTTCTAATTGTGAGAAAGTATTGTCGCCAAGCTCTTTGTAATAGCTGAACCGTTTGATACTGTCTTTTAAAAAACCTGATTCAAAACTCATAACCACTAATGTTTTTTTAATTAAAAACCCGCAACAGAATCATCACCTCTTTTATCGGCAACTGCTTCCCGCTTGCCATTGGTAAGAATACGTATACCCTCTGTTCTGCCAATGGGGCTTCTTTCTTTTATTTTATAACCCATGGCTTCGAGTTGTTTTCTTGTTTCAGCCAGAAAATCTTTTTCTATAGTAACCTCGTCTGGTAACCATTGGTGGTGAAACTTGGGTTTATTTATGGCATTATCCAGATCCATTTTAAAATCAATCAGGTTAACCAGTGCCTGGAACACCGATGTGGGAATGGTAGTGCCACCAGGGGTACCGATTGTTAAATAAGGCTTTTTATTTTTCAGTACAAGGGTAGGAGTCATGGAGCTTAACATTCTTTTACCCGGAACTATGGCATTGGCTTCTCCTCCCAATGCTCCATACATATTAGGAACACCGGGTTTTACACTGAAATCATCCATTTCATTATTGAGTAGAAAACCGGCGCCCCCTACTACTGTTCTACTTCCATAACCGCCATTTAGTGTTGTGGTAACTGCCACAAGATTACCCTGTGCATCTATCACACTGAGATGTGTTGTTTCTTCACTCTCCTGAATCAGGCCAGCTTTAATTTGTATACTGTTACCTGCTTTTTCAGGATGATAATCCTGCATGCGTTTTGAGAGGTAAGTATGGCTGATCAGTGTATCAACAGGCACTTTCCAGAAATCGGGGTCACCAAGGTGTTCTGCGCGGTCGGCATAAGCCCTTCTTTCTGCTTCAATCATTAATTGCACACTTTTTTGTGTTTGAAATCCATAACTACCTACTGGAAATTTTTCAATCATTTTCAGCATCTGTGCAATCAAAATACCACCACTGCTGGGCGGAGAAAAACTGATGATTCGATGACCACGGTAATCAAACTGAATAGGTAAGCGGAGCTTAGCAGTATAATCTTTTAAATCTTCATAACTGATGATGCCTTTACCTCTCTGCATTTCTTCTACAATCAGTTTGGCGGTTTCTCCACCATAAAATCCCTGGGCGCCATTTCTCTGTATGCGTTTTAAAGTACCTGCCAGTTCTTTTTGAAATAAAGTATCGCCGGCTTTCCATTTCTCTGTTTTTACAAAGGCCGTAGGTCTTGTATTGTATTTCAATAATGATTCCCGGATACTATTTAATGAAACTGCTTCCCTTTCAGAAATCACAAACCCCTTTTCTGCCAGATCAATGGCGGGCTGAATAAGTTTTGGAAAAGACAGTTTTGCATATGGAAGGGTGGCAAATAATCCGGCAACAGTTCCCGGTATCCCAGATGCCAGATGCCCGTTTTGGGAAAGCGAAATTTTTGCATTTCCATTTTCATCAAGATACATATCCCTGCCGGATGCTGCCGGAGCTGCTTCACGATAATCAAGGCCAATTAGTTCTCCGTCTTTTTTTCTGGCAAGTAAAAACCCGCCGCCACCAAGATTTCCGGCAGCCGGATAAACTACTGCCAAGGCCAGTTGTGTGGCAATCGCCGCATCGAATGCATTACCTCCCTGCCTCATTATCATGGCGCCTACCTGGCTGGCCAGTGGGTGTGCACTCGATACAGCTGCTTTAAGGTATGTTGCTTTTTTTATGGCGCTGTAATGATACGGATCAATGTATTTACCCTTACCAATAATGGAGGGAACAGCCTGTGCAGCAACAGATACGGATATCAATAAAAAGCCGGAAAAACTCCACCATTTTTTCATGGCAGAAAATTAGCACTTTTAAAAGAGAACTGACCCTGAAACCGGAACCGTTTGTATAAAAAAATGCCATAATCTTGCCATATACCTTTATTTCTTCCCTACTTTCACGACTCATTTATTGTAATATGAAACTTTTCATTCCATTTTTATCATGTCTGATGCTCACATCAGCAGTATTTGCACAAAATGTACCCAGTCCTGAAAATTACCTGGGCTATAAAGTAGGTACGCGCTATACACGTCACCACAAGATTGTGGAATATTTTAATGCCGTTGCCAAAGCAAGACCCGATATGGTGAAGCTGGAGCAATATGGACTTACCAACGAAGGCCGCGAACTTTTGCTGGCTTTTGTAGGTACCCCGGAAAACATGCAGAAGCTCGAAGCCATTCGATTGAATAATCTGAGACTGGCTGGTGTAAGTAGCGATAAGGTCGCACCGGTTCTGGAAGGAGCCCCTGCTATCGTATGGCTGAGTTATAACGTACATGGCAATGAACCTTCTTCTTCCGAAGCCGCATTACTCATGATTCATGCTTTAACTGATCCTTCCAACACGAAAACTAAAGAGTGGTTAAAAAATACCATCGTTATTGTAGATCCCTGTATCAATCCTGATGGCCGCGATCGTTATGTAAACTGGTTTAATTCAATGGTGGGCAACAAACTCAATGCTCATCCAATGGCCAGGGAGCATTCGGAACCATGGCCTGGTGGCAGAAGCAATCACTATAATTTTGACCTTAATCGCGACTGGGCCTGGCAAACACAGGTTGAAACTCAGCAGCGACTAAAAAAATACAATGCATGGTTACCGCAGGTGCATGTTGATTTTCATGAGCAGGGATATAATTCACCTTATTATTTTGCCCCTGCAGCACAGCCTTTTCATGAAGTAATAACCAGCTGGCAGCGCGATTTCCAGGAGCTGATCGGAAGAAACAATGCTTCTTATTTCGATAAAAATGGCTGGCTTTTCTTTACCAAAGAAAGTTTCGACCTGTTATACCCGGCTTATGGAGACAGTTACCCGATTTATAATGGAGCCATCGGCATGACTTACGAACAAGGAGGTCATAGCAGGGGAGGTTTGGGAGTTGTTACATCTGATGGAGATACGCTTACACTCGTAGATCGCGCCACACATCATTTTACAACAGGACTGTCTACCGTAGAAACATCAAGCAGGAACCATCAAAAACTGATGGCCGAGTTTAAAAAATATTTTGATGATGGTCGCTCAGGTAAAATAGGTGAATACAAAACCTATGTGCTTACGGCAGCAGATCAGCATAAATTAAATGCACTAATCAGCCTGTTGGAAAAAAATGGTATTGAATGGGGAACAGTGAGTAATAAAAACTTTAAAGGATACAACTATTTTACCGGCAAAGAAGAAACATTTACTGATGAAGGATTTAATATAGCAGTAAGTGCCCATCAGCCCAAAGCGGCAATGGCCAAAGTATTGTTTGAGCCTAAAACGATTGTGAATGATTCCAATACTTACGATATCACTACATGGTCGCTCCCTTATGCATACGGTGTTAAAGGATATGCGGTAAAAGAGAAGCTGGACCTGGGTAACGACTGGAAACAGCCTGTGGTACAGTCTGTGAATTCATCTTATGGTTTGTTGATTCCTTACACTTCTTTTAATAGCGCCAAATTACTGGCCGAACTGTTAAAGAATAATGTAAAAGTTCGCTTCGCTGAAAAGCCATTTAAGTACAGAACAAAAAATTACGACAGGGGAACATTAATTGTTTTGAAAACAGGAAATGGAACCGTGAACTGGAACGCTGTTACCAATGCAGCCTGTGCAAAATTTGGCATACAGGCCGATGTAGTGGAAACAGGGTTCATGGACCAGGGAGCTGATTTTGGTTCATCCGATATTAAGACTATCAGTGAGGCACCAAAAGTAGCGTTACTTACCGGCGATCAGGCCTCTTCGCTTGGTGCAGGCGAAGTGTGGCATTATTTTGAGAGAATGCTTGACTATCCATTAACATTGATCAATGGAGCCGATCTTGGACGTATTAACCTGAAAGATTTTAATGTAATCATTGCACCTGATGGCTTTTTCCGTTCTTTCGGTGAAAAAGCTGCTGCCGATCGTTTGAAAGATTTTGTACGCGGCGGAGGTAAGATCATTGCATTGGAAGGATCCGTTTCTGCAATGGCACCTGAGTGGGGACTAAAAACAAAAACCGATAAGGATGAAGAAAAAGGTGATTACATAGATGTAAAAAAATATGGAGAAAGAGAGCGGAGTTATCTTCCAAATGCTATTCCCGGAGCCATTTTCAGAATAGATATTGATAATACACATCCATTGGGTTTTGGTTATCCCGATTTTTATTATACGCTGAAACAGGATGCTACTTTGTATGAGTTCATGAAAAACGGCTGGAACGTAGGTGTGCTTAAAAAAGAAGGATATGTGACCGGAGTGGCGGGCACTAAAGTAAAAAGCAAATTGAAAGATGGTATGCTGTTTGGAGTGCAGCATATGGGATCGGGATCGGTGGTGTTTTTTACGGAAAATCCGCTATTCAGAAATTTCTGGGAGAATGGCAAACTTTTAATAGCCAATGCTGTTTTCTTAGTAGGACAATAAAAATTGAAGGCCGTTCCAATTTAGTTCGGGACGGTCCTTTTATACACCTGCCTTATGCCTAAAAGCAGGATCAGGAAGATCATGAAAACAACAGGAATTGTATTGTTGCTTACGCTTATTACCTGGATAATCGTGGGGGAGAGTTGTATGAAATTCAGGATCAGCGATGAAGCGGCTACAGAAAAATTTAATAAAGCAGGTGTACCACTTACAATTCGCCGACTGAGTGTAAATCATAGAACACTTCATTATACCAAAACAGGTAATGATACTTTTCCAACTATTGTATTTGTGCATGGTTCACCCGGTTCATGGGATGCGTTTGAAGGATATATGCGTGATTCTGTTTTGTTGAAAAAATACAGGATGATATCAGTGGATCGGCCGGGTTTTGGTTATAGCGATTTCAGGGATGCATTGAACCTGCAGGATCAGTCATTAATTATAAACGCTTTGTTTGCCAAAGAAGCAAATAATAAGCCGGTATATCTTGTTGGACATTCACTGGGTGGGCCATTGATTGTTCAGATGGCCGTTGATAAACCCGGTTATTTTGATGCCCTGGTTATTCTTGCCGGTTCTATTGATCCCAAACTGGAACAGCCTGAAAAATGGCGGCCCTTATTAATGAATAACCCACTAAAGTTCCTGGTGCCCGGAGCCATGCGACCATCCAATGATGAATTATGGTACCTGAAAAAGGATCTCAAAATACTTGCTCCACAAATGGCCAAGGTAAATACGAGGATTTATGTGATACATGGCGATAGAGATATGCTGGTGCCATATGCAAATATGCGTTTTGCAGTAAAAACCTTCACCAATGCCCGTATTCTTGATACATTGACCTTGTCCGGGGCCAATCACTTTATTCCCTGGAGCCATTACAGAGCCGTAAGGGCCGTGTTGTTAAAACTATAAGATTTGTAGTGGAACTGTAGTTCTCGCCTTGGGCAGATGGGTACCGGGTGCCGGGAGTTAGGCATGAGGTGTTAGGTATTAGATTCTTACTATGGACTATCGACCATCGACTATAAGCTCTCTACCATTTTCAACCTCTGTTACTCCTCGTTCCTATCTCTGTTCCTTCTCCGCGGAGCTTTATGCTGTAACCAGGGCCAAAGACCTGTTTTTTCGTTTTGTAAAAGTGTAAGACCCATTAACCTATACAAAAGCCCTCTAATACCTCACACCTAACCCCTCACCCCAGAGGCTCTCCTGGGGAGGAATTGAGGAGGCAAAGAGGAAGCAATGAGGAGGCAATGAGGAGACAGCCCGTTATAACCCGCACCAGATAAGGATTGTTAGTTCAAATCCGAGGAAGCAATGAGGAGAAATTGACCATCGACTCAATAAAATTGGGGGTTCCACGGGGTGCTCCGAGGAAGCAATGAGGAGAAGAAAATGCTGAACCCTTGATTGTATTGCATTATAGGCGACAAAAAATTAAATTCCGAGAAGAAATTACCAGTTATCCCACCAAATCCCAAGAGCCGTCCCGGGTTTTCCCGAAGCGCGTCACATTTCCGATGTTCCACGGTTTTTGGGAATTAGTTTTGTATGATCAGTTGCGAAAAACGTTTTTAACTGTAAGCTTCCAATGCGAATCACCTGTTGAAATGTTCTGGTCTGGCTTAAGGGGAGGTGGGTACCGGATGCTGGGTTTCAGGCCTTAGGTGTTGGGTTTTTCAAATTGGCTGCTTACCATAAACCTCCTCCTAAACCCCGGTACCTAATACCCAGTACCCCAGCTACTAATCGTTCAACGCCCGATTCGCATTACAAGCCACAAGCCATTGCAATCGGGGAAATGAGTTGTCTATTGACAATTGACGCGAATGGCCGCAAGAAATGTTTTTCGGTAACCGAAGCGGGGGTAGGGAATAACAGTCGTCCTGATCAGTCGAATGTTTGCGTTTACCCTTAGTTCTTTGAAATATGTAAATTCAGTATGCGAAAGTAAAAGCCCATTAAAAATGCCGGGGCAACATTTTTAATTTGATACAAACGCATTACTGCACAGGAAATGAGTTGCCCATTGACTATTCACAATTGAAAATTAACAACAACGGCTCGCAGCTTACGACTAATCGATTCTGCGATTTTTTGTGTAAATGGTGCGGCATATCATCACACAGCCTTTATCTTCGTTAGCATCATTTCTGTCGTATGAAAAAAAATATTATACTGCTTTTGTTGCTAAACTGTTTTTTCATTGGTTGTATACGGGCACAGATTGTTCCGGTAACAGCAAGTTCTTCAGACATCTACCAGCAATTAAAAAAACTAAATGTACTGGGTTCTGTTTTATACATAGCTGCCCATCCTGATGATGAAAACAATGGATTATTGCCATATTTCGCTAAGGAAAAATTATACCGGACTGCTTACCTGAGTCTGACAAGGGGTGATGGCGGACAAAACCTGATTGGTCCGGAACAAGGTATTGAACTGGGTATGATCCGGACACATGAATTAATGGCGGCAAGGGCCATTGATGGCTCGGAACAGTATTTTACAAGAGCATATGAATTTGGCTTTAGTAAGAGTTCTGAGGAAGCATTACGTGTATGGGATCGTGTTGAAGTATTGGCAGATGTGGTTTGGATGATTCGTTCATTGCAACCGGATATCATCATCGCGCGTTTTCCACCCGATGCAAGAGCTGGTCATGGTCATCATGCGGCATCAGCCATTATTGCAAATGAAGCTTATGCAGCTGCGGCTGATTCTACAAAGTTTATGGAACAACTTAAGTATGGAGTTAAACCCTGGAAGGCAAAACGATTGCTATGGAACACATTCAATTTTGGCAGAATCAATACCACCAGCAACAACCAGTTAAAAATAGAAGTGGGCGCTTATAACCCTTTACTTGGAAAAAGCTATGGTGAACTGGGAGGAGAAGCAAGAAGCATGCATAAAAGCCAGGCTGAAGGCAGACCAAGACGAAGGGGTGAAGTGTTTGAATATTTTGCACATGTGGCCGGCGATTCTGCCTTAGCGGATATCATGGAAGGGGTGAACACCAGTTGGTCGAGATTAAGCCATGATACCACCATAGTAGCATCGAATGTATATGGTGCAGAAAAAAAGGTTCATTTATCTATCGATAAAGCGCTTGCACAAATACAGAAAAGCATTGAGGATATTCAGGTACAGTATGATTTCAGAAAACCGGAGAAGTCTGTCCCGCAGTTGGTTCAGGTTTACAAATTAATGATGAGCAAATTGCCATCTGGTCCATGGAGAACCCGGAAATTAAAGGAGGTGCAGGAAATCATTGAATATGCATCGGGATTATTTGCAGAAGCATTTACCCAACAGGAAACAGCTTTAATAGGTGATAGTGTACGGGTTAATTTTTTTGTAAATAAGAGAAGCGATGTAAACCTCACCATCAGGTCAATGCGCTTTAATGGCAAAAGAGATTCTGTGGTGATGCAGGTGGCTGAAAAAAATAAAAATTATCAATACACGCATACGCTCATTCCTGATAAAGGGGCAGATCAAACCCAACCCTACTGGCTTCGTAAAACAAAAACTACGGAAGGAATGTTTGTGGTAGAAGATCAGCAGGAGATTGGAAAAGCCTGGAACGATCCTTTGTTTACCGTTTGGTTCGAAATTGAAATTGAAGGAGTAAAATTTCATGTTCAAAGACCAGTCATGTATAAATATGTAGATGCAGAAAGAGGTGAATTGTACCAGCCTTTTATTACAGCGCCAAACATAGAGTTGTACATGAGTCCATCGGTGGTATTATTGAATGTAAAAGAAGAAAATGGCAGGAACAGAGCCGATTCAATGTTGCATGTTGTTTATCGTTCTAATTTTTCACAGAAACAGGTGACTACTTCCCTGAATATCAGGCAGGAAAAAGTTAAACCTGTTATCAGTAGGGAAAAACGTGATCATATAAAAGGGAAACGGGAGATCATTGATATTCCACTTACTAAAGTATATAACCCAAATGCAGCAGCGCAATACCTTGAGGCAACCATGTCGATTATATCACCCACAGGTAAAGTGTTGAATTTTTCAGATTACTTCAAGTCCATCCGTTATGATCATATCCCCAATATCAATTATGCGTTTCGTGATCATGTCAAAATAGTAAAAGAAGAAATTAAAGTAAAGGGCAAGAAAGTAGGTTATATACCCGGATCCGGTGATGTTATACCCGGGGCACTCCTACAATTGGGTTATGAAGTAAAAGAACTGGATGATGCTGATTTAACCAATGAAAACCTGGATCAGTTCGATGCAATTATTACTGGGGTGCGTGCTTATAATCTGCACAATTGGCTTACAAGTAAATACGATGTGATGATGCGTTATGTGGAGAATGGCGGTAACCTGATTGTTCAATATAATCGAAACCAGGGAGGTGTTCCATCACCCAAAATTGGTCCATATCCTTTCCAGATATCCTCCAATCGTGTTACGGAAGAAGATGCGGAAGTGAGATTTGTTCTACCCGATCATGCTGTATTGAATTTCCCCAATAAAATCAGCAGTACTGATTTTATGGATTGGGTACAGGAACGTAGTACTTATCAGGCCGATCAGGCAGATAGTCGTTACCAGGCGCCTTTGTCGATGAATGATACCGGCGAAAAAGCCAGTAGTGGCAGTCTTATTACAACGGCTTATGGAAAAGGCAATTTTGCATATGTGAGCCTGGTAATGTTCCGGCAACTGCCTGCGGGTAATCCGGGAGTGTTTAAGATACTGGCAAACCTGTTGGCAATGCCAAAACATTAAGTTATGAAACAGAGAAGACAGATAGGTATATTCACAATTGTATTAATTGGTATAGGTGTGGGGCTACTGATAAAAAATGTTAGAATCGGATTGCTGATAGGCCTGGGGCTGGGTTTGTTTGCGGGTAGCCTGATCAGAAACAGGTAATAATAATTGACCATTATGGAACCAAAAGAAAAAATTCCTTTTTTTAAAAGTTGGAAAAGCTGGTACCTGTTTGTCCTGCTTTTTTTATTGGGGCTGATTATTTTTTTTCAATGGCTCACTAAAACCTATGCATGAGTACAACAGACTGGATTGTTCTGGTGATTACCCTTGTGGGAATCATTACATACGGGTTATACAAAAGCAGAACGAGTAAAAACCTGGAAGGTTATTTCCTTAGCAATAGAAGCATGCCATGGTATCTTGTGTTATTGAGTATTATGGGTACGCAGGCCAGCGCCATCACATTTTTATCGGCACCCGGACAGGCATTTACAGATGGGATGCGTTTTGTACAATACTATTTTGGTTTGCCGCTGGCAATGATTATTCTCTGTATCACATTTGTACCGTTGTTCAATAAGCTCAAATTATTTACCGCCTACGAGTTTTTGGAGAAAAGATTTGATTTGAAGACAAGAACATTTACGTCATTTCTTTTTCTGCTCTCACGTGGTCTTTCAACAGGTATAAGTATTTATGCACCTTCTATTATACTCTCTTCACTAATGGGCTGGGATATTTTCTGGACTAACATTGTAATGGGTGGGATGCTCATAATATACACTGTAACAGGTGGCGCCAAAGCAGTTGCTTATACACAACAGTTACAGTTACTGATTATTTTTGCGGGTATGTTTGTGGCCGGTTACCTGATTGTTGATTATCTGCCGGAAGGGGTTGGTTTTGGTGAAGCACTGAAAGTAAGTGGTGCATCGGGTAAATTGAATATTATTACTACCGGTATTACAGAAAATGGTTTCGATTGGAAAGACAGGTATAACCTGATCAGTGGCATGATTGGCGGTTTCTTTCTTTTGCTGTCTTATTTTGGAACAGATCAGTCGCAGGTGGGCAGATATCTTACAGCAAAAGATACTACCGAAAGCAGGTTAGGACTTTTGATGAATGGGCTTGTTAAAGTACCTATGCAGTTCCTGATTCTTTTGTTAGGAGCGTTGTTGTTCACTTTTTATCAGTTCAATCCATCACCTGTATTCTTTAATAAAGCGGTGGAAGAAAAAGCCATGCAGACATCTTATAAAGATGAGCTTGCGGGCTTAAAGCAACAGTTTAACACATACCAGGTTCAGCAACAGGAATGGAGCAGGTTGTATACGGTAGAAAAACAGGAACTTTATAAAGACAGTATAGCTATTGGTTCAAAAAAACTGGCGGCTATTCAAAAAGAGTATAAAACGGTTCTCTCAAAAGCCAGTCCCGATGCAGACACGAACGATACCAATTATATATTCCTCCGTTTTGTGGTAGATTTTTTACCAAAGGGGTTGGTGGGTCTTTTGATTGCTATTATTTTTCTTGCGGCCTGGGGCTCTATTGCTGCCGCATTAAATTCACTGGCATCCTGTACCATGATCGATTTTCATCAGCGGTTGCGTGGTATTCAAACAGATAATACAAATGCGGAGCAATCTGCATTGGAATATAAGCAGTCAAAATACTATACCCTGGCCTGGGGTATCTTCTGTATTATAACGGCAGAATTTGCATCTGGTATGGGCAGCCTTATTGAAGCTGTTAATGTATTGGGCTCGCTGTTTTACGGTGTTATACTGGGTATTTTCCTGGTAGCTTTTTATATGAAAAAAATAAAAGCCAATGCAGTGTTTGCTGCAGCAATTATTGGTGAACTGATTGTAATTGCCTTCTTCCTACTCGATAAATACAATATCATTGGCCTTGGTTTTTTATGGTTGAATGTGGTAGGAGCTATGGCTGTAGTTTTATTGAGCGCTGTTTTTCAGCTGTTTCAAAGAAGGGTTGCGTAACAGGGATTTCATTTGTTGAATGGCCGTTTGGTTGAGTTGTATCAATCTTTCACGCTGTGTTAGCCCGTTCCTGATTAACAAGGCGTTGATACTCTCCAGGTTGGCGAGGATAATCAGTTGTTCAAGATTGGCATGATCGCGTATACTACCTTTCTCAGTTGGATGCAATTGTTTCCATTCTTTAGATGTTTGCCCGAATACTGCCAGGTTAATTACATCCGCTTCAGATGCATACAGCATTGCGGCCTGTTTAGCATTAATAGTTGGCGGAACCAGCGTTTCCATGATAGCATCTGTATGAATTCTATTATTAATTCTCGAAATGGTACGATGAATATTCCATTCCAGTTGTAAAGAAGAAGATTCACCTTCTTTCAATCTTTGAAATTCTTTAATCAGGTAAAGTTTAAATTCAGCACTGATCCAGGCGGCAAATTCAAAAGCAATATCCTTATGGGCATAAGTGCCACCAGCATTACCGGATTTTACAATAAGGCCTTTCGCATTTACGGTAGTAATCCATTTTAAGGGAGATAATACAAAACTGTTACTGCCAGCTTCTTTCTGTAAGGGGTCGAATTCGACCCCTTTGAAATCGGGGTTATGAATTTGTTCCCAGATACCCAGAAACTCAATGGTAGACTTAGCCCTAAGCCAGTTTTTAATGATGTCTTTGGGCTCATGTGGGTTTTTATAGCGGGCAATATCTGTTAATGAGATATAATCAAATTGCTGCGTCTGAAGCAATTCAATCTGGTTGCCCTTAACGATGATGCTTTGCTTTACTTTTTTCATATAGAAATATTAAGCCCTAAATCTATAAAGTCGGAAAAGCATTGTCAATACGTATAAATACCTGATTTTCCTTAAAAATCAGTATCATCGTAACATGAGCAATCGTTTTACAATAGTACCCTGGGCGAAGTCTGCTTCCCTATATGAAGTGAATACAAGACAATACACGCAGGAAGGCAGTTTTAATGCCTTCGCAGCGCATCTTCCACGCTTGAAAGAAATGGGGATTGATATACTCTGGCTGATGCCTGTTACCCCCATTAGTATAGCTGAAAGACAAGGCGCTTTAGGAAGCTATTATGCCTGTAGCAGTTATACAGCTATTAGCCCCGAATTTGGAACCCAGGCAGATTTTCGTGCTTTGGTTGAAAAGGCTCACGCATTGGGCATGAAATTGATTATTGACTGGGTGGCCAACCATACCGGCTGCGACCACCACTGGACAAAAGAACACCCTGAATGGTACATAAAAGATGAGCAGGGTAATTTTACCGAAAGAAATGGCTGGAAAGATGTAATTGATCTTGATTTTAACCAGCCTGCCATGAGACAGGCCATGACAGAAGCCATGCAATATTGGGTGAAAGAATTTGATATTGACGGGTTCCGTTGCGATATGGCTCATCTTGTTCCCCTGGATTTCTGGATGGAAGCGAGAGCTTACTGCGATGCCCTAAAACCATTATACTGGCTTGCCGAGTGCGAAGAAGTAAATTATCACAATGCTTTTGATACCAGTTATGCCTGGTGGTGGATGCATACCACTGAAAAATTTGTAAAAGCCGAAGTTGGGTTACATGAAGTCCGTGAAGTATTACATGCTTATTCACAATACCCGCAGGGAGCAAGTAAATTATTTTTTACCAGCAATCACGATGAAAACAGCTGGAATGGTACTGAATATGAAAAGTATGGAACCTGTGCCAAAGCCTGGGCCGTATTTACCTGTACCTGGCAGGGTATGCCGCTCCTGTACAGTGGACAGGAAAACCCCAATTTAAAACGTCTTGCTTTTTTTGATAAGGATCTGATTGAATGGAAAGCAGAACCTGCACTTCATGATTTTTACCAGCGGTTATTACAGTTACGCAAAAACAATACTGCACTTACTGAAGGAGAAGCTTTTATTCTGCCTGCAGCTTCTTCATCAGTAATGGCCTATTTCCGTAGAAAAGAAGAAGATACGGTATTGGTATTGTTAAATCTTTCGGGAAAGGAGAGGGTAACCATACAGGTAACACATGAGTGGCTGAACGGAAAATTCAAACAACTGTTTTCTGATATTGCTTATACTTTTTCCGGTACAGAAGCGTATGAGTTATTACCGGGCGATTTTTTAGTGTATATAAAACAGCATGCATAAAAAAAGCGAATGAAATTCATTCGCTTTTTTATCGAAAACTATTTCCTGTTCATCTATTCTCTGGAGAGATTCAGAGGGTAAGTATAACTATCTTCAAAGCCGGGGTAAATACCTTCAAGTCGTACAACACCGCCACCTTTAAGAGAGGATAATATTTCCTGTAACTCTTCCATATTTTTTACTTCACGGCCATTAATACCGGTAATAACAAAGCCATCCTGCATCCGGCTCTTTCCCAATAAACCCGTACCTACTTTTCTTACACGAACACCACCTTTGATATCGTTGGCATTGGCCAGGCTTTTATCGATGTTTTCTAATTCACCCCCCAGCTGCTCCAGGACAGAAGCTGTTTTTACGACTTCTGTGGTGCCTACTTTATTCTTCAGTGTAATGTTTACCGTATTTTCTTTTCCACCACGTTTATAACTCACGCTGATTTTATCGCCGGGCTTATACAATGCTACCTGTTCCTGTAATTCAGCGCCATTGGTAACCCGGTTGCCGTTTACTTTGGTAACTACATCACCTTTCTTTAAACCGGCTGCTGCGGCAGCACCCCCATCAGGAACTCCCATAATATAAACACCTTCTCCTTCTTTGATAGAAGTACCCAGCTCTTTTTCCAAAGCGAGTTTCTCATCATCAGACATATTCTCTTTCGGATAATTAATACCGATATACGCACGTTGAACCATACCGAATTTCACAATATCTGTTACAATCTTTTTTACAATATTTACCGGAATAGCATAAGAATAACCTGCGTAAGAACCGGTAGGAGATGCAATGGCAGCGTTAATGCCAATTAATTCACCCGAAGTATTAATTAATGCACCACCACTGTTGCCAGAGTTTACAGCAGCATCTGTTTGAATAAATGATTCAACAGGGCTCTGGCTCTGGCGGCTATTGATTCCGATAGATCTTGATTTAGCGCTAACAATACCTGCGGTAACCGTTGCATCCAGATTTAATGGATATCCAATGGCCAATACCCATTGACCCAGTTTTACCTCATCGCTGTTGCCATATACCAGATAAGGAAGGGCTTTTCCTTCCACTTTAATCACAGCAATATCGCTGCTGGGGTCGGTACCTATCAGTGTAGCCTTATAGGATTTTTTATTGGCTAATGTTATATTAATTTCATCTGCTCCATCTACTACGTGGTTATTGGTAATGATATAACCATCTTCCGTAATCAATACGCCACTACCACTTGCACGTTGTTCAGGAATCATACGCGGACCTCCGAAAAAATCACCAAAATCATCGCCAAACAAATCTGCAAAAGGATTACTACGCTGGCGTTGTGTATTACTTACCTGGCGAGCCCTGGTTTTCGTTTTGATATGCACCACAGCAGGAGTTGCACTGATGGCAGCAGGTGTAAAATCAATAGCTGCACCCGGTGTATTGTTTTTATCAAAAAACCCGGCATAGTTAACCGGTAGTTTTCCCGATTCCTGCACACCAGCACGCTGATAATCGTTGTATTTACTGAAGCCCCAGACACTGAGGACAGCCGTGGTGGCACTGATACCAACCACGGCTAAGATGTTCTTAAAATTCATATGCATGGTCTTTTAAATTTGAATTATACTGTTTAAATCAAAAAATATGCCTTTCAGACAGCAAATAAACAAAGCTGTTTAATTGACAGTTTACCACTGACAGTATTTAACAAATGTTTTACGGCAATCCTCGTAGATCAGCCTGTAACCGATCTTAAAGTTAATTGATAATCGGCAGATTAGGATCAGTTCTATCCACCCCTACAATCACTTTTTACCGATTATTTTGTGTCTAGTTGCTGCAAAAAAGCCATAGTATCAACCCCGTCAGCATAATCTGTCAGGTTAGGGTGTTGTGCCTCGCCAAATGGAATAAAACCGTGCCCAACCACACATTGTATATCTGTATTGCCCTTAAGCAATGAGGATACACTACTCCTGTCTGTGTAAAAATGATAGTGTACCTGACTCACCGGAGAAAAAGGCGAACTGTTCTCAGTGAGAATAACCGTATCATTATTCATATAATACTTGTTTCCCATGATCAATAATGCCAGGTGATAATCGTAATTATGTTTGTATTTGTGATAATCCATCAGGTAGGCATATTTTTTTAATGCCTCTAACAAGGGAACAAAATCATATCCTTCCGGAACATAGAGTTGAGTAATGTTTCTACAGCCTAAACCAAAATAGAGTTGAATGTCGTCTGCCAGCAGAGACAATTCATCGGCGGTTTCTGATCCGTCAAGAACGGCCACAGAGGTTCTGTTTCTACGAATAATATGGGGATATTTTCCAAAATAATATTCAAAATACCTTCCTGAATTATTGGATCCTGTGGCGATATAAGCATCGCAGCCTTTTAATTGCTCAGCAAATGAAATATGGTTCTGTACAGTGACTTCCCATTCGTACATTTTTTTCACCAGATGTTTAATGAGCCATTCGTCTTTTGAAGATGTTTTAATGGCCATGTGGTGCCCGGTAATAAATACCGACAGAAAATCATGAAAGCCTACAAGCGGTATATT
Organism: Bacteroidota bacterium; assembly: GCA_049324295.1. GTDB lineage: Bacteria > Bacteroidota > Bacteroidia > Chitinophagales > Chitinophagaceae > Sediminibacterium. The sequence continues at coordinate 77,225 of JBMOKQ010000009.1, forward strand.
GCCCGCCATTACAATACCAACAGTTTTAGGCTGGGCAGGAGTATCTTTCACCCCATAGCTGTTGGCCCAGTTCACTAAAAGACCAGGCTCAAGAAACTGCCTGGCTATTTGTTGGATGGAACGATCGAGGAACTCGGGAATAAACCAGGCATTTTCGCGATAGGCCCTTTCCTGAACAGCCAGCCATTCTTCTTCTTCTTTGCTCAACATATATTCACCCAAACGGGCCAGTAATTGAATTCGTTCTTGTAAAATCATTTGTCAACCGTATTTTTGGAAAGCAAATGTAGAATCACTAACCCAACAAACCCATTTATATGGCCATCAAAATAACCGAAGAATGTATCAATTGCGGAGCCTGTGAACCCGAATGTCCTAATAATGCCATTTACGAAGGTGGCGTGGAATGGGCCATTTCAGACGGAACCACCATTAAAGGCAGTTTTACCCTGATGGATGGCTCTGTTGTAGACAGTGACCAGCGTTTTGAACCTATCAGTGTTGATACTTATTATATTACACCTAACAAGTGTACCGAATGTCAGGGTTTTCATGAAGAACCGCAATGTGCGGCAGTATGTCCGGTAGACTGTTGTGTACCCGATGAAATGTACCAGGAAACAGTAGAAGAGCTGCTGGCAAAGAAGGAGAAAATGCACATTTAATGCACAGGCAGTTGTGCTAAACTTTTAAAGAAAAAGCTTGCAACTGCCACAAAGACTTTTTAGCTTAGTACTACAAATATTGTTGTATCTGAACATACGACAACTAGTAACGGCGGGTGATATTTCCCGTCAACGTGAGGTGAAGAGACGGGTAGTTTCTTCACCTTTTTTATGTCTGATGTAGGATGGCGGATGTCTGATATGAAAATAAATCCGACATCCGCCATCCGTTATCAGACAATTGTTTCTCCTCTCTTATCTTTGTTGCTTAACCTGCAAAAAATCATGAAGAAAAAACTGGCATTGGTTACGGGTGGATTAAGTGGAGAAGCCCAGATCAGTTATAAAAGTGCCATCACAGTTGGCAATAACCTCAACAGGGATTTATTTGATGTGTATAAAATTGATATCAACGCCACAGGCTGGTGGTATGAAGCAGTTAATGGTGAAAAATCAAAAGTAAATCGGGATGATTTTTCTATCACCGACAATGGAACCATTATTCACTTCGATGTGGTATTGCTGTGTATTCATGGAACACCTGGAGAAGATGGCAAACTGCAAGGGTATTTCGATATGCTCGGATTGCCCTATACCAGTTGTGATGCAGCAACTTCAGCACTTACCATGAATAAGCGATACACGGTGGCAGTGGTTTCGTTTAGCGGTATCAATGTGGCTAAGTCAATGCATCTCTTTAAGCATACACCTGTTACACCTGACCAGATACTTCAGCAACTCCGCTTACCGGTTTTTGTAAAACCCAACAGTGGCGGAAGCAGTATTGGTATGAGTAAAGTAAATACTGCGGAAGAACTGCCAACAGCATTGGAGAAAGGGTTTAAAGAAGATAACCAGTTGCTGGTAGAAGAATTTATCAGTGGCCGCGAATTTACTATCGGCGTTTTTAAATCTGAAGGAAAGATACAGGTACTGCCCATCACCGAAATCGAAACAAAGAATGAGTTTTTCGATTTTGAAGCAAAATACCAGGGCAAGAGTATTGAAACCACACCTGCCAAAACCGATAACCAGATGAAAAATCAGCTGGAAGCAGCGGCTAAACGTGTGTATGAAGTATTGAATTGCAGAGGTGTGGTGCGGATAGATTTTATTTACGATACAGTCTTACAAAAACCTTTTATGCTCGAAGTAAATACGGTGCCCGGACAAAGCGACGCAAGCGTAATTCCGCAGCAGGTAAGGGTAAATGGATGGTCGTTGAAAGATTTTTATACGGCTGTGGTGAATGAAGCGCTTCGTTAAAATTTGAAAAAACAGGCATCAAAGAGCAGGTACACAAAGGGAATCCTTTAACTTGTTTATTATTCTGCAGATAAATTTTAGGTTTGCACCAAGCATGAAACAGTTCATACGGAAAATAACAGAAAAACCCCTTTGGGTAAATATGCTGGCAGGATTGGGTATTATTCTGATCCTGATCATTTTATTCTTTTCCTTACTCGGATGGATCACTGGATATGGTAATACTGCCAAAGTGCCTTCCGTAGCCGGTCAGGAAATAACAGCTGCAACACAAATTTTAGAGCAGGCGGGTTTTGAAGTAGTCATCCAGGATTCTGTTTATGTAGACAGTATTCCTAAACTGGCAGTAGTGCGACAGACTCCGGAGGCCGATGCAACAGTTAAATCGGGCAGAACCATTTATCTAACCGTTAACCGGATGGTACCACCTCAGGTAGAAATGCCCAGTCTTATCGGTTACTCAGTAAAAAGTGCGGAACTGTACCTCCAGAGTCTTCAACTGAAAATGGGAAGCATTACGTATAAACCAGATATCGCAAGAAACTCAGTACTGGAACAGCTTCATAATGGAGTGGCGGTAAAAGAAGGCGATAAAGTACCATTGGGTGCCACCATTAGTTTTGTATTGGGTAGCGGTTTGGGAGGAAATGAAATGGATGTGCCCAATCTGATTGGCATGACACTTTCGGAAGCCCGTTCTTATTTATCGAGTATGAGTATTAATATAGATGCAGTAGTATCAGTTGGCTCAATTCGTGATTCTGCAACTGCGTTTGTGGTAAGACAAAGCCCCGAATACTTATCTGAAATGCTGGATGATGCCGGGAACCGTACACCCAATAAAATACGCCAGGGACAACTGATGGATATTTATATCAGCAATGTGGCTCCCATTCGCGATACAGGAAGAATTATTCCTCCTCCCAATCAAAACTAATTAACAAGCATTTTTTAATTATGCAAACAATTACTGTAGAAGAACTCAAAACAAAACTGGATAGTGGAGAAACCCTTCATCTTATTGATGTACGCGAGCCACACGAACATGCTGAATTTAATATTGGCGGCATTCTGCTTCCATTAGGAAAAGTACAAACCATGCAGGTAGATGATATTGAGGATCTGAAAGATGAAACAGTTTATGTATACTGTAGAAGCGGAAACAGAAGCGGACAAGCCTGTCTCATTCTCGGAACCATGGGCTATCAAAATGTAGTGAATGTAGCAGGAGGTATGCTGGCCTGGCAGGAAAAAAATAAATAAGTAATAAGAAATAAGGAACAGAGGAATCAGAAAGGATTGTTGTTCTTAATTTCTAATTCCTCTGTTCCTTATTTCTTATTTTTCTGTTTTAAAACCTCACATTTACGGCAATCATAAAATTCCTACCTGCCATAGGATAGTAGCCGTTATCGGTATAAAATACTCCTCCACTTGTATAACTATAGCTATAGCCATTAGGTTCGTATAATTTGTTAAACAGGTTATTGATCTGTCCAATGAGTTGTACCTGTTTGAATATTTTATTACTAAAACTATATGCTGCTCGCAGATCCTGTGTTACAAATGCTTTCAGTTCACTTCTTTTCAACTGGCTGTTATCCATATATTGTTTGCCAACATATTTGCCAATGAGACCAAGCTCAAATTGTTTTACCGGGTAAAACAGAATCTGTGTACCGGCAACTGTAGCTGGTGAGAAAGAAATGTCGGTATTTTTTCTCTGAACAGCATCCTGGTTACCAGAGTCGTAGTTGTCGGTGTATTCGGTAAACGATCTGATTTTGTTCTTACTCAATGTAAGGTTACCGCTAACTGACAACCATTCGGCAGGTTTCCATCCACCCTGTAATTCAATACCAAGGCGATAACTTTTAGAAACATTGAAACGCGTATAAGCTCCTACATCATTAATCTGCCCGGTTAAAACCAACTGGTTTACATAATTCATATAATACAGGTTGGCAGCAATATGGTAATTGCTTTTTTTGTATTCCACGCCAAGTTCAAGGTTCTGTAATTTTTCTGCTCTGGGTTGATTGCTTATGCCGGCTTCAAAATCATCCCTGTTAGGTTCTTTCTGACCAATAGCATAACTGATAAAAGCCTGCCAGTTGTTTTGTAGGTACGTAAAACCAAATTTAGGATTGAAAAAATTAAAATCCCTGTTTACCACTAAAACAGGATTATTCTGAAACCCTTTCATGTGATGCGATACATGACGATACTGAATATCTATAAAACCAAAAAGCTGATCAGTAAAACGTTGCTGCCATTTTGCAAAAAGATTGGCATCTTTTTTTAGTGCAGGATTATTATAGTAACGATAACCTGCAGGAGCGGTACCTGTTTGAAGCCATGGCAAGGTACCATAATGGTCGCCTTCATAAGTGCTCCATCCGCCACCAAGTGTAAACTCATTTCCTTTTTTGCGGTATTGCAAAGAAATATTCTGTCCATAGAAATAGTTATTCAGCCAGCGTTGGCGAACAAGATCGGTGCGTGTAACAGGAACGCCGCTTACAATCGGGTCAGGTAATCCATAGTTAGAAAAACGCTGGTTCGCTTTGTATTCCTCATAATACCCATAACCACGTGTTAAAAAAGCTGCGGTTTGTAAGGACCAGTAACTGTTGAAAGCATGATTAAAGAATAACTGGTAATGTGTTTGTGTATAGTTATCGGTCTGGTTGTCATAAGGAGTACCTGCTTTCTCTGTTCCTGCCGGGTTATTGGTACGATCGGTTGTAAGCAGTGACTGTGCTACACCATACCATGCCTGGTAAGTTTTTTCCTTACCGCTGAATACATTGAAACGGAGTGAAGATTTTTGACTGAGCCATGCACCGCTGATATAAAAAGATTTAAGATCACTGCTGGCACGGTCAATATAACCATCACTCTGAATACTGCTCACTCTTGCATCGAGTGTAAAATGTTTGCCCAATAAACCGGTACCGGCTTTTAAAGTATGCTTACGAGTGTTGAACGATCCAAAACTGTTATTGAGTTCACTATAGGCTTTCTCATTAAACTCATTGGTGGAAAGGTTGATGGTGGCCCCAAATGCAGCGGCACCATTAGAAGAAGTACCCACGCCTCTTTGTACCTGGATACTGTTTACGGAAGAAGAAAAATCGGGCAGGTTCACGAAAAATGTTCCCATGCTTTCGGCATCATTATACGGAATACCATTCAGTGTAACATTAATCCTGGTGGCATCCGTACCACGGATACGGATACCTGTATAACCTACGCCATTACCTGCATCGGAATTGATAACAACAGACGGTGTTTGGTTGAGCAGGAAAGGAATATCCTGACCAAGATTTGCTTTTACGATTTCTTCTTTTCCAAGATTGGTTTTTGCAAACGGAGCCTTGTCGGTAGCACGGATCGACCTTACTTCCAACGGCTGCAGAAAGAAATTGCCGGGTTCAAGTTCAATAGACAATTCATTTTTAAGTACCACAGCCGAAAGATCAATTTCTTTATCGCGGTAGCCCAGGCTTTTTACCGATAAATGGCTTTTGGCTGATCCAACCCAATTAAGTGCGAAAGAGCCATCTTCATTGGTAGTGGTTTGAAAATTGTTTACCGATACCAATGCACCGGCAAGAGGTTGTTGATTGGTTCTGTCGGTTACTTTACCACGAACCAGGTTTTTGTTTTGCCCGGATACGAGCAGGATGAGGAATGTCAGCGACATTGTTCCCAAAAACTTTTTCATTTTTAATGGTTTAAAAGTTTACAAATGGGAACAGGGGAACAGCTAATAGGAGAGAGGTACGACCAAAAATGTACGCCTTCCCTTCGCAGGAATTACCCTGTTCAGGTTCAACGGGTATTATCTCAGCCCTCCCGATTAAATCGGGAAAGCACCCCGAGGAATGATCTGCTGTAAAAGTAGTAAATGTATAAATTACCCCCAACTGTAACTTTAACCGGTGATACCCGTTACACACAAAACCCCCCTTTATGAAGCGAATATTTACTCTTTTACTGGTTCTGGCGGCAATGGCGCCTGCTTTAGCACAGGTTGAGAAGAACCTGGTACACGATGGTAATGCAGAGGTGAGGAACCATAGTGGTTATACATCTATTGATATGTCGGGTGCCATTGATCTTTATCTGTCACAAGGTACAGAAGATGCCGTAGCAGTGAGTGCAAGTTCCGGCGAAATCATTAGCCGTATTCGTACAGAAATGAGAGGTAACAGATTGCGTATTTATTTCGATGGAAAGGGACTCAACTGGAAAAAATGGGGCAATCATAAAATGAAAGCCTATGTAACCTTCAAAAACCTGAACAGTATTGAAGCCAGTGGGGCCTGTAATGTAAAAGTATCTGGCAAAATAAAAACAAGCCAACTCAAAATAGAAATGTCGGGAGCAAGCGATTTCAAGGGAGACCTGGAAGTGTCAAACCTTAAACTGGAAGCCAGTGGGGCATCTCGTATTACCGTAAACGGTTTTGTAAAAATGCTGGGGGTGAATGCCAATGGAGCCAGTGATATAAGAGGATACGATATCAGTGCTGAACAATGTAAAGTAGATGCGTCAGGAGCTTCGGTGGTGAGAGTAACGGTAAACAAAGAATTGAATGCAACAGCCAGTGGTGCCAGTGCCATATATTACAAAGGAGAAGGATTGATAAGAGATATTAATACAAGCGGTGGCGCCACTGTAAAACGTAAATCCAACGATTAAGTAAATAATATTTGGAAGAGAAGTTCCACGCCCCTACCTTTGCACCCCATTACATCGCGAGGTAGAGCAGCGGTAGCTCGTCGGGCTCATAACCCGAAGGTCGGAGGTTCGATCCCTTCCCTCGCAACAAAAGAAAGGCCTCCGTGAGGTCTTTTTAGTTTATGCATAAAGTCTATATATTATATTCTGATGAATATGATAAAACATATGTTGGATACACTTCTAACATAGAAGAAAGATTAAGATCGCATAATGAGCTTGGTAAAAAGGGTTGGACTATTAAATTTCGACCTTGGAGATTGATTTATATAGAATCTTTCAATACCAAGCAGGAAGCTCTTTATAGAGAAAAACAATTAAAGGCAGGCAAGGGACGCCAATGGATTAGGAATGAATTAATTCCTTCCCAAAGATTGTTGGGCTAATATCCGCCTGAGGCGGACGGAGGTTCGATCCCTTCCCTCGCAACAGAAAAAATAGAAAGGCCTCAGACTGGGGCCTTTTGTATTAAAAAGGTATAATTTAGAGTCAGAATGACTCGTAATTCGGCTAGGGGCTCCTCTGGATACTGAATAATTAAAGATGCGGGTTTTAGAAGGATCATTTTCACATCTTGTTGTTTTGTTCTCATCTGGGTTTTCTCCTCCCGTCTTCCGGACTTTCCGACTCACCGACTTTATTATGAAATCAGGATTTGTCAACATATTTGGTCGTCCCAATGCCGGGAAAAGTACCCTGCTCAATGCATTGGTAGGGGAGAAAATGGCAATCGTTTCTCCAAGAGTTCAGACTACCCGTCACCGGATCAAGGCATTCTTGAACAAGCCGGGTGAATACCAGGTCATTTTTTCAGATACACCGGGTATTATTGATCCTAAGTACAAATTACATGAACGAATGATGACGTCTGTGAAAAGCGCTCTCGAAGATGCCGACCTCGCCCTGCTGATGGTAGATGCCAACGACGATTTTCAGGAATGCGACAAAATCTTTAGTGGTCTAAGGTTGAAAGTGCCGGCTATTCTTGTGTTGAATAAAATTGACACAGCAGCCAATGGCAAGATCGCGGAAGCGGAGTCTTTTTTTGCAGATAAAACCTACTGCAAACAACTGGTTAAAATATCTGCCTTACAGAAAGTGCATTTGCAAAAGTTACTGGATGCCGTACTGACATTTTTACCGGAGGGTAATCCATTTTATAGTGAAGAGGACCTGAGCGACCTGCCCACTAAATTCTTTGTGGGAGAAATGGTAAGAGAGAAAATCTATGAACTCTTTGGTGATGAGCTACCTTATCATACTGCTGTAATGATTAATGAGTTTAAGGAAAAAGATACACTGGTGAAAGTACAGGCTGATATTATTGTGCAAAGAGAGAGCCAGAAAGCAATCATTATTGGGGAAAAGGGTAAGATGATCAGGCAGGTAGGTATGCTGGCAAGAACAGATATAGAAGCATTCATTGGTCAGAAAGTTTTTCTGGAGCTGTTTGTAAAAGTAAGACCAAAGTGGCGGGATAATGAAATGCAGTTGAATGAATATGGGTATCAATAAATTAATTATCAATTAGTTAAGATAGTTTGCTTTATATTTTTAGTATACATATAAAATTACAATATGGGTTATACAGTTGCAATAGTGGGAAGACCAAATGTGGGTAAGAGTACTTTCTTCAATCGTTTATTGGAGACTAGAAAAGCCATTGTAGATGATATCAGCGGTGTTACCCGCGACAGGCAATACGGTATGGCCGACTGGAACGGAAAAGTATTCAACCTGATTGATACGGGTGGATTTGTACCTAATACGGAGGATATTTTCGAAAAAGAGATCAGGAAGCAGGTAAAGATTGCCATCGACGAGGCAAACGCCATTGTATTTATGGTAGATGTGGCCACGGGCATAACCGACCTGGATGAAGCCATGGCCGATATGCTCCGTCGTACCACCAAACCGGTTTATGTAGTGGTAAACAAGGTCGATAATGGAACCCGAGAACTGGAAGCTACTGAATTTTACAGTTTAGGTTTTGCTCATAACTTCTTTATATCCAGTATTTCAGGTAGTGGAACAGGGGAGATAATGGATGCTATTACTTCGGCTATTTCGCCTGAAGATTCGGCTGAAACTACTAAGGAAGATGGGTTGCCAAAGTTCGCCATCATTGGCCAGCCAAACGTAGGCAAGTCGTCATTGCTGAACGCGTTGATTGGTGAGGAGCGAACTATTGTAAGTGATATTGCTGGTACCACCCGCGACACTATTCATACCCATTATAAACTTTTCCAGAAAGAGTTTATGCTGATAGACACAGCCGGTATCAGGAAGAAAAGTAAAGAAAAAGATGATCTGGAGTTTTATTCCATCATCCGGGCTATTAAAGCCATGGATGAGGCTGATGTATGTTTGTTGGTGCTGGATGCCGATAAAGGAATTACTGCCCAGGATGTTACCATATTCAGCCTTGCGGCACGAAAAGGAAAAGGTATAGTTGTATTGGTTAACAAATGGGATATTGTTGAAAAAGAAACAAATACGGCACGTGATTATGAAAAAACGTTAAAACAAAGAATTGCTCCTTTTACGGATGTCCCTGTTTTGTTTATCTCAGTAAAAGACAAAACGAGGATCTTCAAAGCCATTGAAATAGCATTGGAAGTGTATGCTAATAAGAAAAGAAAAATTCCTACATCTCAGTTAAACGATGTGATGTTGAAAGCGGTTCAGGCATACCACGCACCGGTGGTAAGGGGAAATACTGTAAAAATTAAATATGTGACACAATTGCCTACAGCAGTGCCTTCTTTTGCCTTTTTTACCAATTATCCCGATGATATTAAACAACCATATCGTAACTATCTGGAAAATCAGCTGCGAACCAGCTTTAATTTTAAGGGGGTACCTATTCGGATATTTTTCAGAAAGAAGTAAAAAAAGTTGTTAAAAGTTTGCAAAAGACGATTTGACCATTATCTTTGCGCCCAAACAAAAAATTTAAAAACAAGTACAATGAAAAAAGTATTCGCAATTTTAGCTGTTGCAGGTTTCTTCGCTGCATGTAATTCTGGTGAAACAACTGAAACTCCTGCTGCTGACACAACTGCAACTGTAGCTCCTGCTGCTGACACAACTGCTGCTGCTGACACTACAGCAAAAGCTGCTGACACAACTGCGGCTCCAGCTGCTCACTAGTAGTATTTGTTTTTAACAATATTACTTCTTGCAAGAAGCTTTCCCAATAAAATCGGGATAAAAAGTCTCCCGCCTCAGGCGGGAGCTTTTTTTTTGCGACAGTTTGTACCGATCTTCCCTTTTTTAGGTGCATGGCATCAATATTGACTTATTTTTGCCGACTTACCCCAACGGTAATAGGTTGACTATTCATGTCAATCTGGCTTAAGATTGAAAACAAAATATGTTGAACGAGAAACTTTTTTTCAGATCGGAAGACGATACAGACTTTATGCCCATCATCCCCATCAATGAAAATGATGGCGATTTCGATAAAGATACGGTCATTCCAGATACATTACCCATATTGCCACTACGCAATACGGTTCTTTTCCCGGGAGTAGTATTACCAATTACGGTTGGAAGAGATAAAAGCATTAAAGCAGTAAATGAGGCATATAAGAGCGATAAACTGGTAGGTGTACTGACACAGAAAGATGTAAATGTGGAAGACCCCGACCCGAAGGATCTTTGCGCCATTGGTACCATCGCCAAGATTGTAAAACTGATAAAAATGCCCGATGGGGGTACTACCATCATTATACAGGGTAAAAAAAGGTTTGAACTGCTGAATATGATTTCAGAGGATCCTTATTTCAGGGCCTCCATTCGTATGCTAGCAGACGATGAAGTGCCTGAACAGGAAAATTTTAATGCCATTGTAAGCAGTATAAAGGACCTGGCAACACAAATCATTCAGTTGTCGCCCAACCTGCCAACAGAAGCAGCGATTATCCTGAAAAATATAGAGAACCCTTCCTTCCTCATCAATTTTGTAAGTAGTAACCTCAACAGCGATCTGGCTGAAAAACAGGGCCTGCTGGAAATACATGATATCCATCAACGGGCCGAAAAACTGATCTATATACTTCAGCGTGAGTTACAATTTGCTGAGCTCAAGGATAAAGTGACCAATAAAACCCGGACAGAAATAGACAAACAGCAGCGCGATTATTTTCTTCAGCAACAATTAAAAAGCATCAAGGAAGAACTCGGTGGCGATACCAACGAGCGTGAGATTGCTGAGATGAAGAAGAAAGCCGAAGGAAAGAAATGGCCCGATACGGCAAAAAACCTGTTTAAGTCGGGTATTGAGAAGCTGGAAAGAATGCACCCCAGTACACCGGATTATTCGGTTGTATATAATCACCTCGACCTGATGCTCGACCTTCCCTGGGATGAACATACAGATGATAATTATGATCTGAAAAATGCAAAAAAAGTTTTGGACATCGATCATTACGGTATGTCCAAAATTAAGAGTCGCATAATTGAATACCTGGCAGTATTGAAACTAAAGGGTGATATGAAAAGCCCGATTCTTTGTTTTCTTGGTCCTCCGGGTATCGGTAAAACATCATTGGGTCGCTCTATTGCCCATGCCATCGGACGTAAATATGTTCGTTTAAGTCTGGGAGGTATGCATGATGAAAGCGAGATCCGCGGTCATCGTAAAACATATATTGGTGCTATGCCGGGACGTATTCTTCAGAATATCCGCAAGTGCAAATCATCGAACCCGGTAATGATACTGGATGAAATTGATAAAATTGGTAACGATTTTCGTGGCGATCCTTCATCGGCCTTACTGGAAGTACTCGACCCGGAACAGAATAATAGTTTCTACGATAATTACCTGGAACTGGAATACGATCTCAGTAAAGTATTATTTATTGCAACGGCCAACAATATCCAGAACATACAGCCCGCATTGCGCGATCGCCTGGAGATTATTGATTTGAGTGGTTATGCTGTGGAAGAGAAAGTAGAGATCGCCAAATGCCATCTTCTCCCCAAACAAAAAGAAGCACATGGCCTGGGTAAAGTGAACATAAAAATGAATGACAAAGTGATTGAAAGGGTCATTGAAAACTATACCAGGGAAAGTGGGGTTCGGGAGCTCGACAGACAACTGGCCTCTATTATGCGATACCAGGCAAAAGAGCTGGCCATTAAAAACAAAGTCAAAACAACCTTAACGGCTGTTGATATTGAAAAAATACTCGGGCACGCAAGGTATAGTAATGAAATTTACAAAACGGCCAATATGCCAGGTGTGGCGGTTGGTCTTGCCTGGACCTATGTGGGTGGCGATATTCTTTTTATTGAAACCATACTGGGTGAAGGTAAAGGCGATCTGAAACTGACAGGTAACCTGGGCAACGTAATGAAGGAAAGTGCCAGCACGGCCCTTAGTTATTTACAGGCCAACGCAAGAAAATATGGAATTGATCCCGAAGAATTCGGAAAGAAATCAATACACATACATGTACCGGAAGGAGCGGTACCTAAAGATGGTCCGAGTGCAGGTATTACCATGCTTAGTTCATTAGCATCAGCTTTTACAGGAAGAAAAGTAAAACCTTATCTCGCTATGACGGGCGAAATTACACTTCGCGGACAGGTATTACCGGTGGGTGGTATCAAAGAAAAAGTGCTGGCAGCTAAGCGAGCAGGCTTAAAAGAAATTATCCTCTGTTCCCAAAATGAAAAAGATGTGAAGGAGATTGAAGGTGATTTTATTAAAGGAGTACAGTTTCACTATGTAAAAACCATGCAACAGGTGGTGGATATTGCACTGGTATGACATTAAAATAATGCATTGGCTAAACCATTAGTCGTTGTGCCTGTTATTATAAACATCAACATTATCTTCATGTTGGTTGTTTTAAGGGCTAAAATCCCTCATCTCCATGGGGGGTTTCTTTTTCTATCCAGACATTTTAAAATTCAATCTTTCACAGCTTCTTCCTTTAGTTATAGTAGTTTTGAATGTATTGAGCAATCGTATTGTTATAGTAATCAACCTATGCTTCATGGGTTTTATGAGTGCTGCCCAGACTTTGGGTGGTAATGCCGTATTTAATTTTCTGAAGCAACCCAATACTGCACAGTTATCAGCATTAGGCGGGTTTAATATTTCTGTACCGGGAAAAGATGTAGGCATGAGTTTTCATAACCCCGCACTCCTCAGAAAAGAAATGCACCAGCAACTCAACACTTCTTTCAATGCATTCGTGGCGGGCATAAGCAATTATAGTCTTAGTGCCGGATGGCATTTGGAAGAAGCCAAAACCAATATAGGGCTGGGGGTGAATTATTTTAATTATGGAAATATTGATCAGACCGATGCTTCAGGAAATATTTCTGGCAGTTTCAGACCAAGAGATTATGTGGTGCAGGTAATGGCTTCACGCAGTTATAAAGAAAAATGGTGGTATGGAGCCACTCTGAAATTTATACATTCCGGTTATGGTCAGTATCGTTCCTCCGGAATAGCCATGGATGTGGCTTTGAATTATCATGACGAAGATAAAAGCCTGCAGGCTGCCATAGTGGTAAAAAATATGGGTACCCAGCTCCGTACTTATGATGGCTCAGGTAGAAAAGAAGAATTGCCTTTTGATGTACAGGCCGGTGTTACTAAAAGACTTACAAATGCCCCCGTTCAGTTTTCAATTAGCTTTCATGATCTCCACCGGTTCAATAATTTTTATAATGATACCAGTTTCAGGGCGGGAGAAGGTGATGATGATTTTACAAAAAAAAATACCCTGCAAAAAATATTCAACCATGTGGTCATTGCAGCACAGTTTTTTCCGCATGAAAAAATTGAACTTACAACCGGGTATAATTTTCAGAGAAGGAACGACTTAAATGGATTTAATATCAGTAATGGGCTGAATGGTTTTACGCTAGGTACAGCTGTCTTACTGCCTAAAATACATATCCGTTATGCAACCGGCTTTTACCAGCAACAACTCTTTCACCAATTTTCTTTCAACTTTAACCTGAAGGGTAATACTTTCTGAGAGTTGGATTATCGTAACAATAGCTCCTGGAACCTGTCTACAAACTGCGCTACATGAAAGCCATCCATCAATGCATGGTGTACATGAACAGATACCGGCATTTGTTGAATACCATTTTGTTCTGTCATTTTTCCGAAAGTAATTTTTGGGCAGGAATCCTTATAGCTAAAACACCGGGCATGCGAAATGGCTGTAAAATTCAACCAGGGAATGGAAGAATAGTGGATTACATTTTCACCTGAAATTGCAGGAATCAATCCAGTTGAATTGCGCACTTCCTCTATGATCAGTTTTGCATGTATACTGAATGTAATAAAATCAGGATGATAATTTATATAGGAAAAACCAAAACTGCCATCAGGCCTGTCAATGGTTGCAGAAGCATTAATCTGGTCATATACAAACACCTTGTCCTGCTCAATGATGTAACGGAAAGGTGCTGTTTCATTCGCCGCTTTTAGAGAGGCATGCAGGTAATACAGAAAAAAAGAATATCCCTGTTCTTTACAAATCCGGTATGCATGTCCGCAGTTAACGGGTACGGTAACCCCAAAAAATGGTTCTTCAAAGCGACTAAAAAACCGGAATTGATCTTTCCGGCTCCAGTTATCAATGTCTAAAAGCGTTTTCATTTCAGGAGGAAAGATAGCACTTCTTTAATCGATTCTACCTGTTTGAAATTCACATGTTCAATGGCTGTATCGATAGTTTCATGCGCCCAGGTAGTATGATAGGGAATATGTACGGCATGACCACCCAGTTCCAATACAGGCAATACATCTGATTTCAGTGAATTACCCAGCATCATAAATTCGACAGGTTGAATATCAAGATGCTTTAAAAGTTTCTGATAGTCTGCTTCTTTCTTTTCAGACATTATTTCGATATGATGAAAATAATGTTCTAAGCCTGACTTTCTCAATTTTCTTTCCTGGTCAAGCAGATCGCCTTTAGTGGCCACCACCAGTTTATATTTTCCTTGTAATGCCTGTAATACATCTTCTACCTCATCGAGTAATACAATGGGTTTTTCCAGTAGCGCTTTACCTAAAGCAATAATTTTTTCAATGACATCTACTTTAATGGTTTTGTTGGAAAGTTCCATGGCTGCTTCAATCATACTCAGCATAAAACCTTTCACACCATAGCCATACAGGTTGATGTTTCTGATTTCCATTTGCAGGAGTTCCCTTGCAACAGAGTGGTGTGGTAAATAATCTTCCAGCAGTTCACAGAACCGGTCTTCTGTTTCCCTGAAATAAGGTTCGTTAACCCACAAGGTATCATCTGCATCAAACGCAATTACTTTTATTTCATTCATATCAGTACGTGGATATTTTATTTTCCTCCTCCGGGTTTCTTGGGTAAAACAGCTTTGGGTTTTTCGGCAGGAGGAGCTGGTGCTGTTCCTTTGCCGTCTTTTTTCTCAGGTGTTTTCGGTGTATTGATTTTAATATCAGATTCGGGAGCTATGTCCTCGAGTTTAATGTTTTGAGGAATTTCATAATCTTCTGATGTACCTGTTCCTACATCTTCACCTTCGCCACCCAGAATAGGAGTAGAATCGTTGAGGTAATCGATAATGAGATCATTACTCATTACATCTGGTTTTACAAAACGAACACTCTTATCAATACCGCAATTAGGATCGGCTGCAGCTTTGCTGAAGAAATAGGCCCAGATGGGCATGGCCGCGCGACCACCTTGTCCCCATACACTCTCTTTATTAAAATGAATAAAACGATCATCGGCACCAACCCATGCACCTGCCATGATTTGTGGTGTATAACCCATAAACCAGCCATCGCTGTTTTCATTGGTGGTACCTGTTTTAGCGGCCATTTCAACAGAAGGCATACCATAACCCCAGATACCACGACCCGTACCTACCTGAACTGTTCCCTGCATCATTTTTACAACAGAGTAAGCGGTTACTTCGCTGATTACTTCTTTTCTTTTGGGAGTGAATGTAGCGAGTACATTACCGTTTCTGTCTTCAACACGGGCAATATACATGGGCTTCACATTAAAACCTCTTCCCGGGAACATACTAAAGCCTTGCATCATTTCATACAAAGAAATTTCACAGGAACCGAGAGCTATAGAAGGGTATGGTTCTATTTTGGTCTTAAAATCGCAGCGCTCCAGAAAATTTACCAGTCGTTTTGCCCCATTGTTTCCTTCACTGTCTAATTGCTTCATAATATATGCCGATGCACAGTTGCGTGAGAAAGCCAATGCAGAAGCCATTGGAATGGCACCACCCCTGCATGATCTGCTGGTAGCAGGAACCATACCATAACCGCCAAAACTCTGCTGTTCATCATACACAGTAGTATTGGGTGTAAAACCGGCTTCTTCAATGGCCAGGCTATATAAAAGTGGTTTCATGGTAGAACCTACCTGGCGCTTGGTATTGAAGTTTACGTGATCGTATTTGAAAGTCTTAAAACCAATACCCCCTACCCATGCTTTTATCTCACCTGTTAATGGATCCATCACCATAAAACCAGCCTGTAACATCTGGCGGTGATAACGGATAGAATCATAAGGGGTCATCAAAGTATCCGTTTCCCGGTTATTGTTCCAGGCAAATACACGCATGGGTACCTTTTCATAAAAAGTCTTTTTAATCTCTTCATCTTTCAACCCTTCACGATCCAGATTTTTCCAGCGATCACTTTGTTTCATTGCGGCATCCAATACATTCTCATATCCTTTCCAGATCGATTTATTTTTTATGTTCGCCTGCCCGTTAAACAGCTTCTGCATAAAATTCATATGCTTGGCCACTGCTTCTTCTGCATACTGTTGCATACGTGGATTGATGGTAGTATAAATTTTTAAACCATCGCGGTACAGGTTGTAATTATCGCCATTGTTCTTTTTGTTTTCCTTGCACCATTTCTTCATTTCTTCAGCCAGTATCATGCGGAAGTAGGGGCCTAAGCCTGTGGTTTCATCTAATTTCGTATAGTTCAGTTCAATCGGTTTTCTTTTCAGTATAGCGGCTTCTGCTTCTGTGAGGTACTCGTTACGTACCATCTGGTCAATAACTGTATTTCTCCTGTTAAGTGCCATTTTTTGATTGCGTCTGGGGTTGTAAATGGTGGCACCCTTCAACATCCCAATTAAAACGGCAGATTCTTCAATGTTGAGCCTGTCGGGTTCTTTCTGGAAAAAAGTTTTCGAAGCGTTTCTTATACCATACACGTTATCGCTAAAAGCAACAGTATTCAGGTATAAAGTGAGTATTTCTTCTTTGGTAAAATTGCGTTCCAGCTTAATGGCAATCACTGATTCCTTGATCTTCTGTATCATCCGAAGGAAAATATTCCGTGTGCCCCAGTTATCAGTAAACAGGTTTTTGGCTGTTTGCATGGTAATGGTACTCGCACCTCCCTGGCCACCTAAAAACACCAATGCACGTCCGAGAGATCGGGGGTCAACACCACTATGGTTATAAAATCTTTCATCTTCAGTAGCCACCAGTGCATTGATAACATGTTTGCTGATATCCTGGTATTTTACATTAATCCTGTCTTCGCCATTGAGGTAGTATTTGCCCATCAATGTTCCATCCTGGGCATACACCTGGCTGGCTATGGAAGCATAGGGGTTTTCAATGTCGTCGATGGAAGGCATATTGCCGAGCCATCCCCAGTTAATCATCAGCAGGAATACAATACCCCCGCCAAGTGTCCAGAAAAAAATGCGCCAGAATATGCGAACGGGTTTTGACATAACAATCCTATTGGTTCATAAAAATGATGCGTAAAGCTAAAGAAGAGTTGGTGAAGCAATGCCTACTACTCGTTAAAATTTATCGGGTAATACTTTTTGCATAAAAGCCCGGTACGCCCCTATATCTTTTTTGTTTTGCAATATCCTCAGGTTGGCCGGACTTATAATCTGGAACCCATACTTATCAGCACTTAACCAGGGTAAAATTCTGCTGGCTGCCTGTGGTTTTATAAGGTCAGTATAACTTACCGCATCGCTTGCAGAAGGGAAGGGGCCAACCAACAACAATTGTACTTCCGGTACAATGGTTACGGTATTAATGGGTAAGCGGCGATTGTAAAACCGTTCCTGGTTAAAACGGTTGAATGCATTCCGGGCTTCTCCCACAAACATACCATCTACCTTATTCAGCACTATTACGGCATATTGGGTATCGGCAGGTATAAATTCATATTCTGGTTCTGCCAAAGTAAGGGGCGCAGATTTAACAGCGTTGGTTAAGTTAATACCGGCAGGCTGTTTTATTTCTTTTGGTACAGGGGCGGCGGTGCTGTCTTTCTTTGGTATGGTATTTACGATAGATGCCGGGCCGGTAAGATCAACTCCTCTTGTAATTGTTTCAACAGGTCTCTCTACAGATAAATCAGTGAGGTATTTTTCAATCTCGTCTCTTCTTTTCAATACGTCTATCATCGTCACCGCTTTTTCGGCAAGTGGCGAAGAAGGGAAATTGGTTGTCAGTTGTTCGAGCCTGTTAACAGCAACACTGTCTGTTTTTTGTTTGATATAATAGATCGATTCAATGTACAGTAGCTGAGGAGTCCATATAGAGTTTTTATGTTGTTGTTCGGCCTGTTTTTTTGCATGGATGGCTGCTTCAAATTTTCCTTCAATAAAGAGGTTGTAGATATTGGCATAGGTAAGTTCTGCGGGATCCTTTTTATTGAATGTAGCAGCATTCAAAAACTTACTGTCTGCGAAAGTTTTGGCGAAAACATTTTGTAATGAATCGGCTGCCGCGAGGTTATTGGTTTTACGGTAACACTGGATCAGGTTAAAACCTGCTTCTTCTGCTTCAGCGGCGCGCGGAAAACGTTTCAGCAATTCTTCATACACTTCAATAGCAGAAGGATAATCATCCAGTTGTTCCTGGAATATTTTCCCATTTTCCAGCAAACCCCGGATGATCATGGTATTTGATAACTCTTTCTGCTCTTCGGTTAGTGGAATGGTATTTTGTAATGCTTCGAGTGAGAGTTCCTGTTTTTTAGGATCTGTTTTATTATCTGCTGAAACAACCGCCTGGTTTTGAGCAGGAATTATTTTATCAAGAGCAGCTTGTCTGCGCCAGTTATCAACATTTGGTCTGTTACCCCATCGCCTGTTGAATTCACCTAAACCACGACTGCGTAAATTGCCATTCAGAAAATAAAATTCAGCGCCATTGTTGTTGAATAAGTCAGCAGGCTGATTACCTCCGGCAGGAAGATCTGAACCAAATGAAGTTTCTTCTGTTTCTTTCAGCCCGCGTTCTTTTCTTAACTGCCTGAGTATCTTTTTTAATAAAGCTGTTCTCTCCGTTTCAGGAAGGGCCGCTATTCGTTGTAGGCTGTCTTCCCGGCTGATGTTTTCTTCATTCATCGCAATCAGCTGTAGCGCGGGTTTCCGGGTGTTGATTCTTTCCTGCTCTGCTTCTTTCAGCATATTAACCTGTACGCTGTCATAAAATCGGTATGATTGGCTGTAAGCCTTACGATCATAATTGAGATCGCCGAGTAAAAGAAAACTTTGTTGTTTCTGCAGAGGGTTATCGTTGCCGTAGGAAACACTTTTCAGTAGCCATTGCTGTGCAGCAGTATAATTTTTTCTGCTCAGTTCCAGTTTAGCCGCCGCATAATAAATAATATCGCGGTATATATCATATTTATCTTTTTTGGCCATCTTCAGTAATTCGTTCAGGTTTTCCTGAAGGGCATTGTCTTTATCTCCGGTAGAAAGTGCCGCAATATTCAGTCGCGCATACACTTCCATAAACGGATCAGTAGAAAACTTAACAGCAGTCTGGTAAGATTGAATAGCATCTTTCTCTTTTCCTGCCAGTTCATATAATTGACCGGCCAGGTAATAAGATCTGGCTTTTTCAATATGGTCGTTCCCTTTTTTCAGGGTACGTACGAGATAATTGGCAGCGCTGTCGAAAGCATTGAGTTTATAGAAAAGATAGGCACTCAGTTCATCAAGTTCAGGTTGTAAGCGGGAGGGGAAGAGTGCATCACTCCGTAGCAGTGCCAATAAGCTTGCAGCTTCTGCCGCTTTATCCTGTTCAATAAAAGTTCTTGTCATCCATATAAAACTCTCGTTTCTGCTGGGCAGGGTAGTAGTGAGTTTTTTCCAGAGCGTTCTTTTTTCATTGGTAGCAATGGAAAATACACCCCCTGCATTACTTGCATTACTGCCTATGGGAATATCATATCCGTCATCTTTTGGTGCAAAAGCATAGTTGATATATTGAAACACCATTTGTGCAGAATCAAAATCTTTTCTGAGTAAATAAGCTTTACCCATCAGCATATACAGATTGTCGACCCAGTCGCTGCGAAGATCATGTAAGAGAATACCGGCAGTACATTTGTATAATACCGTATCTATCTGGTCCTGTGCAGTGGTTTCGAGATCATAATCATAAAAAGACAGCAACTGTGTATAATCATCTCTGTGCGATTCACCGGCTCTTTCCAGTATTTCATTGAGACGCTGATTGGCATTGAAATAATAGTTGAAATGGGTAACTGTATTATTGTAGATTCTTTTTGGAAGCGTAAACTTTTTGTTCCCCGATTTTTCAGCAGGTAATGTGCGGTTTTCGTAGGGTTTGTTTTTTTTCAGTTCAATCGTTGTATAAGGCTGTGCTATGCTTTTCAGACCAAAAAAAAGCAGTAGGGTAACCATATATGGAACCGGAATCATCCGGGAAAATATGAATCTGGAATGGCTGTGCATAAAAACAGTTTAAAAATACAGTTATTTCTGTATCAGCGATGGGTAAAACAGGATTCATCATTACCTTTAACCAGATTTTACCGTATGGCCAGCTCAGAGAATAATAATAATAACCTCAAACGTATCCGCAATAATTATCGCCTTGTGGTGATGAATGATGATACCTATGAGGAAGTGGTTACTTTCAGACTCTCGCGGCTGAGTGTTTATATAGGATTGAGTACTGTTTTTGTAATTCTGGTAGGACTTACGATTGCCCTGATTGCATTTTCTCCTTTGAAATATTATATCCCCGGGTATGGAACCAAGGAAAGCAGGACTGCTTTACAGGTATTGAAAATGAGAACTGATTCGCTTGAACAGGCTATCAGGTATAAAGAACAATATATTGACGGGGTGAAAAAAGTACTCTTAGGAAATACACCCTCTGCACTCGATACCATTGCCCTCGAAATTCCCAAAGCAGATATATCCAATGAATAAAGATCGTGGTACTGGTTCCGTTTTTCAATATGCAGGTATGGCATCGCAATGGATCATTGTACTGGTGGGTACTGTATATTTGGGAAAATGGCTGGATAAAAAATGGCATTTTCAGCAACCTGTAATGATTTGGTTATTGCCTTTACTCTCTTTGTTAGGATTAATGATTAAACTCATCAGGGATACTTCAAAAAAATAATTTTTGTGTATGGCTAAACATGTTAAACCCGTGCTTGTTCTTTTTCTGGTCATCAATATAGCTGTGTTATTGAGTAAAAAATGGTTGTTGACAGTAGGCATTAAATTTGAAGTAATTACTGTAGCAAATATTTTATTGTTCCTATTTACCCTTGTTAGTTTGTTATTACAGATAAAGGCGGCATCCAATAAAAATGCCAATGCCATGGTGCGGGCCGTAATGGCAGGAATGGGTATTAAACTCATTGGTTTTGCCACGGCTCTACTGATCTATATTTCAATGGCCGGCAAGGAAAAAAGTAATCCTTCCGTTTATCTTTGTTTAGGTTTGTATGTATTGTATATGTGGCTGGAAGTACGTTTATTCCTGAAGCAGAACCCCAAAAAGAATGCCCAAAGCTGAACATCCCATGCAGGCTTTGGCTGCATTTCTACCGGAAGGCAGTTTTGAACAGGTAGTCGCTTATATCCGGCGCTACAGGGTACATCTTACCATCACCAAAAAAAGAAAATCGGTATTGGGCGATTACAGGCATGCCCGTATCGGGAAAAATCATCGCATTACGGTAAATGGCGATCTCAATAAATATGAGTTTCTCATCACTTTATTACATGAACTGGCACACCTGCTCACATTCGAGCAATACCGGAACAGGGTAGAAGCACATGGACAGGAATGGAAAAATTGTTACAGCACATTACTTATCGATTTTGTGCAAATGGGAGTGTTTCCTGAAGATATCAGAATGGCGTTACAACGCTCTATCATGAATCCTGCTGCTACGGCGAATGGCGAAACCGATTTATTACTGGTACTTCGCAAATACAACACAAAACAAACCGGTTTGATACCTGTAGCAGAAATTCCGGCAGGAAAATTATTTCAAACCGAAAATGGCCGGGTTTTTATGAAGGGAGCACTTCGAAGAAAAAGATTTGAGTGTGTGGAAGTGAAAACCGGGCTTCGTTATTCTTTTAGTGCAGTAACAGAAGTTCGCTTACTGGAAATAGTGCCGGCATAAAACAATGCTGTTAGAAGTTCCAAGCCTCAAGCTACAAGCCACAAGCCACAAGGTTCAAGCAGCAAGTCTATTCTATTCTCTTGTAGCTTGAAACTTGTGGCTTGGAACTTGCAACAAAAAAAACCCGATTTTCAGATCGGGGCCTTGTAATTTTTTAGATTTATTTTAAGCTACTGCTTTCTTCACCAGTGCTGCAGCTTCACTTAATTCGATGGCAGACTGTACTTTCAATCCACTTTCATCAATCAGTTTTTTGGCTTCAACAGCATTGGTACCCTGTAAACGAACAATAATAGGGATATTGATATTACCCAGTTTATTATAAGCCTCAATAACACCCGCCGCAACACGATCGCAACGTACGATACCACCAAAAATATTGATCAGGATTGCTTTTACATTGGGGTCTTTCATGATGATGCGGAAACCGGCTTCTACCGTTTGTGCATTTGCCGTACCACCCACATCGAGGAAGTTGGCAGGCTCACCACCACTCAGTTTAATCATATCCATGGTGGCCATGGCCAAACCTGCACCATTTACCATACAACCCACATTCCCATCCAGTTTAACAAAGTTCAGATTGTACTGACCTGCTTCAACCTCTGTAGGATCTTCTTCTGTTACATCTCTCAATGCAGCAGTATCGGGATGACGCATCAGGGCATTATCATCAATATTCATTTTACAATCCACTGCAATGATTTTCTCATCGCTGGTTTTGAACAACGGATTGATCTCGAGCATACCGCAATCCAACCCAACATAGGCATTGTATAAATTGGTAACGAATTTTACACAGCTTTTAAATGCTGCACCGCTAAGACCCAGATTAAAGGCAATTTTTCTTGCCTGGAAACCCTGTAAACCACCACCGGGGTGTACCCACTCTTTAAATATTTTCTCAGGGGTATTATGCGCTACTTCTTCAATATCCATACCACCTTCGGTACTGTACATGATTACATTCATGCCCTTTGCACGGTCGAGCAGGATGGAGAGATAAAATTCTTTCACGGGGTTGGGACCGGGATAGTACACATCCTGGGCCACCAGTATTTTGTTTACTTTTTTACCCGCAGCACCGGTTTGAATGGTTACCAGTGTACCTCCCAGTATATTTTTGGCAATACCTGCCACATCTTCCACGCTTTTGGCCACGGCCACACCACGCTGTTCCGTACCCTCAATTTTACCCTTACCACGACCACCAGCATGTATCTGGGCCTTGATAACGGCAAAATTATTACCGGTTTGGGTCTTTATTTGACGATAGGCTTCCTCAGCGGCCATAACAGTATCAACCGCAATGCCTTCCTGCACCGGTACATTGTATTTTTTAAGGAGTTCCTTGGCTTGATATTCGTGAAGATTCATACTCAAAAAAATTTTTGCGAAGATAAGCGAATCAGCCATTCGGATTTATACAGAATTATTATTGTTGGAACATTAATTTGCCTATTTTTACGAGGCTTTTAAACTGTAAAAACAATAAAAACCATGAAAAAATTAGTTCTTACCCTGGTAAGTGCCGCCATGATCATTGGCGTTTCTTCTTTCACTTTACTGAAGAAAAAAACTCCTTTAACTTTAAATGTAACCGAGAAAAGCCGTATCGACTGGATAGCTTCCAAAGCCGGTGATTTCCATACGGGCAGCTTTTCACTCAAAAGTGGTTCTGTTCAGGTTGATAACGGTAAACTTACCGGAGGTTCTTTTGTAATTGACCTCGCCAACCTGAAAGTTACTGATGCTTCAGGCGATCGTCTGACAGCTCACCTGAAAAGCGCAGACTTTTTTGATGTAGCTAAATTTGCTGAAGCCACTTACACTATCAGCAGTGTAAATTATACCAGCGATACCAATTGCGAAATCAATGGTACACTATCATTGAAAGGAGCAAATATTCCGGTAAAATTCAATGCCAATATCCGCAGCGCAAGCGAAAAAGGATTTTTTGGTCAGGCTTATTTCAGTGTTGACAGAACTACTTTTGGTGTCTTGTATAAAGGTCCGTCTAACGATGTTCAGTTAGCGATTCATTTGTTCGCAAAATAATCTTGATTGATACCTGTTTAAAAGGCTGCCTTACATGGGCAGCTTTTTTTATGATCATCAAATGATCTTTTGCGCATTCAATTAATTTTATTTTATTTTCTTCCCTTTATGCGAGGTATCCCCCCTGGGAATACAGTTTTTATTTTCAATAACAGATTTGTTTCCTGGGATAATTTTTAGTTAAATCTTTTCAAAGAACTATTTCATCTTTTCACCAATGCTATGGAACGGACTTACGGGTTCGCTTTTCCTTTTAACCTGAAGCAAAACTCATTTGTCTGCTGATGATAAAACAAAACTATATTCCTCCGGCCGTGGAACATTCAAAAATGTGACGTGCTTCTCGAAAACCCGGGACGTTTGCTAACAAAAGTTGGGATAGTTGGTAAATTCTCCTCGGAAATGACGATTTTACTGCCCTCAAATCCAATAAAATCAAGAGTTTCATTTTTTGTGCTCCTCATTGCCTCCTCGGAACGCCCCGTGGAACACTTGATTTTATTGACTTCATTCTTTATTTCTCCTCATTGGTGCCTCAGAATCAATAGAACAACACTTACCGGTATTGGCTTGCATAAAAGCTCCTCCTCATTGCCTCCTCATTGCTTCCTCATTGCTTCCTCTGTTTGTCCTCGGAAACCCCTCTGTAAAGTGATTTCAGGAAGAGACAGGGGTTAGATGTTGGGGGTTAGGTGTTAGGAGGAAGGGGAAAGCCAAAATTCTTCCTAATCCCTAACTCCCAACCCCTACCCCCCCAACTCTTACCAGTGCACAGCATGATGCAAAAAATAAAAATGACGCAATAGTTAAACGCGTTGATTGTGGATGGAGATTGAGCAGAGGTTCCGGAAAGTTTGCAATGAGGTGTTGCCATGTCAGCAAGTGAAATCCTAATGCAATACTTCAGGCACAATGAAGAGAATTTCATTTTATGTGAACATCATACAATAACGGTACTTTTAAATATGAATCGTTTAACGCTGCTATTCCTTTTATTTGCCGGATGCAAGACGCTTTCACCATTACATCTGAAAACTGGTATAACCGGATATTTATTTTATCAGGCAACTGCAACTTATCAATGGAAACAACGAGACTCAATGGCGTTGCACTTATTGTTGGATGGGAATATGCCTTCATTTTTAAATCGTTTTGTACCAATACATACCAGCATTAAAAATGAAGAAGGCAAAATCATCAAAGCAACCTGGTATGTAATGCCTGATTACCTTTCTATAGGTACCAATGATGACTG
The DNA here is from genome assembly GCA_049324295.1 of Bacteroidota bacterium. Classification (GTDB taxonomy): domain Bacteria; phylum Bacteroidota; class Bacteroidia; order Chitinophagales; family Chitinophagaceae; genus Sediminibacterium. The sequence continues at coordinate 102,669 of JBMOKQ010000009.1, forward strand.
GGCAAGGGTTCCCTTAACACCCCAGGCGGCACAATTAATTGCCCACCGTTACAACTGTTTCTTACCTACCCGTAAAATGGTGAATGATATTTACCAGCAGGCGAAGGTAAAACTTGAGCCTCTACCCATGTTTGCGTTTAGAGACAGTACCGTTGCCATGTGGCAACATCACCTGATGGTTGAAGGACAAAGAAAGGGGAGAAGCGGGTTGGTTGCCGGAATAAAAAAAGATGTAGTGATTAGTACCAAACTCCGCACAAACGGAAAAAACGACCGGGTAGCTATTTATGGATGGCATAAACTAAACGGGCAACCTATTCAGCCACTATATACAGGTCATGTAAACTGGTATGTTGATTACAGTCATGGTATTCGTCTTGTTTACCAGACTATATGGGTAAATGGCAAAGCCATGAACTACAAAGATGTTTTGAATGACCCTTCTTTGAAAAGCCTGCTTTGTGATGAGGAATTATGTGATTATTTCAATTACTGAAAAATTACAGGTAACGCTCTTCAATAACAGACTTATGATGAAGCATGTGTCCGAAAATAATATAGGCCAGTGCATTGGCTGTCATCCTGTTTCCACTTGCTGTGCCTGCATGAGACAATTGTGCCGGTTGTAGAGATTGTAAAAGCAGGTCAGTTGATTTTCTTACGGCAAGAAATTCTTCTTTTATAGCAGCAAAAGATCTGTTGGTTGCCATTGCGTTTTCTGCGTAGCTGTTTTCATCAAAAGAAGCAAGTGCTGTTTCATCTTTCCGGGCAATGCGGAGCAAACGATACGACATAATTCTTTCCGTATCAACAATATGCTGCAATAAATCTTTCAAAGTCCATTTACCTGGAGCATAGGCATAATCAGCTTTCGCTTCGGGCAAACCGGTATAAAAGGATTCAAGTATTTTGCCATATTGTTCCGGCAGTTTTGCTGCTGACTCAGCTTCCACTTTACCAATATATCCTTGAAAATAGGCGGGAAAATCGCCTGTTTGTGGTTTACTCATTCTAATGTGCTTTATTCTTTTTAACCATAACCGGCTTTGGATCGTTATTGCTGATAATGGCATTATTAAACTGGTCGGCAGCTACAACAGCATTATAGGCATTTACAATACCACCGGTTTTAGATAATGCCGTAAAAGGTACAATATCGGCTTTGGCTCCTGGTCTGAAACATAAATTAGCAACATCTGGTATTGAGACAGATTTTTCAATGATCTTTTTTACCTGTGTTGCAGACAAATTAGGGTAATAGGAACGGATTAATGCTGCTATTCCGCTAACAATGGGGGTAGACATACTGGTTCCCTGCTGGTTACCGTATTGATTACCCCCGGGCATGGTAGAATATATTTTTACACCCGGTGCAAATACATCTACTCTTTCTTTTCCGTAGTTGCTGAATTCTGCTGTAAGACTACCACTGATTTTAGGATCGCTGCTGGCTCCAACAGTAATAAAATTGCCGGCAACTATGTTCCATTGTTTCAGCCAGGGATTGGGAAATACTTCTTTTTCATCGATATTGATACCCTCATTGCCCGATGAATGCAATACCAGCACATCTTTTGTTTCTGCATAACGGATGGCGCTGTCAACCCATACTTTTTCCGGTGAAAACGATTTGCCAAAACTCATATTGATGATTTTGGCGCCATTGTCAACTGCATAATGAATGGCCAATGCAATGTCTTTATCATATTCATCACCATCTGGCACCACGCGCAACATCATAATACGAACATTGTCTGCAACACCATCAATTCCAATATTATTGTTTCTCTGTGCGGCAATCAAACCACTTACATGTGTGCCATGATCGGGGTTTGGACCCATTACATCTGCATTACCATAATAACGATCGGAGAGGTTGTAATAATTGTCGCCAATTACTTCTGCGCGATAATCTTTGGGCGCTTTTTCTTTTGATTCGAAGGCAGCTTTTTTTCCATCAATGTATTCCTCAAGTTGAGAGAGAAGTACCGTGTTTTTTTCTTCTGCATCCAGTCCAATCATTTTCATACAGGTAAGAAAACCCATTTTAGCTTCTTTACCCATATGGCTGATGGGTTGAAACTTCTCCAGTTTTTCAAAATTGTATTCATCACAACCCATTTCCTGTCGAAGAATTTTATCATGCTTCTTCAGGGCTTTGGCTGTTACTTCCACAAACATCAGTTCCATCTGTTCTTCGGCACTGAAGTTGAGTTCATTTAATGCTTTTTTCCAGAGTGCAAACTGGTCGCGTTCTTTTTCCGTCATTTCTTCGGGGTTCAATACCCTGTTGGAGAACTGGTTTTTCCAGCGGTGAAAAATACGGGAACGTTCATCAGATGCTTTTTTGATATTTCTGCCATCTTTATTTCCAAGAAAATTCCATCCATATACATCATCAATGTATCCGTTGCAGTCATCATCAATTCCATTACCCGGAATTTCTTTAGGGTTGTGCCATAAAACAGGTTTAAGATCCTCATGTGTGGTATCAATACCCGAGTCCAGAACAGCTACAATAACGGGTTCTGCTTTTTTGTTGTTGGTGCGGAGGAAATCGTAGGCTTTATTCAAACTGATGCCGTAGAAAGAATCTTTGGCAATATCCATCTGGTACCATGTTTTTGGTACTTGCTGTGCATATGCATGGCCTGAAACAATCACGAGTGGCAGCGCCACTAATCTTAATATCCCACGAAACATTGAAAGTATATTTTTACTATCCTTACAAATTTCGGTAATGATAATGAAAATTTAATCGCTGTTTTCTTTTTTAGGATAATCTTGACGCTGCCCTAATTGTTTTTTAATCAGGGGTCAGTTTTTTTTAGTTTTTCTTAACAATTTGAGATAGGAAGCCTTTTATGCCGCTATTGGAGAATGCCCAGGTAAGCATTCCAGGGGCCCACATCTTGCTTATATTGTTTTGCAATTACTCTTGATACCTGGTTAATATGATTCAGATCGTGAACCACCCAGGTGGTTAATAGTTGTTCAAGAGTAACTTCCCCTAATGCCGGATGCTGTGCAGTTCTGTCATAATCTTTTGGGGTCAGCTTCATTTCTTTCAACGCTGCAATAGTATCTTTTCGCAATTGCCCAAAAGTTGCCAGTAATTCCTGTAAAGTTTTACCCTTGCTGTCTTCAAATTGTGCAAACCTGTCAAAGCGCTGAAAGGTTTTATCTGCATTGTCCGATAAACAGATTTTCAGCCTGGGTATCCAGTCAGTTTTCTCCCCATGAATCAAATGTCCAACCACATCATAAGGCGACCATGTTTTGTGAATCAACGCTACCCCCGCTTTTTCATTCCTTATTTCCTTATTTCCTATTTCCTATTTCTTATTTCATATTCCTTATTCCTCTGTTCCTCTCTCTATCATTGCCGCACCACAAAGCGGTTTTCTTCGGCAATTTCCGAAGCCGCTTCGGGTTTTCTTCGGGCATTACCGAAGAAAACCACTGGAAAACCCGAAGGAATCCCGAAGAAACGATGGAAAAACCCGAAGGAATGGAGCTGTTTCCCGAAGCCGCCCCGAAGGCCGCCACCCTTTGGGGGTGTTTTTACGTTGGGAACGAATTATTTTTTGTTTTCTATGATATCATTGTCAAGGGGTTAGCAGGGGTGGCGCCACCCCCGCCACCCCTAAAGCCTGTTTTTGCAAATTAGGTTTGCATTTGTTATGACACACCGGTGTACCTGTCTGCAGCAGGCGTAACAACAAACCAGATTTTTTAACACACAAAAACAAATTTTATGTCAATCTTATCACAAGGCATACTCGGTGGATTCTCAGGAAAAACAGGTCCGGTAATCGGAAGCTCCTGGAGAGGAAAACCGGTAATGCGTTCCAAACCTGTTTACAAGAAAAACAGAACCTTTAGCACCAAACAGTTAGACCAACAGGAAAAGTTTAAGCTCATGCGTTCTTTCCTTGGCAGTATCGATTACCTGCTGAACCTTTCTTTCAAGAGAGGTAAAAACGGCAGTGGTTTTCAGGAAGCCTTTTCTGAAAACATTAAAAATGCCATTATGGGCGAGGTTGCACCTTTCAGTGTAGACTACGAAAAAGTGAAACTGTCGCATGGCAACATACCTGTACTGTCGCTGATTGGTTGCGTAGCTGAAACCGGTAATATGGCGAAGTTTAGCTGGAACCTGCAACTCGACCAGGGCAGGAAAGCCAGCGAAGCAGATCGTGCCATTGGCGTACTGTACTGCCCCGAAGACAACCTGTTTCTTACCAGTGAATTCAATACCCGCAGAAGCGATCTTGAATTATTGGTAGATGCGGCCATGTTTACCGGTAAGGAAGTACATAGCTGGTTCTTCTTCCTGTCTGACAATGAAACGCAGGTATCTGACAGCCGTTATACGGGAACAATAACTGTTGCTCCTTAATGATGCGGTTGTTATTGATGCTCATTCATGGCATCAACAGGAACCATTTTACAAACCGTAATTACTGCGCAGGCAGATTACACAAAAAGTAAATCATGAAAGAGGTGATTAACCGGGCCAAAACGCCCCCGCCTCCTTTCTTCCGAAGGCTCCGTAATATAGGTGTGGCACTGGCCAGTATTGCTGCCGCCATACTTACAGCCCCGGTAACACTACCGGCCACACTGGTAACCATTGCAGGTTATGCAGCAGTAGCAGGTGGGGTGTTGGGTGCAGTGAGTCAGTTGGTGAAGAAGGAAGAAGTGGAATAAAAGAACGCGCTCCGATGGGGGCGCGTTCTTGTTTTAAATATTAGAGCATGTTTAAGGGATATGTCAGAAACATTCTACACAATTCTTTTTCGCAAACATTTGAAAATTAAATTTCAGTTAAGGACTAAAAATAATGAAAAATTAAGCTGCCTGACTATCAAATTGTTAGTAGAAAAAAAGCATAGTTAGCTTCGGTTGTAAAAAGAATACTACATACTAATCATTTTTTATTTTAAAATCTTAATTATAGTTTTACATCGAAATTTGAATGAAATATTACTGTCCCCCTAATCAGTAATCAAATTGAATCAATGGTTATCATAAATATCCTTAAGGTTCAATAAACGCTTAAACTCCCCCCGTTTAAGTATAGGTTTTATTCAACTCTCATTTCCTGTTTTCCTGATCAGTTTAGTAATAGGTCATCGATTATGACCTAAGGTATATTACTATGTGTATTATCAACTCAAAATATAAATCATGAAAATGTACAAATTGGCTTTACTTGTTTTAGGTTTCCTGGTTTTTGATTTAGTGAATCTATCTGCTCAAACCCTGCAAACTGTAACTACTAATGGTGCCACAACTGATAAAACCGTTGAATTAAATAATGGTGGAGTCGTTAGGAACTGGAATTTTACCATCAATGGGTCAACAATGCAGTACCGTGATCCGCTTCTTGTAAATGGAAACCTGGACGGCGCCGCATTTGTTGGCAGAGACGGGGCACTCAGGTTTGATCGCAGTAGTGATATATATGAAAATGGAAACCCATCTTCTGTTATTATGGTTTATCCAGCAAGTGGTATTCCTTATATCAGAAGGTATGGGCATGAACATACTATTTTCAAAATCTGGAGTCCCACCAGTTCCCGCAATGCTTATGAATCTACACTAGCACTGGTAAACGGTGATGAAGAAGAAGAGTTCCTGGACTTATATAACCTCAGTTATCCAAGTGCCAAACGTTTTGGTATCAGAATGCAGAGGAGGGGTAGCGGGTTATTAAAGCCTTTTCATTTTGAATATAGTGACGGAACAACGGTTTACCCCGTATTTACCCTTTCTCCCGATACTTCCGCCTCTTTTAAAGGAAATGTAGGCATCGGTACAGACAGCACCAAGGGATATAAACTTGCCGTAGCCGGTTCAATGATAGCTGAATCAGTTAAAGTAAAACATAACTCTTTATGGCCAGATTACGTTTTTACAAAAAATTACCGCTTGCGCAATTTATATGAGGTAGCATCTTACGTTTCAAAAAATAAACGCCTCCCAGAAATGCCAAGCGGAAAAGAGGTGCATGAAGGTGGTATCAACCTGGGCGAAATGGATGCACGACTGTTAAAAAAGATTGAGGAGATTACCTTATATCTTATTGAACAGAAAAAGGAGATCGATCAGCTGAAAAAAGACAACAAGCAATTAAAAGCTTCATTGACAAAATCTAATAAAAAGAAATGATGAAGTCCAATCAATTTATTTCATTACTGACGGGTTTTGCTTTTATCATTCTTCTACATCAAAACACACAGGCTAATCCTATAGGCTATCTGTATTTGTATAACAATAATGATACCATCATTCGTCAAAGTAATGCACAAGAACGGATTATTATTCAGGATGGTATGTTCACAGGTATTGGTTATCAACGCAAGGATACCGGTACTTTTCGATCCAAACCAGCTAAAAGAGATAACTGGGATGATGTAAAGAGTGGACTAAAACGGTTTGTTATAACAGATAATAAAATTTCACCTGCCGGCAAACAAACTGAGATTGAAAAGATAAAGACCGCAAGAAAGCAAAAGGAAAAATCAATTAAGCCTAAGGATGCCAATGATACAGCAGGCCGGTTCATTCTTAAAGATGGAAAGTTTATAGGTGTTGGTAAAAAAAACAAACAATAAGCTTAACACTACCCCCTTAAATAAGGACCATGAGTCTTTGCATACTAAAAAATATGAGAGTTCCTATTTGTTTGATTTTTTGTTTATCCGTGCAGTTAATTTATTGTAAAGCGGATGCCGCAGTTGAAGATACCAGTAACGTTAAAATATTTGAGTCACTTGATAATATTTCAATCAGGCAGCTTAGCAAACTGAAAAAGAAATATGAAAATGCAGGAAGAGCGATTGCGAAATTCAATCACAAAACCATTGCAGAGATGAGAGCGCAAGAGGAAAGGGTAAGAAGAGAAACAGACAAAGCAGTTGATAGTTCCTATCGGGCGTCTTACAGCATTTTTGAAAATAATATCAATACTCAGGAGTTTAAGAAAGAAAGGCTATTGAATGATTATTTATCTATTGAAGACAGCCTGCAAACCGGAATGGAGATGCTGAATAAAATATTGCCCAGTTTCGATCCTGCAAAGCAAAAAGCTATTACTGATTTTAGCGAACAACTGAAAGGATTTCAGACTGAATGGCAGAAGCATACATCTATTCAGGATTTTATAAGTAAACGTCGTGATCTGTTAAAAGATAAACTGAAATCGGCCGATATGGGTAAGGAACTTAAGCAGATCAATAAACAAATTTTTTATTATCAAAAGCAGATAAATGAGTTTCGTGAATTGCTAAAGTCACCCGATGCATTAGTTTCCAAGTTTATTGGCATACTGCGTGAACAACCCAAATTCGGCCAGCTTATGGCTACCAATAGCCAGTTGGCCCAACTGTTTCGTTTGCCTGGCCAGACCCCTGCAGCAACAACAGATCCTCTGCCAGGACTTCAAACCAGAGCAGCCACCAGTCAATTATTACAACAGCAATTCCAGGGAGAAATGAACCCTTCAGCCTATTTCCAGCAACAGTTAAATGCTGCAAACGCTGAAATGGATAAATGGAAGAAAAAAATCAACGAACTCGGAGGGGGAAGCGCCGAAATGGGAATGCCAGACTTTAAGCCAAATCATCAAAAGACTAAAACTTTTTTGAAAAGGATAGAGTGGGGAGCCAATATACAGTCGCAGCGACCAAATGGTTTGTTTCCGGTTACATCCGATCTCGCACTAACTACGGGATATAAACTAAACGATAAGAGTGTGATAGGTGTTGGGATTGCCTATAAAATGGGATGGGGTAAAAATTTCAGTAACATAAGGATAAGTCATCAGGGTCTAGGATTGAGGAGTTTTCTTGATATCAAATTAAAAGGAAATTTCTGGATCAGTGGTGGATATGAATTGAATTATATGCAGGAGTTCAATCGAATTGATCAATTAAAAGGGTTGAATGCATGGCAGAAAAGCGGACTGATTGGGCTGAGTAAAAAATATATGATTGTAAAAAGAAAAGGTAATCTGCAGTTGCTATGGGATTTTTTAAGTTATAGCCAATTACCCAGAACACAAACATTGAAGTTTAGAATCGGCTATCTGTTTTAAGTTTCGCTAAGTATAAAATGATTACATACGTTATTATTCTATTTTATTTAGTGGTACTGTTTATGTGGACGGGAGCAAATTGTAAAGAATTAAAGAATCAAATAAATGAGCACTATGCGTAATAAAATTCCAGTATTAATATTTATTCTGATCAGTCAAATACTCACTGCTCAGGAAAAATCGATCTTGGGGATGGTGAACATTACCCCGCCAACAGCAGCTGCTTTAGGAAAATATATAGATATACCTGTAAACAATCATACGGGTATACCCAATATTGCTGTACCGTTATATATGGTTAAAACAGGTAGTTTAACATTACCAGTTAGTTTGAGTTATCATGCCTCCGGGTTAAAAGTACAGGAACAGGCAAGCTGGGTAGGCGCAGGATGGAGTCTAAATGCCGGTGGTGTTATTACAAGAACTGTCAGGGGTACACCTGATGAAAGACTTACCAATGGATTACAACAAAAGTATGGTCATGTCAGTGATAGCGGTTATCTAAGTTATTTGTTTAAAGACTTAAACGGGCAACCATTATCTCAAAATGCATCAAGTGTAGGTGTAGATATTCGTGAGGGTAGAGCTGACGGAGAAGCAGATCTTTTTTTCTTTAATGTGAATGGAGTTTCCGGAAAGTTTTATATCAGTGATAGTGGAGTGCCGATGTTATTTCCAGAGCAGGATGTTAAAATTGAATATGTCTATACATCCGGTTTATGGTATGACGGACCAGGTCCTTATACTGGTTTAGGCAGATGTATAGAGCGATTTATATTAACAACCACGGACGGAACCAAATATCATTTTGGAATGATGCCAACCATACCTGAAACAGGTTTTGTCCAGCCAATTGAAGTAACGTCCCCCTACTCCTTAAACAATGGACCAACCTATTCGAGGTGCATTTCCAGTTGGCATTTGTATAAGGTTGAAGCGCCAGACGGGGTTAACTCTATACTCTTAAAGTATAAACAAGATAGTTATGCATACTATAATATTAATGCAGCAGGACATACACTTGTTTCAGAGAGTGAGAGCTATAATGCTTATGACTTATCGAAAAATTTAGTAGATGGAGTAAGGATCAGTCAGATTCAGTTTAATAATGGATATGTCAACTTTGTTCCTGGAAACCTGAGAGAAGACCTGTCTGCCTGGGGCCCTGGAGGAACATCCTTGTCAATTGAAGACTATGCCAATACAATTTCTCCATCATTAGGATCCCTTGAAATAAAGGATAACAAGCTAAATGGATTTTGTAAAAAGTATGAGTTTACCTACGGATATTTTTATGATAATACAAGTGGCCTCCCGCCTTTTTTGGGCTCAGGATTAAATCTGCAATCTGACCGTAAAAGATTAAAGCTACTTTCTGTACAGGAAAAAAGTTGTGATACTACTGAGATAATACCCCCGTTTCAGTTTGAATATTATGATGAACCTGTTCCGAGAACATTGTCTTTTGGGATGGATCATTGGGGTTTTATCAATGGACAGACAAATACGGATTTGCTTCCGCAAATAACGAAAAATGGTTCTCCATATATGTCGCAAACACAGGTGGCAAATCGAGAATCCGGTTGGCCGGCCATGCGGGGTGGGACATTAAAGAAAATCACTTATCCTACAAATGGATTTACCGAATACGAATATGAGCCTAATTTATTTTATGTTAATAATATTGACAGAACTGTAGGGGGATTACGGATAAAGCAGATTAGGCAATCCTCCGGTGCCACTCCTGATATAATAACGTCATTTTCCTATAGTGGTCAAAACGGCTTATCAACGGGTATTTTATATGGCAAGCCAGTGTATGTACAAAAAGTCAGAAACGAATTACAAAGAATATCAAATACATGGGGAAGCCTGACCGAAAATGGTTGTTGGCCTACACAGCAAGCGCTCATCTCCCGTAATTCTCTTCAGCCCATGGCTATCACACAAGGATATCATATAGGATATGCTGAAGTTAAAATAAGTAGCGCAACAAATGGATATTCTATTTTCAGGTATTATGGTACAAATCCATGGGAAGTGGACAGATCTACACTTGCGGTTACAAATTTTATTGATAATAGTAGTGGATCAGGATACGGATCATGTGATATTAATATACCAAATTTTCCTGCAGCACCGCTGCCAAATGATTTTAAGCGTGGGGAATTAAAATTTGAAGGATATTATGCGCAATCAGGTCAGGCTATATCTGAAAAAGAATATGCGTATGTATACCAGGAAAATCCAATAGGCATCCCAGGGTATTTATCCGCAAATATTTATAGCGGAGAGTTGATAACTGTTTATGAGTTAAAAACAGCAAAGAAAATATCGTCCTCGGTTACTGAAAGGTCATTTGATCTGCAAACTGCTCAATCATTACAATCAACGGCTAACAGTTACTATGAAAGTATCTACCATAATCAGCTTACCCGACAAACCAATACAGATTCAAAGGGAGGCGTAAATGAATCTAAAATTAAATACGCTGCGGACTACGTATTACCTTCTATACTTTCAATGACAGGCTGTTCCTATCAGGCATATCAGAATATTAATGGGTCTTTCCCTTCAGCTTATTACAATCAGCTATCTTCCTGTTACAGTCTTAATGATGGTCCAAGGTATTCATGTATTGGTACAGTTTGGTATTGGGGTTACTTAAAAGCTCTGTCAGATGCCAGGAAACAATATATTTCCTGTATTCGGTCGGATTATTTTAATAAGGCAACGACAACCGTTTATCAACAGTTGCAGGAAGCAGGGAAAAGTCAAAGTGATGCTTTATTAAAGCCTATACTTTGGATGCAGGATAATTTCATGATTCTTCCCGTAGAAACAACCGAATGGAAAAATGGTCAATTGAAAGAGGCGAATATTTTTGAGTACTCAAATGATCGCGGGGATGAAAAAGGAGTATTCTTAAAGACCCGATATCGTATACCACTGATTAATTTTTCAGGTTCCTATACTTATGCTGCCATTTCAGGTAATGGCACCACGTTGCAAAAAGATAATCGTTTTGTTAAAGAAACCGATTACGAGTTTAATGCAGGTAAGCCTATCAGTATCACTAATAGAAATGGAATAGCTAACAGTTACCAGTGGGGATATAATTTTGAGCACCCCACAGCGCAAGTCATTAATGCTGCGCATACTTTAAAAGAAAAAGGTGTTCCAGGTCAGGTTACAAAAACCTCATCCTATTATATTGGTGGTAGCATTTCTTCTTCCGGCGATATCGTTCATCAATTTAATCAGACCGAATCAGGCGATATAGTTGTTTCATTACCTTCAGCAATGCCCCCCGGTGCCAATCTTACCTGTTATATTTATTTAACGGGTACAGAAAATAGAACAGGTTATATCTGTTATACAAACAATAGCAATATAAGTTGTGGTGGTACAGCTTCATCTGTTACATTTTCTAATATACCTACAGGTATTTATACACTTACATTCAATGTGCATACGTCTTTCTCCAGTTATATATTTAATAGCAGCCTGCAGTATAGTCATAAGGGCATGCTCATTCAAAATATTGGGATCAAAGAGTTTTTTTACGAAGGATTCGAAGAGTCTGAAAATGCTAATAGTTCAGTTGCACATACTGGTGAAAAATCATGGACGGGAAATTATACAACTACTTTTCAACCCCCCAATGGTAAATCGTATGTTATTGAATGGTGGAGCTATAATGGATCTAAATGGATAGCCAATCAACAAAACTATCAAACGGGAATGACTATACAAGGCACTATTGATAATATCAGAATTTTCCCATCTGATGCTCAAATGAATACCTACACTTATAAACCTCTTATTGGTATAGAAGCTGAGATAAATTCAAATAACCAAGTACTTTTTTATCGTTACGATAAGTTAGGCCGTTTAAAAAGTGTAGTTGATAAGGACGGCAATATTCTTAAAACATTCGACTATCAGTATAAGCAAAACCAGTATTAATTTAAAGCTGATTAATCATGTATAATATACTTAAGAAATTATTGGTTGCCTTTTTATGTACCGTTATAGCTTATGGTGTAAGCAGTCAAACCAACAAACCCAATGGTAGTACACGCCTTTCTGCCACTGCTGTAAGTGTTCCTTCAGGGTATAACAGTGGTATATCAGTAAACTATGTACGTACACGTGAGGCTGTTGCGCCAATCAGTGATCCGAATGCTTATAACAGTGCGGGGTATAACCAGGTAAAACAGGTGACCCAATACCTTGATGGGCTTGGTCGGTCACTCCAGACAGTCGTAAAACAAGGCACCCCATTATTAAAAGATATGGTGAACCCCGTTTTATATGATGCTTTCGGACGGGAAGTGTATAAGTATCTACCATATGCAGCAACATCTGATAATGGTAATTTCAAACTAAATCCCTTTGTTGATCAGGCGTCATTTATAAGCGGTCAGTATGCAGGAGAATCTGTGTATTACAATGAAACACAGTTTGAAGCATCGCCGCTCAATCGAGTAACCAGAACACTGGCAGCAGGTAATAGCTGGGCTGGAAGCAATAAGGGTGTGGGTATAGAATACCGTTTAAATGATACGGGTGATGTGGTACGAATATGGAACATTAGCAATAGTAGTCTCACATTTAGTAATAATGATGTAGATACTAATATACCTACAACATCGGGCGTTTATGAAGCTGGTCAGTTATATGAAACGCATACCATTGATGAAGCAGGTAACAGGGTGGTGGAATACAAGGATAAAGAAGGGAAAATAATCTTAAAAAAAGTTCAGATAGATGCATCTCCATCCAATGCACACAGCGGTTGGCTTTGTACCTATTATATATATGATGACTTCGATCAATTACGTTACGTAATACAACCGGAAGCAGTAGCTTATATGAATGCTAATGGTTGGTTGTTAAACGCAGATGCCATTAATGAGCAAAGTTTTCGTTATGAATACGATGGGCATAAACGTATGATAGCTAAAAAAGTACCTGGAGCGGGATGGGTGTATATGGTGTATGATAAAAGAGACAGATTAGCCTATACCCAGGATGCCAATATGCGCGGCCAGAACCAATGGCTGGCAACTTTGTATGATGGCCAAAACCGACCCACAACAACGGGTATAATTACCTATACGGGTAATCGAAATAATTTACAGGCATTACTTGATGCACAATTTGAAGCAGCACAGCCTACAACAGTAGCCGTAAATTTCAGCGTGCCTGATATCTTATACCTTGATAAACATACCAGTGGACAAACCGTGTACAGGGCGGTTTCAGAAATACAGTTTACAGAAGGTTTTGATTCGGGAACAGAAGATTTTGAAACCATTATTGGCCCCTATGTACAGAGTACCAGTACAGTATTGCTCAATTATGATCCATTTCCTTCCGGAGCCAGTTTTATTGCATTGACTTATACGTATTATGATGATTATGCATTTACCGGAAAATCGTACCATACTACGTACAATAGCCAGATAGATGCCGGAGGCAATGCCTATCCTGAAAACCTGCCTTCAACTGCCAGCGTGTTAACAAGGGGGCAGGTAACGGGTACCAAAGTAAGGGTGTTGAAAAACCCTTCAGACCTGAGCCAGGGCGATTGGCTGGAAACAGTGAATTTTTATGATGATAAAGCAAGGGTAATACAGAGCCAGTCGCTGAACCATAAAAGTGGTACTGAAATAACCACCATGCGTTACGACTTTACGGGTAAACTGATTACCAGTTACCAGGTACATCATAATGCAGCAGCCGGACAAACCGTTCGATCCAAAACCAATATGCTGTACGATCACGCAGGTCGATTACTCGATGTAAAAAAGACCCTGAACGATGATGGTAATACCACCCGTTACCTGGCCCGAAACAGTTATGATGAACTGGGGCAGTTAAAAGAGAAAAAACTGGGACAGCAATATGGCACCAGTACTGAAATGGAGCTGCAGGCATATGAATATAATATACGTGGCTGGTTACAGGGCTTGAATAAAAACTTTAGCAATACCACTAACAACAATTCCTGGTTTGGGATGGAGCTGAACTACGATTATGGTTTTGAAAATAATCAGTTTAATGGCAATATAGCAGGAACGCAATGGCGGAGCAAAGGTGATGGCGAACAGCGGGCTTTTGGTTATGGATACGATAAAGCCAATAGAATTCTGTTTGGCGATTTTAACCAGTACACAAGCAGTAGCTGGAATAAATCGGCCAACCTGAATTTTAGTATACAGATGGGCGATGGCAGCAATTATAGCAGTGCTTATGATGCCAATGGAAATATAAAAGCCATGTTACAATATGGTGTAAAAGCGGGAGGTAGCAGGGTAATTGATAAGCTCAATTATAATTATAGTAGTCTAAGCAATAAGCTTACTCATGTTAGTGATACTGTAAGTACAGATCAAAAACTGGGAGATTTTACCAATAAGAATATGGGAACGGATGATTACAGTTATGATGTAAACGGTAATCTTATTACCGACAAGAATAAAGACATCACCAGTATTACTTACAATCACCTGAACCTGCCTTATCTGGTAACGGTAAATGGAAAGGGAACAATCAGTTATATCTATGATGCAACCGGTAACAAGCTGGAGAAACAAACGGTAGAAGCAAGTTCCGGAGACTCATTAAGAACTGCCACTGCTTACCTGGGAGCTTATGTATATGTGAAGGATACATTGCAATTTTTGGGTCATGAAGAAGGAAGGATAAGAAGAAAGACTGACGGGAGTTATGTGTATGATTATTTTATAAAAGACCATCTGGGTAATACCCGTATGGTATTCACCGAAGAACAGCAAACTGATGCTTATCCGGTAGCATCATTAGAGGCGGCAACCCTTACCAGTGAAAAACTATATTACAGCATACCTGATGATGCGGGAACCCGTGTACACAAAAACACAGTAGCAGGCTACCCGAGTGATACCTATACCGACCCCAATGATTATATCCATAAACTGAATGGCAATGGTACCAAAGTGGGTAGTAGTATGGTATTAAAAGTAATGAGTGGCGATAAAGTGAATATACATGCGAAGAGCTGGTATCATTTAAATGGAGTAACACCCGGTAGTCCGGTAAGCCCGTTGAATGATCTGATAGCAGCATTGGCCGGAGGTGTGGCACAGTCGGCGGCAGGAAAGTACACAGCAAGTGAGTTGATCGGCAATGGCAGTTTAAGCCCCGGTATGACGGATATGCTGAATACACAGAGCTACAGCAGCAGCAAACCCAAAGCTTATGTAAACTGGGTATTGTTTGATGAACAATTTAAATATGTGGGTGGAGGCAGTGGTTTTGACCAGGTAGGAGCCGATCAGGAACTAAAACAGCATATATTAAGTAATCTGCCGGTAACTAAGAATGGATACCTGTATATTTATGTAAGCAACGAAACACCAAATGTTGATGTGTTCTTTGATAATTTGCAGGTGACGCATGTGAGAGGACCACTATTGGAGGAAACGCATTATTATCCTTTTGGGTTGACTATGGCGGGGATTAGTAGTAAGGCTGCTGGGAAGTTGGAGAATAGGAATGACAAGTTTCAAGGGCAACCATTGGATGACGATTTAGGGTTGAATTGGTATCAATACAGGTATAGAAGTTATGACCTACAGATAGGGCGATTTATTCAAGTAGACCCATTAGCTCCTAAATACACACATAATAGTACCTATGCTTTTGCAGAAAATAAGGTTACTATGGGAATTGATTTAGAAGGCTTAGAATTGTTGCCATTTAACAGTGCATGGTTTAGGTCGGTAAGCCAGAATAAGCCTGCAAGTGGGCAACGAGTGCAAGTTGTTGCTTCAAATGTGCCTACTGTATTTAAAGATGCTACAGGAAACACATTATTTTCTGCAAGTAGTGTGGGAGTTACTCCTAAAGGTGTTATGGCTGATAAAGGAGCACAGTTAAGGCCAGGGAATAATTTGCCCAGCAGTCCACAATATGCATGGTCTTTGGATCCCCAACCAACAGCAAGTACATCTGGGGGGAAGGTTGGTAACAATTTAGATAACAATCAGGCTTTTGCAGATAAAATGGGAGGTATTGCTTCTGCTCCTCAAGAGATTAGTAATTGGATTCAAACATTCAAAGACGGAGGAAGTGTAGATATTTGGAATGCCTATGGTGAATTGAGAACGAACATCAATTCATTTGATAAAGCGACCAAATCTATTGGTGCTATTCCATTTGGAATGATGACAACAGATACACAGAGGGGAGACTTAATTAATTTCGTAAACGATGGCACACTTCCAATGCTTGATTTAAAGAATCTACGACAATCACTTCAATACGGAATGCAGATAATGCAAACTGGAATGGAGGTAATGAATAAAAACAAAATTGAAGTAAAAGGAAGTACAAATGAAACATATCAGTTATATAGGAACTTGCTTGAACTTTTTAAGAGCCCAAAATAAAATCTAATTAATATTTATGAAGAATTTCTCTTTGATTATTTGTGGCTTGATTTTCTTGTTGAGTAGTTGCCATTCGCAGACTAACAGGGAAATTATAGACGAAACAACACATAAAGTTATAGCTGCATTAAAAAACAAAAATCCAACTGATTTTAAGAACTTAATTGGAGTTGGCAACCTTCGGATTATTGGTAAAGATGATGAATCTATCGGGTATGATGTTAATAGGTATAACTTGTTGTTGAATCAAGCGTTTAATAAAGCCGAAGAAGTGCCTTTTAATATTACTGGTTTATTTAACGGCATGGGGCAAACAGTTGTACGTATTAAGTTTCCACAGAGCGTGGCAGATAGTTCAGGTGTTAAATCTCTTCATTTGAATATATACTTTGGCCCACCACAAATAGTTTCTTTAAGAAAGATTTCGGGCTATGAATTGATACAAGATAATTCTGACTCAACTGAATTCAAAAAGCAATAATCATTATCAATTTGCTAAGACCACTCCACAAAACGGGGTGGTTTTTTTATGCTCAAAACTCATGTTATGAAATTAAATACAGAAAATACAAATTGTTTTATTTACCCCTGCGATGCCGCTGGGGCAGGTGAAACAGAAGAACTGCTCATTGAACTATTAGGCGGTGTGAGGGTAGATACACTGGACAGGATGAGGGTAACGATGAAAGTAAGTGTAGTGAACAGGAAACACTCCCCGCAGTACTGTGAGGACAAGCCCACAGTGCACAAGTGAATTAGCTGATTTAACCATCGTTATAATTTAGATTTATATAATGATACACCCCGCACAATGCTGTGGCGGCAGGCAGGTGGAAAAGTTTGTAAGGCGGGTAGCTTAGAAGTTAAAAGTGGGGAGTATTGCACTAACAAAAGCCATTGCAATGTGAGCTTCCCTGAAGTCCGGTCATGTTTCAGGCCCTTCGTTGACGCTTATCAAATGATCGGGTAACCTATCCAACAGATCATATAATAGCTGAGGGGTACGTCTTAACAGGTTGATTGCATCCGATACAGATATGGCAGCCATAACAAATAATTTAAAGATCAAACTGAATACCCTGTGCCAGCGGTAACTGTGTGCTCCAGTTAATGGTATTGGTTTGCCTGCGCATATAGGCTTTCCATGCATCACTTCCACTTTCGCGTCCGCCTCCGGTTTCTTTTTCTCCGCCAAATGCTCCGCCTATTTCTGCGCCGCTGGTTCCAATATTTACATTGGCAATGCCACAATCACTTCCTGCATGCGAAAGGAACTGTTCCATTTCGCGCATGTTAAGGGTCATGATCGCAGAAGAGAGACCTTGTGGAACACCATTCTGTAATGCAATGGCCTCCTCAATCGTGGAATATTTCATGATATAGAGAATAGGAGCGAAGGTCTCATGTTGTACAACGGCCAGGTTATTGGTTGCTTCGGCAATACAGGGTTTTACATAACAACCGCTTTCATAATTTTTTCCTTCCAGTACACCGCCTTCCACCATAAATTTTCCTCCCTGCTGTTTGCAGTCTTCAATAGATTTCAGGTAGAGTTGAACGGCATCTTTATCAATCAATGGTCCTACATGGTTATGTGTATCGAGTGGGTCACCTATTCTGAGTTGTCTGTAAGCTTTTACCAGTTTTTCTTTAAACACATCATACACCGATTCATGAATAATAAGACGTCGGGTAGTAGTACAACGTTGTCCTGCTGTACCTACTGCCCCAAATACACAACCAATCAGGGCCATATCGAGGTCGGCATCTTTTGATATGATGATGGCATTATTACCTCCCAGTTCCAGAATGGTTTTGCCAAGTCTGGCGCTTACGGTGGCGGCTACTATTTTACCCATACGTGTAGAACCTGTGGCCGAAATCAATGGTATTCTGGTATCCTTACTCAGCCATTCGCCTACTTCTCTTCCGCCCTGAACAAGACAGTTTACACCTTCAGGAACATGGTTGTTTTTAAATACTTCGGCCACAATATTTTGTACGGCAATACCACAGAGTGGTGTTTTTTCACTGGGTTTCCAGATAGTGGTGTTGCCACAAACCCATGCCAGTGCTGCATTCCAGCTCCACACGGCAACCGGGAAGTTAAATGCAGAAATAATACCCACTACACCCATCGGGTGCCACTGCTCATACATGCGGTGTTTAGGTCTTTCGCTGTGCATGGTAAGACCATGTAACTGGCGGGAGAGACCTACGGCAAAATCGCAGATATCAATCATTTCCTGTACCTCACCATAACCTTCCTGGAGACTCTTACCCATTTCATAACTTACGAGTTTTCCCAGGGGTTCTTTGTATTTGCGTAATGCTTCACCAACCTGTCTTACCACTTCCCCTCTTTTAGGAGCGGGCCACATGCGCCAGTCCTGGAAAGCGGTAACAGCAGTTTGCATTACTGTTTCATAGGCTTGTGCATCAGTTGATTGAACACTGCCAGTTTTTTTGCCATCAACAGGTGAATAGGACTCAATGGTAGTTCCGTTGCTGTTAATCCAGTTAATGCCGGTAGAAGCGGCACCATTTTGCGACTGAATGCCAAGTATCTGTAGAAAATCCATGCAGGTTATTTTGCTGTAAAGGTAAAGAATTCATTAGCAGTGAGAAGAGGAGTATCTGGAAATAAAAAAGTATCACCTTGTTGAGAACAACGTTGTGATACTTTTATTATCTAAAACCCTGCATGAAACGCCTTTCGGCATTTTCATGATAAAAATACTATGTAGGTTATCCGACTGCAAGATGAGATAGGTGAGTGACTGCTTTCAATCGGGGAATCATTATTTGGTTTTGGAAATTTCGAGTAATTGATCATAAACAGCGCTGTAACTGCTTCCAATAGGTATTTCTTTTCCGGCAATACATACCTTCGACTTACTGAATTTCTCAATTTTGGCAAGGGGTATGATAAAAGACCTGTGTACCCTTACAAAATCCCTGGAAGGTAGTTTCTCCTGGATACTTTTTAAAGTCATGAGCGTAAGTACAGGATTGGGTTTGATGTATATCTTAATATAATCATCGAGGGCTTCAATCAGGTCAATATCTCTTAAGCTCACCTTCATGATTTCATAATTCACTTTGATGAAAAGTGAATTCAACTGTACTTCTTGTGAGCTTAAAAATTCAATATACTCTTTGGCTTTGTAACAGGCTTTCAGGAAGCGGTCATATTCAAATGGTTTGAGCAGGTAATCTACTGCATCCACATTAAACCCTTCTACTGCAAAATCTTTATATGCCGTAGTAAAAATAACGGATGGTTTCTCCTGCAGGTTTTTATAAAACTGGATGCCGGTTATATCGGGCATTTGGATGTCGAGAAACAAAAGATCAATTTTATGGTTTTGCATAAAACTGATGGCCTCATCGGTATTGGTAAAGGTTTTTTCCAGTTTCAGGAATGAAATCTTGGCACAGTATTCCTGAATCAGTTGAAGGGCTAACGGTTCATCGTCTATGGCTATACAATGTATCATGTTGTGATCTCCAGTTTTACGATATATGTTTTGTTTTCAATAGTAGTGCTCAGTTGATGTTTCCCCGGATACATCAACTCAAGCCTGCGTTTTACATTATTGATGCCTATTCCGGTATTTTCCATCAGGTTGCTTTCTGATGCAACAATATTATTATTGGTATAAAAAAATATTTTATTGTTGCTGGTACTGATGGTGATTTCAATATTAGATGATTCTTTAGTACTTACTCCGTACTTAAATGCGTTTTCCACAAAAGGAATAAATACAAGTGGAGCAATTAGCATGGTTTCAATATCTCCTGTTGCCGAAAAATGAAGTTTTACCTTATCGGTTAAACGAACCTGCTGCAGTTCTATAAAATTGTGGATGAAATCAACCTCATTTCGCAAAGGAACCAGATCGCGTTCTGTTTCTGTTAATATGTAGCGCATGATGGAAGAAAGTTTCATTACGGCCGGAGCTGTTTTTTCACTTCTCACCACTGCCAGTGAATAAATATTATTTAGCGTATTAAAAAAGAAATGAGGGTTTACCTGCGATTTGAGGAATGAAAGTTCTGTATTGAGTTTTTCATTTTCTGTTTCTTTTCTTGTTCGCTCTGTTTTTAACCAGCGCTGTGTTACAGAAATACAGGTGCCAAATGCAAATACAAGAAGAAACAATACAGTGTTATATGGGTCAGCTATAGGCCTGGCTCTTCTGGGTGCCCGTGTAAGTTTGGGAACCCCTTTAAAATCAGGGTTTCTTACAAACTCATTATTCTGCTGAATAAATTCGGGTTCTACGAGAAAATTGGCAATTTCTTTAGGTAAAAAAAGGAAAGCTCCCAGACAGACGGCTATCGACAATATATACCGGCCCCATTTTTTATTAATGAGTAAACGGGGTACCAGTACATGAGTATTGAAATAATAAAAAAGAACAATAAAAATATTATTACAGATAATGGTGGTCAGCATATTGTTGCTCATGCTGAACTCTCTTAGCCTGGGAAAGAAAACAAGGTAGGGTACAAAGAAAAAACAGGCCCAGGCAACCATGTGTGTAAATATCGTTATGCGTGTTTTGTCGTTTCGCAAAGTGTGGTTGAAGTTGTGTTAAAAATTAATACACCTTATTTAGGATACAAGTATTTGTTACTATGCCGGGTTTAGAAGTACATTATCAGGTGAGTACAAGCATCAATTCCACCGGTATGCGTGATTAATTTTTTACGATAACAGGCAATCCTTCCAACTGATTTTATTCAAAGCTATTCTTACCCCACCAATTTAGAAAAATGTTTTGGGTGAACAATCAATAACCATCGGTAAATCTCTAATACGACTCTTTTTCGGAAGGGAAATCACCTGATTTTACGTCTGAAATATAGTGGGTAACTGCTGTATGTATCTGTTCCTGTAAATTGAGGTATTGACGTAAAAAACGGGGTTTGAACATATTATTAATGCCCAGCATATCGTGCATTACCAAAACCTGCCCGTTACAGCCTGGGCCCGCACCGATACCGATGGTTGGAACAGTTAATGATGCACTTACTTCGGTAGCCAGACTCGCTGGTATTTTCTCGAGTACAATGGCATAACAACCTGCTTCCTGCAATAACAAGGCATCTTTTTTCAGTTTCTCTGCTTCCGCTTCCTCTTTGGCCCGCACATTATAGGTGCCGAATTTGTAGATCGATTGGGGTGTAAGTCCTAAATGTCCCATAACCGGGATGCCGGCAGATACAATGCGTTGAATACTTTCAAGCACTTCTTCGCCACCTTCCAGTTTAATGGAATGTGCACCGCTTTCTTTCATGATTCTGATAGCGGAAGCAAGGGCTATATCAGAATTTGACTGGTACGATCCAAATGGCATATCCACAACTACCAATGAACGGTTAATACCCCTGACCACACATTGCGCATGATAAATCATTTGATCCAATGTAATAGGAACAGTTGTTTCATGTCCGGCCATTACATTACTCGCACTGTCACCTACCAAAACCACATCAATACCTGCCTCATCAAATAAACGGGCAAATGAATAGTCATAAGCGGTGATCATAGATATTTTCTCACCTGCTGTTTTCATTTTCAGCAGGGTATGGGTAGTAATTTTTTTGATTTCTTTCTGAACCGACATCTTTTTATTATTTAAACTTGAACAGAACTGCAAAGTAGGCAGATTTTTGAGGAATACCTCCGGGAGGATGTTAAGGCTGTAAAATGACTACCCGAGAGAATGCTTAGGGCTACGAGCCATGGGCCATAAGTATTTTTGATTTATGTAGTAGGGGTACTTTTTAGTTCTTTGAACATTTGCGGGTCCCTGGCCCATAGCTCGCACTTTATTACTAACCACGCTGATTTTTCAGCAGCTCATCATAAAGATGCTGAATAAGACCATCTGCCAGCCCTATTTTGGGAACATATATTTCATCTGCATCTGCCCAGCGCATAACGTTAATATAAATCTGAAGGGCCGGAATAATTACATCGGCGCGGTCTTCTCTTAATTTGTATATATTAATGCGATCTTCCAGGGAGAAACTGGAGATTTCTTTATAATAATCCTTTAGTAAATCAAGGGAAAGCGGTTTGCCGTCTTTTTTCTTGCTGAGTGAAAAAACTTTGTTGATATTTCCACCGGTTCCAATGGCTACAATTTTTTTGTAGCCCTTTGTTTTGTTTTTGATGATGTCTTTCATCTCGTTCCACTGCAATTCATCTACCATATCTTTTAGTAAACGAATGGTACCGATGTTGAAAGACTGTTTAAATACCAGTTTATCATCTGCAAAAAAAGTAAGTTCTGTACTGCCGCCGCCTACATCAATGTATAAATAACTGTGGTCGGTATCCATATTTTCTGCCACATGGTTCTCATAGATGATCGATGCTTCCAGGTCGCCGCTGATGATTTCAATATTAAGTCCTGTTTCCAGCTTTATTTTCCGGATCAGATCGGCACTGTTACGGGCATCGCGCATGGCACTGGTGGCGCAGGCAATGGTATGTTGCACACCATAGGCATTGATGAGGTGTCCATAGGCTTTCATGGTTTGCAATACCATTCCTCTTTTTTCTTTGGAAATTTCGCCCTTTTCAAACACATCAAAACCCAGGCGCAAAGGAACCCGAACCAGGTTTAGCTTATTGAATCTTGGTTTGCCTTCTGCGTCATGACTGATCTCAGAAATGAGTAGTCTTGCTGCGTTACTTCCTATATCAATGGCGGCCAGCCTCACTATTTACTACGTTTTTCCGGTGGAGATAATGATAAGTCTCAATCTGAGAACGTATCTTCTTTTTACCCGCGGAAGGTACATAGTTGTTGCTTAATTCTTTGTCGAGAACCCTGGCCTTCACATTGTCTCTTAATTGAATGTGGATAATCTCCTTTAATTCATTTCTGATATCGGGATCATTTACCGGTACTGCTGCTTCAACGCGATGATCGAGGTTTCTTACCATCCAGTCGGCGCTGGAGATAAATATTTTTTCTTTTCCACTGTTATGAAAAATAAGTACCCGGGCATGTTCGAGGTATTCATCAACAATGCTGACAGCCTTAATGGGTTCTTTGAATTTTTTGTGGTCAATCACAGCACAAAAAATGCCTCTTACTACCATTTGTATTGCTACACCGGCGGCGGCGGCTGTATATAATTTTTCAATCAGTCTTGCATCACTCAATGAATTGATTTTTAGTGTAATACCCGCAGGTTTACCGGTTTTTGCTGCTTTTATTTCTTTATTGATAAGTACATCCAGCTCGCGACGCATATTATTCGGGCAAACCATCAGTGTTTTGCAGTGACTCAGTTGTGTGGCGCCTGTTTTCCAGTTTTCGAGGTAATGAAAAATGCGGTTGATATCGGCCATAATCATCCTGTTGGCAGTGAGCAAACAGTGATCGCCATATACACGTGCCGTTTTTTCATTCAGGTTGCCGGTACTCACAAAACCATACTGTACAATTTTATTTCCTTTTCTTTTTTTTATGATGCACAATTTGGCATGTACCTTCATTTTAGGAACACCCAATAATACTTTTACGCCTTCTTCTTCCAGTATATCTTTCCATTCAAGATTGGCCTCTTCATCAAACCTGGCTTTTAATTCAAGCATTACAATTACCTGTTTCCCATTTCTTGCGGCATTAATCAATGCATTGATCACTTTTGAATCGGATGCAAGACGATAAGCTGTGATCTTAATAGATTGTACATCCGGATCCATGGCCGCTTCACGTAACAGATCAATTACGGCATGAAAAGAATGATAAGGGAAATGCAGCATCACATCTTTTTTCAATACCTTATCAGTTACCCTGACGCGCCCCTGAAAAGCAGGGTGTATCAGCGGTTCGCGTCTTGTATTTTTTGTACCGAATACATCAGGAAAGTCCATGAAGTGCCTGAAATTGTGAATGCGGCCACCCGGAATAATATTGCTTTTCCTGTTCAGGTTTAAACGCCTGATGAGGTATTCGAGTAAACCTGCATCCATTTCTTTGTCGTAAACAAATCGCACAGGTTTACCTTTACGCCGGTTTTTCAGCCCTTTTTCAATTTTTTCAACAAATGTGGTACTCACATCGTTGTCAATATCTATCTCGGCATCTTTGGTTACTTTGAATACATGCGCATCAAAATAATCGTAATCAAAATAGGTGAATATTTCAGGGAGATTATACCGGATCACATCTTCCAGTAAAATGATATGGTTTTCTCCCGCTTTGGATGGTAATTGTATAAAACGGCCAACATCTTTTGATGGTATTTCAATCAACGCATATTTCTGATTGTATGCCGAATTCTTTTTACGCATTACTACACCCAGGTAAATACTTTTATCGCGCAGGTAGGGAAGTTGCGGCAGGCTTTCAATCATCAGCGGTATGATATTGGAGCGCACTTTATCATCAAAAAAATCACGAACAAAATCTTTTTGTTCTTTTGAGAGTTGTTTTTCATTAACAAGAAAAATCTTTTCCTTTTTAAGCTCTTTCAGAATGCCTTCCCAGATTCTGTTGAATTCATTCTGTTGGTTCAATACAATGGTCTGAATCTGGTCAATAATGGATTGAGGGTCCTCTTCCATATGCATGTTCAGTTTCCGTCTTTTATCGGCATATTCCACCATGCGTTTTAAAGTGGCCACACGTACCCGGAAAAATTCATCTGTATTATTGGAAAAGATGCCCAGGAAACGGATTCTTTCTTTTAAAGGAACAGTAGGATCATTGGCTTCCTGTAATACCCTCCCATTAAAACTAAGCCAGCTTATATCGCGTTGAATGAGTTGTTTTTTCACAAATGGCAGAATTGATGCTTCAATTTATCAAATATAAAAAAGGGGAGGAGAGGGCAATGTTAAGTTTAGGGATAATTTGGAAATTTGGAGATGTGCTAATTTGGAAATGATATAAGGAGTATATGTCTTCTCATTTTCAAATTAGCACATCTCCAAATTTCTTCTATAAGAGTCCTTCGGACAAATTAAGAATAAGACTGTTTAATATGCTGAATAATGCCTGTTGTTGAAAACCCTTCCACAATAGGGTTAATAACTACCCTACCGCCATTGGCTATCACCTCTTTGGAACCTACTATTTGTTCAATGGTATAGTCGCCACCCTTTACCAATACATCTGGCAGGATGGCGGTAATGAGTTGATGAGGTGTGTCTTCATCAAATACTACAATAGCATCGGTTACAGCAAGATTGGCGAGTATTAATGCCCTGCTATGTTCATTATTTACCGGTCTGTCGGGGCCTTTCAGTTTTTTTACGCTGTTGTCGCTGTTTACACCTACAATCAGGTAATCTGCTTCTTTGGCTGCGGCACCCAATGAAAAAATATGACCCTCGTGTAATATGTCGAAGCAGCCATTGGTAAAAGCAATGGTTTTTCCTGTGGCTCGCCAGGCGGCTACGCTTGCCAATAACTGTGGCAGACTCATCACTTTTGCATCAATGGCATTAACGGCTCTCATGGGTAGTTTTACTTTTATTATAAACAGGTAATAACAGTAGGCTTATGCAACCTAATAATACAACAATCAAAAACTGTGCAAACCATTGAAGGGTGCCATTGGCAAAACCTATTTCAAAGGGTACATTATTTTCTTCCAAAACTTTAGCAATAAAAAAAGCAAAAGCGCCGATACCTCCGGGAGTAACAATCATGCCAATACTACCGAATGCCAGTGCACCCAAAGCGGCACCCATACCTAAATGTGCCGTTCCTTCAGTGGCCATGAGTCCAACCCAGGTACCTGCAGCATATAAAATCCAGATCAGTGCAGAATAAAGTATAAAAAGTCCTTTTTGTTTTAGTCGTCTTATACTGATCAATCCTTCCCACACACCTGCCACAATTTTTTTGACCAGCATAACAATTTTGAGGTGAGAAAACTGATTGAACCATACTCTTATGGCAATAACCAGCACTATCAGGATGCCTGCAAAGATGAGTAACGCTGTTATTGAAACATTTTCTCCCTTTTTAAAAAGCTGGCCGATCAGTTCATTGCCATACGCTGCCAGTATATCGGCCTGTGTAACCATGGTTAACATAAAAACAATTCCCAGCGATACTACATCAACGGCTCTTTCGGCTACAATGGTACCTACCAGTTTTTCGGCAGGTACTTTTTCATAACGGGACAGGAAAGTACATTTTAATACTTCTCCCAAACGGGGAATGGCCAGGTTGGCGAGATAGCCAATCATTACCGCAAAAAAGGTATTGGCAACACGTGGCTGGTAACCCATTGGCTGCATCAATATTTTCCAGCGTAATGCACGAACAAAGTGGCTTAGTGCGAGGATAATGAAAACAGGAATCAATAACCAATAATTGGCAGTTGATAAACTCTGTTTAAACTCACCCCATTTATCATTAGGTATCTGCCGAAAGCTCCACCATACAAGAAACAGTCCCAATCCGAGAAAGACCGCATATTTGGCAAAAGATAGGAATCGTTTTTTCATGGCCAGATTGGGTTGCCGGGTATTGTGTAATACTACAGTTTATTTCCTTCTTTGGGAAATACTACCCAGGGTTTAAATTGTTTAGCGGCTTCAAAATCCATGGTAGCATAGGAAATAATTACTACCAGGTCGCCAACAGCTCCTCTGCGGGCAGCGGGACCGTTCAGGCAAACAACACCACTTCCTCTTTTACCTTTTATGATATAGGTTTCGAGACGCTCTCCATTATTTACATTTACCACCTGTATTTTTTCATTTTCAATAAAATTGGCGGCATCCATCAGATCCTCATCGAGGGTAAGGCTGCCAACATAATGTAAATTCGCTTCGGTGATAACGGCGCGGTGTATTTTCGATTTTAAAACTTCAATTTGCATAGTGGGCGCAAAAATAGCATCTTCTTTGGATCTGACATTTAATCAGTTGTCAGCGAAATATTATCTATTAAACGAATACCCGACAAAAATGCGGCGGCAAGAACTACCAGTGACGTTTTCCCGTCCCAAAAGGTTACCGGTTCAAGGTTATTTGCAGCTGCTATACTGATATAATCAACCTTATCGAATCCTGCATTCATCAATAAGCTTTCGGCTTTGCTGATGATATCTGTTACCGGCCCGGGTTGAATGGAACTGCTTATCCACTGAAGGGTACGATAGATGGCAGCAGCTTTTATTCTGTCTGTTTCAGATAAACGCAGATTTCTGCTGCTCATAGCTAATCCACTTGTTTCCCGCATGGTAGGAACCATTTGAAGCCTGATTTTTTTACCAGTCTGGCGTATCAGTTCGGTAATCACCATACACTGTTGATAGTCTTTCTGCCCCAGAAAAAGCTGGTCTGGTTCTACAATGCTGAGGAGTTGATCAACCACCTGACACACTCCCTGAAAATGACCCGGTCTGTATTTGCCTTCCAGCAAATGTTCCAGTGCGCCCAGTTCAACATGTTTCTTTTCATAACCGGGAGGATAGATTTCGTTTACCGGAGGCAGGAACAAAATATCGCAGCCCTCCCGTTCCAAGAGCCTGATATCCTGATCAATAGTAACCGGATATAGCTGATAATCAGACGGGTCGTTAAACTGAGTAGGGTTAATAAAAATACTGCAAACAGTAAGCCCGGAAACTTTTTTTGAAGTTTTTATCAGTGAAAGATGCCCGTTGTGCAGGGCTCCCATGGTAGGCACAAAGCCTATGGAACCAGAATGGGGTTGGACTTTGGTTATATATTTTTTAAAATCATTTATTGTTTTAAACAGAATCATCAGGCACTGATTTTAGGCTGTTTTAGGGAAGCAATGTTCGTCAACTATATTTTTCGTACCTTCGCCCACTCATTTTACGCTACCTGCAATAAAAACGGTGCAAGGATGTCAACAAAGAAAAGAATTTTATTCATAGCCACAGAAATGTCGCCTTACCTCGAATTGACAGAATTCGCAGAGATTATCAATAAACTGGCTATCAAGAGTAATGATGGCGGTTTAGAGGTAAGATGTATCATGCCAAGATTTGGTGTGATCAACGAACGGAGACATCGCTTACATGAAGTGGTTCGACTTTCAGGGATCAATGTTTCAGTAGATAATGATGATTATCCCTTACAGATTAAGGTAGCTTCATTGCCCAATGCACGCTTACAGGTTTATTTCCTTGAGAATGAAGACTTTTTTAAGCGCAAGCAGATTTTCCATGATGATGATGAGACCTGGTTTGAAGACAATGCACTCCGTACCGTATTTTTCTGCAAGGGTGCATTGGAAACGGTTAAGAAATTTGGCTGGCCCCCTGATATTATTCATTGCAGTGGCTGGATGACCGGATTGATTCCGGCTTATATTAAAACCGCCTACAGGAAAGAACCTGTATTTGGTAACAGTAAAGTGGTATTTACCATTGGAGAGAATACGTTCAAAGAGAAACTGGGTGCCGACTTTCTGAAACAGGCAGTGATCAATGCCAATATAAAAGACAAGGATCTTGAAGCGTTTAAAGAAGCCAACAATACTGCCTTGTTTAAAGGTGGTGCGAGTTTTGCCGACGCAATTACTTTCGGTGCCGAAAAAATAGATAAGAAACTGGTAGAGGAATTTGCCAAAGTGAAAGGAAAGAAAGTAGTTCCCTTCAAAGGATGGGATTCTGATTTAACAGAGTATTTAGAATTGTACAACGACCTTGCGGGCAAGTAATCCAACAACACACATGCGTTTATTTTCGACACTACGTAATACATTCATTTTCTGTATTATTTCTGGCAGCTTATTCACCGGTTGTACCCGGATTACTTCTACTGAATTAGGAGGTGGTTTAATACCCCCGATTGACGGTATCATTACAAAAGACACCATCCTTGATGTGATCACAGATACCTATACCGAACTAGATACTACCAGAATTTATAAAGCAGATGTTCATGTGGTTGGAGCTATTACCAATGACCCGATTTTTGGTCGTACATCGGCGTCTATGTTTTTTGAGTTAACACCTTCCTACTATCCCTTTTTTATTTCTGGAAATAAAGACAGTTTACGCATAGATTCAGCAGTATTGATTTTGGGATATAATGGTTTTTATGGTGATTCCACCCAGCCGGTACGCCTGACTGTATCAGAGATAGACCAGTCAACCAGGCTCAACGGAAGCCGTTTGTACCCGGTGAATTATCCGAATGCATATCCAATCAGTATAGGTGCACCACTTGCCTCTCCTGTAACCGTGGATATAAGAAGATTAGGTGATACGGTAAAGAATAGGTTTGAAATTTCCACCAATCAGATCAGGATACCTTTAAGAGCTGATGTGGCACAACGTTTTATTAAAACCTATGATTCAACCAACGCTTACAAAAACGATTCCATCTTCAGAACTTATTTTGCCGGGTTTGCATTAACAGCAGACCAGAATGCACCCACCAATGCTTTGATCAGGATCAGCTTGTCGGATACCAATACTAAATTTGCGCTTTATTACAGTTCCAGTTCAACAGGTGCTACCACAAGAGATACCACTGTACAGTATTTCAGGTTTAATACCCTTGAGGGAGGTGATGCCAATTTTGTAACCAGGAACAGGGCGGGCAGCCAGGTGGTAAATTATATTACTACTAATAATAACCCAAAATCAGACTCACTCGTATTTGTGCAAACATCTCCGGGAACCACGGTTAGGGTAAGGATTCCCGGACTGGCTTCATTGAGTAACAGAATCATCCATAGGGCAGAACTGATTGCAGAACAGGTGCCGGATGATGCCAACCTGCTTACCATTGATCAGCAGATGCGTGTGCCCAGGTACTTATTATTAAGTGTACTGGATTCGAGTACCAACAGGAAACGCAATGTGCGCAACAATTATATTTTTTCAACTGACGGGCCGAATATTACTGATTTTGGCGGATTTGCTTTTTACAAAACAATTCAGGGTTACAACCGCGTAGCTTCCTATTCTTTTAATCTGAGCCGGTATATCCAGGGTATTATATCCCGAAAAGATACATCACATCTGCTGCAATTGTCGGCACCCACCACCGATTCAATTTATTATACCAATCCATACCCCGGCCCCAATAGCCAACAACTCTATTACCTCAATCCAAGTATTGGTAACGATATTGCCAATGGCAGGGTAAGACTGGGTGGTGGCACACATTCAAGATTCAGGATGAGGCTGAGGATTATTTTCTCCCGTATCTAAATCTGTGTTTGCACTATATTTGCACTCATTAAAAATTAAATATGCCTTATTTATTTACATCTGAAAGCGTATCTGAAGGACATCCGGATAAAGTGGCCGATCAGATATCTGATGCATTAATCGATAACTTTTTAGCATTCGATGCTCAATCAAAAGTAGCATGTGAAACCCTGGTAACAACCGGTCAGGTGGTACTGGCAGGAGAAGTAAAATCGAAGGCTTATTTAGATGTACAGGAAATAGCCCGTGGTGTAATCCGTAAAATCGGTTATACCAAGAGTGAATATATGTTTGAAGCCAATAGTTGTGGTATCCTGTCTGCTATTCATGAGCAGTCGGCAGATATTAACCAGGGTGTTGACAGAAAGAAAAAAGAAGAGCAGGGAGCCGGCGACCAGGGTATGATGTTTGGTTATGCCAGCAATGAAACAGAAGATTATATGCCATTGGCACTCGACCTGGCCCATAAAATTCTGATTGAACTGGCAGCACTGAGAAGAGAGAACAAACAAATCAAATACCTGCGTCCCGATGCGAAGAGCCAGGTAACATTGGAATACGATGATAATAACCGGCCTGTGAGAATTGATGCGATTGTAGTATCAACACAGCATGATGATTTTGACAGTGAAGCAAAAATGCTTGCCAAGATTAAATCTGATATCATCAATATCCTGATTCCACGCGTAAAAAGCAAGTACAAGAAGTACGCGAAACTGTTTAACAACAATATCAAATACCATATCAACCCAACCGGTAAATTTGTAATTGGTGGTC
Source organism: Bacteroidota bacterium (assembly GCA_049324295.1). Taxonomy (GTDB): domain Bacteria; phylum Bacteroidota; class Bacteroidia; order Chitinophagales; family Chitinophagaceae; genus Sediminibacterium. Next base: position 134,181 of record JBMOKQ010000009.1, read on the forward strand.
CGCATGGCGATACGGGTTTAACCGGTCGTAAGATCATTGTAGATACATATGGTGGTAAAGGTGCACATGGTGGTGGAGCTTTCAGTGGTAAAGACCCCAGCAAAGTAGACCGTTCTGCAGCCTATGCAACCCGTCATATTGCCAAGAACCTGGTAGCTGCAGGTGTGGCAAGTGAGGTGTTGGTGCAGGTATCGTATGCTATTGGAGTGGCACAGCCAACCAGTATTAATGTAAACACATATGGTACCGCTAAAATTAACCTGACTGATGGACAGATCGCCAAAATGGTGGAAGGTTTATTTGATATGCGTCCATACTTTATTGAGCAGCGCCTGAAACTCCGCAGCCCGATCTACAGTGAAACAGCTGCTTATGGCCACATGGGACGTAAGAGTGAAGTGGTAACCAAAACTTTTAAATCACCCGATGGTAAAGAGAAAAAAGTAAAAGTGGAACTGTTTACCTGGGAGAAACTCGATTATGTATCCAAAGTGAAAAAAGCATTTGGATTAAAATAAAAAATCAACAGCATCAAAGGCCTCCGGATACCGGGGGCTTTTATGTTTATATACACTATTGTTTTAAAACATCGTATTACAAGTATGGAAAAGAATCCCTGGACAACCCTGCATTCAACAACCATCTACGATAATAAGTGGATCACGGTTACAGAAGATGATGTTATTAATCCGAAAGGAGGTTCGGGTATTTATGGGAAAGTGCATTTTAAAAATATAGCCATCGGTATTATTGCAATGGATGATCAGCAGCACCTTTGGCTGGTTGGACAATACCGGTATACGCTACATGCGTATAGCTGGGAAATACCTGAAGGTGGTAGTCCATATGCCGAAGACCCTTTGGAAGGTGCTAAAAGAGAACTGAAGGAGGAAACAGGACTGCTGGCACAAAGATGGGGTGAAGTATTTCGTATGCACCTTTCTAATTCAGTAAGTGATGAACTTGCCATTATTTACCTGGCAACCGATTTAATACAGGAAGAAGCTGCACCGGAAGATACCGAGGAACTACAACTACAGAAAGTATCCGTTGATCAGGCATATGAAATGGTAGAAACAGGTGTAATTACCGATTCTATTAGCGTAGCGGCCATTACAAAAATTAAATTAATGCAGTTACAGGGAAAACTGATATAGTACATTTGCATATGGCAATCAAACAAAGCGCACTGATTATTGGACGGCAGCCTCTTGTGGAAGCAATGGAAACGGGTAGGCCGATTGACAAAATATTGATGCAGAAAAATATTTCAGGTGATGCCATAGCCACTATCAGACAACTGGCGAGGGACAGGAATATTCCCATACAAATGGTTCCCCAGGAAAAACTATATTCACTTACACGGGCCAATCACCAGGGTGTTATTGCTTTTGCTGCATTGGTTCAGTATATGGATATCCAGCAGGTGATTGATCATGTGGTTTCAAACGGAGGTGTACCATTGTTTATCATGCTCGATGGTGTTACCGATGTTCGTAATATTGGCGCCATAGCAAGAAGTGCACATTGTTGCGGCGCACAGGCATTGGTAATTCCGGATAAAGGAGTAGGTGCACTCAATGAAGAAGCCATGAAGAGCAGTGCAGGTGCGTTGGAACATATACATGTGTGCCGGGTAAATAGTTTGCTGAAAGCTGTAGACACCCTTCACCTCAACGGAATACAGGTATTTACCAGTGAAATGAGGGCCGATAAAAAAGTATACGAACTTCAATTGCAGGAGCCCTGTTGCGTAATTATGGGCGATGAAGGAAAAGGGGTGCAACCTTACCTGGCAAAAGCAGCAGATGCTTTTTTTACCATACCCATGGCCAATAAATTCGATTCTTTTAATGTATCTGTAGCAACCGGTATTGTTTTATACGAAGCAATGAAACAAAGAATAGAAAAAGCATAGTCATCCTTTATGGTATCAAGCAGTGAAACAATACAACTGATAGAATGTCCGCGCGACGCCATGCAGGGATGGGTACATGCAATTCCCACCAACATAAAAGTCAATTACCTGAACCAATTACTGCAGGTAGGTTTTGATACACTCGACTTTGGTAGTTTTGTGTCGCCAAAAGCCATTCCGCAGATGGCAGATACAAAAGAAGTAATACCGCAATTACAACTACACAATTCTTCAACAAAATTATTAGCCATTGTAGCGAACCAAAGAGGGGCAGAAGAAGCAGTTCTGTACGATGAAATCAGCTACCTGGGCTTCCCTTTTTCCATTTCACCCACTTTTCAGCAAAAGAATACAAACAGCAGCATGGAAGAGAGTTTCAACCGTGTGAAGGTTATCCAGGAAGCCTGTATTAAAACCGGAAAAGAACTGGTAGTATACCTGAGCATGGGTTTTGGGAACCCCTATGGCGACCCTTATAATGAAGCAATACTACTGGAATGGGCTGATGCAATGGCGAAACAGGGAATTGGTATTATTTCTCTGGCAGATACAGTTGGATTAGCATCACCCGAACAGATTCGTTTTGCATTAAGTACGCTGATCCCTCAATATCCATCGGTAAATTTTGGTGTTCATCTTCATTCAACGGCAACTAACTGGAAAGATAAACTGGATGCAGCCTATATGTCGGGATGTAAAAGATTTGACGGAGCCTTAAAAGGAATAGGAGGATGCCCCATGGCGCAGGATGAACTGGTGGGTAATATGAACACAGAAAAAATGATTCCTTATTTCAGGGGAAAAAATAGGCTCACTCATTTGAATACAGAGGCATTGATGGAAAGCAGTAAACTGGCCGGTAAAATCTTTCAGTAAGTGTATGAAATTTCATTACGAATTTGATATTAAGTCGCCTGTAAAAAAGATACAACATCAACATGCTATGATGTTGATGGGTTCCTGCTTTACAGAGAATATGGGTGAAAAATTGCGTAAGCATAAGTTCCGTGTAACAGAAAACCCGCATGGCATACTGTTTAACCCGGTAAGTGTGGCGGAAGCAATAACCCAATATGTTGAACAAACAGTATACACAGCATCTGACCTGTTTTGTTATAACGAATGCTGGCATAGCTGGAAACATCATAGTCGTTTTTCAGGTATTACACCAGAAGATGCTTTGCAAAAAATTAATACATCAATCATTGAATCGCATATTGCCTTAAAGAAAGCTGACCATATCATGATCACATTAGGGTCGGCCTGGGTATATATGCTCACAGAAAATGCCCTGAACTATAAATCAGGTACAGTAGCAGCCAACAACCATAAAGCACCCGCAGACTGGTTCTCTAAAAAACTGCTCACTACAGAAGAAGTGTTAAGCGTGCTGGATAATATGATCCATCGTTTGTTTCATTTCAATCCCAATGTACAAATCATTTTCACCATCAGTCCTGTTCGGCATTTGCGTGAAGGTGTAATTGAAAACAACAAGAGTAAAGCTGTACTCATACAGGCTGTTCATCACCTGGTAGAAAAATTTGAAAGATTGTATTATTTCCCTGCGTATGAATTGGTGATCGATGATTTGCGTGATTATCGTTTTTATGCAGAAGATCTGGTACACCCTAATTTCCATGCTACACAATATGTATGGGAGAAATTTACGAATGCCTGTATGACGGATGAAACGAGAAACTTATTAAAAGAAATTGCAGCAGTAAACCTCGCCATGCAGCATAAGCCTTTTAATCCTTTAACCACCCAGCATCAGCAGTTTTTGAAGACATACCAGGAAAAAACAAAACTGCTGCAACAATTTCATCCTTACCTAAACTGGGATACGGAACTTAATTTCTTCAGAGAAAATATCCGCTGATCAATATCAGTGAATACGGTCGCCTCTTAATTCTATTTCCTGCATAATTGATGCTTCATAGGTGAGCCATTCTCTCCAACGCTTGCGTACTTTTTCTTTCTTGATATACAATTCAGATAATTCTATAAATAAAGTATAATGTCCGGCTTCACTTTCCATAAAACGGCGATAGAAATTACGCAGGTATCGGTCATTCAATCCCTCACTCAGTCTTTTAAAACGTTCACAACTTCTTGCCTCAATTAGTGCCATGGTAAGTAATTGGTCAAGAAACCTTCCTTCTTCATCACCTCCTTTTTGCTGGAACTCTAATAGTTTATTTACATATTTATCTTTTCTCTGCGTACCAAGTTGTAGTCCTCTTTTATGAAGCTCATTCAGCACAAGTCTGAAATGTCCCCATTCTTCCGTAACAATGGGCGATAACTGTTTTACCAGTTCTACTTTTTGTGAATAGCGTTGTATCAGTGAAATGCAGGTAAGGGCTGCTTTCTGTTCGCAATAAGCATGGTCGGTAAGAATGGCCTCCAGGCTGATGCCCGCAAGATCAACCCATCGCGGATCGGTTGGCAGGTGAAGTCCGAGTATATTTTTGGTATGGTCAGAGTATTCCATAAGCTGTAATTACAGTGCAAAATACTTAGTAAACATGAATTACTCTACAAAGCTGCTTTCACACAAATTGCTTTAGTTTTACGCTTATGTACCAGGATCATTTTTTGCAGCGTAAGCTGAATGAAAGAATAGCCAGGCAATCACTCAGAAGCCTTCATTTATCGGAGGGTATGGTCGATTTCTGTTCAAATGATTACCTGGGTATTGCACGTCAACATTTATTGAAACCATCTGCCGGTACAGATTGGGCCACAGGCTCTACCGGTTCACGTTTGCTGGCCGGTCACTATCCTTTATTGCAGGAAACAGAAGAACAGGTAGCGGCATTTCATGAAGCAGCAACCGCACTTATTTATAATTCAGGCTACGATGCCAACCTGGGTTTGTTATCATCTGTTCCGCAGAAAGGAGATACTATTTTGTATGACCAGCTTTCACACGCTTCCATAAGAGATGGTATACGCTTGTCATTTGCCCAGTCTTTTTCATTTGGTCATAACGATATAAACGATCTCAGAAAAAAAATACAACAGGCCACAGGAACTATTTTTATTGTTACAGAGTCTGTATTCAGTATGGATGGAGATATCTGCCCGCTTAACGAGTTGGTTGAAATAGCTCATGCACACAATGCTCACCTGGTTATTGATGAGGCACATGCAACAGGCGTGATAGGTAAGCGGGGTGAGGGGTTGGTACAACAGTTGGGTTTGCAATCGAAGATATTTGCACGTGTACACACTTTTGGTAAAGCATGCGGATGTCATGGCGCTGTAGTATTGGGTTCCGAACGTTTGAAGACTTACCTGGTTAATTTTTCCCGTAGTCTTATTTATTCAACGGCTTTACCGGCACATGCGGTAGCGATGATAGCCGAATCGTACCGGCAATTTCCGGATATGCATACCGAACGAAAACACCTGGAACAGTTGATTGATATTTTTCAAAACACAAAAATTCGTTATGAAAAACTCTTATCAACAACACCCATACAGGGTATTGTTGTGCCCGGTAATGAAGAAGTGAAAGTAGTAGCAGGCATTTTACAAAAGGAAGGATTTGATATTCGCCCCATTTTATATCCCACAGTGCCGGAGGGAAAAGAAAGATTGCGTATTGTAATGCATGCATATAATACCAAGGATGACCTTAAACGTTTATTAAACTTCCTGGTATGATGCCAGGTTCGGTACAAGAAGGTTATTGAAAATGCCTTATATTCATTTTCAAATATTGGCTAATGAGAATCATTCCATTTCTTATTTCAGCAGTTGGTACCACCGCATTAATCGTTGTGTTGAATACGCAGTTGCCGGTAGGAGGCAGTAAAACGCCAAGACTGGGTTATTTTCTTTCACCTCAACAGGGATTCTGGCAAAATGCAGAGCCGGTCAATACATCACATGGTGGAAATATTAAACTAGCAGGTTTAAAAGGAAAAGTAGATGTGTATATGGATGAAAGGCTCGTGCCACATATCTATGCAGAAAATGATGCAGATGCCTATTATACACAGGGTTACCTGCATGCAAAATACAGGCTTTGGCAAATGGAGTTTCAAACACATGTGGCAGCAGGAAGGCTAAGTGAAATAGTAGGACCGGACAGGATTGATACCGATAAATTCTTCCGCAGAATGGGAATGGTATATGCGGCTGAAAAAACCATGAAAGAGGCTTCAAAAAATAAAGATATCAAAGCGGCTATTGAAGCGTATGCAGAAGGTGTAAATGAGTATATCAAAAAACTGGAACCGGAACAGATTCCTTTTGAATACAAATTACTCGATTACAAACCCGAAGCCTGGACCCCAAAAAAAACTTACCTGTTCCTGATGTTTATGTCATATGATCTCTCCGCAAGAGGTGTAACCAATGATCTGAAAATGACCAATGCCAGGAACTATTTCGGGTATGAAGATTTTGATCAGTTGTATACCAATGTGCAGGATTCTCTTGATCCGATTATTCCGAAGGGTACAGTATATGCACCCGCATCTATTGAAGTAGCAGCTCCTGCAAGTGTTGATTCGCAGTACTATGGAAAATCAATGAATGGAGGTGCAGCTGTTGCACCTGTTGTTCCTGATAAAAACAATGGAAGTAATAACTGGGCCGTGTCAGGTAGTAAAACAAAAAGTGGCAAACCCATTCTCGCTAATGATCCGCATCTTGGCCTTAACCTACCTTCACTCTGGTATGAAGTGCAGATAACAACACCAACTCATAGTACTTATGGAGCAAGTTTTCCGGGCTCGCCGGCAGTAATCATCGGTTTTAATGATAGCATAGCCTGGGGTGTAACCAATGCAGGAAGAGATGTGATTGATTACTACGACATGAAATTCAAAGACAGTACACTGGAACAATATTGGTACAATGCTGTATGGAACAAAGCAGATGTAAAAGAAGAAGTGATTAAAGTAAAAGGTAAACCGGATGTAATTGATCATGTGGCGTATACTGCTTTTGGTCCGGTTATGTACGACGCATCTTATAAAAACGAAAGTACCCAGGGTAAATACCTGGCGCTTAAATGGACGGCGCATGATGGAGGCCAGGGATTACAAACATTTTATGATTTAAACAGGGCAAAGAATTTCGATGATTATCTCAATGCCATTCATCGATGGACCTGCCCCGGTCAGAATTTTATATTCGCCTCCAAAACAGGAGATATTGCCATCAAACAACAAGGAGCTTTTGTAGCAAGATGGAACAGACAGGGCGATTTTATTATGCCGGGCGAAGACAATCAATACATGTGGCAGGGTATTATTCCCAATACAGAAAATCCGATGATGAAAAATCCGGCCAGGGGTTTTGTGAGTAGTGCCAACCAAAAATCAACAGATGATACTTATCCTTATTACCTGGGTGCCGCGAGCGATTTTCCTGTTTATCGCGGTGTAATCATCAATAAAAAACTGGCTGCCATGAATACTATTACAGCAGCAGATATACAGCAGATGCAGACAGATAATTACAATGTATTTGCAGAAATGGCAAGACCTGCATTATTGAAATTTATCAATGAATCGTCTCTGTCGGCAGAAGAGAAAAAATATATCGATATTTTTAAAAAATGGAACCTGCGCAATGATATTGGTGAACGGGGTGCAACAGTATTCAGGGCCATCTGGGACAGTTTGGAAACAACGATCTGGAAAGATGAATTTGAACGTTCCCCATTGCCATTGCCCTGGCCCGATGAACCAGTATTACTGGATATCATGTTGCGAGACAGTGTTTATTATTTTGCAGACAACGCCAATACACCCGATAAAACAGAAACTTTGCAGGATGCGGTGGTTATTGCTATTCAGAAAGCCGTAAAAGCCTGTTCAGCGCTGGAGCAAAAAGGCGAACTGGAATGGGGTAAATTCAAGGACACCAGGATCGGTCATTTACTAAAAATTAATGCCCTCAGCCGCTTACATCTGCCAATTGGAGGTGGTGTAAATATTATTAATGCAACCACTCAAACACATGGTCCGAGCTGGCGGATGATTGTACACCTTACAGATGATATTGAAGCATATGGCGTTTATCCTGGCGGACAAAGCGGTAATCCGGGTAGTAAATACTACGACAATTTTGTAGATACCTGGGCATCTGGAAAATATTACCGGATATTGTTCCTGAAAAAAGAAGCAGCTGTAAAAAATACGCAGATGAAGTGGCACTTAACATTCACCAATAGCTAAATTTTTTTTATGAAATTTCTAACTGCATTGTTGTTAACTATATTATTGGCTTTTGCAACAGGTTTATATGCTGTATTGCCCTGGTGGAGTTTTGCGGTTACTTCTTTTATCGTAGCGCTTACTATACACCAGAAACCAGGGAAATCTTTTTTAACTGGGTTTGCGGGTTTGTTTTTGCTCTGGACTATTCTTGCTTTATTGAAAGATACTGCCAATGAACATATTCTCGCTACCAAAGTGGCCAATATACTGCCACTGGGTGGTTCATATTTGATATTGATTCTGGTAACAGGATTAATCGGTGGTCTTGTATCTGGTCTGGCAGCGCTTACCGGAAGCTATTTACGGCAGTCTGCTAAATAACAGGTATTAATTATTCGTTAAAGCATGTTTGTATAACGGAGTATGTAATAAAAAGCAGGTTTCAGCAACTTATTTTCGTTGCAACTTAACCCGTATGAAATTACTACTGCTTATTACATTATTGGGTATTATAAGTTATACCGGTTATACCCAAACCATCAACGGTACCATTACCGATTCAAAAAATGAAGTGCTTGCATTTTCTTCAATTGTAGTGAAAGGAACTACACAAGGCGCTTCTGCCAATAGCAAAGGATTGTACTCCATTCAGTTACAACCCGGCAGCTATACACTTGTATGCCAGTACATAGGGTACAAATCGGTAGAGAAAAAAATTACAGTTGAAAGAGGGAAAAATATAGAAGTCAACTTCCAGCTTGAACCACAGCAATACAGTTTACAGGATGTAACGGTGAATACGAACGGAGAGGATCCTGCCTATACGATTATTAGAAAAACCATCAGTAAAAGAACGGAACACCTGAAGGAAATTAAAAAGTTTACGGCAGATGTATACCTGAAAGGACAAATGCAATTGCGTGATTACCCGGACAGATTCTTTGGGCAGAAAGTTGACTTTGAAGACGGTGATTCCAGTAAAAGAAAAATGTTGTTTCTCTCGGAAACCATTGCAAAATATTCAGTAGACGAACCCAATAAAGAAAAGATTGAAGTAGTTTCTACCAAAGTAAGCGGAAGAAGCAATGCTTTTGGATTCAGTAGTCCGCAAATCATCTCGTTTTACAACAATACCATACAAGTGGGTGAGGACCTTAATCCGCGCGGGTTTATTTCACCTATTGCTTCCAATGCCCTTTCTTTTTACCGGTATAAGTTTCAGGGAACTTTTTATGAAAACGGAGTAGAGATCAGCAGGATTAAAGTGATGCCCCGCAGAAAATATGAACCCTTGTTCCAGGGATATATCAATATCATTGAAAATGAATGGCGCATACATAGCCTGCGGTTAACCCTTGTTCGTGAGCAACAGATGCAGTTTCTCGATACACTGGTGGTGGAACAACTATATGTGCCTACAGGTAATGTATGGGTAATTAAAAACCAGGTAATCTATCCCTCCGGTAAAATTTTCGGATTTGATTTTTTTGGAAGTTTTGTACAGGTATACGACCGGTTTAACCTGAATCCTGCATTTGCCAGGAAGTATTTTGATAATACCATCATCAAAATATACGATAGCGCCAATAAAAAAACAATGGCTTACTGGGATAGTATCCGCCCACTGCCGTTAGTAAAAGAAGAAGCGCTCGATTACAAGAAAAAAGACAGCCTTGAACAGGTAAGAAAAGATCCAAAGTATATGGATTCAGTAGATCGTAAGAGAAATAAAATTTCACCTGGAGCAATTTTATTTACCGGGCAATCAATCAGTAAACAAAAAAAGAAACTGTTTATAAATTTCGATCCACTCATCAATACCTTTAACTATAATACGGTTGAGGGTGGGGTATTGCATTTTACTCCAACTTTCAATAAACGCTTCGATGAAGTGAGTAGAAAATCATTACAGGTAACGCCTTACCTGCGTTATGGTTTTGCGAATAAGCGCTTGAACGCACATATTACCGGCAGGTATAATTTCGGGAAGAAATATTTTAATAGCATAACTGTTTCAGGTGGCAGACGGGTATTTCAATACAATAATGCGCAACCTATCACTTCAAGAATCAATACATACACAACTTTGTTGTATGAAAACAATCACCTGAAAATATATGAGGCCAATTTCTTGCGTTTCAATTATGCCGCAGGTATTGGTAATGGACTCACTTTCGCGGCAGGCTTTCAGTTCCAGGACAGGTTTGGGTTGAATAACCTGGCAGATCCGGTAAGCTGGAAAAACATAACCGGAAGAAGTTTTACACCTAATTATCCTGTAGATATTACCGGTACAGTAATGCCACGTAACCAGTTGGCTTCATTTACCGCAGGGTTAACCTGGCGACCAGGTGGAAAATATATTGAGTTACCCGATCGTAAAATTGGGTTAGGATCGGATTTCCCCACGTTTAATTTTTCAGTAACGCATGCAGTAAAAGGATTGCTGGGTAGCGATGCAGATTTTACCAAATGGAGACTGGCTGTTTCAGATGACCTTGATCTTAAGTTAGGAGGGAAACTAAGCTATCGTGGTTCAATGGGTGGTTTCCTGAATGCGAAGCAGGTATTTATTCCGGACTATACACATTTCCAGGGTAACCAGACTGTATTGGCAAATAATCCTTTGAGCGGCTTTCAACTGGCACCTTATTACCGATACAGCAATACCGCAAAATTTTATGCAACAGCAAATGTTGATTATCATTTGAATGGACTGTTGACAAACAAAATTCCAGGCTTCAGAAGACTCAACTGGTTCCTGGTAACCGGCGCCAATTTGTTGTATACGCAAAATGGCAAGAGTTATTATGAAACATTTGTTGGGTTAGAGAATATCCTGAAATTTATGCGGGTTGATTTTGTAAAAGGGTTTGAAAAAAAGGGTCCGTCCCCCGGCGGAATCAGAATAACAGTTCCTTTCTTTTTGGAGAACAGGGGAGATGATTAAATGAATATTTAATGAAGAGCATCTCTACAAACTCAGGATAGGAAGCACTGTTTTAGTGTAAAAAGTTGTTTGAGATAAAACGATAAATAGGCCAAAAGCAAGACTTCTTATGATTGTAAAGAGGATAAAATTGGGCAGGATATAACATAAAAGACTTAATTTTTTTAACAGGTTGAGAATAATTGGTGAGCAATTCTGTTATGGTGATAACACTACTTCTATGAACTTTTGGAAAGTCCAAAGGACTCCATGAGAGTTCCGGAACTCTCATGGAGTCCTTTGGACTTTCCAAAAGTGATGCAGCAGTTTACGGGTTGACGCCGTATTTGCTTCAATTCATCTTCGGGTTTCCTTTTCAATGCTGTTTACATAACAAAAGGCATGCATCAGCTATACCCTTTTGCATATATAAGGGTACCCTTCCGTATACCGGAAGGGTACCCGAATGAACAGCGAATAAGACCCGAAAGAAACCACAAGTTCAAACGGACAGGTAACGGACTTGTAACGGACTTATAACGGAGAAACAACGCACCAGTATTGAAACATTAAAAAAATGCAATATATTTATACAAACACGCTGTTAGGGCTCCCCAAAACCATCTCCTTCAGCTTACCGGAAGCCTCTGAAAGCCGGTTAATGATGCGCTTCAATACAAACCAAAGCCATTGACTAATGAATGATGACCGTTGCTGTTGCTGCAACCATATAGTAGTTTCAGTTTACGGATGACTGCTTGTTAGATATGGAGCTGATGATACAGGAAACAGTAGTAAGAAAGTAAAACAAACCCGGATTGGAAATGAGATCATCTTACCTATTCAAACGAAGGTCAATGTGAAGTAGCGCTTTATGCAAACAAAATATGTTTAAAATTATTGAAACCAATATCAATTTTTTACAATCGGGTTATGAGAGATACGCTTAAGCCTGAGATTTACGGATTTAAGACGAAAATTAGGTGTGTTTATTTATTTCATACGGGTAATGTGTGAATGCTTAACTTGTTTGCACAATAATTTATTTCTATATGAAACCTGTAGCTGTTTTATTACTGATGGCAGTTGTTGCTATATCAGCCTGTAATAATTCAAAACAAATTAAAGACGGTGAAACATTATTTTCTGTATTACCAGACAGTGCACAGGCGATTTCATTGTTGGGAGATACTTTGTATCCATCATCACCTTATGCAAATGGGTCAGGAAAATACGATACTGCTAAAATGAATTATGAAGTATCGCCAGATAATGTTGATAATATTATCTGGTATGGCCGTTGGACAGCATATAAGGGCAATTTCAGGGAAGCCATTCGTATTTACACTGACGGGATCGCTAAATTTCCGGAAGACGCCCGTTTGTATCGTCACCGCGGGCATCGTTATATATCCATCAGGGAATTAGACCGGGCGATTGCTGATCTTGAAAAAGCAGCAAAACTGGTTGAAGGCAAAAAGGATGAAATAGAGCCCGATGGACAACCCAATGCATTCAATATTCCAATCGGCACAATTCATTCCAATATCTGGTATCATCTTGGACTTGCTTATTATTTAAAAGATGATCTGGCAAAGGCATTGCCTGTATATCAGCGTGCCGTACGTGAATGTGATAATGATGATAAACTCACATCAACTACGCATTGGTTATATATGACACTTCGCCTGTTGGGCAAAAAAGAAGAAGCGGAAAAATTACTGACGCCTATACAGCCTCAAATGAATATCATCGAGAATAAGGCTTATCATCAGTTATGTTTATTATACAAAGGAGTTTTGCCTGTTGATTCATTAACCGGTGAAACAGGTTCGGCAGGTAGTAATGATGCGGTAGCATATGGTGTAGCCAACTGGTACTATTACAATGGCAATCATGAAAAAGCAAAAGCATTGTATGAGCAGATACTCAAAGGGAAAGTATGGGCATCATTTGGCTATATAGCTGCGGAAGCTGATTATGTAAGACGCTTTAGGAAATAGAAAGATGTCTGATGTAGGATGTCGGATTTGAAAAACATATATCCGACATCAGACATCAGGGATCAGATATTTCCTTTATTTTTGTTTCGATTTTGACCACCCTGCAAGTGGTTCCATTATTCATGGATCCCGTTTAGTTGACGGGGCTGAAATTTGATTATATGCCCGTTTTACACAACCGTGTTTCCAACGAAGCGTTGAAACAACGTTTGATGGAAGAGTCTTTCCATCGTATTACCATTAGTTTTTACCAGTATTTCCCGGTGCAAAATCCGCAAGGATTCAGAGATGAATTGTATAAACAGCTGAACAGTCTCCGGGTATTTGGTCGTATTTATGTGGCCAAAGAAGGAATCAATGCGCAAATCAGTGTGCCGGAACAGCACATGGACGCTTTTCGTGCTTACCTGTATAGTATTGAACCATTAAACGGGTTGCGTTTGAATATTGCAGTAGATGATGATGGAAAAAGTTTCTGGGTATTGAAAATAAAAGTGCGTGATAAAATTGTGGCAGACGGTATTAATGATCCGCTGTTCAGTATGGAGAACAAAGGAAAATATGTAAATGCCCGGCAGATGAATGAACTGCTGAAACAGCCCGATACGATTGTAATAGATATGCGTAACCATTATGAGTATGAAGTAGGGCACTTTGAAAAAGCAATTGAAATACCCTCCGATACTTTTCGCGACCAGTTACCGATGGCTGTTGACATGATGCAGGGGAAAGAAGAAAAAAATATCATTATGTATTGCACCGGTGGTATACGTTGCGAAAAAGCCAGTGCATACATGCTGCATAAAGGGTTTAAAAATGTGTTTCACCTCGAAGGGGGAATCATCAATTATGCCCGACAGGCAAAAGAAGCAGCTATTGAAAGTAAGTTCATCGGAAAGAATTTTGTTTTTGATAATCGCTTAGGCGAAAGAATTACAGATGACATCATTGCCAAATGTCACCAGTGTGGTAAACCGGCAGACACACATACCAACTGTAAGAATAATGGATGTCATTTACTATTTATCCAATGCCAATCCTGTGCTGCTGAATACGATGGCTGTTGCAGTGTGGCCTGCAAAGAAACCATACATATGCCGGTTGAACGTCAGAAAGAATTAAGAAAAGGGATAGAAAACGGACAAAATATTTTTAACAAAAGCAGGGTGAGGTTGAGGCCGCGGTTAGGGGAGTAGGGTTCGGAAATCAAAAATCAAAAGGCAAAATTCAAAAACGAAAGATCTATTTTGAATTTTGCCTTTTGAATTTTGATTTATTTATATCGCATTTAACTTTTTCAACGAATCTGTTACGGCTTCAACAATTGCTGAATCAGTAAGTTGTTGTGGAACAAAGGTTTTGCCGGTTACTTTTTCGTAGAGTTCAATATATCGTTTGCTGATGGTATCAATCCATTCATCTGTCATTTCAGGAACGGTTTGTCCTTCTTTGCCCATGAAATTGTTGGCGATGAGCCATTCTCTTACGAATTCTTTACTCAGTTGTTTTTGTTTTTCGCCTGTAGCTTGTCTGGCTTCAAATCCATCGGCATAAAAATAACGTGAGGAGTCGGGAGTGTGAACTTCATCCATCAGGTAAATAGTATCACCTATTTTTCCAAACTCATATTTTGTATCGGCAAGTATTAGTCCTTGCTTAGCGGCTATTTCCCTTCCACGGGCGAATAATTGCAGGGCATAGGTTTCAAGTATCTTCCAGTCATCTGCACTTACCAAACCCTGGCGAATGATTTCTTCTTTGGAAATATCTTCATCATGTCCTTCAGCGGCTTTGGTGGAGGGGGTTATAATGGGCTGGGGAAAAAAATCATTTTCTTTCAGTCCATCGGGCATGGTAATACCACATAGTACCCTTTCACCGGAAGCATAAGTGCGCCATGCATGTCCAACTACGTTACCCCTAACCACCATTTCTATTTTAAAGGGCTTACATTTTTTACCGATGGATACAGTAGGAGTTGGTACAGACAAGAGCCAGTTGGGGCAAATGTTGCAGGTTGCATCGAGCATAAAAGCGGCAATCTGGTTAAGTACCTGTCCTTTGTATGGTATTGGTTTAGGTAATATTACATCAAAAGCAGATATACGGTTACTGGCTACCATAACCAGCCAGTCTTGGCCAATGGTATAAACATCTCTTACTTTACCATGGTAAACATTGGTTTGTTGGGGGAACTTGAGCGTCATCATACAACAAAATTAGCCCGCAGTCTGAATAGTAAAGCCTGACATAGTTTGTTTTTCTTAACAGAATCAGTTATTTGTGGACAAATTAAATTTTTACAGAAAACTAACAATCGCTATTTTGTAGTACTTATTAACTAAATCTTGCCAAAATGAGAAGATTCTACAGTAAATGTCTGTATATGGCTATGGCTATGGCTATAACCATCCCCGCAGTAGCCCAGCAAACAACTATCGTTTCCGGTAGTGTAAAAAATGCAAATTCCAAAGAAGTCGTGTCTGCAGTTTCTGTTACTATTAAAGGAGGTACAGTAGGAACATTTACCGATGACAAGGGTAATTTCCGGTTTACTACTGTTCAGAAACCCCCATTTACTATAGTGATATCTTCAGTTGGTTATGCCAGTAAAGAAGTAGCTGTTAAAGGTGCCAATGATGTTGTTTCTGTTGAGCTTGCACCATCGTTTACACTGGGCGATGAAGTGGTAGTATCTGCATCAAGGGTTCCTGAAAGAATACTGGAATCTCCTGTGTCTATTGAAAGAATCAGTACAGCCGCTATTCGTAATACACCTCAGTTAAGCTATTACGATATGTTAACCAACCTGAAAGGGGTGGATGTGGTAACAGCCAGTTTAACGTTCAGAAGTGTGGGTACACGTGGCTTTAACAGCAGTGGTAATACCAGGTTGAACCAGTTGGTGGATGGGATGGATAACCAGGCTCCCGGTTTGAACTTTTCAGTGGGTAGTGTGGTTGGTTTAAGTGAGCTGGATGTGGAAAACATGGAACTGCTGCCAGGCGCATCATCTGCATTGTATGGTCCGGGTGGTATGAATGGTACTGTATTGATTAACAGTAAAAACCCTTTTAAATACCAGGGTTTAAGTTTTCAGATTAAACAGGGTATTAATCATGTTGATGGTAAACAACGCGGCGCTGCACCATATTATGACTGGAGCCTTCGTTGGGCAAAGAAGATATCAGAGAAATTTGCATTCAAAATCAATGCACAGTTTATTCAGGCACAGGACTGGCTGGCCAATCAGGACGATAATTATACCCGTGTAGGTGGTACGCCCAATGGAACAAAAATTCCGGGAAACCGTTTTGTGGATCCCAATTATGATGGTGTAAATTTTTATGGTGATGAAACTACTCAGAATATCAGCGCCATAGCTTCACAGGTATTTGCTGCGGCTGGATTAACACCCGGGCTACTAGCAGCATTTAATGGATTTTTAGCAGCGAATCCGACGGCACGTTTAGCAAATTTTAATGCTTTCCTTACCGGTGCCGGTGCCGGTGCATTGGTTACCGCAGGTATTTCGCCAATTATCTTTGGTGCAGCGCCTTCAAGAAACTTTTTACAGAATACATCAGTGAGCAGAACAGGTTATGCTGAAAAAGATGTAATAGATCCTACCACACTGAACATGAAACTTACCGGTGGCTTGCATTACAAGCTCACTGATAAAATTGAAGCTTCTTTCAATGCTTACTTCGGAACAGGTAATTCTGTATATACCGGAAGTGATCGTTATTCTTTAAAGGATCTCCGTATTGCGCAGTTCAAATATGAGCTGAAACATAAAAACTGGTATGCGCGTTACTATTCAACACATGAAAATGCGGGTAATTCTTTCAATGCAACCATCACAACACGTTTGTTTAATGAAGCCTGGAAAGCAAGTAGTGCCTGGTATCCTCAATATATAGCAGCATTTGTATCGGCAAGAGATGCGGGAGCTAACAATATTATAGCGCATAATGCCGCAAGAGCATTTGCAGATCAGGGGCGCCCGACCGGTTTTGTAGGAAATAATGCATTGTTCCAGCGAGTGGCACGTACGCCAATTTCTAAAGGCGGCGGTTTGTTCCTTGACCGCTCACGTTTGAAAGTATTTGATGGGCAGTATAATCTTACGGAAGATTTAGGGCTTTCAAAAACCAATACAGACTGGCTGATTGGGATAAGTGCAAAACAGTATGTACTGAATTCAGAAGGCACCCTGTTTGCCGATACAGCAGGAACCATTAAAATCAATGAATTCGGCGCTTATACACAAATCTCCCAGCGTCTTTTTAATGATGTGCTTAAATTAACCGTTTCAGGTCGTTACGATAAAAATACCAACTTCAAAGGTCGTTTTACACCAAGAGCTTCTGCTGTGATAAAACTTGCGAAAGATCATAATCTTCGTTTCTCTTATCAAACAGCTTATCGTTTCCCCACTACACAGAACCAGTGGATTAACCTCACTGTAGGTGGCGGTACAAGATTGTTGGGTGGATTGCCTCAGCTGCGTAACTTCTATAAGTTCAGCACCAACCCTGTATTCACATTGAACAGCGTGCAGGCTTTCGGAGGAAGCGTTTTAGCGGGCGCTCCTAATCCGGGATTACTTCAACAGCAAACATTTGGTGAATTTAAACCAGAGTCAATGCGTTCTTTTGAAGTTGGCTATAAAGGATTGATTGCTCAAAAATTACTGATTGATGTGTATGCATACTGGGGTCGTTATAAAGATTTCCTGAGCGGTGTAACTGCTATTCAGTCAAGAAATGCAGTGTTCAATCCTGCAGACCTCTTAAGTGCCAATACAAGAATTGTATATAGTATTTCTGTAAATGCTCCGGGTGAAGTAAGTACATCAGGCTGGGGTGCTTCAGCAGAATACCTGTTGCCTAATAATTTTTCATTCTCCGGTAACCTGTATCATGATGAAATTGGAGCCCTGCCTGCCGGTTTTGTATCTTATTTCAATACACCAAAATATCGCGTAAATATGGCGCTGAATAATTCAGGTTTTGGTAAAGACAAACGTTATGGATTCAGTGTAGTGTACAGGTGGCAGAACTCATTCTTCTATGAAGGTACATTTGGTGTAGGTATGGTACCCTGGATGAGAACTGTAGATGCTATGGTAAGTTATAAACTTCCTTCCACCAAGTCAATGATTAAAATTGGTGGAACCAATATCTTTAACAGGTACTACCGTACCGGTTGGGGTAACCCGCAAATCGGCGGTCTGTACTATATCAGCTATGGCTGGAATGTATTCTAGACCGGTAAAACAATCAAATACCAATGTTGAATAAAGAAGGAGAAAGTGCCAACTTTCTCCTTCTTGTTTTAAGGATTGTTGGCTATGGTCATTCATAGTGTATTTTCTACTGTTTACACCTTGAATCTTGTCTCTGTTTCTTTTTTCTTATTCCGCCGGAATCCTATATTTTTGCTCCTCATTTAACAAATAGATATGATGCGTTCAATAGCTTTCAGAGAGGCGCTCAGAGAGGCCATGAATGAGGAAATGAGAAGAGATGAGCGGGTATTTCTGATGGGAGAGGAAGTGGCCGAATACAACGGGGCTTATAAAGTGAGCCAGGGGATGCTGGCCGAATTCGGGGCCAAAAGAATAATAGATACACCCATTGCGGAACTTGGTTTTGCAGCCGTAGCAGTTGGCGCAGCCCAGAATGGACTTCGCCCGATTGTAGAATTCATGACCTGGAATTTTGGCGTACTGGCTATGGACCAGATACTGAACACCGCTTCTAAAATGCTGGCCATGAGTGGCGGACAGATTGGTTGCCCCATTGTTTTTCGTGGCCCCAACGGTAGTGCCGGCCAGTTAGGTGCTCAGCACTCTACCGCATTTGAAAGCTATTATGCTAATATTCCAGGCTTAAAAGTGGTATCTCCGTCTAATGGTTACGATGCCAAAGGATTGTTGAAACAAGCCATCCGCTACGAAGAAGATCCTGTAATGTTTATGGAGAGCGAAGTAATGTATGGTGATAAAAGCGATGTGCCGGATGAAGAATACTATATTCCATTGGGTAAAGCTGATATAAAAAGAGCAGGTCGCGATGTAACCATCGTTTCCTTCAATAAAATGATGAAAGTGGCACTTGGCGCTGCAGCAGAACTGGAAAAAGAAGGAGTGAGTGCCGAGGTAATTGACTTACGTACGATACGCCCACTCGACTGGATGACTATCCTGGAAAGTGTAAAGAAAACAAACCGACTGGTAATTGTAGAAGAACAATGGCCATTTGCTTCTGTATCTTCTGAAATTTCTTACCGCATTCAGAAAGAAGGGTTCGATTATCTTGACGCACCTATCCGCAGAATCACCAGCGCTGATGCGCCAATGCACTATGCACCCAATCTTACAGCACTAGCCATACCTGATGTGGCCCGTACAGTTAAACTGGTGAAAGAAGTAATGTATATGAAGAAATAAACAACCAACTGAATAAATTTATAGAGAACCCGGAGAACTTACTCCGGGTTTTTGTTTTCTGATTAACTTCATTCAAACTGTTTACCATGAGAAAAAATAGTATCCTGTTTTTTGTATTGATACTGTCTCTAAGTGCAGGGGCTCAATACCAGCCAACACAGGCAAACTTACAGGCACGTCAGTGGTTCGATAGCGCCCGCTTCGGACTATTTATTCATTGGGGAGCATCAAGTGTATTGGGAGCCGGCGAATGGGTAATGAATAACAGGAATATAAGAGTGGAAGAATATAAGCGGTTAATGCAGTTTTTTAATCCAACCCAATTTAATGCCAGGGCATGGGTGAAAATGGCAAAAGATGCAGGTATGCGCTATATTACATTCATCACACGACACCACGATAGTTTCAGCAACTGGGATACCAAACAGTCTGACTGGAAAATCACCAACACCGTTTATGCAAAAGATGTATTGAAAGAATTGTCGGTAGCCTGTAATGAGCAGGGAATTAAGCTTTTCCTTTATTATTCACTGGTAGACTGGTTCAGATCGGATTATCCGTATGAAACAGGCAGAACGGGAAAAGGTACCGGGCGTACACAGAAAAGTAATTATGAAGACTATCTCGGTTTCATGAAATTGCAGCTTACTGAATTATTAACCGGTTATGGAGATATTGCAGGAATCTGGTTCGACGGGCACTGGGATCAGTTGGATAACGATGAAGACAAAACACAACAATCTAAAATCAACTGGAAATATGAAGAGATATATGAATTAATTCATCGTCTCCAGCCACAGGCGCTTGTTGGTAACAATCATCATCTTTCGCCATTACCTGGTGAAGATTTTCAGATGTTTGAAAAAGACCTGCCGGGAGAAAATAAAGGTGGACTGAGTGGGCAGGCTGTTTCAAAACTACCGTTGGAAACCTGCGAAACAATCAACAATTCCTGGGGATTTAATATTACAGACAGAACCTACAAATCGACCAAAGACATTATTCATTTATTGGTGAAAGCAGCTGGCTATGGTACCAACCTGCTGTTAAATGTTGGCCCAATGCCAAGTGGAGAAATACAACCTGAATTTGTAACACGTTTAAAAGAAGTGGGAGACTGGTTGCAAAAAAATGGAACAACCATCTATGGAACAAAGGAAGGGGCAATAAAGCCTCAGGACTGGGGTGCACTCACAGAGAAAGCTAACCAGGTATATGTTCATATTCTTAAAAAAACAGCCGGCCGCATTTTCTTTCAACTGCCTTACGAAATTGAATCAGCCTTTTTGGTAAGAAACAAGGGGTCGATTGCATTCGACAAATTAAAAGACGGTTATTGGTCATTGGATATTTCAACAACAGATGAAAGTGTACCGGATGATATTATTGTGTTAAACATAAAAAGATGATACGGAGAGCTATATTATGGATGCTTATTTTATTGATGGTTATTCTGCCTTTTTGTTTAAAGGCACAACAGGCAGATACAGATACAACCCGGTTACAGGAAGTGGCTGTTACTGCATTTTATGGAAGAAATAAATGGCAAACCATACCTGCTGCTATTGCGGTAATAAGTACATCAACTATTAAAAACAGCCCGACCCCTTCTTTACTACCTGTAATGAACAGTCAGCCAGGAATAAGAATGGAAGAAAGGTCTCCCGGCAGTTATCGGTTCTCTATCAGGGGAAGTTTATTGCGATCTCCATTTGGTGTAAGAAATATTAAAGTCTATCTCGATGAGTTACCACTTACAGATGGTGGAGGCAACACATATCTTAATCTGATTGACCTTACGCAGATAAACGCGGCAGAAATATTAAAGGGCCCTGTGGCAGCTGCTTATGGTGCAGGTACAGGAGGTGCTGTTCTGCTTCAATCTCCGTTACATTTTTCAGTGCAAACAACTAATCGGTTCTCTGCGGGCATTGCCGGGGGGTCTTACGAACTTTTTCAAGAGCAGGCTGGCTGGATGTACAGCAGTTCTAAATTCAGCAGTAATTTACAACAGGTACACCTGCAATCAGATGGTTACCGCGAACAATCTGCCATGCGAAGAGATGGGCTTAAATGGCAGGGAGCAGTTAGAGCCGGTCAGCATAACTGGCGCTTCCTGAGTTTTTATACCAATCTTTACTACCAGACGCCGGGAGGTATTAATGAAGTACAATTTAACCAGAATCCCAGGCAGGCACGTCAGCCCGCAGGTATGTTACCGGGAGCCATTCAGCAAAAAACAGCGATCTACAACCAAACCTTTTATAATGGGGTTCAACACCAGGTTAAACTGGATAACAGAAACAGTATACGGTCATTTGCCGTAATGAGTGTAGCCGGGTTTAAAAATCCTTTTATCACTAACTATGAAGAAAGAAAGGAAGATAATTTTGGAGCAGGTACACAGTGGCAATACCAACAGCAGTCTGGCAATCACCAATGGCAATTGAATACAGGAGGGGAATGGCAGTACCAGCATTCATTGATTGATAATTTTGGAAACAGGGCTGGCATAAAAGATACGGTTCAATATCGCGATAAAGTATTTGCCGTGCAATGGTTCCTGTTTTCTCAGCTGCAGTATAAGTTCAGAGATAAATTACAAATTACGGCAGGAATAAGTACAAATCAGCAATTGTATCGGTATAAAAGACTTACTGATCCGGGTTCAATATATGCCAGAAGGCAAATAGCAGGTATGATAACACCAAGACTGGCTTTGTCATACTCAGTAAGCACTCAGTTAAACCTGTATGCAATTCTGGCAAAAGGATTTTCAGCGCCTACACTGGCAGAATTCAGACCATCTGATGGTAATTTTTATGGTAACCTGAATGCGGAATCGGGCTGGAACATAGAAGCAGGCTTTAAGGGAATGGTACTGAACGAGAGGGTATTGTTTGATATTGCTTTTTATCGGTTTAAATTAAACAATGCCATTGTAAGAAGAAACAGCAATAGCGGTGCCGAGTATTTTGTAAATGCCGGCGGAACATTGCAACAGGGTATGGAACTGATGGTAAAGACTTTTCCGGTAAAGAATGGGGCAGGGAAAATAAAAACGTTTTCTGTTTGGTCGGGGTATGCATACCAGCCATATCGTTTTACCAGTTACCGGCAGGCTGCTATAGATTATAGTAATAAAAAACTTACAGGAGTGCCTTCAGGAACATGGGTAATGGGTTTCGATCTGCAGCTGCGCAAGGGTATTTACCTGGCATCATTACTAAATATAGTATCGTCTATTCCACTCAATGACGCCAATGATGCATATGCAAAACCTTACCAGCTATTACAGGGCAGAATTGGATACAGGGTAAAAAGAATAGATATTTTTATGGCAGTAGATAATGCATTGAATCAAACGTATAGCCTGGGTAATGATATCAATGCCTTTGGCAGACGATATTATAATGCGGCCGCAACTCGCAATTATATGTTCGGCATGAATTTTGGGTTACGCTGACTTCACATTATATATCTTAGCAAAAACGTACACTATGCCTACTATTCTGATTATTGACGATGAACGTGCCATCAGGAATGTTTTAAAAGATATCCTGGGTAATGAGGGTTTTAAAGTTGATGAAGCTGCTGATGGGGAAGAAGGGCTCAAAAAATTTACCTCTGGTACATACGATGTGGTATTGTGTGATATTAAAATGCCTAAACTCGACGGGATAGAATTTTTGCAGAAAGTAACAGAGCTAAACACCGATACCCCCGTTATCATGATCAGCGGACATGGAAACATTGAAACTGCAGTTGATGCAGTAAAGAAAGGAGCATACGATTATATTTCAAAACCACCGGACCTGAACAGGTTATTAATAACCATTAGAAATGCAATGGACAGAACCAACCTGGTACAGGAAACCAAGGTATTGAAGAGAAAAGTAGGTAAAGTACAGGAGATCATTGGCGAAAGTGAGGCCATTCTTCGTATCAAGGAAACTATTGATAAGGTGGCGCCTACCGAAGCAAGAGTATTGGTGACAGGTGAAAACGGGAGTGGTAAAGAACTGGTGGCACGCTGGTTACATGAAAAAAGTAACCGTGCCCAGGGACCCATTGTGGAAGTGAACTGTGCCGCTATTCCAGGCGAGTTGATAGAAAGTGAATTGTTTGGTCATGAAAAAGGTTCTTTTACATCGGCCATAAAACAGCGTATTGGTAAATTTGAACAGGCAAATGGCGGTACTTTATTTCTTGATGAAATAGGTGATATGAGTTTGAGTGCCCAGGCAAAAGTATTACGAGCCCTGCAGGAAGGTAAAATTACCCGAGTGGGTGGCGATAAGGAAATAGCTGTAGATGTACGTGTTGTAGCTGCAACCAACAAGGACCTGTTAAAAGAAGTGGAAGAAAAAAACTTCCGGCTTGATTTATACCACAGACTTGGTGTGATACTCATTCATGTTCCTTCACTCAATGAACGAAAGGCTGATATTCCACTGCTGGTTGACAAGTTCCTGGATGATATTGCCGCAGAATATGGACAGGCTAGAAAAGGTATTGATAAAAAAGCCATCGACGCATTACAGCAACATAACTGGACCGGTAATATCCGCGAACTGCGTAATGTGGTAGAGAGGCTGGTGATTTTATCGGGAAAAGAAATTACGGTAACTGATGTAACTTCTTATGTTTGATCTTTGAATTGTTGATCTTTGGTTTAAGGGATATTCCAAAGTCAAAAAATCAAAGATCAACAATTCAAAGATCTTTCGTGAACTCCAGCATCTCTTTCAGTGAATAAAGTACACGTACATTTTTATGTTGCTGCGTTACATCTTTGGTAAGTGGTCCTGCCATAATAATCTGTTGTTCTGCGAAAAGTTGTGAAATGTCAGCAACCATTTTATCAACGGAATCCTCAGTCAAATTTGTAATGGCATGAAAATACAGATGTGAAGGTTTTTTATGAGATACGTATGCTTTTAAATCACTAAAGGGCAGATCAACACCCATATATGTGCAACGTTTACCACTGGCTTTCATCAGGTAATGCGATAGTAATAAAGGAATTTCATGATATTCTCCTTCAAGGGTAAAAAGAACATAGTTATGAGGAGAGGCAACCGGAGAAATTTTGAGTTGTTCAATATGTGCAATGATCTTCCGTCTCACGATATTACTCGCAAAATGTTCCTGTGCCGGAATCATATGATCGGTCAGCCAAAGCAGTCCTACACGTTCTAAAAACAGGTATACAATATCAATTATAGTAGACTCAAATCCGAAGTGTTTGAATGCTTTGTCCAGCAGTATCTCAAAATCATCTTCATTAAAATCGATTGCGGCTTCAATCAGTTTGTGTATATAGGTACTTTTTGATTGTTGTTCCTCAACCCTTTCCATGGCCATGGAACGAATATTTTCATCGGATAAACGAGCGATTTTAGAGATTTTGACCCCGTTATGATAAAGCTGTGAAATACGAAGAATATGTTTCAGATCCTCATTGTCATAATACCTGTGTTTGCTTTCCTTTCTTTTGGGCACAAAAAGCCGGTATCGCTGTTCCCATATCCGAAGTGTATGCGCCTTAATGCCACTCAGATTTTCGATGTCTTTAATCGTAAAATGGTTCATGCTTGAATTTTGGTCAATCGGCCAGGGTTGTAGCGTATAAATTTACAGGATATAAATTAAACATTGCTTTATGTAAGAATTTGAAGAATCTAAAGACTAAATAGCTGACGCAGAAGGATTATACAGTATTTTCCTCAAAAAAGGCTATAAACCATTGATTTAGGAAAAGTTTTCAAGCGATTCCCTTGTCATGTGCCTGAAAAGGATATTTTTGTTTTCATCTAAAGAATAAAACATGGGCTTAATTCTGTTTGTAATAGGAGTCATCGGTTGGCACGCAGGTATGTGGGGTATGTTTAAAAAAGCGGGTGTAGCTCCCTGGAAGGCATTAGTACCTTTTTATAATACCTGGATAATAGTTGAGTTGTGCCATATCCGTAAGTATTGGTTCTGGCTCCAGTTAATACCTATTGCCGGTCAGTTTATTACCATCTGGATCACAATTATTTTTGTGATGCATTTCAAAAGATTTAATCTTATTCATCATACAGCGGCCGTATTACTGCCATTTATTTATTTTCCCTATCTCGGGTTTTCAAAAAATGAAAAATGGTATGGGAGAGAAGCGTTCAGCCAGTATAAAAAACCGGGATCAAGAGAATGGGTGGATGCGGGTGTATTTGCTGTAGTGGCAGCTACCATCATACGTACTTTTGTTTTTGAAGCTTATGTTATTCCTACAGAAAGTATGGAGAAAACATTGCTGGTTAATGATTTTCTGTTTGTTAACAAAATGAGCTACGGTGCACGGATACCCCAGACACCATTATCGTTTCCTTTTGTTCATAACACACTTCCTTTTTCGCAAACATCAGCATCATACCTGAAATGGATACAACTGCCTTATAAAAGACTACCGGCATTTACGGAAGTAAAAAGAAATGATGTGGTAGTCTTTAATTTCCCTGCGGGTGATACCATTATTAACCTGCCGGATTATGGCAGTAAGGTTACTTATTATGATGTGTTGCGTTACACATTTAAAGGGAACAGACAGGAAATGTTTGCAAGTCCGGAATATCCTCTGATCGTTCACCCGATGGATAAAACGGATAATTATATCAAACGATGTGTAGGAGTTGGCGGTGATGTATTACAGATTCGTAATGGAGAATTGTATGTAAATGGCAGTCCAGCCATGGTTCCGGGTGGTTCTCAAACCGAATATATTGTTGTTACAAATAAACAACCTTATGATCCCGATTTCCTGAAAGAAGAACTTGGGATTGATATCGCAGATACAAAAGGGCAATTGGAAATGTTAAGCGACAGCAGTTATAAATTCAATCTTACACCTGAAGAACTGGAGAAACTGAAAAAACTACCTAACTATAAGTCATCAACCAGGTATGTAGATAATTATGTTGGTATTACTTTCCCGAACGACGAAACCAATTATCCATGGAGTGTCGATAATTTTGGTCCGGTTCGTGTTCCGGCAAAAGGAGATACCCTGCACCTTAACAACCAGAATATTTCCATGTATCGCAGGCTGATTGCTACTTATGAACATAATACACTGGAGGAAAAAGACGGTAAATTCTCAATCAATGGAAATGTTACCAATACTTATATCACCAAATACAATTATTACTGGATGATGGGTGATAACCGCCATCGTAGCCAGGATAGCCGTTTCTGGGGATTTGTACCCGAAACACATATTGTAGGAAAAGCTTCACTTATCTGGTTCAGTTGGGATAAAGGTCCAAGATGGAAGCGGATTATGCGAAGCATCAGGTAGGAGGAAAGCTGCAAGCCACAAGCCACAAGGGATAACTATCCTGTTCCTTGTAGCTTGTGGCTTGCAGCTTATAATTTTTCCTTTTTTCTCGCCAAAAATAATTATATTACCTTGCCGGAAGGGGTCCTCATAGCGAAAGCTTTGAGGACTTTTTTGTCTAAATACGTTTGTATATGAATCATCAACAATACCAATTTGAATTTGAAGTGTACGACTCAGCGGATCAGTTAAATGAACAGGATGCTGCTTTATTACAACAGGCCAGGGATATTACAAAACTGGCCTATGCTCCATACTCACATTTTAAGGTAGGAGCTGTGGCTGTTTTGGAAAATGGGGCGATAATAAAAGGAACCAACCAGGAAAATGCAAGTTTTCCGGTTGGTATTTGTGCAGAAAGGGTTTTATTATCTAATGCAGCTATGCTTCACCCGCAGGTTCCTATTACCAGCATTGCTATTAGTTACGATAATACCAAAGGCAATAGTAACCATCCCATATCGCCATGTGGTATCTGCAGGCAAAGTCTGCTGGAATATGAAATCAGGGTACAGAAACCTGTTCGCCTTATACTGGGAGGATTATCAGGTAAAATATATATAGTGCCAAAGGCCGGTAGTTTATTACCATTAAGTTTCACAAGTGCAGATATGCAGTAAATGTCAATAGGTTTTTGTAAGATCCATTGTAATGATAGCATCGGGCTTTTCTTTTCTGTAAAAGGCTAAGGTTTGAGTAACCAACCTGAAAAGAAAAGGATGGGTATCGGTTCCTGGCTGTGGAGTAAAAAAATCTGCAGTTTTCTTTTTGCCATTGTAACGGATAAAATGAAAAGAATAACCCGTTGTTACCTGTTTTTCATTTTTTAATCCTGCATTATTGCTTAATATTTCTACTGGCATAGTCATTAAGCTGTCGAGCAAGGATTTGAGTACTGGATTGGGTATAACAGAACCATAATTTAGTGAATCTTTCCGCGATACTTCAAACAGTTCAATAATGGAGGCCAGTTTTTCAATTTCATAAGTAGCTTCATCAACTGTGGTGGCTGATCTTATTGCGTTTCTTTGTTTTGAATATGTAACATCTTTCTCCATATCATGCTGACGAAGACTGTCGATACGTTTAAAGAAAAAATTTGTTTTATCGCGGTACTGTTCAATACGAATGTCATAACCAGAAGTGGTTCCGGCTGTTCTTGCGGTAATCTGCCAGCATGCTGTTATAGATTTAGACTGGGCAAATAACAATAAGGGCAACTGTATACATAACAGCAGTACAATAAGTGAGGGAAGGAGGGTATTAGAATAATGTCTGTACACCATGTGTAATTTTGAATTCATGCTGTAATAGCCATTTTTTTCGCCACATACCACCACCATAACCTACCAGCGATTTATCGCTGCCGATAACCCTGTGACAGGGAACGATGATGGCAATATTGTTTCTGCCATTGGCGCTGGCAGCTGCCCTGATCACTTTAGGGTCGCCGAGTTTTTTGGCCATATCGAGATAACTGATGGTTTTGCCGTAAGGTATTTCCAACAATTCTCCCCATACTCTTTTCTGAAACTCAGTGCCTTCCTGGTGAATGGGTATATCGAATGTTTTTCTGCTTCCGTGAAAAAACTCAATCAGCTGCTCAGTACACTGGTGCATGATTTCACTGATGCCCGGTTCGCCATATGTAAGCTGATCGGGGTTGTCGACAAAACTGAGTTCGCCGATGAACTGGTCGGTACCACCAATTTTGAGTAAGCCTACCGGGCTTTCGTAATAAGTATAATAAAGTTCGCCCATAGCAGTGATCTTGTGGCGATCAGTTGGTTTTATATCCGAATATACTAAGCCCAAACGGTAATTGGTAGTTTTTAACAGGTATTAGCCAATCCTTTGCCCGTTTTCTACCTCACGTTCAGGTTGTAAAAGAATAACGTTCCCACTGGTATCATATACACCCAATACGAGGCATTCGCTGAAAAAGTTGGCAATTTGCTTGGGAGGAAAATTTACAACGGCTACTATTTGCTGCCCAACCAAAGCTTCTTTATTGTAATGTTGTGTAATCTGTGCAGAAGATTGTTTAATGCCCAATGCACCAAAATCGATCTTTAACTGGTAAGCAGGTTTCTTCGCTTTAGGAAAATCTGTAACTTCAAGTATGGTTCCGCTTCGGATTTCTACTTTTTCAAAATCATCCCAACTGATCATATTAACTTCATTTCTTCAAATTTAAAAATTTAATCGCTATGAAACGCAATGCAACTGCAGTATGGAACGGCTCCGGAAAAGAGGGTAATGGACATCTTACTACGCAAAGCGCCACACTTAATCAAACCCAGTATTCATTTAATTCAAGGTTTGCAGAAGGAGTGGGCACCAATCCGGAAGAGCTGATGGCAGCGGCACATGCCGGTTGTTTTACCATGAAGCTGAGTTTTGTATTGGGAGCCGCAGGTTTTACACCCGATACACTTGAAACACAATGTATCATTACATTAGAAGATGGTATTATTACCGGTTCACATCTTGTACTCAAGGCAAAAGTGCCGGGCATCAGTGCTGCTCAATTTGAAACATGTGCAGCTGATGCAAAAGCAAATTGCCCCGTAAGTAAAGCGTATAATATGAGTATTACACTGGATGCTCAATTGTTGTAATAAACGAAATGATATCAAACAAATAGTTGGAGCAGGTTTATTGCTCCAACTATTCATCCAGCAAACCTGCCAGCTGTATCAGTTCTGTATGTTTATAGGCGTTGGTAGGACTATCGAAGCATTTTGCAAGTTCTTCCAGTAAAAGCTGTATCAGTCTTTTATGTGATTGTGGCTTGAAATAAGAAGCAACCGGTGGAACGGAAATGCGCTTAAAATAGTTTTCAATATCGGCATGAGAAAAAGCCTGCCCACTCGTGCCATCCACAAAAAAATGAATTTTATCCTGCGGATGTCCCGGATATAATGCAGCATCATAATCTGAATGATAGAAAGCAATGATACATTGCTTGGGAATATTGATGATGCGTGCATTGATCTCCAACTGATCACAAAGAACCTGGTAAATCAGTGCATTGGAAATGGCATTTCCTTTTTTTGTTTCCAGTACTTTGTGAAGAAAAAACTCATCAGGCTTTTCATAGTTTACTTCAGTTCCTTTCAGGTTGTAATAGTTGTAGAGAATACTCGACAACACATTGGCCTGTTCAAGTGGCGTAAGAAAACTATTCAGTTCGAGCCATACATTACGTCTTATTTTTTCAATTTCCTGGATAACCGGAGTGGTCTGCAAATCGGGGTATTGAAATTTAGATACGAGTAATGAACCAAATAAAAGATCGTGATAGGCGCTGTCGCGCCATTCTGCAAAATCGTTGTTGAGATCACTGAAATGCAGACGGTGAATAATCATTTCTATTCTTCCCTGTACATCTTCACTGGGAGTATTTTCCCATAAATGTTCGAGGTTGGGGATAATTCCTTTTCCATATCCTACGATCCGCTCTGAAATAGTGGAATAAACCTCCTCATCAGGGTCATCGATCAGGGTAAGCAATGCATGTATTTCCTTTGTTTCCTGCATGTGTTGAAGCTTAGGGAGTCGTGGTTACCATACTGTAACCCATATTTATATCAAACTAAAATAAAATTGATGTATTTGTCAATAAGAAGTTATTCAGTGCTGTGGAAATATCAGGATAATGTTGAATACTATTGCAGAGAAATTGGCGTTCTCTGCCACAGTTCTGTAAAAAATAAGTTTTAACAAGCAAATGACATGGAATTAGCGTTATTTTGTAGCCTATCATCTCAAATTTATACATGTCACAGGTTGCAACCCCCAAATTTCCCGCAGTAAAACAATCATTGCACACAGAATTAAAAAAAAGAGTTCAGCAATATTTCGATGAAAGAGGCATTGCGCCAACGGGTAATCCCAAACTTTTTACAAAGGCCATCATTATGGTGATTGCTTTTATAGCTGTATACCTTCACCTGCTTTTTTTTACGCCTGTCTGGTACCTGGCTGTTTTTGAATGTATTGTATTGGGTGGTTTAGTTGCCGCAATTGGTTTTAATGTAATGCACGATGGCAGTCATGGAAGCTTTAGCCATAATAAATGGCTGAACAGGGTGGCTGCGTCATCTATCAGTATGCTTGGTGCCAATCATTTTATGTGGAATATGAAACATAATATGATTCACCATAGTTTCACAAATGTAGACGGTGTAGATGATGATATTGAAGTAGGTATATTGATGCGTATGGCTCCTACACAAAAACATTATAAACTGCACAAATTTCAACACCTGTATTTCTGGGTGCTGTATATGCTGCTATATGTGTTCTGGATATTTTTTGCTGATTATAAAAAATACTTTTCCCAGAAAATAGGCAGCGTACCCCTGAAAAAGATGAACTGGAACGATCATGTGGAGTTCTGGGGTGTAAAACTGTACCATGCTGCAGTATTTATTGTATTACCTATTTTAACCGTTGGCTGGTTATACTGGATGATTGGGTTTATCATCATGAGTTTCTTTGCAGGTTTTGTTTTAAGTATTGTATTTCAACTGGCGCACACTGTTGAGCATACCGAATTCCCTATTGCAGACATTGAAACCAATAAATTACCGGATGAATTTGCGGCCCACCAGATTAAAACCACTGCTAATTTTGCCACCCGGAACAAACTGGTAAGCTGGTTGGTAGGAGGGTTGAATTTTCAGATTGAACATCACCTGTTCCCTAAAATATCGCATGTGCATTACCCGGCCATCAGCGAAATCGTGAGAAATGTTTGCAGGGAGTATCAATTGCAATACATAGAATATCCAACCATGCGCAAAGCGGTGGTGGCACATGTGCGTTTTCTGAGACAGATGGGGAGACCAGCGTAGATAATATCCAATGATCAATGTTGAGTATTCAATATTGAACCTTATATCCTGAATCCTGGACCTTGTTACTTATAAAAAAAGTCCCCGAAACCTGATGTTTCGGGGACTTTTTTTATAAGACAACTTATTATTTCTTTTGGGCTGCTACTTTCTTAGGAGCCGCTTTTTTAGTGGCAGCTTTCTTGACCGGTGCTTTTGCTTTTTTGGCAAAAGCATTAGGAACCTGCTCCACAATCATTTTCTTCACTTCCTCCACATCAATACCTGCCAGTTCCTCAGCCGTATATTTTCCGCCATCGGTCTTGCGACCCATTTTGAGCATCTTTTTATTGAAACGTATAAATGGACCCCAGCGTCCGTTTTCAATATTGATTTTTTCAGCGGGCCATTGTTTGATAAAACGATTGGCCTCTTTTTCCATTTTCTTTTCAATCAGTTCATTGATATCCTGTTGTGAGAGCGCATCAAAATTATAAGCCCTCGGAATATTAATGAACATATCATTCCATTTAATAAACGGACCAAAACGTCCCTTTCCTTTTGTTACAGGTAACTCATTGTAAAAAGCAATGGGAGCGTCAGCCTGCTGCTTTTCCTGCAACAGTTCAACGGCACGTTCCAGTTCAATTGTATGAAGGTCTTCACCTTTTGGAATGGAAATAAACTGATCTCCCAGTTTAATATACGGCCCAAAACGCCCCACATTTACCGATAACTCCTGCTCCTCATAAGTACCCAGTACACGTGGTAAAGCAAATAGTTCCATGGCTTCTTCCATGGTAATGGTTTCAATGCTTTGATCGGCTTTCAGTTTGGCGAATCTTGGTTTCTCTTCATCATCTACCTGGCCAATCTGCACCATGGGGCCATAACGACCCATACGGGCAATTACTTTTTTGCCCGTAATTTCATCTATTCCCAATTCTCTTTCACCTTTGGCCCTTTCAGCATTCTCCAGTGTATGTTCAATGTTTTCATGGAAAGGTTTGTAAAACTCATCAATCATGCTGCTCCAACGGGTTTTACCCTCGGCAATCTCATCAAATTCTTCTTCAATACGTGCCGTGAAACCAAAATCCATCACTTTACTGAAATGCTGTTTCAGAAAATCGGTAACCACCATACCCAGGTCTGTTGGAAAAAGTTTGGCTTTTTCTGCACCAGTATTTTCTGTGAGTATTTCTTTTGCCAGTTCCTGTTTTGGGTTAAGGCGTAAAATATTTACCTGTCTCTTAATTCCTTCCTTATCACGCTTCTCAACATAATTTCTTTTGATGATGGTTGAAATGGTAGGCGCATAAGTAGAAGGACGACCGATACCCAGTTCTTCCAGTTTTTTTACCAGCGATGCTTCCGTATATCTCGGAGCAGCACGGGTAAACTTTTCTGTTGCAGTCATTTCCCTGAAATCGAGCACCTGTCCGGCTGTTAAAGGAGGTAACATACCGTCATTGTCTTCTTCATCTTCCTCATCTTTTCCTTCCAGGTACACTTTAAGAAAACCGTCGAATTTCATCACTTCACCTGTTGCGCTGAGTGTTTCCTGGTTGGTGGAGATATCTATTTTAGCAACTGTTTTTTCAAACTCAGCATCACTCATTTGAGAGGCGATGGTTCTTCTCCAGATTAATTCGTATAGCTTACGCGTATCTTCATCGGCTACGGTCCGGTTATTCATGTAAGTCGGACGTATGGCTTCATGTGCCTCCTGTGCGCTCTCGTTTTTGTTTTTGTATTTACGTGGCTGATAATAATTGTTGCCGTAACTGTTGTTAATTTCTTTGCGTATATCGGCCATGGCAGTATCACTCAGGTTAATACTGTCTGTACGCATATAAGTGATCTTACCGCTTTCATATAATTTCTGTGCCAGCAACATGGTCTTACTTACACCATAACCCAGTTTGCGCGATGCTTCCTGTTGAAGCGTAGAAGTGGTAAAAGGTGCCGCCGGAGAACGTTTTGCAGGTTTAACCGTTACATCCTGTACCTTATAAACAGCATTTTTGCAACCTGTTAAAAAAGCAGAAGCCGTTTCCTGTGTATTGAGTTTTGACGGGCCGTCTGCTTTAAAAGAAACATCCCTGTTATTGATGTCTTTTGCGGTAAAAATAGCTTCAATCTTATAACTGCTTTCAGGTATAAAATGATTGATTTCCCGCTCACGTTCTACAATTAGTCTTACGGCCACACTTTGCACCCTTCCTGCACTCAAGCTTCTTTGCATACCTATTTTACGCCACAGCACCGGGCTTAGCTCAAACCCTACCAGTCTGTCTAAAACCCTTCGTGCCTGCTGGGCATTAACCAGGTTCATATTAATCAGCCTGGGCTGTTCAACCGCTTTTTTAATAGCCGGGGCGGTAATCTCATGAAAAACAATTCGTTTGGTGGTTTTGGGGTCAAGACCCAATACCTCGGCCAGGTGCCAGCTAATGCTTTCTCCTTCACGGTCCTCATCCGATGCCAGCCATACTTCATCAGCTTTCCTGGCCAGTTGACGCAATTCCTTTACCACTCTTTCTTTGTCATCCGGTACAATATAGCGGGGTTGGTACTGGTTGTTTACATCAATACCCATATCATCCTTTTCCAGGTCGCGTATATGGCCATAACAACTTTTTACCTCAAAATCGCTTCCAAGGATTTTTTCAATTGTTTTGGCCTTTGCTGGTGACTCAACTATCAATAAATTCTTTGCCATCTACCGTTTGCTTGCTGTTTGAAACAGCTTTTTTGATTGCTTTTCAAGTCATTTTTTCATCGCATTCATACATATATATATGCGTCAAAAAAATGGTATGCTACCCTGCAATATTAGGCGAAACCATGAAAACACAAAAAATGTTGGCAGATTAAGGAATAATTACGTGGTATTTATACTTAAGTATACAGCAGTAGGTTAACGAGTTTGAAATTCGTTTTATTCATTGATAATGAGATTGTTAGAGCTTTTTGATGCCTGTAAAAGCTTATATTTTTTTCAGAAAATCAATAATACTGCCTATAACCTGCTTATCACGGTATATTTTATTGTGTCCCAGTCCATCCGTAATACTGAAATGAATATGTGGCAGTTTCAAAGATTGTACGGGTAAGGTATCCTTATAAGGACAAATACGATCTCCTTTATCATGAACCCATAGTATGGGGAGTTGTACAGTTTGTACTACTCTTTTTATAGAAAAATGATCCACCGATTTGCCGGTCATTTCCTGTATCAGTTGCTCAAATTCTGTCTGAACAGGTTCTTTTATCCGGAACATGGAATAAAACCCCGCAATGGCCGATCTGGTTTCTGTAGCTGGGGCAATTAATACCAGTTTTCTGCTAACTGATTGATCCAATTCTTCTGCAAGAAGAGCAATGGCAAGGCCACCCAACGAATGCGCAATAAACCCATTGACCGGACCGAATTTTTGTTCAATCGCTTTTAAAAAACGCATATAGATCAGTGCATTGATCATCTTACCTTCACTGAGTCCGTGTGCGGGAGCATCGAAAGCCACTATTTCAAAACCTTCTTTTAATAATGGCTGTACGTATTTTTCAAACTTGTAACTATAACTGCTGAAGCCATGCACAATGAGTATTTTTTGCCCATTGGGTTCATCGGGTATCCATTGAAACCCTTTTGTATTTAATCCTTCAAAGTTCAAAGAATGCCTGATGGCTTTATGAAAAATAACGGGTTCTTTTTGTTTTACTCCCTTACTATACGGTGTACAAAAAACACGAAAAGCCTGTTCTGCAGCTTTACGGGGCGATACCATGGCGATGGTACGAAGTTTGGTTTTGTAATAACCAATCACAACTCTTTGTGCTAATTTCATCTTCATAATATAAAGATATGGACGTAGTAATGATAGGAGCGGGTAATGTTGCACATGTGTTGGGCCGCGCATTGAAACATGCGGGACATAATATGCTATCTGTCTGGAACAGGCATGTAGAAAAGGCCAATAAACTGGCTGAGGAACTGTCGGCCACTGTTACTGAAAGAATTGAGCAGCTACCGGCAGATGCGGATCTTTATATAATGGCTGTTAATGATCATGTGGTCGCTGAACTCGTGGCTTCGCTGAAAATTAATAAAGGTATCTTAATTCATAATGCCGGTACAGTGAAAATTGATGTGTTGGCACCGGCTGCAAAAAAATATGGGGTGCTCTGGCCCATGAAAATGATCAGGAGTTCAATGAACAATTTAGGCGATTGTACCATAGTGGTAGATGGTAATAATGATGACACAAAGCGGCAGCTTTGTGAACTTGCGAAACAGTTATCGGAGAGGGTAACGCTGGCCGATGACGCAACAAGACAGAAAATGCACCTGGTGGCAGCTATCAGTTCCAATTTCACCAATCATATGTATCACCTGGCCGCAGATTACTGTAAAAATGAGGGTTTAGATTTTTCCCTGTTTTATCCGCTTATTGAATCTGCAGCCATGCAGATTCAGATGGCTTACCCGGGAGATGTACAGGCCGGACCGGCTTACAGGGGCGATAGCGCAACCATTGAACGTCACAGGGCATTATTAAACAATAACCCCGGGCTTTTGCGCCTGTATGATGAAGTGACCCTGAGTATCCGTAAAAAGTTTGGTTGATAAGCTGTTTTCCACAAAATTCCTTATTCCGACGCTAAAACCCTGAACAGATGACGGGAAAGACACGGTTTTGAAATACTTTTGCACTCCAAACGGAACCAATATGTACACGATTAAAGTAAAGTTTGAACAGAAAGGAATGGAACCGGTTACTTTAACCGCAGTTGAACCCGACCAGAGTTTACTGGAAATTTGTTTAGACAATGGAATAGACTTACACCATAACTGTGGCGCTGTTTGTGCCTGCAGCACCTGCCACCTCTATGTTGAGAAGGGAATGGAATACCTGGAAGAGTTGAGCGATAAAGAAGAAGATTTTATTGACCGTGCCATTAACCCCAGGCTCAATTCGAGATTGGGATGTCAGTGCGTGTTGCAGGAAGGATCAGGAGAAGTTGAAGTTACGTTGCCTGACCAGACACAGTTTTTAGGAGAGTGAGAATTTGAAAATTTGAGAATTTGAAAATTTGAAAATGATGAACCTGTGTACCACAAAGTTCTTTTTCAGTTTCAAACAGTATTTGTAAAACAAATACCTCATTCTCCCATTTTCAAATTTTCAAATTTTCAAATTTTCAAATTAAAATATGAACCATTTCGAACCCCCAATTC
The DNA here is from genome assembly GCA_049324295.1 of Bacteroidota bacterium. Lineage (GTDB taxonomy): Bacteria > Bacteroidota > Bacteroidia > Chitinophagales > Chitinophagaceae > Sediminibacterium. The sequence continues at coordinate 171,137 of JBMOKQ010000009.1, forward strand.
ATTGGGCAGACCATGAAGATATTGCGATGAAACTCTATGAGCGTTTCGGGGATGATTTTAGTGAGAGTAAAATTTATCGTATCCGTTTCACCGATTTACTGGAATGGATATTACAGATACCCAATTTTGAAGGTAAGAGAGAAGAAAGTAATGAGGGGCACCTGGAAATGATACAGAGTGCATGGGTATATGAGTGGAGAGATAACCAGAAATAACAGGTAATTCAGATGTTAGCAGCTTTTCATCATATCAGCACTTTTGTATTTGATGTTGACGGTGTAATGACCGATGGCAGTTTATTGGTATTACCCGATGGGGTAATGGCACGTCATATGAATATTAAAGATGGTTACGCTTTGCAGCTGGCTATTAAAAAAGGATACAGGGTATTGGTAATTTCGGGAGGAGATGCACCAGAAGTAAAAGACAGGCTTAATAAACTGGGTGTTACAGACGTGTGGATGAAAACACAGCATAAAAAGCAGGTGCTGGCAGCATACCTTGAAAAGCATAACATTACCCGGGAACAGGTGTTATATATGGGTGATGATATTCCTGATCTTGATGTAATGCAACTGGCTGGTTTGCCCTGTTGTCCTTTGGATGCCGTACAGGAGATAAAAGATCAATCCATCTATATTTCTCATTTGAATGGAGGTGCCGGTTGCGTAAGAGATGTGATGGAGAAAGTAATGAAACTGCGTGGCGACTGGAACGAGGACACATCTGTAAGATCCAGGTAATATTTTATTGACACCTGCATATTGGCTCATTGCTTATCTTGTAGCATAATTTTTTTTTTTGAAATTAATTACTGCATTCTTACAGTTGGTGCGTTGGCCCAATTTGCTGTTTATTATACTCACACAGTTTTTGTTTGAGTATTGTATTTATGCACGTATTTATGGCGCAACAGAGGGTGTACATCAATACCAGTTCTGGTATATTGTTATTGCTTCTGTGTTGATAGCTGCGGCAGGTAATATTATCAACGATTATTTCGATCTGAATATAGACCAGGTGAATAAACCTGATAAGGTAATTGTGAATGCTGTCATCAACAGGCGATGGGTTATTTTCTGGCATATGCTGTTGAGCATGCTGGGATTGTTTTTTACGGTTATGGCATTACCTGTATCACTTTACTGGCACCTGGTGCTGGCCAATATAGGCAGTGTATTATTGCTCTGGTTTTATTCAACCAATTTCAAGAAACAGTTACTGGCGGGCAATATTGTTATTTCCCTGCTCACAGCCTGGGTAATACTGATCCTTTTTTTTGCAAAACAGCCCTTGCAGATTAAAGAACTCTTATCAGCCGGACATAATGAAATCCGCTTTTTTCGACTGGCAATATTATATGCGTCATTTGCATTTGTTATCTCCCTGATCAGGGAAGTGGTAAAAGATGTGGAAGACATGGAAGGAGACAGAAAATATGGTTGCAAAACACTGCCTATTGTATGGGGAGTACAGGCTGCAAAAATATTTGTTGCCGTATGGCTAGTGGTACTCATTGCAGCACTAACCATTCTGCAGCTGTATGTATTGCCATTGGGCTGGTGGCATAGTGCATTGTATTGCCTGCTTGCCATAATAACTCCCCTTGTCTGGATTTTCATAAAACTCTTTAAAGCGTCTACCTCCGCAGATTTTCATCGCCTCAGTTCAGTGATTAAACTGGTAATGCTGACAGGAATTTTATCTATGGTATTTTTCAGGATATATGAGTGAGATGGTTGAAACTTGAAAGGTGAATTGTGAATAAGGCAAAAATCAAAAATAAAAATTCAAAAAAAATCGTCAGGCACAATAAAGTAAATTACAACTAAGTTTACTTAATAGCTTGTAGCTTGTAGCTTGTAGCTTGTAGCTTGTAGCTTGTAGCTTGTAGCTTGTAGCTTGTAGCTTGTAGCTTGTAGCTTGTAGCTTGTAGCTTGTAGCTTGTAGCTTGTAGCTTGTAGCTTGTAGCTTATACACCTAAACAGCCATGCAATCAATCATCCTCGCCTCACAATCTCCCCGCCGTAAAATGTTACTCGAATGGGCCGAAATTCCTTTTGAAGTGATTGTAAAACCGACTGATGAATCTTTTCCTGCTGAGTTGTCTGTAGAAGAAGTGCCTGTATATATTGCAAAAGAAAAAGCACTGACAGTAAAAAAATATGTGCAGGAAGCCTATCATGGAACATATGCCGATAAAACCATTCTTGCGGCCGATACTGTGGTGGTTCTCAATACTGAAATTATTGGCAAACCCAATGACCGTGATCATGCCATTGAAATTCTGAAAAAATTATCCGGGCAAACACACCAGGTGATTACAGGTGTTGCGATTTTGTCGGGAGAAGCCACTATTAATTTTGCAGACATAACCGAAGTGCAATTTCATCCGCTTACAGAAGAACAGATCATATTCTATGTAGACAAATACCGGCCTTATGATAAAGCCGGGGCCTATGCCATACAGGAGTGGATAGGAGTGGTAGGTATTCAATCCATCAAAGGCGATTTTTATAATGTGATGGGGTTACCCGTCAGCAGGGTGGTACAGGCGCTTCATCGATTGTTCCATTAAAAATCAGGTATAAACCGCAATAGCGTTCTGGGTAGTTTTCGGGAAAATCAGCTATCAAATGAACGAACGATTATTGCAGTTTATCTGGCAGTTTCAGCATTATAATGCAAAAGAACTGACCCTTTCTTCCGGTGACCCTTTAAAAGTTATACATGCCGGTACCTTGAACCAGCACCAGGGGCCTGATTTTACTGATGCAAGAATCAGGATAGGAGCCACTACCTGGGCCGGTAATGTGGAACTACATGTACTGGCATCAGACTGGTACAAGCATGCACATGAGAAAGATCCTAATTACCACAATATCATTTTGCATGTTGTATGGCAGGAAGATACAGTTGTAAAAGATGTTTTTCATCAATCCATACCAACCCTTGTTTTATCGGGAAGGGTACCGGCTTTATTGCTGGATCGGTATGGTCAGATGATGGAAACCGTGCGACAGGTACCCTGTCATCAGTTTCTGCCTGGCGCCAATGAACTTACCTGGTTTTCATGGAAGGAAAGGCTAATGGTTGAAAGACTCGAAAGAAAATCTGCAGGTATACTCAAGCAATTGGAACAAACAGGTAATCATTGGGATGAAGTCTTCTGGCGACAACTGGCCATGGGTTTTGGCTCAAAAACCAACGCTGTTTTTTTTGAACAGGTGGCCAGGAGCATTCCTTATTCCATTTTGCAGAGACACCGAAATATGCCTGAAGAAATTGAATCACTTCTTTTAGGACAGGCACAATTGTTGCATAAAAAACGAACAGATAATTACCCGCAGAAACTAATAAAAATATATCATCATCTTCAACGAAAATATAAGCTGGTAAGTCCCGGCGGACAACCTGCTTTTCTACGTATGCGCCCGGCCTCATTTCCTACCATACGTCTTTCTCAACTGGCCATGTTAATACATTATCGGGAGAACCTGTTTTATGAGGTAAGAAATATGGAGACAACAGACAGCCTTGTGCAACTGTTTCACGTAAAAGCAAGTCAGTATTGGAACCATCATTATCGTTTTGATGAACCTGGGGCTCAATCATTGAAATGGATCGGCAGACAAATGACCATTCATCTGCTCATCAATTCAGTAATACCCATGGTTTTTACCTATGGTCTCGAAATGAAACAGCAGCAGTACAAAGACAGAGCCCTGCAATGGCTATATTCATTGGAGGCAGAGCAGAACAGGATAACGCGTTACTGGCAGTCTGCAGGCATACATAACCGAAGTGCACTCGACTCACAATCGCTGATAGAACTCAATACGCAATATTGTGTTAATAAACGATGTCTCGATTGCCCCATAGGCAACAAACTGCTAGGACAATGAGTCCTTGAGGAGAATGGCGGACGGCTGATGGTGGATGTCTGATTTGTAGAAATCTACTTGAAGCTTGAAGCTTGTAGCTTGAAGCTTCAAGTAAACTCTGTCTTACTGCCAAACAAAACTCATATCCAGCTCCATATCCGGATGCAGGCTTCTTTCAACGGGGCAGGAACGGGCCGTGCGTTCGAGCAGTTCTTTGGTTTTATCGTCGAGTTGCAGTGTTGATGGAAAATACACATGCGCCACGATCTTTCCGATTCTTCGGGGATCACTTAACATGATTTTGGTGGTATCAACACGGGTGCCATCGAGATCAATGTTCATGGTACGGGCTTTGATGGCCATGGTGGTTACCATACAGGTACTCAGTGCTGTTGCTACAAGGTCGGTAGGAGAGAAACGTTCACCCTTTCCCTGGTTGTCGGTAGGTGCATCGGTTTCAATACTGGTTCCGCTATGAAGATGAGTAGCGATGGTTCGTAACTCACCTTTATAAATAATTTGTGAAGTCATTGCGTCAATTTTGCTATAAATTTACAAGTAACAAATCTAATGGAAGTGAAGAAGCTATTTATTATTGTTAGTTTCCTTGGGTCAGTTGCCGTTTCTGCACAACAAAAAACACAAACGCCGGCCCAAATGGAGAAAGCCAGGAAAAAGGCAGAGAGAAAGGAAAAGATCAATCAAATGATCAAACAGGAAGAAGAGGGTGCCCTTGTTTTTAACAAACAGGGATCATTCAGTTTCAAATTCAATTCCGATGGATGGGGTATGTTTTATGAGCGCGGTAAATACAAAACCGTTACCAAAACCAATCTCTGGTGGATTGAATTGGGAGAACATAAGCATCCCAAAGAAGAGAAAGTACCTACTATCAGTGCATCGGGCGGCTTCCTGATTGTTTCCAGTTATATCTATGGCAAGCGAAATAATTTTTACAACCTGAAACTGGGATTTGGTCAGCAAAAACTAATTGGTGGTAAGGGAAATAAAAATGGCGTAGCTGTTTCGGCTATATATGGTGGTGGTCTTACTGCGGGTTTATTAAAGCCTTATTATATCGAAATTCAAAACCCAACCACCAATAAGCAGGAACAGATTAAATATGATAATAATGATAACCTGTTTCTGGATCCAACCATCATTCTCGGTCGTGGCGGACTCATCAAAGGATTTGGTGAAATGAAATTCGTACCCGGCGCTCATGTAAGAACGGCGCTTCGTTTTGATTACGGCCGTTACAATGAAGTAGTATCTGCACTCGAAGTGGGTTTGAATGCAGAGTATTACGCTCAAAAAATGCCCATTTTGTTACTAAATAAGGAAAAATCCTTCTTTTTCAACGCCTATGTGGCGCTTACTTTTGGTAAGCGAAAGTGACCTATTTTTGTGCGGCAAAGTCCGAAAGTCGGAAGACGGGAAGTCCGGGAGATAAATTATCCCGGAACAAATGTCTGCAACTTCTTATAGCTGACAGTTTATTCTATGTTTCTGCTTACGGACTTTCGGTCTTCCGACTTTCGGACTAAAAAGGAGTTACATGCAAGAATTACCCGTTGTTTCAAAAATAGATCCTGCCAGTTCCAAAATACAGAAACCTTCCTGGTTGAGGGTTAAGTTACCTATTGGAGAAAGCTATAAAAATGTGAGAGGGTTGGTTGATACCCATAAATTGCATACCATCTGTGAAAGTGGCAATTGCCCGAATATGGGTGAGTGCTGGGGAGAAGGTACGGCCACTTTCATGATCCTTGGAAATGTGTGTACACGCAGCTGTGGTTTTTGTGCAGTGGCCACGGGACGGCCTGAGCCTGTTGATTGGGACGAGCCCCAGCGTGTGGCTGAAGCCATTCACCTGATGAAAGTAAAACATGCGGTTCTGACAAGTGTAGACAGGGATGAATTAAAAGATGGTGGCTCCATCATCTGGTACAACACCATCAAAGCGGTAAAAAATCTGAATCCAGATACAACACTCGAAACGCTGATACCTGATTTTAAAGGCAATGCCGATCAGGTGCAACGTATTATTGATGCTGCCCCGGAAGTAGTGAGTCATAATATGGAAACAGTGGAGCGTCTTACAAAACAGGTGCGTGTACAGGCCAAATACCACAGAAGTCTTGAAGTGCTGCATCTCCTGAAAAAAGGAGGTATGCGTACCAAAACAGGAATGATGCTGGGTTTGGGTGAAACCAAAGATGAAGTGGTGCAAAGCATGAAAGATCTGGTGAGTGTAGGATGTGATGTACTTACACTTGGTCAATATCTACAGCCTACTAAAAAACATTTGCCTGTTCAGCGTTTTGTGCACCCCGATGAGTTTAAGGAATTGCGTGAAATAGGATACGATCTTGGTTTTGATTATGTGGAGAGTGGTCCATTGGTACGTTCCTCTTATCATAGTGAGAAACATGTAATTAAAGGATGGGGAAGGGATAAATGGATGGAGGAGAAAACTGCTATGGTGTGTTAGTGAGCGGTGAGTAATCAGTAGATAGATTTACAAAAGTAAGTATCATAAATTTAGATACTCGTGAACTTATCAATTGATGATGTAATTGAAGATTCGAAAATTGATAGGATTAGGTATTTAGTTATACCCTACTCTTTTATTACTCTTCGACAACTAAATACCTAATCCTACTTTTTTTATTAACGGGAGAAATTAAAACGCCCATTAACGTGGTACTAAATAATGTGGAGCTTATAATATTTCTGTACAGAGAAATCACTCCAGTGAAATACTACAATACTTCACTGGAGTGCTAAGATATTAATTCTGAAACTATAGTATAATTTGGATTGGAATACTTGTAATCCCTTTTTTAGAAATAATTTTAATATAATATATACCCGGATTATAGTTTCCTATCATGAGAGAAATTATATGGTCTCCTTTTTCGTTTAGTTCCATTTTTCCATAATTTTTATGCACTATTCCTATTGCATCAACAAGAGATACGTTTAATATGTCATTACCATTTTTTGAGTTGTATTTTAGTTTGAAAATGGAAGAATTATGAATTGGATTTGGAAAGCCGATGAGACTCTTAATATTCGAAGTTTTTGTTTGGATATTTTCATTTCCACCTGCAATCTTGATTTTTTCTAATGGTTGATCAAATCCGCTAATTACTCGATTAGCTTTGTATTCTGGACTTTGACAAAAGGCATTTACAGTATATTCATCTCCATATTCAGTAAGCGTATATGGTTTACCATTGTAACCATCCTGACACCAATCGTATGGATCGAATGAAATGTTCGGATTATCATTAACAGCTACATTAACTTTATATTTCTGTACGATCAAAATATTCTGGCAAGTGACACCTGGAGGACAATCTTTTCTCTTTAAATGAAATATCAATTTCAAAGAAAGGTCTCTGTTGTAGTTTGTAAAAGGGACTCCAAGCCAGCCATCCCATATCCAAAATCTTCTCTGATAGAAATTACACAAATTCCAGTAATCGCTTCTATAGGTAAACTCATAGTCTTCAGATCTAGCTTCAAAGATTCTAAAATCATCAACTACAGTTGTGTTGCTATAGTATCCTAGAGAAGGATTATTTACATAGCCTACTGTTGCATTTCTATGTGACTTTCTACCAGGTGTTTCATCAAACATCAATGCAGCTTCAACTTCAACGATTTCTAAATTTGCGGCTGGGTTTAATAATATTTTTAATGGTTCTTGTAATTTAAGCATTGCCCACTCTCGATAACCGTCAACAGCATCAAACATTGTCCAAGCTCCGAATTTTGGTGCTTTCAGTAAAGTCACAATGCCCATGGTTTTATTATAATAAGGATATTCCTCCGTTGTGTTTGCTGGGATAGCACTACCAGGTGTTTTAAGAATAATAGGTTGAAAATTTAGAGCCTGTTTAAAATTATAAAAAAACATGATAAAGGGCATCCATAAAAGAGAGAATTCATCGTTTTATAAGTGACTAAACTTAGAACAGATGTATTCGACCAATCTCACAGATGCCCAGTGG
>JBMOKQ010000010.1:0-24926 GCA_049324295.1 Bacteroidota bacterium
AATGAAATATCTTTTGTTGACAGAACTTTCGCAATGTAGAATGGCAATACCGGAAGTGTTATTCCAAATCCCATCATTACGAGGAATACTCCGGACAAGAGTATCATTTTTCCTTTGTCATATTTTCTCACCGCAATCATTTAAAATATTTCCCTTAATAATTCTATAACGATTTCTACATTTTCATTCCCTCCATTGGATTTGCCCCTTTCTTAAAAATAAATTCACTGTTTAATAAATAGGCTCCGCTGATAACAACAATATCACCTGATTGAAGGCCAGATTTTATCTCAACCCGTTCTCCATTTTCCATACCAATTACAACCATCCTGCTTTTAAAGGAACGGTTACCGGTTTGCACCCAAACAGATGTGCCGGTTCCTGTACGGAGTACGGCATTAGAAGGTAAGGTTAATGTGTTTACCTGTTTTCCTTTTATGGTAACATAGGCAGGCATGCCTGGCTTCAAAAGTTTCTCGGTATTGGATACATTTACCCGTAACAGATTAATACGGGTTTGTGGATTAATTTCCGGATTCATGAATTCGATTTTCCCACTCGCTTGTTTACCCGGCAAATCGGGGAATTGCACTAAGGCAACCGCAGTGTTCTCTATTTGTGATAATTGAGATGTATAAACCTGTGCCTCTGCCCAAAGAGTTGATAAATCCGCTATACGTACTACAGTGCCACCTTCAGTTACATATTCACCTTCGCTTATATCTAAAGTGGTTATATAACCTGCTACGGGACTGTAAAAAGTGGTAAGGGGTGAAGTAGTTTTTTTTATTGCTATTTCCTGTATTTGTGTTTCAGATAAGCCCCATAGCAGCAATTTATTTTTTGCACTTTGTAACAAGGCCGTTAAATCAACAATGGTATTGTTAAGGGTCTTTTGCTTTTCCAGTGCCAGTATATATTCCTGTTTGGCATTATTCAGATCTTCACTGTATATATCAAATAATTTATCCCCTTTTCTGACATAATCGCCCAGATTTTTAAAATATAATTTTTCAATTCTACCCATCACCCTTGCACTTACCGCATTAATTAAACGCTGGTCGGCATTTAGAGTTGCAGTAAGTACCATCTGGTCGCCAATCATTCCGCTGCGGATAGTATCCGTCAAAATATTTCCAAGCTGCATTTGTTGTTCATTCAATTGTACACCATCGTTATCAGGTGTAGACGTCTTTGAAACCTCTATCAGTTTCATTCCGCAAATTGGGCAATTACCAGGCTTATCCTGCATCACCTGTGGATGCATAGAACAGGTATAGTAAACATCTCCATGTGCGGCATGTTTTGCATCACCTGTATCTTTCAACTTATTATTTTTACAGGCTGCAAACAGAAATACAAGCCCCAATACAATAAATACATTTTTCATTTTTTATTTTTTAAGAACTAACAATTGTGTGATCTTGATTTAGGCCATTAAAACATTTTTGTTCATGCTGTTCAATTAATTAACCAAATAGTATTTTAATAGTCTTTCATTACTCTTTACGCTGAATCTTTATAAAACTTTCGCTATCCATTAAAAACTGAGCATTGGCGGCTACAGAATCCTGCATAGTAACCCCTCCGGTTATTTGTATTAAATTATTATAAGTAAGTCCTGTTTCAACCTTTTGGGCTTTGAATCCAATACCACTTTTAACAAACACTACTTTTTCAAGCCCCAATGACAGAACGGCATCTTTTGGCAGCCATTCAGCATTTATTGAGTTACTGAAAATAGTTGCCCGTACCTGGCTGCCAATAGGCAATTGCAAAACACTATTATCAACATTTACTCTTGCTGTAAGCGTTTTACTCCCAGGCCTGAAAAAAGGTTCAATAAAGTAAATAGTACTCCTGAAATCATTATCGGGTCTTGCTTCCGGCACAATTCTTACTTTATTGCCTACTTTAATAAAAGCCTGATCTGAGGGATAAATATTCAGTAAGGCCCATACTTTGTTAGGACTATAAACTTTAAAAATCGTTTGCCCCTTTTGTAAATACATCCCTTCTTTAAGACTAAGTTCTTGTGTTGTAAGTGATATGGCTTCATTCATAGCAGGTACCTCAGCTCCGGCACCATTCATATCCTTGCCAAGCGATTCATGTATGTGACCGCTGTACCTGCTGTAAACAGAAACAGTAAACAGAGGTTTTTGAGTGGATAGTACCTGCTGTAATTGTTCAGATGGGAAACCAAGCAATAATAATTTTTCCTTAGCAGCACTGATTAATGAATTATTGGATGGGTCATTCTTCAGCAGGAATAATAGATTTTGCTGTGCAGTAAGTAACTCTGGGCTGTAAATGTCCATAATCTTTTGGCCTCTTTTAACCAACTGGTAGCGAAACCGCACATACAGTTTTTCAATCCTGCCGCTTATACGTGCAGATATAGCCCCTACTTCAGTTGTGTTATATGCCATATATCCAAGTGTACTAATTTCTATTGATTCCTGCCGATGCTGTAAGACAGTAGAGGCTATTCTGGAAACAGCGTAACTGTTGGTAGGCTGAATTAAAGTATGCAGGGAAACCCCATGTATTTTTTCGCTGTTATTTTCTTTTTTTACTAAATGCATGCCGCAAATAGGACAGTCGCCGGGTTTATCACGAATGATTTCAGGATGCATAGAACAAGTGTATAGTACCTTTTTTTCTGCGGTGGTCATACTCATATTTTCATCCTTGCTATCCATCTTCATATTTTCCATACCCGCCATTCCTTTGTGCTGTGTGTGTGCATCATTTTTTGGAAGCAGTACTTTAAAATATATCCATGCTGCTGTAGCCAGTAATACCAGCACCGCTGATATGATTATTACTATTTTCTTTTTTTTCATAACTGAATAATAAAATATTTTAAGTCAATTGATATTGTAACATCATGCCATCATCTTCATGTTCAAGATTGTGGCAGTGGAAAACAAATACCCCTACTAATGTTGAAAATGGAATGATGATTTTTACTGTTTCCCGGGGCATTACCAAAACAGTATCCTTCCAGCCACTTTCCGAAGCATTCAACTGTGCCCGCCCGCCACTTCTTTCCAATACCTGGAAATGTACGCCATGCAGGTGCATGGGATGCGGTTCATCACCCTGTGAATTATCAAATACCCATATTTCGGTTGCATTGGCTGATACGTTTTCATCAATCCTGTTTTTATCATAGGTCTTATCATTATTCTGTGAATACCTGTCATATTCATACCACTGCTCATTTGCATGGCATTAATGACAAAATTTCTTGTTTTTGAAGATGAGGAAGCAGGAAGTGCAACGGGTAAAGTGAAACTATCACTTATAGTTTGAGTTACTCTAAACCTAATGATCTTAAAACTCTGTTTGCCTTGAGCACTGCCACCATTATCAAACATTTTACTTTCCAAATATACTTCTGTGCCGATGGTTAACCCGGAAAAGTTTACCAGTACATCTAATCTTTCTCCCGGTGCCACTAAAACACTTTTAACTGTAGCCGGATTTTTTAATAAACCTCCATCGTTACCGATAATAATTAAATCAGCATTATTACTCAAAGCAAGATTATAGATACGGGCATTGGAACCGTTTAGTATCCTCAAGCGATAGTAACGTGTTGCTACTTCAGTGTAAGGAGATGTTTCTCCATTTACAATAATTGTTTCGCCCATATAGCCCGACATCACTTCTCCCATAGAAGGACTATATGTAATGCCAGATGCAGTAAGCCGCTTATCCTGAATTACCAATGGAATTTCATAAATGCCGGAAGGCAAATTTAAAGCTGCTTCTTCAGGATCATTAATAATAAACAACCCGGCTAATCCCTGGAAAGCCTGTCTTGCGGTTGCCCCCTCAGGATGCGGATGATACCAACATAGCCCGGCCCGTTGATTAATTGCGAACTGATAATTAAACCCACTGCCGGGATTTATAACAGCTTCAGGATGGCCATCCATATTAGCCGGAATTTTTAAACCATGCCAGTGGATATTAGTTTTTTCAGAAAGATTATTCTGAAAATTGATATTAGCCTTTATGCCATTATTAGAACGGATAGTAGGGCCCAATATGCCGTTAGCCTGGTAACCCAATACAGAAATATTCCTGCCATTAATATTTGCCGTTGTTGCCTGTGCCGTTAATACAGCATTACCTGTTACTGTGTTGGGAACAGGGAGCAACCTGCTGAAATTCCCTTCAGTTACAGGAACAGGTTGCCCGCCCATATTCATATCACCTCCATTCATCATGTTGTTCTTATTACATGCGGCTAAAATGGTTGCAATAGAACCTGCGGTTAATATACCGCCAGCTCCTAAACCAGTATTTTTTATAAACTCTCTGCGTTTCATAGTTGAAATATTTTAAGATGAATAATTATCTTATTTGTAAGATCCTTTCCAGTTCAACCTGCATCGTTAGCAATTCCTGTAATTGCTTTAAATATTCAAGCTGTGTCATATTGAGTGTTTCCCATGCATCAAATAATTGAAACAGGTCCTCTGTATTTTGTTCATAGGCTAATTGATATGTTTGATAATTTCTGCGAAGTGCTGGCAGTATATTTTCTTCGTACAGTTTGATTTGTTTTCTTTTATTAAAGATGTCTGTTCGCAAACCATACGCTGAACCGGTAGATTCATTGAGGATCATTTGCTTCTGTTGTTTCAATGATTCATTTTTCCATTTCAGCCCTTCAATATTGGCTTTGTTCATTTTAGCCGACCAACGGGCCATTGGCAAACGAACTGATACCATTGCAGAAAATTGCAAGGGTTGTTTTGCCCATCCATAGGCATTTTCAAACCGTACAGCATATTCGGGTAGCAGCCTTGTTCTTTCAGTTTCCTGTTTTAATATATTTATGTACATTTCCTTTTCAATAGCTTTTATGTCGCTTCTGTTTGTTACAAACAAAGCAGTATCAAAAGCCAGATTTTGATAGCTATTGAATGTATATGAAGTATCAATATCAAATTCAATCGTTTTATCCCGGTACATTAATGTATTAATTGTGTATTTTCTTTGCTTGATTTCGTTCTCCAGCATAACCCTCATATTTTGTACACTTGCCAACGCAGCTTTTGCTTTATAGTAAGCACTTATTTTTTCAAGCCCGTTTTTATAACGTATTTCAGCGCTTTGTATCATATAGTTTAAAAGCTTTTCATTGTCATCTAAAATCAACAGTTGTTTTTTTATTACAACCCATTCGTAATAATTTTTCTTTGCATCAGCATATAGTTGATTCAATGTATAGTCTTTCTTTTCCTTTTCTACAGATGACATAGCCGACATGTATTTGGAGTCTGCATTTAACCGTTTAGGATTGGGTATGGTTTGTTGCGCTGCAATAGTATATTGTCCCATGCCCGGTTGCCCATTCATTGACTTCCAATAGCGGGGGGCATAAGGTACCATAAAAAAGCCTGATGACAGTTCCGGAGCCATCCAGCTTTTAGCACCTTTGGCAGTTTCATCTAGAGAACGCACTTCTGCATCGTACATTTTAAGCGTTGGATTACTCGCCTGAATTGAATCCAGAATTTCACTAATGCCTGCTGGCTTTTGTGCATTGGCTGAAAAGCCCGATAAAAGCATAAGTACCCATATTAAATAAAAAAATCTCTTCATACATCTGTTTTATATTGATTATCTTTTTTGTTTCCGGGGCTCCTCTTCCATTAATGTGTATTAACGGCTCCGGTTATTTGTTTTTAAACTACCGTTTTCGTTGAAGATATTTGCTGAAATATTCTCTTGCATTTGTTTCTGTTTTAAAGTAAAAAACATCTTCCTTTGAGCCGGGTTTGCCAATAATAAAAGCAATTGCTTTATCTACCTGTTCACCCGACAAAGGGTCAGGAATATAATGAGTTGTTGAATCTTCTTTTAAGGCCTTTACACAACCTTCACAACAGCCGTAGTATGTCTTTTCATTCAATGGAACTGCGATCTGCTCTGAGTTCATAAACCTGTTGTTGATCATACATACCTGACTATTTACGAGTTTTGTAATTCCTGTATCAGAGAAAATGACAGTGGCTCCCACCATCGTTTTTTTATTATCTTTCTCAGAAGATCCATTTGAATTACATGACACAACTGTAACCAGAGAAATGATCAAGGCTAATGCGAAATAAATTTTTGTTTTCATCTTTAATTAATTTAAACTATTTAATTTATTATTCTAATTTCTATTTACCGGTTGTCTCTTGTTTTATTGCGATGCCTATAAAATGGTTTTATGGGATATTGTTCCAGTATATCATATACAACCGGGTGTAGGTTCATTTGCAGGTAAGCTGTATCGTATAAATCTGCTTTGGCCGTTCCACTCCAAACTATTTTTTGCTGTGTTCTGTCAATAACATTTAGTGTAATTGAATTTTTTAAATAAGTTTCTTTCTGTACCTGGTTTTGTGGTGGATAATTGAAATATTTATACGTAAAAGGTTTTGTGTACTTTAACGGGTTAGACAATGGATGCAGGTAGGGGTTTGCATAAGTGGTAACCGTTGTAGTACTATAGGGTGCCGGAAGAGTTAGGTCTTTCTTTTCCTTTGTTTCACTTTTAATTATCAGTTCCAGTAAAACATCCGGGCTGTCAATATTGGCTTTGTAACCTCTTTCACCCATACAATGCGTAAAATAGTTCACTGCATTATTTCGTATCATTCCATAATTTATTTTTGCATTTGCTGTGTCTTTATCCGGTAGCCAGGCAAAGGTTTTGTATTTTTTAAAATCTACTGACTTGTCAAAACTGCTTTGTATGTCCTTATAAATCTTTTGGCTGCACCCGTTCAGCACTATGAGCAGTACAGCTATCGCAGTCACTATTATTGAAAAGGATTTTGTATTTAGTTTCATAGTTATTTTATTAATGTTTGGTTTCCAATACATCTATTTTCCCATGCTTTCTTAACTCATATTCCTTCTGCATTAAAAATATTAAGGGTGTTACCAAAAGAATATGCGTTGATGAAGTCAATACACCACCAATCATCGGTAGTACTATAGGTATCATTACATCACTTCCCACACCAGTACTCCAAAGAATAGGAACCAAGCCAAATAAGGATACACTTACGGTCATCAATTTTGGTCTTAACCTTTTGGCAGCACCTGCTATTACATATTCTTTTAAATCTGCTTTAGTAATGGTTTCCCTTGAATTTCCTTTTTTAGCAACTAATTGCAGCATCGCATCGTTGAGATAAATAACCATCACAATCCCCGTTTCCACCGCCAAACCAAATAATGCAATAAAGCCAACAGATACAGCTACCGAAAGATTAACGCCCCAGAAATAGACAAAATAAGCTCCGCCTATTAATGCAAAAGGAATAGAGATAAGGCTGAAAAAAGCTTCCCGTGCGGAATTGAAGGCAAAATACATACACATAAAAATGATAATCAGTACAATGGGCAAAATCATTTTTAATGTTCTTTCACCCCGAATTAAATTTTCATATTGTCCACTCCAGTCGAGGAAATATCCTTTAGGCATTTTACCAATCATTTTATCCAGCTTTTTCTGTGCTTCCATGACAGTACTGGCTAAGTCCCGTTCTCTTACATTAAATAATACAGTGCCACGCAACATGGCATTTTCTGAATTGATCATTGGAGGACCTTCATGTATTTGAATATCTGCTACTGCATCCAGCGGTATGGGGCCAAAGCTCATTGTTTGCACCTGTAATCTTTTTAAAGATTCAATATTGTTTCTGAAATCCTGGGCAAATCGGGAATTAACTGAAAAGCGACGGCGGCCTTCAATAGTAGTGGTAAGCCGCATTCCACCCAAAGCTGTTTCCACTACTGAATTCACATCGTCAATACTTAAACCGTATCGGCCAATTTCATCACGCTTAACTACTATATCAATGTATTTACCACCCGTTATAGGCTCTACATATAAATCTTTTACTCCCGGAGTGCCTTCCAGTGCTTTTTTAATTTGTTGTGCAAATGCATAAATAGTATCCAGGTTCTGACCAAATACTTTTACGCCTACATCTGTACGTATGCCCGTGGATAGCATATTGATACGGTTGATGATAGGTTGTGTCCATCCGTTTGTAACTCCTGGTATCTGAAGCTTTGCATTCAATTCATTAATGATACTGTCTTTTGTAAATCCCTTTCTCCATTCACTCCTTGGTTTCAGCATAATAATTGTTTCAACCATGCTGATGGGGGAATTATCTGTTGCTGAACTTGCCCGGCCTGCTTTTCCCAAGACATGGGTTACTTCAGGAACACTTTTTATAATTTTATCCTGAACCTGCAAAATGCGTTTGGCTTCAGAATTGGAAACATCCGGCATCATCACAGGCATAAATAACAACGACCCTTCGTCCAGCGGGGGCATAAACTCACGGCCAAGTCCCATAACAAGCGGAACACTTATTATCAATGCTGCTATATTTACACCAAGTGTTACCCATTTTCTTTTAATACAGGCCCGAATAACGGGCTCGTAAATTCGTTCAAGTAACCGGTTTACCGGGTTAGCATTGTCAGGTAAAAACTTACCCTTCATAAAAAAAGAAATAAGCACCGGAGCCAGCGTTAGTACCAATATTGCATCTACCGCCAGGATAAATGTTTTAGTATAAGCCAGGGGATGAAACAATTTTCCTTCCTGCCCGGTTAATAAAAATACCGGTAGAAAAGAGGCAATAATAATAATGGTAGAAAAAAATACGCCCCTTGATACCTGTTTGCAGGCACGTTCTATAATTGACATTCTAATATCATCGGGAATTTTCCGGTAAGAAGGGCTATCTTTTTTACTGTAACGTTCTTTTAATTTTTTTAAGAAATTCATCGTATTAATTATTTTCAGGGTGATTATTATTTTGCCATTCAGAAAGCTGGCGATAACTATTTTCAGACATGATTATTCCATTATCCACTATAACCCCAATGGCTAATGCAATACCTGTTAAAGACATTAAATTTGATGACATGCCAAATGCATTCAACAGGGTAAAACTGATAGCGATTGTTATTGGAATTTGAATAATAATGCTTAAAGCACTTCGCCAGTGGAAAAGGAAAACCAATACCACTAAACAAACCACAATTATTTCTTCTATTAGTTTTCCTTTTACAGTTTCAATAGCTGCTTCTATCAATCCACTTCTGTCATAGGAAGCTTTAATTGTAACTCCCTCGGGTAACCCTTTTTCTACATCTTTTATTTTAGCTTTCACGGCCTTTATTACTTCATCTGCATTTTGCCCGTAACGCATTACTACAATGCCTCCTACTACTTCGCCTTCTCCGTTTGCATCAAGCGTACCTAAACGTAAGTCGCCCCCCATTTGCACCGAGCCAACATCTTTAACTCTTACCGGTATACCGTTGTATTGTGTTAAGGCAATACTTTCCACATCTTCTTTGCTTTTAATGTAGCCCAATCCCCGAATTACATAAGCCATGTCACTCATTTCAAATTTTCTTCCGCCCACATCATTATTGTTCGCCTTTACTTTATTCATTACATCCATTAGCGATACTTTATAGAATTGCAATTTCACAGGGTCCAGCACAATCTGGTATTGTTTTTCAAAACCGCCATAAGAAGCTACTTCAGCAACACCTTTTACCGTTTGTAATGCAAACTTTACATACCAGTCTTGTAAGGCACGTTGTTCCCCTAAATCTAATTTTGGCGCATCCAGGTGATACCAGAAAATATGACCTACGCCAGTTCCATCTGGGCCAAGCGATGGTGTTATACCCGGCGGCAATAAACGTTGGGCATAGTTTAATCTTTCCAGCACACGGGTACGGGCCCAATAGATATCAACATCATCTTCAAAAATTACATACACAAAACTCATCCCGAACATGGATGTACCTCTGATGTTCTTTATTCGGGGAATGCCCTGCAGGTTAGATACGAGCGGATAAGTAATCTGATCTTCCATCAACTGTGGGCTTCGGCCCATCCATTCTGTAAATACAATAACCTGATTTTCGGACAAGTCGGGAATAGCGTCTATAGGATTATCTTTTATTGAGTTATAACCCCAGACGAATAAAAGTGCTGCTGCCAGCAGAACCATCATTCTGTTTTTTAAAGCAAATGTTATAAGGTTCTGTACCATGAATTGAGTTGGGTTTTAAGATGTTTAAAATTTGTTTTAAGGGATGTAATAAAATACAGCCATTTACTTTTTACTGTTATCAAATGCCAGTATAATTGTAGCACTGGGATTTTTAAATTAGGAACTACTGTTTTAATCATATTGATATTTTTGTGTTGATACAGATGGGTTTCTCTTTTTAGATAATATTTGTCTGACTAATAACCAGCATAGTTAAACGTCATTTCACTTTCAACTTTTTAAATTCAATTTGTTCTGTTAATCTCTTAATTAATTCTTCTTGTTTGGCAGGTTCGGTTAATTCTTTACGCAATACCTTGTCTGCCAGTTCTATCACCATTATGCCAGTTTGATTCTTTATTTCGATTATTGCATCCATCTTTAATTTTTGAACGTATAAAACTGCATCTTCAATGATAAGGTCATAATTTTGTTTAGCTTTCGTACTTGCTTCAGAAAGTATTTTTTCACTATATTCTTTTGTATCCTTTTGCAATGTCGATATTTCATCAACTGTTTTTTTATTCAACAACTCAGCTTCTTTCTTTAACTGTTCTACCGTTACCTGCACCTTTTCTATTGAAGCCAGTGAATCCAAAATAACATTTCTTCTTTCGCTTAAATACCTGGTTACAGGTTTCCAAGCGGCTTTTTTTAGGAGAACAATAAAAATGAGAAATATTACAATCTCCCAAAAAAAATACCCCTGTTCATGATTCAATAAATTCATACAATTTTGTCTAAGTTGCTTAAATGTTTTTTTTACACTATTGTCCGACTAAAGTCGGGTATTATTGAGCTGTAACCCTTTATAGATCGTGTTTACAGCTTAAAAATCTGTTGTTTCAAAACGAGGGGGAGCCCCCCTATGGTTTATTACGGTGTAAATGCAAACGATGCGTTGTGCGTTTTCCTCCATGCTTTGTAGGTGTCTTTGATAAAAGCCAGAAGTTCCACATAGCTCATCAAATGCAATCGAATCACCGTTATCATATTGGCAAATGATTTTTTGGTAGCAGCTTTCTTCCTGATCACTACCATCAACAACTGAGCTATCAATACACTGTATACCTGCATTTTAATGGCATTAGGGCTCTCTCCCCAGAAGTAGCGCAATGGAAAGTTCTGCTTGATCTGCTTAAAGAGCAATTCGATCATCCAACGGTTTTTATAAATGGTCGCAATCTGTGATGCCTGTAAGGTAAAATTATTAGTTACAAACACATATAGTTTCCCTTCATCCGTTTTAAAGCTTATCCGTCTGAGCTTTAGGCGTTGTATCACGGTTCCATTCTGCTTCACTGCCACGGTAATGTATTGTTCTTTCAGCACTCCTTTGGCGTTTTTCTTCTTGGTTTTATCCACCAATACTTTGGTAACGTGAAAATCGGCGTTATCCTTCATACGGGTCGCAAACCATATCTTTTGAACCGTCCATTTAGCAAACTGGTCATAGACTGTATAAGCCTTATCAAAGACCAGCCAACTGTTAGCGGGTAGCTGCAGATGGTACAGGAACCTGCGGTCATGCTCCCGCGCCTCGGTCATGCGCACAAATTCGGTAACCCCGCTGAACGCATCCATCATGGCATGCACTTTAATGCCACCCTTTTTCCTAGCTCCATCCAGCCGATTACGGCCAACACCTCGAAGCAGCTCACTAAACAACTGGATAGTAGTGCTGTCTATGATCTTCAGGTTCCGTATGCTTAAGCCCTTTAACCGGCTGTCCGAGATAAAACTATGGTACTGCCTGAGTAATCCGTAATAAATTGTTTCAAAGACCTGATAACTGCGTTTGTTATTCGCATCTGATAGGGTACTGCGGGCCGGGGCTTTATCCAAACCCAGGTGAGACAGCTTGCCTTCGCAGGCCAGCAGACCCTCACAGAGCTCCCGTAGCCCATTACAGTAGCTGAATACCCCATACAAAAGGCTCATTAAGTGAACCCGCAAGGGTAATCGCTTATAGTAACGGTTCGATTTATGTTTTCTGTTCGCTGCATGGATGATAGCATTCGGAACGACATCTAATATTTGAGATAGTATCGGCTGTCCGGGAAATTTTTTAACTTCACTCATTAGTTATTGTTTAAGCTTCGTAACTCAAACTTAACTAATTGGGCGGTTCTTCGGGAACTGCCCTTTTTTACCCCTTTTCTTTATATTTTAGTCGGACAATAGTGATATCTTTTCTTTTCTTTTCATTTTGTTAAGTTCAATATAATTCACTGTTTCTTTTACTGATAGTGGTATTGTTGCATTACCGGCTCTCAAATAGAAAATTGTATTTTTTTCAAAATTGAGGTATGCCGGGGATGATGCTTTTTCGATGTCTATAACACAGAAATCATGTTCGTTCCTGGCATGGAAATAAATATGTACAAGTGAACAAAATTCAGCTCCAATAAAGCAACTTGTGATTTCGTAAATTCTACGCTCGAATCCGTCACGGCTTTTATGTTTAAGTGTTGCATAATCATTTTCCAATCCCAGAATTTCACCATTATCAGCAATACCTACGATTAATTTCCCTCCCTTTCCATTCATAAACCCGGTAATTGATTTTGCAATCACAGTTTCCAAGTCCTTATTAGTTGCTTTTTTTGAATAGTCGTAGCGGATGGAAGATTTGAATTCTGTGAATTCATTTTCGCCCTTCTGAATAGTTTGTTCAATATCATGGCTGATGATTTTTTTTTGTTTTAAAAGAAGTTTGCTTTTATTTTGAATACGCTTGTAATAAGTTCCTGAACCTGCTCCAGTAATTATCCCAATAGCAAGAAAAATTGATGACATGCCGGTCATGTGAAAGGAAAATGCATGAGCTGATCTTTGAATAATTATATCTGCCAATTTTAAATTAGCCTGGTTACCCCCATTAAATTCAAACCAGTACATCACCATTGTAATCGGATGAATGAAGAAATAAAAAATACAGGTCCCCACCAGTGTATGGAGCATCACAACTTTATTAGCTGTACAGTAAGAATATATTCTGTTTTTAATCGTGGTCATTTTTAGTTTTCGTTTCTCTATCTGCATTATTTCAGTTATAAGCTATAAACATAGTAAAAGAGATTTTTAACCTGTTGGCGGAGCTAAGTGCTGATATTGATTCTATAATCACAAATATTTCAGCACGTTGATCCTCTTTATCCAAATCATTAAAGTAACTCCGCCAACAGGTATTATTATTTGCATGCGGTATATGCTACATGTTATCCATCTTCATTCCATCCATTCCCTTTTTTTGAGTTTTTTCCTTTTCTGTTATTTTCTTTTCTACCAGCTTCATGCCGCACTTAGGACAATTACCTGGTTTGTCGCTTTGTATTTCCGGATGCATGGAACATGTATAGATTTTCTTTGAACCGGTCTCTTTGTTCTTTTTTACTAAGTCCATCCCACACTTTGGACATTTACCGGGCGTACTGCTTATTACTTCT
Organism: Bacteroidota bacterium; assembly: GCA_049324295.1. GTDB lineage: Bacteria > Bacteroidota > Bacteroidia > Chitinophagales > Chitinophagaceae > Sediminibacterium. The sequence goes on from JBMOKQ010000010.1 coordinate 13,571, forward strand.
GGATGCATTGAACAAGTGTACACATCCTGAATGGCATCCGACTTAACGTGATGATGGTGGTGCATACTACTATCTGTTTTTTGTGCAAAACTGCCAATACCAGAACAAAGCACGACTAATAAAATGATAATTTTTTTCATAAATGAAATGTTTAAATAATGAATAGATAGTTGATATTTTCAAAAGACCGTTGCCAATTTATACTTACATAAGAAACAGCTATTAGAGTCTGAAAAGAGCTTTTAAGCATTTCCAATCTCTTTACAAAACAGGCATTAGATTACTTCTTTGAAGAATCCCCCATTTGATGATTACCATGCATTGAACTATCCACTTTCATGGAGTCCATGTTCATAGCATTGTGTTTCATCTCTTTTGGCTGGTTACTATCTGATGACTGATTGTTGCAGGAGCCAGTAATTACTATTATGGCTATCCCTACTAAGAAACTTGCTTTTTTCATTTTTTTGATATTTAATTGTTTACTACTTTTTTAAGTTCATAATTTATTGCCCGTGCTATTTCAGACATAATCCATATTTACATTACCAGCAGTTGAGCATTTTTTCCGGCATTGATCCTGCTGTTTCCATTAAAATTTCGGACACAGACTTTGTCTTTTATCTCCTTTGTACTCATTATAAAACCCATAGTTCTGCAACGAAAATTCCCAGGCCCCACGGCTTTGATTGTATTGCTTTAACGATGATATTGTTACATCATACGAAAAAAGCAGACGGATGTTATGCCAGCTAAGCCCCGCCATAGGAATTACTGCATCGCCTTTCCGGTAATATAATCCGGCCAGCAATTGCACTTCTCCCTGGTCTTTCAAGTTATACTGTGTATTAATACCGAGGGTGAATTCAGAAGCCCGTGCCTGTATCGTATAATATGCCATCGGATTTATAATCATCTCTTCATTCAGCTTAAAACTCCCATTTAAAAAGCCGCTATAGCGGGGGGATAGGCGGTTATCAAACCCAGTTTGGTTAGATGAAAAAAAAGATTCTCTTGGGCGATTAATATGCCATATTGCAATACCACCATTCAAATAAATTTTATCAGAAGGGAAATAAGCATAATTAATTCCTGTCTGTAAATCAAAATAATTAATGGACCGAATATCCAGCAAAACACTGTTGGGTACCTGGTTGCTGAAAAATTTTCCGTCAAACTGGTCTGGAAACCTTAAATCCGATGTATTAATGCGTTTGCTTATCCAGCCCATATTAAAACCTGCTGTCAGTAAACTGGAATTATCCAACATTTGGTGATAAGCAAGTGAACCATATACTTTGTTAGTTGTTAATTTACCTGCTCCTGCAACATCGCTTATTATAACCCCACCTAATCCAATCCATCCATTTTCAAGTTTATTCCGCAGCACCTGTGCATCACCAAAAATGCTCATGGTTTTATAAGGTACCGACATTACGGTTGACCATTGTGTGCGATAGTTAGCACCAATGCGGTAATCTGCATCGGGAATAAAACCTGTATTAGCAGGGTTGGTAGTTAAAGGAGAATTAAACCACTGTGAAAAATACGGGCTTTGTGCTTCAGTAATATAAAAAAGAAGAGTTGCAAAATAAAAAGTCAGTATCAATATTTTTGTATACCGGGCAACGTATCGCCTTATGCAATAGCTACTTTCTTCCAATGGAATTCCATTGGAGTATATTTCAACATTAACACGTATATGGTTTGCCTTAGTCATTTTTAATGTTTTCGCATTATCTTATCAGCGTAATGTCTCCTTGTTTTGTTATTTTTCTCCCATCAGTAAAATCAACATTTAACGTGTACACATATACATCCATAGGTTGGGGTACCCCATTAAATGTTCCATCCCAGCCTTCACTGCGGTTATTTGTTTCAAAAACCTTTTGCCCCCAGCGGTTGAAAATGCGAAATGTCATCTTTCCTATGCCAAAACCTTCAACTTTTAAAATCCCGTTTTTCCCAAGCTGGCCAGGCGTAAAAGCATTGGGGACATCCAGCAAAGGGTTTATTAATACGCTTACTGCGTGATATGCTGTATCAGTGCAACCTGCGGTATTAAAAGCTATTAATCGGGCATTATACGTACCGGTTTCATTATATTGATGAGCAATTGTATCAACAGAAAATCTTACGGCCGATTCTCCATCACCAAATTCCCATTCAAACTTGTTTGCACCGGTTGAATTATTAGTAAAAATAACCTGCTTGTTTGGTTCTGGAATAAAGGGGCTATGGCTAATGGCGGCAACAGGTTTTGGGCTAACCGTTATGATTGTAATGGCACTGCTGTCAATAAGGTTACAGGTAGAAGAGTCAATCGCAATCAGCCGTACATTATATGAACCTACGGAAAAATCATGCACGGGATTTATTTCTGACGAACCCGTACCATCTCCAAAATTCCATATAAATTGCTGGCCAGCCTGCGAAACATTTTTAAAGACAGCCTTGTATGGTGCACAGCCTATCGGAGGTGTTTCAAACCGGGCTATTACTAAAGGGGCTATACGCATTTCCTGTTCCACCGAATCTGGCGTATTACAATAAGAGGTATCCAATAAAATTAGTTTTATTTTATAGCTGCCTGTAGCAGTGAATACATGAGTAATATTTGTGAGTCCTGTAGTATTGCTTCGAGAGCCATCTCCAAAATCCCATATAAATTTTTTGCCTGACAATGATGTTAAGGGTGGAACGGTTGATAAATTATCAAACCGGTACGTTAAAGATTGACAGGGTGGTAATTTGGCAAATGAAAAAGCAAGGTTGGCTTTAATGTCACCTGCCCGTACAGTTATATATGAGGTATCACGGATATTACAACTGGAAGAATCAATCGCAATCAGCCGTACCGGGTAATCACCTGTTTGATTATAGTCATGAGAAACTTCGTATGCCGTTGTTTGTATATCAGGAGTACCATCACCAAAACGCCATTCATAACTTCGTGCATTACGAACCGTGTCACGTAAGACCACCGTAAGCGGTGAGCATCCAAAACTATCGGGCTTATTATTAATGAAAGAACGCACACCAGACGTAACTCCTGCATAGTCAAAAGCGATTTTTACAACTGCTAAGTTACATCCCTTGCCACCAGTTCCATTAACCGTTCCCCATGCACCTGCAGTTGTAGGAAATGCAGCCCCCCCACCACAATTTGCACAAATGGCCTGGTAAATAGTCCCATTGGCATCATAGCGACTGGTACCGCCATCTACATGGTCGTTTACTCTGCCACCATCCTGCCCAAAGAACGTGGCATATAACAACTGTGAGGCATCTCTTTTTATAACTATAAAATAAAAGTCATATCCATCTGTTGTTTTCTTTATAGCATCCGGGGTTACCGGCATACCTGCTGTGCCAGCCTGCCCGTAAGGATCAGGTTTGTAAAGTAAATAACCACCCCAGCCGGATATATATACATTCTCACAGCGGTCAACCAAAAAAGCAACCGGGGAAATATTAGGCAAGGAATTGTTGGTACCAAAAGTTGTTGAGTAAACAAAATTTGACAGATCTGGAGGTAATTTAGATACATATTGTTTAGCCCCGGCATTTACAAATGCGGCATTTACAACTGGCCAGTTGCCACGGGTGGTACCCATTACATAAGGAAACCCTTTTTTATCAAACTGGATACCATAAATGATATCGACCTCATTTGTCCCTAGATAAGTAGTTTTATTGAGGACAGAGCCATCATTGGAAATAATGGAAACAAAACCATCTGCAATACCCCCCTGGTAAACTGGTTGTATAACGCCGGATTTATTGCCCGGAAAATCATCGCTTGCAGTAGCGCCTGCAACATATAAATTATTATTCAGAGGGTTTAACGACAATACAAATGCCCCATCTTCTTTTGTGCCGCCGAGAAAACTGGAAAATAAAATGCTATTACATGTTGGGTTGATTTTTAATAATACGCCGTCCTGAATTCCCCCACCATATACTTGCTGAAAAACGCCGGCAGTGACAGGAAAATTTGATGATTGTGTAGAAGATGCAAGGTAAATATTTCCTGTTGCGTCCAGTGTTACTTCACTTCTTGAATCATCGCCATAGTTGCGGATAAGTGAAATGGCCCGATGAATATTAGTTTGGTGCTGTGCTTCGATATTTACACCATCGTTGCTGGTTCCGCCAATTCGTAAAGAACCAATTAACCCGTTACCGGCAGCATTTAATTTTGTAACGATTATATCTGCCCCTCCTCCAGGGCCCACTGTTGCTCCGGGTGTTACAGGGTAATTGTTAGAATATGTTTTACCTGCTATTACCAGATTGCCTTGCACATCGGCAATTAAGCTATGGGGATATTCATCGGCACTTCCTCCAAGGTAGGTTGCATATATGCGATTACTTCCGGTGGCATCCAGTTTCATAACCCCAATATCTATTTTCTGGGTGCTGCCACCCTGAAAACTGGATTGAAAGGCTCCCAAAGAATAGGGAAATCCATCACCAAAAACAATGCCCGCAACAAACGTGCTCCCGTCCGGACCTGGCGTAGCACTAAACCCCCAGTTATCAGCAGTACTGCCGGTAAATGTTGAGAATATTAGAGTTGGATCTATGATTAATGTCGTGTTGCGGGAATAGTTTTTAATTTTAAATCTTACCACATTATCTGTTGACACTTCATAGCGGCAGTTAATTTCTTCTCTTGAATTTGTGTATTCGGTGGCCTGGTAAGAATAGGGATATAATTCTTTTACTTCACCCACGGACGTTTTAATAAGAAGCTCCCTTTTTTTAATGCTTATACCTTCTACTCCTTCATACTTCATTGCAATATTGCTGACCTCACCACCCGGTCGAATGATAAACTCATATTTTAAAGAACCTCCATAAGAATAGTAACGGATATCAATGTTGGGATAAACATTTTTATAGACCAGTGCCTGATATGTCCTACAGTTCGCCGCCCAATGCGCAGGATCATTACCAATAAAATAGTTACTGTAAGCTTGCTGCATTTTTTCAGGAATGATTTCAATATTTTCATTACAACCCACAAAACTTACAGTATAGGCATGTGAATGAAGTATGCTTTCTTCTTTACTTTTTTGGGGATTATTTCTTACACTTGAAGAACTGTCATTTTGAACTTTATCTGGAATGCCAGTTTGTTCTACATGGCGCTTTTGCATAATGTCTTGCAAATCCTTAGGGTTATGCAGCAATACCGTAAATCCCTTCGGTTGTAAATAAAATGATCCAGTACTTATTTTTCCATAGAACTTAATGTTACTGTCCCATTGCCCTTTATTTTCCACAAAATCAAAATTGGAAAAGCCGGATTGTGCTACAGAATGAGTTACTGCTGCCAATAAAAATACCATCAATATGTAAATTCGTTTATACATCACCGGAGCTTTTAGAGAAAAGTGCTTTTTAAAATCACCAGTTGCATTGGTTTTAAATACAGTTTGATATAACAAATGGGATTAGAAGGATCCGGAGAATGCAGTATTTCCACATTACTTTTATACCCGTATACCGGCTTCATCCATTGTTTATCACGATTCAACTGACAATCAATTAAAACATATTCCTGTTTCACATCATGGGTAGAAGAGTTGAATACAAAGAGTACTTCCTGGTTGTATAATATACGGGAAAAAGCCAGCGTGCATTTATGACACTCGGGCAAATGAAAATGAATACCATTTTTGGAAATTTCCCGGATAAACATTCTTCCGAACTTTAATACATTACTTTCATTCCTGAATTTGGCAATGGATGCAATGGCTTTATATATTTCTGATTGCTGATTGAGCAGGTTTGTGTTCTTATCATTGGGGTTAAACATACATTCCCGTATATACCGATCGCCTTTTCCACAGCCATCAAGGCCCTGTTCCGTTCCATAATAAATGCAGGGGGTTCCAAGGGCACATAGCAGGAATGCAACACCAGCTATAATTTGTGCAGGTTCGGCATCGTGGCCAAAACGGTGTTTAAAATCATTTCCAATCTGGTCGTGATTATCAAGAAATGTTACCAGGAATTCGCCATATTCGCCACGTTCTAAAGCATTTCTCTGCAGCTCCTCATAACGCTCTATCAATTTGTGCGGAGAATCTTTCCCTTTTATAACGCCTTCCAATAAAAAATGTAATTGGAAATCCAACGCTGAATTTAATCCATAGTAAATGTTTTGATCGTTATAGGTTGCCAATAGTTTAGAACCAACATATCTACTTGTTATTGCATCAGCTCCAACTATTTCACCAAACAAAAAGAAATTTTTCTTACCCAGCGAATAGGCATATTCTCTTACATAGGAACAAAAGCGACTGATGGCCAATTCACCCATATGCTTTACCGCATCAAGCCGAAAGCCATCAATATCTAATTCCCTTATCCAGTAGCAATGAATGGCAGTTAATAATTTTTGTACATAAATGGCTTCCCTTGATTCATCATTTTTAAAAGCTTTTAAACTAAAGAAATCTCCTTCCCTGGTTTCAGGATATACATCAAAATGTTTTATCTGTCCTTTACGTCCATACAGGGCAGGGTTTCTTAACTCTACCGGAACAGGCCTGTCGGGGTATCTCCATTCGCCAAATGGAAACTCCATGCCTTCATGATAAAAATATTCGTTTCCATTTGGATAACACCAGTTGTCTCCAACATGATGCAGCACAATATCCAGGTAAACACGCATGTCCAGATCGTGTGCCATCTCTACCAATTCTTCAAGCTCATTTTTAGTACCGAAACGTTCATCAACCTCGAGATAATTTTCAATTGCATAACCATGATAAGACTCAGGGTTGTTTTTGAAAACAGGGCTTAGCCAGATAGCAGTACAACCCAGGTTTTTTATATAAGTAAGATGACTAATAATGCCACGCAAAGTGCCGCCACATATCTTTCCTAATTGCACTTCATCGCCAAAACCTGAATGTACTGCATCAAATGCGGCACTATGTCTTTTATTGTTATCGTGAAAACGGTCAACTAATAAAAAATAAATAAACTCTTCCCTCCATTCACGGTGGCAATTTTTCCAGTATTTTTTATCGGGCTTTGGAGACAGGTCAATATCTTTAATTGATTTCATACTTTATATTTTTAGTCTATCACAAAACTGTTTTTACATATCTCCCTTGCCAATAGTTCATCCAGAAAAATTTCATTAGACGGATGAATGATTGTATTACAGGTAACTACTTTTTCTGCTCCGGCTTTTATCAACTTTTCGTACCCCTTTTCAGCAAATACCGCATGAATACCTATACATACAGGTGGCTTCATACCTGCTTTTTTCAGGTGCCCGGTTGTTTCAATCATTGTATGGGCAGTTGAAATAATATCATCAATCAACACCGGTGTATATTCTTTAAACTTCTCTACTTGTGGAACAGATACTTCTACTTTTCTGTCGCCTTTTCGGATTTTTTCCAATATGATATAAGGAGCATTGGCATCCGCAGCCACTTTACTTACCCATTGTTCGCTTTCACTATCAGGGCCTATTAAAACAGGTTGCTGAACATTTTCGTTAATCCATTTTGATACAAGACGAGATGCATGTAATACGGATGTATGAATAGGATATATTTCATCAAGTGAAATGCGGCGATGTAAATGGGGGTCAATGGTGATGAGTTTATCAATAAATGACGAAAGTAGCTTGGCAAACAAATCAGAACTGATGCATTCACCATCTGTGAATCGCTTATCCTGCCTCATATAAGCTAAGTAAGGCACTACCAATGTAACAGGAGAGGCTCTGAATTCCTTCAACGTTTTTGCTAAAAAGTAAAGCGGCAGTATCTTATCATCTGGCTGATGCAAGGAACAAACTATGATTGCTTCTTTCTCATGTACATTCGAGTTTACTTTTACATAAGTCTCGCCATCGGGAAAATGGCGAATGATGGCTTCACCAGGTTCGGCATGTAACAATTTTATTAAAGAGTTAGCCAACACTTCATTTCCGGGAATTGCAAATAGCACACAGTTACTCATAGTTAAGTTTTATTATTTTATTCCCAATTTGTTTATAATATTCACAAGCGCAATTCAACTGCTCCGGAGAATTAGCGTGAATGGTAAAAAGTGGTTGACCTTTCTCAATACATTCTCTCAATCGAATCCCGAAATCAATTCCTGCCTCAGCTTCTTCAGGGGCACCGGCAAGCCTGGCTATCCTTGCCATTATTTGACAGTCAATTTCGGAGATGATGCCTGTGCCAGGGGATAAAATTGTTTTGCGATATTTAGCTTTCTTAGGTTCATTAAAACCGCCCTGTGCTTCACAAATGTTGATAAGCTTAGAAAATGCTTCTCCGCTGTCAATTTTTTTTATAACTAAATCTTCAGCCGGCAAATACTCTATATTCCAACTTAACCGAACGATCTCTGTTGCAATACTGATGGCCCGTTTCCGCAAGTCCTTCGAAGCAGTCGTATCATTTTGTAATACAGATAATACTTCTGCTGCTTCCAATGAGGGACCAAGACCAAAACCAAGAGGTTGCACTCCATTGAAACAAATGCCTTCAACATTCAACCCCAAATAATTAGCTACCTCTTTTAGCCGCAGCATCATTGAAACAGCGTCATAAATAGTATGCGCTTTCGCTGAGTTAATACCTGGTATATCAATCACACAATGAGTTATGCCTGCGGCAGCCTTTTTTGCTAATACAGATGCAATCATCAACCCCTCACTATCTATCCCCAATGCTCTTTTTACTTTTATAATATTTATATCTGCAGGACATAGCTTCATAGCCCCTCCCCATACAATACAACCATTTTCTTTTTCAACCACTTTGTACATTTGTGCAAGGCTTAGGTTTACGTTTGTCAGTACTTGCATTGTATTTGCAAGGCCTGCTGGAGATGTAATAGCTATTGATGATATTTTGGGTATGGTTATTCCCAGAGAAGCAATAATAGGAACAACGATCATCGATGTGCGGTTACCGTGTAAGCCGCCAAAACATTCACTATCGGCAATAATTTCATTTTCCCATTCAAGTTTATTTCCTGCCTTCATCATCGCAAGCGTCAGAAAATATATTTCTTCCTTATTTAAATTTTCTCCTGAACAGGCTGCAACAAAGGAGGAAAGGAAGATATTGGAATATTTTTGAGATGCTATATCCCTTATGATATCGTCATATTCCCTCTCGTTTAAGGAATTGCCATTTAATTTTTTCTGCACATGTTTCATTGAATTGAATGCTTCTATATGTGACACCTCAAGCAAATCGCTGTCCTTTACCTTTAATTTTTGTATAGCACTTTTTGAAAGGCTTATTTCACCTTCCTTCAGTAAGTCGCTGCTAACTATATTTAATGTGGCAACGATAGTAGAGCGATTCAATGATATAGAAAGTCTTGTCAATGCCTGAAAACCTTCTGACTTGCACACATGACAGCTTGCAGGCATAAATACCACATGTTCCTGGTTGGTATCAATACCCAGGTCTCTGAAAAGGAGTGAATGTTTTGTATGCTGATTAATAACTTTCATTTTTATATTATTTCATATTGATAAAAGAAAGACCTGTATTTTGCTATCCACTGAATGCTATTTAAACACCTGCTCTTAATACAGGCCCTTTCTCCGGTTTTTCGATTAATTATTTTTTCGGTTTTATTTGCAAATTTTCTTTTCATAATTGCGGTGATCATACTACCTGATTTTATGACTACGTTTCAATAAAGATTTTACGGGGTATTCATTTAGTATGCTGTGTACAGCAGGATGCAAATCATGGCTGATATGTGAAGGGTCATAAATATCACCCTCGGCTGTTCCGCTCCAAACCAGCTTATTTGCTTTCCTGTCAATAAGGTTAAGTGTGATAGAACCATTAACATATTCTTGTTTTTGAGTGGTTGAATAACCTGAAGAACGGGAATATCCATAGCCATAGGAAGGATAATTGTTATAATAATACCCAAACCGGTATGGCGAATAATAATGACTTCCGTAATAATAAGGGCCATAGTAGTAAGACGATGGATAAGATGAGACAACCCTTTCCTTCTTAGCGTTCGTAATTACCAACTGCAAAAGCAGGTCGGGGCTTTCGCCGTCAAAAGTATATCCCCTGTCGCTCATACACTGCCCAAAATAATTGCGGATGTTATTCCTTATAATTTCGTTGTTATAACGGGTATTGGCAGTATCTGCTTTATCAGGCAGCCATGCAAATGTTTTGTATTGGCTAAAATCAACAGACCTGTCGTAATCGGACGATACAGCATTGTAGGTGGTGCTGCACCCAAACAGCATCACTGTAAAAATGCCTGCTGTTATCCATATAATCTTTTTCATAATCTATGAGCCTGTTTAAGAGCCTGTTTAAAATTTATTCAATAAAAGTTTTATAGCGGAAAGCTTTACCATTTCTTCGGCTGATTCCATAAGTAATTCATAGTTTCTACAAAGTCTCCTGTCATTATCAAACCATGAAAAGGTTCTTTCTACGATCCAGCGCTTATGAACTGGTTTAAATGTTGATGATTGTACCTCTTTTTTCCGCATCACCACTTGCAACGCATATCCAAAACGTTTTCTGACCATTTCAATTATATCACCTCGATATCCTCCATCTGCAAGAACTGTTTTGATATTTGAATAGCTATCCTTTAATACCCGCATCAGCCAGATGGCAGCCTGGCTGTCATGAATATGGGCCACCGTAACCATTACTGCTAATAAAAAAACATTTTTATCCACGACCACATGACGCTTAATGCCTTTTACCTTTTTATTTCCATCATAGCTCTTCAACGATCTATTATTACCCCAGCGGATACTTTGGCTGTCCATTATACCCAGTGTCGGCGGTGCTTTCTGACCAAGATTCACTCTTGTTTTAGCCCGAAGTTTATCCAGAATCATATCAAATACTTCTAAATCCACCCATTTGCGGTAATAATAATACACTACTTGCCAGCTTGGGAATTCTTTGGGAAGCATTCGCCTCCATAGGAGTCCTTTGGACACTGACATCCCGTTTTTAATAAATTACATCAATCCATTCCAGACTGATCGAAGACTGTGTTTCCTTTTCCTGCTCGCACTGCCCAAATAGTTCTTAATATTGTTCCACTGGGCATCAGTTAAATCTGTTGAATACATCGCTTTTTGGTTTAGTCACCTTTAAAACGCTGTTTTCATCTTTAACTTTTGCCCTTTATTACTTTTATTTTTACATTTTTAAACAGGCTCTAAATTTTTGATTTTATATTACGTATAGCCTTTAAAAGGTTCAATATCCGTATTAGGCATGGTGATTTGATACAGGAAAAATGCTAAAAAGGCATCTAAATACAAGTAAATTCAGTCATTTTTCGACCATAC
>JBMOKQ010000011.1:0-1353 GCA_049324295.1 Bacteroidota bacterium
CAATAGTCCGGTAGTTTTTTTATTGTCTCAAAAAGGGAAATTGTGAATAAGAATGAGGGTGTAGAAAAAGAAATACACATGTAGGTTATAAAAAGAAAAAAGGCAGTAAGATGTTTTGTGAAGAACAAAAATACCGCCTTTAAAAAGGCCATAGGCCTAATTGCTGCAAGTATAGAACAAGTAAAGGGAATAAGCAAGCCGCAGCGTAAATTTTTGCAATGGATGTTTGAAAAATGGGTAATGCTACCTGTGCGTCATAATTTTTTAAACCTTTACCGGTATGGAGGAGGAGATTATTCAGAAAAAAGCATCCGGCATCAGTTCAGCCGGAAAATAAATTTCAGTGGGTGGTTTGAGGCAGCGATGGGTTCATTGAAAGACAAAGAGTGTATTGCCGCCTTCGATCCCTCGTATATTAACAAGAGTGGCAAAAAGACTTACGGTAAAGACCGGTACTGGAGCGGAAAAGATCAAAGAGCCAAACCTGGGTTGGAAATCGGTTGCCTGGCCATGGTGGATGTCGAAGATGCGACAGCCTATAGTGTAGAAGCGGTACAAACACCGGCGAACATGAAAGATAAATTGGTAGCCCATTATGTGGGAATCATAAAGAAGAATATAGAATTTATACTGTCATGTACGAAATATCTGGCAGTGGACGGCTACTTTATGAAGAAAACGTTTATTGATCCGGTGCTGTCGATGCAGTTACAGGTGATTACACGAATGCGTCCGGATGCCAATCTGCAGTATTTGTACAACGGTGCACAAAAATCGGGCAGAGGCCGTAAACGGATGTATGGAGGCAAGGTAAATGTAAAGAAGATAGATAAACGCAAATGGAAGAGCTGTTATAAGAACAAGGACATGGAGGGATATGAGTTGAAAGCGTGGTGTGTAGCCCTGAAACGAGTTGTAAAAGTCATATACCTGCAAAGCAAAGATCGAAAAGGGTATGTAATCCTTTTAAGCACAGATGCGAAATTGAAAGGCGAAAAGATCATCCGGTATTATCAGCTACGGTTCCAGATAGAGTTTTTGATCCGGGATGCCAAACAATATAGCGGACTGGAAGAATGTCAGGCTCGCTCAGAAACAAAACTGTATAACCATTTTAATTTATCGCTCATGACTGTTACATTAATGAAGTACACCTGTTGGGCTACGTTACCTGACAAGCAGGAAACTCCATTTTCTATGCGAAGCATAAAAACGTGGTTCTATAACAAGTTTTTGACCGAAACTATTTTTTCAAACTTAGGGTTAGAGCTGAATTGCAATAAAATAAAACGGCTATACAGCCACTGCCTTAACATCGGCTCTATGGCAGCTTAAAAAATTACCGAACTATTG
>JBMOKQ010000012.1:0-22633 GCA_049324295.1 Bacteroidota bacterium
AAAAACACAAATTCAAAATGCTTCAAAGGTCAGATCTACTAATGGACTTAAACTGCATTTATACGGAAAACTGACTGTAGCTTTAATGTTATTGACTAATTTTTAACCCCTGATTCGCATATATTATTCTTGAACAGCAGGTGTCGCTGGCTTCGGCACGTGCTGCTTTTGATAAACTGCAATCCCATATAACCAATATTAGCCCCGAAAATATTTTGCAGCTTTCCGACGAAGAAATGAAAGCCTGCTATTTCAGCCGTCAAAAAACAGTATATGCCCGTTGTTTGTCGGAAGCAGTATTAAATGGCCATCTTCACCTGGAAAGCCTTGTACAGGAAGATGATGATACCATTCGTACAACACTTACAAAGATTAAAGGTATTGGTAACTGGACGGTTGATGTTTTTTTGATGATGTGTTTGCACAGTCAGGATATTTTTCCTTTTGGTGATATTGCTTTAGTAAACAGTCTCAAGCATATGAAGCAATTGCCTTTACATACAACAAAAGAAGAATTGGAAATGGTTACGGAATTGTGGAAACCATACAGAACCATTGCTGCATATTTGTTATGGCACGCTTATATATGCAGAAAAGGAATTGTATTTCTATCAGCGCAATAAACCCGCCGACCAGTCAACAGCATATCTTGATTTCAGGTATTTAATACGAAGAGCGACCAGCTTCTCTGCTGTTTCAATCACTTTATTTTCCCTTGTGTTAATAAGAAACAGTGAACTTTCGCCATTTCTGAATTTGAAGTATTCGGCGGAGAGAATGGTTTGAAAATTCCTGAAAACCTGTTCATTGATTACCAGCTGCTGTTGTACCTGTTTTGTTTCATTCAGGTAAGACCTGAGCTTGTTCTCCGTTTCTCTTCGTTTCAGTGAAAGTTCATAATTGGTTTCCCTGATTTTGAGTGTAGCCTTTTTGTATTCACCCCTTCCTTCCCTGATAAATAAAGGCAACTTGAAATCAATACCCCATATATAGTTATTCTGGAACAGTGCACTGTTCCAGCCTTTGAACACATTATAACCCCTGTTGAACAGGTTGGCTTTTAAATTAAGAGAAGGTAAGATATTCTGCTGTTTTAGTTTTCTATCTATCTCAAGTGCATTCAGTTTATAATCGTAAATGCGTAATTGCGGATTACTTGTTAAAGCCTGTTGAATGAGGGCCGATTCATCGGGTAGAACAGTGTATCGTGTAAAACCTGCTGTATCAGGAATGTATTGCGGAGAAAGAAGGTAACCACTATCTCTTTCATCCCATATATAATTGGATAACTCAAGTGTACTATTGGTAAGCTTCAGTAATGCTTCATTTTGTAAAAGCTGAAATTGCTGTACTTGTGTAAGTGCTTCAATGGTATCAACGGAAGCTCTTTCTCCGTTTTCAAAACCAATTTTTACCAGCCTCAATCTATCCTGTGCAACTGTTACAAATCTTGAATAGATGCGGAACAGCTGGTAACTCCCTGTCCATTGCCAGTAAGCAACATAAGCATCAAATAATAAACTATTAAGGGCATTCAGTTGCTCCTGTTCACTCTGTTCACGTAATACACGGGCCTGTTGTAATGTGGCCCTTCTTTTATCGAGAAGTAAACCTTTTGCTATCGGTAAACTTACTCCGAGATAACTGGTTTGCCCGGCAGTTGTTTCCGAACTTACAAACCGGCCGCCATTATTTTCAATACCTGCTTTAATATCGGCACCGATCCGGGTGGGTATTTTTATTTCAGGGTTTGTATAGAAGTAATAATTTTTTCCATCGAAAGTTTTTCTGCTGGCATCCATGGCTATCATCGGATCGAAACCACCTTTGGCGCTTAATACATCTGCATTTGCTTTTTGTACAGTTAACTGCGCTTGTTTGGCCAGCGGGTGGTTACTGCGGACTATTTTTATAAAATCATCTGCATACAATACCTGCGAAAAACTGTACAAGGTTAAAAGTAAACCAATAAAAGTATACATCAGTTTCATGCTCACTTATTTTCCGTTATCTGTATTTACAGGCTGATAATATTCTGGTGGAAAACCATTGATGTTTCGCCACAACTCATAACCAACAGTTACATCTTTCAGTAATGCAATGCCATTGGCGCCGCCACCAATACGTAGTTGTTTGGGCCAGGGCTTTTGCGTAGTATCTTCTGTTACCAATACCCTGAACCTGCCGTTGATGCTTACTGAATTTTCTATTGCGTTTACAACTCCGCCGAAAGTACCATAGGAACCAGATGGCCAGCCACTGAATACAATGGCAGGAAAACCGTCGAATACAAAGCGGATTTTTTGTCCCCTCGACAGCAGGGGCATATCCATTGGCGATACAAACATTTCTACGGCATATTGAATTTTATCGGGAACAATTTCCACGATCATATCGCCCTCTTTCAGCACTTCTCCTATACCTGCTTTACGTGCTTTTGTAATTTGTCCGCTTTGTGGTGCAGTAACATAGTAAAGTTTATTACGCATGTCGTAATTGGTATAGGCGTTTTTTAATTTGGCCACTTCTGCATCATTACTTGCCTTATCTGAAATGGCGCTGTATTGCTCTCCTTTTGCTTTGGCTATTTTATCGGCGTATTCCTGTATCACCGCATTTTTTTCAATACGTAATGCAGTTAATTCCTGTTTACTTTGCAGTAGTTTATTTTCTGCTCCTATACGTTTGGCAGTTGCATTCTGAAAATTTATTTTTCTTCTTTCATAATCTACCAGTGCAATTACACCGCTATCGAGCATTGCTTTTGCCGCATCAATCTGTCGTTTTGCAACACTTAATTCATTCTGAACTGCATTCAGTTCCATGCTGTCGCTTTCTACTTTAAGCTGCTGCTGGCGGAGTTTGATATCAAGTTGTGAAAGTTTTAATATTCTGCCTTCTTCCAATGCGCTTACCTGTTGTGTAGCGGTTTGAGCCTTGTTTTCGTACCCTGCGGCAGCACTCTCTTTCGCTGAAATCTGCATACCCGTTCTCTCCAATAAAGCCGGATCAAAATATTCTACTTTTACTTCCCCTAATTGTAAAATGGTATCTCCTTCCTGAACAAAATCGCCTTCTTTCACCCACCATTTCTCAACCCTTCCTCCTATAACAGAATTGAGTTGCTGAGGTCTTTGTTCCTGTCTTAAAGTAGTAATTAAACCTTTGGCACGTATGTTCTGTGTCCACGGAAGGAACATTAATAAAACAATCAGCAGCAAAGATCCCCAAAGCCATTTTCTTACCCTGCTTCTTCTCGTAATATGGTATATATTCTGAAAAGATGGGATGGCAGTATTGTTTAATTCCTCCTCTGGCTCACAGGTAAGGTATTTATTCATATAATCATGCATTAAATCGTTTGGAAATAATTTCCCAGCTGTCAAAAGCATTAATTTTTCCCTCTACGAGGTATAATACTTTGTTGCATTGCGCTGCAACTTCCCGATCATTGGAAGCAATGATAACGGTTGCCTCCTGGTCTTTTTTAAGGAAGTCAAGTACCATTATTTTAAATTTTTTTTCAATTCCATTAAATGGTTCTTCCAACAAAACGAGTTGACGCTTACCCAGCAGTGCCCTCGCCAATAGAATACCCTGTCTTGTTTTCATAGGTAATCTTTTACCGGTTGGATCGAGTTGCGTATCGAGCCCCCGCGATAATGACTGGAGATAATCGCTGAGTCCGCATTTTTCCATGATATCTGTAATGTCAACGAGGCGAATATCTTTATTACCCATGGTTATATTTTCCCATAAAGTTCCCTGGAATATATCCTGTTGGCTCAACAGTATTCCCGTAGAGGCTCTCAGGCTGTTTAAACTATAATTACCAATGGGTATATTATTGACGAGTATACTACCGCTAAAGTTTTTGAAGGCACCGGTTAATAATCTAAGTAAAGTAGATTTTCCTGATCCGGAAGAACCCATGACGCATATTTTTTCACCGGGAGCAATAGAGCAGTTCACTTCATTGAGTACGTTATGCTGATCTGAATAACTAAAGTTGAGGTCTATAAATCGTAATGATAATCCGCCGCTCTGTTTGTCGATTATTTCTGTTCCCCCGCTTTCTGTTTCGCTGCCGGTAATTTTATCGAGCTTCTCAATAGAAGTGAGTGAATCGTACACTTTATCGAGGTTAATGATTAGTTTCTCCACTGAATTCATTACCGTAAGAATTACAATTTCTGCAGCAATAAACTGACCGATATTAATCTGCTGATCGGTAAGAAGTAACACGCCCACAATTAGCATGGTGGCGGTAATAATTACCTTAAATGTTACAAGGCTCCAGAACTGTGCAAGCAATATCTTAAAATACCTTGTTCTTGATAGGAGGTAGCTGCTGACCAGCAAATCTGTTTTTTCAATATTTAATGAAGTACCCCTGGAATATTTAAACGACTTAATGGATCTTGATATTTCTTCGAGCCATGATGCGGTTTTGTATTTATACTCACTGGCGGCCATACTGGCTGTAAAACCATTGGGAAGTGTGTTGCGGAGAATAATATAGAGCAGTAGCAGTAATAAAGCTCCGAAGCCAATAAATACTGGATGGTAGAATGATAAAAGAACGATGCCAAAAAGTATTTGTATAATGGCAGACGGTACATCGAGCAGCACTTTTTCAATACCTTTCTGCAATGATATGGTATCAAAAAAACGATTTACCAGTTCGGGCAGGTAATACTGGTCTAATTTTTCGATATCAAGTTTGGGGATACGGTCTGCAAATTCAAGCGCGTAACGGGTATAGATTTTTTGCTTGATCTTTTCAATGATCTGCATTTGACGAACCTGTAGCAGGCCATAAATAAATACGCCGGTTACTACGAGAACAATCAGCACTATGATAGAGGTTGAAATAGCCCCCGCCATTACAAAACTAATAATAGTTTGTATGCCTAATGGAAGGGATAATTGTACCAAACCGGCGAGAATAGAGAAAGCATAAATAGCAGATACATCTTTTCTGTCGAGTTTAAGTAACGCAAAAAATTTCCCGGCCGCACCCGAAGGCGAGCCGATTGCTTGTTGAGCCATAGTGTTAGATTGTCAAAGAAAGTTATTGTTACTTCCAGCTCAAAACAACATCCGATCAGGTAAATTATTTTGAGCTACAGTTTATTTCTCCTGTTTTAATTCTTTTTTATGAACTGTTGTTTATGGTCTGTGAGGAATTGCATTTTCTCACAGATCATTGTTATTTATAAGTCATCGTATTCGTAAAGACTGTCAATATTGGTATTTGCCGACATTTCAAAAACAGGTTTTATGATTCCATCTTTTAAACCATATACCCAGCCATGCAAATGTGGTCGTTGTTCATTTTTCCATGCACGTTGTATAATAGATGTTTTAGCAAGGTGCATTACCTGTTCCTGTACATTTAATTCAACCAGTCGGTCGAATTTTTTTTGTTCATCGGAGAAGTTATTTAACTCTTCGCGGTGATTGCGGTATACATCCTTAATATTACGCAGCCACATATTCAATACCTGTTTGTAATCGTGATTACTCATAGCTGCTTTTACACCTCCGCAACCATAGTGGCCGCAAACAATTACATGTTTTACTTTCAGGTGTGTTACTGCATAATCCAGTACACTTAACAGGTTTACATCGGTATGCACCACCATGTTGGCAATATTGCGGTGAACGAAAATTTCACCGGGTTGCGTGTTGGTAATTTCATTGGCCGGAACACGGCTATCGCTACAACCGATCCACAAAAAATCGGGTTTTTGTATGTCGGCAAGTCTTGAAAAATATTCGGGATCGAACTGCACTTTTTCACTGGCCCATGCTTTATTTTCTAGTAATAATTTCTCGTAGATTTTCATTTTATGATTTTTTTGGAATAACAAATAAGTTGTGCATCGATTTACTTTGACTGGTTTTTATGTCTACCCTGATTTTTTTCAGGTGAGCGTGACAAAGAAAATTATTAACCTCTTCAATCACGTCTTTATCTATAAAGTCAGCCCTTGTTGCATCAATAATAACGTATGCATTTGCCGGAACATCTTCCAGCTTCTTTTTTACAATTGGTTTATTCAGAAAAGAAACATCTTTCCTGAAGCGAATCAGGTAATTATTATCATCGTTCACTACCATTACTGCCGACCTGAAATTGCTCCTGATCAGGAAGAAAAGACCAACACCAATACCCACTATAATACCTACCAACAGATCGGTAAACAGGATGGCACCAATAGTTACCACAAAAGGTACAAACTGATCCCAGCCTTTACGGTAAAAGTCTTTAAATAAAGTGAATTTTGCCAGTTTATAACCGGTAAAAATCAATACAGCGGCCAAAGCGCTTAATGGGATCTTATTGAGTATGGTTGGAATAAACATCACACAAATCATTAACATAAGACCATGGAAAATGGTTGACATTTTTGATTTGGCACCCGCTGAAATATTTGCAGAAGTACGCACCACAACAGATGTAAGCGGTAAGCCACCGATTAAACCCGATACCAGATTACCAACACCCTGTGCCTTCAACTCGCGGTTAGTAGGAGTAACACGTTTTAAAGGATCGAGCTTATCTGCAGCTTCAATGGCTAGTAAGGTTTCGAGACTGGCTACAATGGCAATGGTAATACCCGATACCCATACATCCGGATTTTTCAGGAAGGCAATATCGGGGAAGGTTAAGAACGAAATAAAAGAGTTCACATCTGTAGCAACAGGTAATGTTACCAGGTGTTTTGCATCCAATGCATAAGACGGTTGTGAAGTTTTGAAGTATTCATTCAGAATGGTTCCTACAAGTACCACCACCAGCGGGCCAGGAAGTAGTTTCAATGACTTCTTTGATTTGATGAACTTGCTTTCCCAAAACATGAGTAACACTATGGACAGCGAGCCAATGATTAAGGCAGTGGGTGTAATATATTTTACTGCACTAAACATCGCTGTAAATGTATTCTCATGATCGGGTTGCAAAAAAGATTCATCACCCTCAAAATCGGCATCATATCCAACAAGGTGAGGAAACTGTTTCATAATCAGGATCAGACCAATCGCGGCCAGCATTCCTTTAATTACGGCATTGGGAACATAGTCGCCAATAACACCTGCTCTGATAAAACCGAAAATCAACTGGAACAATCCGGCAATTACAACGGCTAATAAAAAAGCTTCGTACACCTGTAATTTGGTGATGGCAGTGGCAACAATAACGGTAAGACCTGCTGCCGGACCACTTACACTTAACTGTGAACCACTAAGGGAACCAATAACAATACCACCTACCACACCGGCAATAATACCCGAAAAAAGCGGGGCGCCTGACCCGAGTGCAATACCCAGGCAAAGTGGTAATGCCACCAGGAGAACCACAATAGACGCAGATACATCGGCACCTGCATGTTTTAAATATTTATTCATGCATTAGTTTATAATAATAAAGATAGAAAAGCGGAAAAGTCGGTAAAACGGTTAGCAGTTGGGTGGGGGTACATGAATTTCCGTAGTATGATTCTGTGGAATTACTTCGGCGGTAATCGGGCGGATCAGGTTGATGCAGTCTTTAAGATGTGAAATAGAGAGTTCAGGTGTAGAAATGAAATCACTTTTGGATTCCGATGGTTGCGGCTCTCCGGAATGATCGAGATTATGGGGTATTTCTTCTGTAAACTGGTTGGTGAACAAAAGCTTACCCATTTGTTGAATGGGAAGGATTTGTATGGCCATCACCAGGATCAGAAAAATATTGATAATACGTTTACCCATAATGAGTTGCAAATGTAACCGCCTGTTTAACAATATGCAAGCTTAAGCATTTGTTTAACAAAAAAATAAGTTCACCATTATTTTTATAAACAACTGAAAGTTAACAGATTGCAGACAGTTCTACAAATAATCGGTAACTACACGGCCTGGATAGAGGGAAGTAAAAGATAAATATACTCCTCTCCTGTTGGAGAGAAGAGCATATTGGTTATATGTTCAAACCACCGCAGGCACTAAGTACTTGGCCGGTAATATAAGAACTCATATCGCTAGCAAGGAACAAAGTGGTATTAGCAATTTCTTCTGCCTTGCCGAAGCGTCCGAGCGGAATTTTTTTCAGGAACTCGGCGGCACCATCGCCATCCTGCAGGTAATGGGTCATATCGGTTTCAACAAAACCGGGGGCAATGGCATTGCATCGGATATTGCGGCTACCCAGTTCATGTGCCACCGATTTGGTAAAACCAATGATACCGGCTTTACTGGCAGCATAGCTGCTCTGCCCCGCATTACCCCTGATACCAATAATAGAACTCATATTGATGATGCTGCCTGCTTTGGCTTTCATCATGGGTCTGATGACCTGCTTGGTCATATTGAACACACTTTTCAGGTTAATGTCCATCACATCATCCCACTGCTCGGGGGTCATGCGTAAGAGGAGGTTATCTTTTGAGATACCGGCATTGTTCACACAAACATCAATGGTACCAAATTCTTTCAGTACATCATTTACAAAGCTTTCACTTTCTGCAAAATTGCCGGCATTGCTTTTCCATGCTTTGGCGTTTACACCCAGTGCTTTAAGCTGTGCCTCCAGAGCGGCTGCTTTATCGGCGCTGCTGTCACTTACATAGGTAAATGCAATATGGCTGCCTTGTTCGGCGAGTTTTAAAGCGATGGCTGCGCCAATTCCCCTGGCCGCACCGGTAACAATCGATACTTTTCCTTCAAGTAGTTTCATAATTAGTGTATTTGATAAAGTACGGCTACAAATAAAGTAAATTTATACAAGATGTACACTATCAGCCCATGAAGGTAAATGAAAATAAGGGCGGCTATAATTCTGTAAAAGAGACCAAAACCATAAAAGCGTTTAAAAGCAAAAGCTGCGAAAATGGCCGTAACGGTTTGCCCGGTAAAAGTGAACACATCATCACTTAACCATACTGTTGAAAAATTAAATAAACGGCTAACTGTTTGAATGAGCATGATCAAGAGTGGCAGGAGAAAAAAATTAGCGATTAAAAAGAAACTATTGATCTCGGCAGATAACACCATCTGGTCAAAAAAAAGCCTGCGTCTGAAAAAACTAAGCGGCCACAATACCAATGCACAAAATGGTATAATAAGTAATAACAGCAGTTTCGAAAGCTTTTCACTTTTGGCAGCGAATTGTTGTTTTACCGTAAGTAAACTATGGTTGGGATGCGCGTTCAGGAAAGCATCCACTTTCGATATTGCATAAGCTCCGTATTCATTGCTTTCCATATGAGACTGAAGCGGCATATTCAAACCGGAAGCAAGCGGAAATAAGAGATAGGCAACTACAAGCAATAAAAATAAAGAGAGAGGTTTGAAATATTTTTTTCTGATACCATCACAATAATCTTTTGAAACTTGTCCGGGCCTGCTTAATATGGTTTTCAGCGTGGTAAAAAAACTACCTTCGAAATGGGTAATAAAATGAAAAGCTTCTTCAAACAGGTGAGCTATTTTCCGGTCTTTCTCCTGGTACATTTTTTCACCGCATTGATTACAGTATTTTCCTTGAAAGTAATGACCACAGTTTTTACAGGTATGCATTGTTGGTTCCATAGAAGTGGAAAAATTACAAGTAGAGCTGCATCAGTTGTTTGATATCGTCGATGTATTTACGATCATTACTCAGTCTAGGTACTTTATGCTGACCACCCAATTTCCCCTTGCTTTTTAGCCATTCATTGAAGAGACCGGGTCGAACGGCGTGTACCTGTGGCAGGGTGAGGGCCATATCTTTATACCGCTTTGCTTCATAATCGCTGTTGAGCGATTTGAGTGCACAATCGAGTTCATAGGCAAACGCATCGGTGTTGGCAGGCGATTGTTCAAATTCAACCAGCCATTCATGTGCGCCCTTGCTGTTGTTGCCAAAATAAACGGGGGCGGCGGTATAATCTTTTACCTGTAACCCTGTTTTTTCTGCGGCGATGGTAATGGCTTTATCGGTATTATCGGCAATTACTTCTTCACCAAATGCATTGATATATTGTTTAAGACGACCGCTCACTTTTATTCGGAAAGGATAACGGGAAGTAAACTGAATGGTATCGCCCACGAGGTAACGCCATAAACCGCCGTTAGTGCTGATGACGAGTGCATAGTTTTTATGCAGTCCTACTTTATCGAGGCCAATGGTTTGCGGATCTTTTTTTCCGTATTCTTCCACCGGCATAAATTCATAGAAGATACCATGGTTTAAAAAGAGCAACATGCCATCTTCATTCGGATCATCCTGTGCGGCAAAAAAACCTTCGCTGGCATTATACATATCGAGATAGGTGCAACCCACGCCGATAAGTTTTTTAAACTGCTCACGATAAGGTGTGAAGGATACGCCGCCATGTATATAAAGTTCGAGATCGGGCCACACTTCTTTGAGTGTTTGTTTGCCGGTAATTTCGAGAATGCGTTTAATAAGTACCAGTGTCCAGGTAGGTACACCGGAAATAGAAGTAACGTTTTCGGGTATGGTAGACGCTGCGAGTTTTTCAATTTTCTCTTCCCATTCATCCATGAGGGCGATGGAGAGTTCGGGGGTCCTGATCCAGTTAGCCCAAATGGGGGTATTTTGGAGGAGTACGGCGCTCAGGTCGCCATAGTTTACTTCTTCATTTATTTTACTGATCTGGTGGCTGCCGCCTATTACCAGGCCCTTGCCGGTAAGCAGGTGGCTTTCATTGTGGTAATTATAATAAAGGGTAAGCACATCTTTGGCTCCCTGATAATGACAGTCTTCGAGGCTTTCCTGGGTAATGGGTATAAACTTGCTTTTATCGCTGGTGGTGCCGCTGCTTTTGGCGAACCAGTTAACGGGTGTGTTCCAGAGCAGGTTTTCTTCGCCCTGCATCAGTCTTTCTATATAAGGCTTCAGGTCATCGTATTCATGTATGGGTACAGCGGCTTTGAATTTGCGGATATTAAAGAGGGAAGTGAAACCATATTTACGGCCAAATTCACTGTATTGACCATGGGTTACAAGGTCTTGCAATACTTCCCGTTGTGTGGCAATGGGGTCAGTAATCCATTGCTCAATGCGCCAATGCCTGAACCTGGCCAAACGTGATATAGCAGGACTTAGCAATTTCATGGTTGATAACAGCAAAATAAGAAATCAGGCTGATAAAAGCTAATCTGTATATCATTGGTAAGAAAAACTTCCCGAATGGGTAAGTAATATATTATCTTTCATGTACGGATGAGGGAGTAGTGTTTGTTTTCCCCATTTCAATAATCCAATCCTTTCTACGTAATTCAAAATTAGTACCGAGGTATAAACGCCTAACCTGTTCATCATCGGCAAGTTCTTCAGCGGTACCGTGTTTAAATATTTTTCCCTCAATCAGTAAATAGGCGCGGTCGCAGATGGAGAGGGTTTCATTTACATTATGGTCGGTAATAAGGATGCCGATATTTTTATATTTCAAACGGGCCACTACACCCTGTATATCTTCAACGGCAATGGGGTCAACACCGGCAAAGGGTTCATCCAATAAAATAAATTTGGGATCAACGGCCAGCGCACGGGCAATTTCTGTTCTTCTTCTTTCACCACCACTCAAACTATCGCCATTATTCTTGCGAACATGGTGCAGGTTAAACTCATCGAGTAACTGGTTCAGTTTATAAATCCTTTCTTTTTTGGTAAGCGTGGTCATTTCCAGTATCGCGAGAATATTGTCCTCAACACTTAATGTTCTGAATACACTGGCTTCCTGCGGCAGGTAACCAATACCCATTTGTGCCCTTTTGTACATGGGCAGTTTAGTAATATTGGTATCATTCAGAAATACGGTGCCTTCATCGGGTTTAATCAACCCCACCACCATATAAAAAGTAGTGGTTTTACCTGCGCCATTGGGACCGAGCAGACCCACAATCTCACCCTGGTTCACATTAATACTAACCTGTTTAACAACGGTTCTGCCTTTATAACTCTTAACTAATTGTTGGGTGTGTATGGTTAGACTCAAAATGCTTGTTTCTACAAAAATAGGGCATCTCCGGTGCAGTTTAGCAGATGGATAATGGATTAACAGATGTTTTTATAAAGCTTTGAAGGCTGTATATTGCAGCCATTTAGAACCCGCAAGCAGACCGGAATGAAGATCACAGAACATATACAGCAGGCAAAAGATACCCTCATCTCTTTTGAAGTGTTACCTCCATTAAAAGGTAAAACCATCGTTTCATTATACGACCATCTCGATCCTTTGATGGAGTTTAAACCTTCCTGGATCAATGTTACCTATCACCGTAGTGAAACTATGTTCAAGAAAAAACCGGACGGCACTTTTGAGAAAGTAGATGTGCGTAAACGTCCGGGTACGGTAGGTATTTGTGCCGCCATCATGAACCATTACCAGGTTGATGCAGTACCGCATATTATTTGCGGCGGTTTTACCAAACGTGAAACAGAAGATGCGCTTATTGACCTCGATTTTCTGGGTATAGATAATGTACTGGCATTACGTGGCGATGCGGCTAAAAATGAATCTGCATTTGAACCCGAACCAGGCGGCAATAACTACGCACTTGAACTGATTCGCCAGGTAAATAATATGAACAATGGGTTATACATTGATGAGGACATTAAAAATGGCGGTAAAACAAAATTCTGTATTGGTGTGGCCGGTTATCCTGAAAAACATTTTGAGGCACCCAACCTGGAGATAGATCTTGCCAAACTCAAAGAAAAAGTAGACGCCGGGGCAGAATATATCATGACACAGATGTTTTTTGATAACCAGAAATTTTTCGATTTTGTAAAAAGCTGTAAAAATATAGGGATCAATGTGCCGATTATTCCCGGACTGAAACCTATTACCAATAAAAAACAATTGTCTGTTTTACCACGCATATTTCATGTAGATATTCCTACTGATCTTTCCAATGCTATCATGAAATGTAAAACAGATGCCGAGTGTGAACAGGTAGGAACCGAATGGCTTACGCAACAAAGCCGTGAACTGAAAGCATTTGGTGTACCGGTATTACATTATTATACGTTGGGTAAACCAAAAGTTATCTGGAACGTGGTAAAAGAATTAGTATGAAATAAAAGTCCCGGTCTGCTGAGACCGGAACTTTTTTAATTTGTTCCGCTATTGCTCTTTTTCGACTTTGCTTCAATCAAATCATCAAACTGTTCAAGGCTTAGTTGTTTGGCGATGATTCTTTTGTCTTTATCCAGTAAATACAAAGTGGGGGTTTTGAAAATATCATAGAGCTGTCTGTAATTAGGTTGCCCGGCTCTTTCTTCTGCATCTTTGGCCGCTTTGGTTTGATAGGTATGTGTCCAGCCAGCCAGGTTATTTTCATGGATAAATTTTTTCCAGGCAGGCACTTCATTTTCATAAATATTTACACCATAGATGGCTACGTCCATCTTTTTCCATTTATGTCGATAGAAAGAATCGAGTCTTGGCATTTCATCTTTACAATGACCGCAGTTAGGGTCCCAGAAAGCTACCACCGTAAAAGCCGCATTGATATTATGAAGTGGAACATTTTTTCCGGTAGTATCGGTTAAATTCAATACGGGTGCGGGTTTTCCGAGTTGATTGGCCATTAAACTATAGGCCCTTTCTATCACGGTTTTGCGTGATGTGGCATTGAGGATCATGGTATCACCCTTGGCGTAAAAATTTTCAAAGAGGTACACAAATACTTTGTCCTGACCCATAAATTCCGGGTTCATGTATTTGTTGGTAAACTTGGTAAGTAAATAAGGATATATTTCTTTACCGGTACGTGCAGAAAGCAAAATATATTTCACCTCCTCAATAATTGAATCGGGTTCTGGTGAAACATAATACCTGAAATAGTCATCGAGCTTGGGTTCAAAAAAAGGTGTGCGGAGTAAACGGTCATCGCTAAACAATACATCATCCCAGTAATGATCTTTTACATAACGGTATGGATATGCTGAATCGGCTTTACCATTTGTCACGGGAATAGCAGGCACTTCGGGTCTTTTCATGGTATTGAACAACATGGCCAGTAAAGAATTAGGATGCTGCTGCATGATGTTCGCCCTGTAATCCTGTAATTCTTTGTCTGTTTTGGTAATGGCTACAACTAAACGTGCTGAGTCGGCTTTATTTGTAGCTGCTTTATAAGCATTCGTGAGTTGCTGTAACAACTGGCCCTTTTCAACAGAGAAACCGGTATAGTTTTTAAAAAGGTCATTGTCAATTGATCCGCGTATAACAGCCCGGTCTTTTAAAGAGGTATCACCTACAATGCTGAACTGCTGAACATTATCCATCAACACTTCAAACTGAATGGTCATCTGCGGCGATACCACAAAATAAATACCCCCTGTAAGTTTTTTGTCTCCCCTGAATACTCCCTGGCTTTTATCATTCAGCATGGCAGAGTCAACCAGCGTTCTGCCGTTACCCATGTAACTGCCAAGGTATACTTTACAGTTTTTGAGTGGAGTAAGTGTAATAGATATATTTCTTCCCCCTGTAGCAGCGGGTTTGTTTGTGACAGTCTTTTTTGGAACGGGTTTTGATACCTTGGGTTTTGACTGTGCAAAAGCCGATATTGATAAAAAAAGAGCGGCCATCCATGCAAAACAATACTTCATATCCTTTTTATTGGGCCTAAATTTAGTTAAATACTCGTATGACATAGTTAATCATCTGTCAAATACCAAAATCAGGCTCATCATAGTTACCTTTGCCCGGTGAGAAAGCAAAAGAAAAGAATCGTTTTAGAAAATATCAGGGTGGAAGATTATGCTGCCGAGGGGCGTTCACTGGCAAGGGTGGATGGTAAAGTTGTTTTTATTGAAGGTGCCGTACCCGGTGATGTGGTAAATGTTCAGCTCAGTAAAAATAAAGCAGACTGGGCAGAAGGACATGCCATACAGATCAATAAACTGTCGCCCGATCGAGTACAACCATTCTGTTCGCATTTTGGTGTTTGTGGCGGATGCCAGTGGCAGATGCTTCCTTATGAGCAACAGCTCAAATACAAACAAAAACAGGTAACCGATAATCTTACCCGTATAGGCCGCATTAATTTACCAGAGATCATGTCCATTGCAGGTGCCGGAGAAACCCGTTATTACCGTAATAAAATGGAATACACATTTGCTACCCGTAAATATATTCCGTCGGATGTATTCAGGCAAATGAAAGCAGATGGTATAAACCCGGATGATTCACCCGGAGCTGCAGGATTTCATGCCCGTGGTTTTTTTGATAAAGTAGTAGAGATAGATACTTGTCACCTACAGGCAGAGCCCACGAACCTCATCAGGAAATTTGCAGCGGACTATACACTTAAACATGGATTACCTTTTTATGATATCAAACAACACCAGGGTTGGTTGCGTAATATGTTTGTACGCAATACCAGTACCGGTGAGTTGATGGTAAATGTTATATTGGGTTATGAAGACAAGCAACACCGTGAAGCCTTGCTGAAAGGGATGTTGCAAGCCTTTCCTGAAATCACCACATCACTCTACACCATTAATACTAAACGCAACGACAGTTTATTCGATTTAAATCCACAGGTGTACAGTGGCAAAGGATATATCATTGAAAAACTGGAAGATTTCCAATTTAAGATCAGTCCAAAATCTTTTTTTCAAACCAATACTAAACAAGCTGAAAAATTATACCAGGTAACACGTGATTTTGCTGAACTAAATGGTACTCAAACTGTTTACGATCTCTACTGCGGCACCGGAAGCATTGGTATTTTTGTAAGTAAACAGGCGGCCAGGGTTGTGGGTGTTGAAATGGTAGCAGATGCTATTGAAGATGCAAAGGAAAATGCAACGCTCAACAAACTAACTCATACTGCTTTCTTTGCAGGAGATGTAATAGATATTTGTGATGACAGTTTTTTTGCAACACATGGTCGCCCCGATGTGGTAATTACTGATCCGCCAAGGGCGGGGATGCATGAAAAACTGGTGAAAAAATTACTGGATATTGCGGCACCTACGGTTGTATATGTAAGTTGTAACCCGGCCACGCAGGCGAGAGACCTGGCATTATTGGATGAAAAATATATGGTTACAAAAATTCAACCGGTTGATATGTTTCCGCATACCTTGCATATAGAAAATGTGGTGCAGTTGAAACTGAAAGGATAAAGAATGTTCAATTACTATAAATACGCATTAGCGTTAGACCTATGACAGAATTCAGACCAGGTAGATTTGAGATATTACCAATCATCATTAAAAATCTGTTGATCATTAACGGTATTTTTTTCCTGGCACAGATAACACTTTCCAGAGGTGCTGTACCCATGTTTGCTTTTGAGGATTATTTCGCTTTACATGCTTGGCAGAGTGAATTATTCAGGCCATGGCAGCTTATCACGCATATGTTTATGCACAGCACCAATGATTATTTTCATATCATAGGTAATATGTTTGCTTTATGGATGTTTGGTTCCATACTTGAAAATGTATGGGGCGCCAAACGTTTTCTTATTTTTTACCTCATTTGCGGATTGGGTGCCGCATTAATGCACCTGCTTTTTCTTTCTTATGAGTTATCGCCTTTAATTAGGGATTATACACTGGTAGCACAGCAGCAAAACGATCCTGTTGCTTTTACAGATGCTTTATTAAGTTTCGGCCGTAAGTATAAATTGGCATGGTACCAGACAGACCTCGTTAACTATTTGCGAACTGCTCCCCCTAACACAGACATAACGGAGCAGATACTCTCCAATATTACCTCCTTTTACGATAACAGACTTAACACCCCAACAGTAGGTGCAAGCGGCGCCGTGTTTGGTATTCTTGCAGCTTTTGTGTACCTCTTCCCGAATACCTATATCTATATCTATTTCCTGGTTCCTGTAAAAGCAAAATGGTTGGGTATATTTTATTTTGGCTATGAAATATTTTATGCGGTACAAAACTCTGCCGGAGATAATGTTGCACGATGGGCGCATATCGGTGGAGGAATTGTAGGTCTGCTGATTGTAATTACCTGGAACAAAACCAATAGAAAAACTTTGTACTAATAAAGTAATGCTGCGATATGACTATACAATCTTATAAAAGCAATAACCGGAAAATGTTATTGGGACAGGATAATAACGCACTCGTATTCCTGTTTGCGGTAAACATGCTCATGTTTGTTATCGTTACTTTTATAAAAGTGGTGTATTACTTATCAGAAATACCCGATGAGTTTTTTTATAAACAGGTATTAAACTGGTTAAGTCTTCCTGCACAGACAGATATATTTTTAACACGCCCCTGGACCCTAATCTCTGCCATGATTACACACCATAGTGTGTGGCAATTAATCAGCAGTATGTTATGGCTCTGGTGTTTTGGTTTTATTTTACAGGATCTGGCAGGTAACAATAAACTTATTCCCATTTACATCTATGGCGGATTGGCTGGCAGTGTTTCTTTCCTGTTTATGAATAACCTTGTTCCGGTATTATCCAATAATGTGCAGGCAGTAGCGCCCTTACTGGGAGCTGGTTCTGCCGTTATGGCCATTGCTGTGGCTACAACTACACTGGCCCCGGATTACAGGGTGTTTCCATTGATAAATGGAGGAATACCATTGTGGGTAATTACACTAATATTTGTTGCCATCGATTTCGCAACACTGGCCAGCAGTAATGCGGGTATTGGAGCTGGTCACCTGTTGGCAGGATTACTTGGATATTTTTATATACATCAGTTGCGCAGGGGTTCTGACTGGGGCGCATGGATGAACAAATTTGCACATTGGCTGGATGATCTTTTCAATCCTGAAAAAAAACACCAGCAACAGTCATCATCCAATAAACATTTTTACAAATCAGGAACAAAACCGTTTGAAAAAAAAGCTAACCTCACACAACAAAGACTGGATGCTATACTCGATAAAATTAATCAGGAAGGCTACCAGTTTTTAACAGATGAAGAAAAAGCATTTCTGAAAAGAGCCAGTGACGAAGAAATTTAATTGCACTATTATCAATCTGCTAATCTGTGGCGTTTTTTCAATTGCATACCCGCATTAATCAGTATTTTAGCTCATGGCAAGGAGCTTTTTCCGGCAGACAACCAAAACCCTGGTCGTTATACTGAACCTAACGATCGTGGTACTTTTTTTACTTGCCTGTTTAGGTCCTTTTTTAAATACGGCCAAATGGTGGATGATTGGCTTTACCGGACTCATTGCTCCTTACCTGATGATGGGGCTTATTTTCTTTATCATTTTCTGGCTCATTGTAAAACCAAAACTGGCACTGGTGTCGCTGGCTGCTTTGCTACTTGGTATTCAGCAGGTGAATGTAGTACTTGCCTGGAGACCCGGTCCGGCAGTAAACGAAAAAAAGCCGGAAGGACTCCTGCGCGTAGTAAGTTGGAACATCCAGAGCTTTAATGGGTTTACCAAAAATAAAACAGCCAGAAAAATGGCGAGAACCGAACTGGTGGCATCGATTCTGAAATTTGAACCAGATGTGATTTGCTTACAGGAATTTAATCATAAAGAAGGAAACAACCCCGAATCCGATAACCTGTCTCTTTTTAAAAAGAATTACCCCTATCACCATTTCTCAAAAGATTATATAAGAGATGATGGCGAATACCAGTCGGGCTGTATTATTTTTTCCAAATATCCTATTGCACATACTGGTAAGGTTAAATACCCGGTTGCAGAAAGTCTCATTTATGCCGACTTGGTGAAAGGGAACGATACCATTAGGGTATTTAACACCCATCTCCAGTCATTCAAGTTCAAAGAAGCCGATTATTCCGACCTCGAAAAAATCAGGGATCAGGATGATGAAGGTTTACGAGCCTCTAAAAATATTATCCGGAAAATGCGGCTGGCCTTTAAACGCCGTGGTATTCAGGCTGGAATAGTAAGAGAAGAACTGGATAAAAGCCCTTACCCATCTCTAATATGTGGCGATTTTAATGATGTGCCCAATTCATACACTTATTTTCATATTAAAAAGAACTGGCAGGATGCATTCCTGAAAAAAGGTTTTGGTATTGGCCGGAGCTTTATAGCACTGGCACCCACATTAAGGATCGATTATATACTGACTGACTCGTCGTTCCATGTAAAAATGTTCGATATGGTAGACGAGGGTCTGAGTGATCATATCATGCTGGTTTCTGACCTGCAATTGAAAAAATAAATATCTTCGCAGTATTATGAAGCTTAAACGTGCAAATATCTGTTGCTGTTGTTGCTGATCCGTAGAGATTCGTACAGGATATTATTACCTGTTGTTACCCGTTTTGTTTCTCCTAATTTACAAGCATGTCACTTAAAGTTTATAACTCACTTACCCGTAAAAAAGAAGTTTTTGAGCCCATTAATACCCCTTATGTAGGTATGTATGTGTGTGGACCAACCGTAAGTGGCGAAAGTCACCTGGGTCATGCCCGTCCGTTTATTACATTCGATGTGGTGTATCGTTACCTTATGCATCTGGGTTATAAAGTACGTTATGTAAGAAATATTACAGATGCCGGACATTTTGAGGAAGAAGGAAGAGAGGCAGAAGATAAAATCAGTACCAAAGCGGTGTTGGAAAAACTAGAACCAATGGAGCTGGTGCAGAAGTACACCAATCTTTATCATTGGACCATGGCCAAATTTAATAACCTGCCTCCCAGCATTGAGCCAACAGCTACCGGTCATATTGTGGAGCAGATTGAAATGATTAAAAAAATCATAGCTGATGGTTATGCATATGAGGCAAATGGATCTGTATATTTCGATGTAGAGAAATACAATACAGATTTTTCAAAAAAAGGGATGCCTTATGGTATGTTAAGCGGTCGTGTACTTGATGACCAAATGGATACTACCCGCGAACTCGATAACCAGGAAGAGAAACGCAACAAAAGCGATTTTGCTTTATGGAAAAATGCACCACCTGAGCATATCATGCGCTGGCAGAGCCCATGGGGTGAAGGTTTCCCGGGATGGCATATTGAATGTTCTGCCATGAGCACCAAATACTTGGGGGAAGAATTTGATATACACGGTGGTGGTATGGATCTTCAGTTCCCGCATCATGAATGCGAGATTGCGCAGAGTACGGTATGCAATCACAAAACACCGGCACGTTACTGGTTGCATAATAATATGATTACCATCAACGGAAAGAAGATGGGTAAGAGTTATAATAATGTAATCAAGTTAAGTGAACTGTTTGAAGGTACACATCCCATACTGGAGCAGGCTTATCACCCAATGACGGTACGTTTTTTTATTCTTCAAAGTCATTACAGGGGAACACTCGATTTTAGTAATGAAGCGTTACAGGCATCAGAAAAAGCATTACGTCGCTTATGGGAAGCATATGAATGGTTAGGTAGGTATGAGATCAAAACAGATGCTATAGCTACTGATAAAGTCCAGGATGAAAAAGTGCAACAACTGATCAGCGAGTTTGATGAGTTTATGAATGATGACCTCAATACAGCAAAAGTGCTGGCCAATATGTTTGAACTGAGTTCAGTTATCAATTCTATTAAAGACAAGCATATCAAAGCAGACGCTATTAGTGGTAATACTTTACAACTGTTACAGCAACAACTGAAACTATACATAGAACAGATATTTGGTCTTACCGATGAACGTTCAGCAGATGACGGCAAGCTGGATGGCGTATTGCAATTACTCATAGATATCCGTAAAGAAGCTAAACAACGCAAAGATTTTGTTACCAGCGATAAAATCAGGAACGAACTGGCGGTATTAGGTGTGCAGCTAAAAGATGAGAAAGATGGTGGTGTGAGTTATAGGATACAATAGAGCTGGTGAATAGCAAGAAGTCAGTTGAGATATATTCGCTAAGTGATGTACGAAATGTTACCTTCTAAACCTGATCCTTATCCAAAATAGATTTTACCTGTTTCTCTAATTGTTTTTTATCGGGAAGGTAAAGCTTGTATTGCGAAACGAATATTTTATTGGAGATACCTCCGGTAGCATATTCTATTAATACTTCATCTTTATCAGCAGAAAGAATAATACCAATCGGCTCATTGTCTTCTTCTACACTTTCTTCTGTTTTAAAATAATTGAGGTATAAGTTCATTTGACCTATGTCGGTATGCTTTACTGCTTTGGTTTTTAAATCAATTAATACAAAGCATTTTAATATTCGATGGTAAAATACCAGGTCAATATAGAAATGCTTGTTTCGAAATGAAATTTTGTATTGACGTCCGATAAATGCAAAACCCTTACCTAACTCTAATAAAAATAGCTGTAGGTTATCAATGATCTTTTGTTCGAGCTGCTTTTCAGTTATACGAAGACTTTGAGAGATCTTTAGGAAATCGAGTACATAAGGGTCTTTAATTACTTCAGTTGCATGTTTGGTTATGTGACCTTTTTTTGATAACTGCAATACTCCTTTTTTGTCTCTGCTTAATGCCAGTCGTTCAAATAAGGATGCGTCTATTTGTCTTTCCAGTTCTCGTTTAGACCAGTTTTCAATGATTGCCTGCTTTTCATAAAATCTTCTGGCTTTATTGTCTGAAATACCCAGTAGCACAACAAAATGACTCCAACTCAAAATGGCAGACACTGTCTGCCATTTTGGATAAGCAAGGTAAAACCTTGCATATCCAATACATTTCGTCTGCCAAATCCTTTTCCATGTAACACACTTAAATCCTTTGAAAGCCTTGCCAGTAAATCACTTCCGTACTCTGCTCTTTCCTGTCCATCCTGTTCAAATTCAACTATGTGTCTGCCAATTTCCCAGTTTACTTTTACCAAAGCAGTATTTACAGCTTTAAAAGCATTCTTTCTGGCCACATCAATAGCCAGGCCAATATTCTTGAGGAGATTTTTATATTTATTCTTTGAAGGTTTCATTTAAACAGGATGAATGATTACGAAAAACGTTAACAGCTACAACGTATAGTTAGCGTAACCTTTCTTCCTGAATAAACAGGAACACTAAAAGTGTCATTGCATGAAATAAATTTCGGTTATTATGATGTAAAAACTAATGATATTTTTTGCGTATGAAAGTTGATACAAAAACCAACCGGTTAAATAGAAGATGCACTATATTATACTGGTTTTTATACTACTTTATAGAAATTCTAATACCTAAAAAAAATCTTCTGCCCTGATTAGGACCATACACATAAGTAGGATCAAAACTCAATGCATAGGGATTTTCGGCAGTAGGTATAATCTGCCCGTTGGAATCGTACTGCACTTTTTTATCAAAAGGATCATGTGTGCGGGCAATAATAAAAGGATTGCCTTTATTCGGAGTCCAGTTCAGGAGATTTTTAACACCGGCATAAATTTCGGTTTGCTTAACACCTGTAAAAACAAATTGAATATTCTGTAAACTCCACAAAGGAGAATAAGGTTTACGCGGATCAAGCGGCCCCAGCAAGGGCAAACGCATGGGTCCATAAAAATTACCTGTATAATCAACTGCGAGGTTCAAGGGTTTTATTTTGTAGGATAATGACCATGTTCCGGTAATTTTTTCTGTAAGTAGGGTCTACTGAAAAAGTAATTGGTTTCTCAAAATGATATAGTTTTCAATCAATCTGACCATGAGGTTACGGATTAGCCAATAAGGTGCTTGCCCGGCCAGTTTGACCAGGTTTAGCACCAGAACA
>JBMOKQ010000013.1:0-22222 GCA_049324295.1 Bacteroidota bacterium
TATTGCATTATAGGCGACAAAAAATTAAATTCCGAGAAGAAATTACCAGTTATCCCACCAAATCCCGAGAGCCGTCCCGGGTTTTCCCGAAGCGCGTCACATTTCCGATGTTCCACGGTTTTGGGGAATTAGTTTTGTATGATCAGTTGCGAAAAGCGTTTTTAGCTGTAAGCTTCCAATGCGAATCACCTGTTGAACGGTGTTGGTCTGGCTTAAGGGGAGGTGGGTACCGGATGCTGGGTTTCAGGCGTTAGGTGTTGGTTTTTTCAAATTGGCTGCTTACCATAAACCTCCTATTACTATCCAGTACCCAGCTACTAATTGCTCAATGCCTGATTCGCATTATCAGCTATAAACTACCTGATCAGCACCAAAGTTCCCTTTCTGTAAATGCGGTTGCCGAGTTGATCGGTTCCAATAGCTTCATATACATAAGTGCCTGCGGGTTGTTTAATACTGCTGTATGTGCCATCCCATCCTTTGCCGATGTCGGTTGTTGAATATAGTAGTTGACCCCATCGGTTGAATACACGGAAATGTTGTAATTGTGCGATACCTACACCAACCGGTCGTATGATATCATTGAGTCCGTCACCATTCGGTGAAAAAGCGGAGGGAACAAAAAGATCGGGGCCTGTTTTAAATACACGTACCAATACATCATCCTCTGCAAAACAGCCACCAGCACCCGATACCCGTGCAATATAACGGATGGAGTCTATTGTTGATGGTAATGTGGCAATGGGAGCATCGGTTGTTGGATCATTTAAACCTGTAGTCGGCCGCCATAAATAACCGGTACCGCCCGATGCAGATAATTGTATTGGCCTGCCTGCTACTACAAAAGTATCTCTTCCTGCATAGGCGTTCACCGGAGGGGTAACAAAAATGGTTACGGTATCAGAAACGGGTTTATCGCAACCAATGCTATCAATGGCCGTTAATACATATTGTGTTGTTCTCGACGGACCGGCAATGGGAAATAGTGTATTGGCATTGATCATGGAACTGGTGGGCGACCATACAAAACCTGCCCCTACAATATTGCCTGCTAATTGTACACGGTCTCCAAAACAAATGGTGGTATCAGTTCTTACAGCGGCCTGCGGATAAGGAGCTACCAGTACAAAAACAGAATCACGATCCTGGCAATAACCCAGGTTGGCAGTTACATAATACCTGGTACTTGTTAAAGGTTGTACCATCGGATATTTTGTATTGCCGGTAATAGGTACACCTGTTGAAGCGGTCCATTGATAACTTAGCGCATCACTTACCGGCCTTAGTGTAAACTGGTCGGTTCGGCAGATGGAAGTATCTAATCCAAGTTCAACATCAATAAAATCGAGCACGTTTACGGTAACGGTGTCTGTATTGATACAACCATTATCATTTACGGTGACAATATATTTGGTAGTATCAACAGGGTATACAAACGGGTTAGGTGTATTGTTCCCTGTCATTCGCGATAAACTGGCAGCTCTGTTGGGTACCCATGTAACAGAACCATTACCTACAGTGGCATTAAGGCGCAACGTATCTATACTGCATATTAATGTGTCTCTGAATGCAAGGGTAACAATGGGTTTATCAAGAATGTTTACTGTTTTTACAATGGTATCAACACAACCCTTACTGTTACTGGTGATGAGTTGAACCTGCACCGTTTGTGGTGTATTGTATTTCCAGGCAGTATCTTTTCTGGTAGAAGTATCGGCAGTGCTGGTCAGATCGCCAAGATCCCAACGCCAGCTGTTTACTACGCCATAAGCCGTTGTAGTGGCGTCGATGAAATTATAGGTGTTGAGGTAACAGGTTCCCTGAACATTGAAATTGGGAGCAAAGCCGGGGTATACACGAACCAGTGCAGTAGTAGAATCCTGGCAGCCACCGGAACTGGTAACTTTGAGTTTTAATGTATAAGTGCCGGTATCGGCATATGTATGTGTTGGTGTTGGATTGGACGAAGCGGGAACATTTTTTTCACCAAAATCCCATAAGTAACCAGTAATATTTGAACTGGTAGATTCGTTCTGAAAACTCATGGTAAAGCCATCGCAGGTGATATAATTTGGTTTAAGACTTGCGCCTGCAAGAGTACAGTTGCCTACAGTTATATGAATTTCTTTTCTTGTACTTCCAATTAATACACCAGCCCTGTATTCTTCAACACAAACCGCAACTACATAATCACCCACCGTAGAAGGTGCTATGCCGGAAATCAATCCCGTATTTCTGTTAATGCTTACAGTTGTTCCCATAGGACTATTCCCCGAAAAGTTAGAGGAATATGGAACAGTTGGATAGGGCGGGTTACTGGGTATTTGTGGCTTTGCTTCTGTAGTAGGTGTATTAACACCATCACAAAAACTATAAGCCAGACTGTCCCCATCTGCATCAGAGGCACCAAAGTCAAAGCTAAAAGGGGCATTGAAGCAAATAAGCGCAGTGTCTCTTTGAACAAAAACAGGATTACTATTCGCCGAATAGTCTATACCGTTAATAATTCCGGCGATCATTGTTGTATAGGTAACACCAACGCTCCCAGAGTTATTAACGTTGGCAATACCGTTTATACGACAACATCTTTGTATAGCAAGTGTATATCCACCATCAATGTTAGGGAGTTCAACAGTTGTTACATAATTATCAATTCTGAATCTGATAAGTGGGTTGGGTGGTCGTGGATTCAAACATAAATTATAATCTGTTTTTGAGGGAAAATCTGTATTTGTAAGATTGACATTTACCGTTTGAACTGTAGCATTGGTTAACCCACTAAATATGCCGATTGAAACAAACGCATCAACCTGACCCGAATTTGAGTTGAAATCAAGATATTGTCTTACAGTAATTCGATAGCGGGAGGAATTTGCATTATTACCCTGACCCAAATACTCATATTGAATCCAACCCCCTTTCAGGTGAGCAGCTTCTGCAAAACTTGTAATGAAACAAATGCACAATAAAATAGCTAGTTTCTTCATGAACTAATCCTGACAATATCAATTAGAATTTGTTAATTGTGCCGTGAAAATACAACCCATCTCACATGCAAAATCAATAATATCTGTTTTTAACGGGTTTACAACACTTCAAAAAGATAGGAAGTACACCTATTTTGCTGCTTTACTTATCAAATAATCTATCAATGTATGGTTTTGACATAATATTTATATGAATCGTTGCCTTTTGTCAGCAAAAATTAACTTGTAGCTGCTATCGGATCAATACCACTGTTCCTTTACGGAACACTGTTTTACCTGCAAAATCTGTTCCTTGTATCATATAAACATAAGTTCCCGAAACCTGTTTCAGACCCTGGTAAGAGCCATCCCATCCGGCACCCTGTTCACTGGTAGTATAGAGGAGTTGCCCCCACCGGTTATATATCCTGAAATACTGCAGCTGGGTAATGCCTATGGTAATAGGTTTAAAAATATCGTTTGTACCATCAGCATTAGGTGTAAATGCACTGGGTACCAATATATCCGGTTTTCCTTTATACACCCGCACTTTAATAGCATCTTCACCATAACAGCCACCAAGGTTACTTACCCTGAGTCGATAAATAATTGAATCTACATCATCACCTAATTGTACAACCGGATTAAGAATAATAGTATTGCTTAATCCCAAACCCGGCGACCATCTGTATTGATTACCTGATGAAACAATTGCCTGCAGTTGTAATGGCTGATCGGGAACAATCATTGTATCTCTTCCTGCATCTACCTGTATAAGAGGTATTACAGTGATGCGTATGGAATCGACAACTGTTTTCGGGCAACCGGAAAGAGTGTCTCTTACTGATAATGTGTACAAGGTATTTTGCGAAGGTCCTGCAAGAGGATTGAGTGACGTGGCATTGAACAATGAGGTTGTTGGCGACCAACGATAGTGTGTACCTGTAAAACTGCCATTTAACTGCACCCGGCTGCCATAACAAATTACAGTATCGTTGGTAAGAATGTTTACCCTTGGGTAGGGTGCCACACGAATCGTTATCTGGTCTGTTGCCTGGCAGCTTCCGAGATTACCAATTATGGTATAAGTTGTATTAGTCAATGGTCTTGCAAGCGGATTTCTGACAGACGGATTATTCAGCGAAGCTGCTGGCGACCAGGCAAAAGTACTGGCGATGGTATTTGGTCTTAATGTTATTATATCAGTCTGACAAATGGTAGTGTCAGGCCCTAATTGCACAGTAATGAAGTCAACCACATTTACAGTCACTGTATCTGTATTTGCACAACCATTCTCGAGCATGGTTACAATATATTTTGTGGTGTCTTTAGGAAACACGGTTGGACTGCTGGTATTGGCCGCTAGTATATTGTAATTGGGTAGCCAGTTAAATATACCTGCACCACTTACCGGAATAAGCAAACTGTCAACACTGCAAATAACAGTGTCTTTAAAAGGTAATCCAATCAAAGGTTTGTCCCTGATGGTAATGGCTTTACGGGCACTGTCAATACAGCCTTTGCTGCTTTCTGAAACCAGGCTCACAAATACACTCATTCCCTTTGTATATTTATACAACGGGTTTTTAAGTAAAGAAGTATCTGCCAGTGAAGTATCTACGCCAAAATTCCATTTCCATTTATTTACTATGCCATATACAGTGGTAGTTGCATCTGTAAAGAGATAGGGGTTTTGAAAACAATTACCTGCACTGCTAAAATCTGTTTTAAAACCCGGGTATACCAATATTACTGTGCTATCTGTTCCAATACAACCTTCCGGACCTGTTACGGTTAATGTTACCTTGTATTTGCCGGTATCTGCATATACAAATGTGGGTGTAGCTTGCGTTGAGAAATTATTGGGTGATGAGGGAACACCAAATTCCCATGCATAAGAAGTAATAGCCGATGAGGTAGAGCCATTTTCAAAGAGTACAGTATTGTTATCGCATTTAATAATCTTATCAGGCAGATCAGCTTCAATTAAATCGCAGTCATCTACTTTCAGGATAAAATCTTTGCGGTGTTCTGCGATGGCAATACCATTTCGCCATTCAGTAATACATACACTTACTACATACTGACCACCCGGAGGAGCTGTACCTGAAATAATACCTGTTATGGGGTCAATGGTTACTTTGTCTCCTAATGGCTGACTTCCGTTGAAAGGCGCGGCATAAGAGAGTGGGTCCAGTGAAAGTGTTCGTGGAACTGCCGTATTGTTACTGCCACTGGCTGCAGTAAAACCTTCACAAAAAGAATAGGTGAGTACATCTTTATCGATATCTGTGGCGCCAAAATCGAGAACGAATTTTTTATTGGTGCAAACCAGTGCCGTATCACGAACACGGAACTGTGGACTGTTATTGTGCTGTTCTTCAGGCAATGATGCTGTTCCGGGAATGCGGGTAATATAATTACTTCCTACGCTAAGCGGGGTTGCAAGATTTGAGATTCTGTCGATCCTGCAACAGCCTAATCTTGATAATACATAACCATTCTGGTTATTGACAAGAGAAATTATATTGGTATAAATGGCCACTTCATAACATACTTCCGGATTACCCACAAGACATTGAAATAGTTCTGTTTTTAAACGAAGCTTATTTACGCTCCCCTGCATGAGTAATTGTAATTCACTTACAAGAACACTATTATCATAAATACCCACATTTACCCTTTCGTTTTCCAATAAAGGACCAGGAGAGGAACATTCACGAAACAAACGAAGTGTAATACGGTAATTACTGGTATTGGGAGAAGAGCCGGATCCAAGATATTCATAATACAATTCACCACCAGCTACGTGACGGGCCATAGTGGGTAATGTACTCAGTAACAAAAACATTATGAAGAAAAATTTCTTCATAAAGAAGGGGTCTACTATTGATGAATGAATGCAATGAGTAATTCATTAAGCCGCTCCGTTGATTCCCACATGCCCATATGTCCAACACCGTCCAGTATATGAATATACGATATTAATGGAAGATGTGTTTGCTGTAATACATCATTCAGGGGAGCCGCTACGTCTTCCGTACCCAGAACGAATAAAACCGGTAAAGGGTTGCTTTTTAATACATGGGTTCTGTCCGGGCGAATCATCATGGCATAGTAGTAAGCCTGTAAAGAAGGGGTAGGAAAATCAGCCGATTGTTCGATGAGTTGTTCAACAGCTTGCGGATTTGTTTTTTTAAATACTTCACCAAAGAGATTAGGTATGGTTGTTTTAAGAAATGAATATCCACCATACTGTTCCATGAGTTCAATACCTCGCTGGCGGTTTTTTTTCTTTTCGTCGCTATCGGCAAAAGCAGTGGAATGAATTAAACCAAAACCAAGGAGCATTGATGGATATTTTTCTGCAAACGCAAGTGTAATATAACCACCCATACTATGACCGAGTAGATAGCATGTTTGAATACCTTCTTGTAGTAGTAGTAAATGTTGAATGCAATCTGCGAGGTCATCGATGGAAGGAGTCCTTTGAACATTCACAACATTCCAATGAGAGTTTCCTGTTCCAGGTAAATCCGGTACAATTAATTGACAATGATTTTGCAGCACTTCTACCTGTCTGTTCCAGATATTGCTGTCTTCACCAAAACCATGTAACAATACTACTGGTATGCCTTTTCCATACATTTTATAATGTACAGTCCCGCCGTGCCAGTTACATGTTTTACTGATCATTGTTTATTTTTTGTAAAACGATCCTTTATTTTCCAGGCAAGTAATAAAATACTGATAAGTGATGCCAGTTTATATAAATAATCACCCCATCGTACATAAAACGTTTCGCCATTTATTACAGGTACTGCATATTTAATGGTACTCATCTTATTCCATGGCTGACTCGCACGAACTGAACCTGTAGGATCAATTACCGCTGAAATTCCGGTATTGGCACTTCTAGCCACCCACTTTCTCGTTTCAATGGCACGTAGCCTTGCATATTGTAAGTGCTGTTTATGCCCGGGAGTATTACCCCACCAGCCATCATTGGTCATAATGGTAAGCAGGTTAGCACCTTTTTTGATGTATTCACCCACATATTCACCATATATACTTTCATAACAAATAATGGGAGCTGCTATATAATTATTGCCTGTTGCTGCAAATGCAGCAGCAGATTCGGATCGGCCATAACCGCCAGTAGTTCCTCCAAACTTTTCAAATACCGGTGCGAGAAAATTGAGAAAAGTAGGTAATGATTCTACACCCGGTACCAGTTTACTTTTATTGTAAAAAGAAAGCACTTGTCCGTTACGAATGTGTACTGCTGCATTAAAGGCATCATAATAAGTACCATCACTGGCTTCTCTTGCGGTAGGTGTTGATTTTTCGCTACCATAGTTTTTGAACGTTTCAATACCCGATACCAGGCTTACTGTTGGATGTTGTTTGCTGAACTCAAACACCGGCTGATAATAGAGATTATTCGTGATATTACTCTGCCAATCTGCAATACTCATGGCTGTTTCGGGCCAGATGATCAATTTTGTGTTACTGTCGAGAGCTTCTTTCGATAAGTTGAGCAATAGCTGAATCTGCTCTGCGCCTGTTCCTACATTAAACTTCCCGTAAGGGTCTATATTAGGTTGAACAATTACAATATTATCAGTACCTGTTTCTTTCGGTAATGTTGGTTTTAGTAAGAAAGAAATCAGTAAAGGAAAGAACAGAAGCAATAAAACAGTGATCAGTATTTTTTTATTGATACTTCTTTGCTGATACGATAGCCAAACTTCATACAATAAAATATTGATGAGCATTACCCATAAAGTGCCTCCCTGCACACCTGTGTATTCATACCACTGAATGGTATCAGGATAAGAAGCGAATACATTACCTACCGTGAGCCATGGCCAGCTGAGTTGCCAGTTATGATGAATATATTCAAAACACATCCAGAAAGCAACCAGAGAAATATAGCCTATGTTTTTTCCTTTCTTTTTCAGGTGAAAATAGCCCCACCAGGGGAAGGTCATTAACATGCTGTTGAACATGATGGCGGCAATGGTACCTATATCGGTTGAGTTCCACATCCACCAGGTGGTGCCTGTGTTCCAGATTAATAATCCCCAGAAAGCAAGACCAAAAAAACGGGAAGCCGTTTTAGCCTGATCACTTGCCATCAACATAGGAATCCATGCAATAAAAATGAAAGGCATGAATGACGATACGGGCCAGGCAGCAAATAATAATATACCGCTTAATGTACTCAGTAAAAAGGCTGGTTTTTTCAAACTACAATATTTTTGGAGCCTAAGTTCGGAATAAAAAAAGAAAGAGCGTTTCCGAAAAGGGACGCTCTTTTTTTAGGGTTTTATTAGTTTTTATTTACGGCTATAATTCGGCGCCTCTTTTGTAATATCAATATCATGCGCATGGCTTTCTTTCATGCCGGCATTGGTAATTTGTACAAAAGTGGCCTGCTGTAATGCTTTTATGTTTTTTGCACCACAATAACCCATACCTGCCCTGAGGCCGCCTACATATTGGTAAACGATTTCACTCAGGTACCCTTTATAGGCTACACGACCTTCAATACCTTCAGGTACAAATTTTTTGATATCGTCTTCCACATCCTGGAAATAACGGTCGCCGCTACCCTGGCTCATGGCACCAAGGCTTCCCATACCACGGTATTCTTTGAATTTTCTTCCTTCGTAAATGATGGTATCGCCCGGACTTTCCTGTACCCCTGCAAATACGCTACCCATCATTACCATATTGGCGCCTGCGGCAAGTGCTTTTACCATATCACCAGTGTACCTGATACCACCATCGGCAATCACAGGAATACCTTTTGTTTTTAAAGCATTACTTGCCTCCATAATAGCCGTTAACTGAGGTACACCTGCCCCGGCAACAATACGGGTGGTACAAATTGAGCCCGGGCCAATTCCCACTTTAACACAGTCGGCACCTGCATCAGCGAGTGCTTTTGCACCTTGTGCAGTTCCTACATTACCTGCAATGATCTGTAAGTTTTTGAAATTTTTTCTGAGTGCTTTCAATGCTTCCAT
Organism: Bacteroidota bacterium; assembly: GCA_049324295.1. GTDB lineage: Bacteria > Bacteroidota > Bacteroidia > Chitinophagales > Chitinophagaceae > Sediminibacterium. The sequence goes on from JBMOKQ010000013.1 coordinate 9,002, forward strand.
TACGCCTTTGCTATGTCCGTGCGCACTGTCGAGGGTAACCACATCAACGCCCACATGTTGTAAGGCTGCGGCACGGTCCATCAGATCCCTGGTGATACCCAGGGCGGCACCCACCAGCAAGCGACCCAGGTTATCTTTTACTGCATTGGGAAAATTGCTTAGCTGCATGATATCCCGATAAGTAATTAAGCCTATCAGTTTACCCTGTTTGTTAACAACAGGTAGTTTTTCAATTTTATAAGCGCGTAATATTTTCTCGGCTTTTTTCAGATCGGTTCCTTCCGGTGCAGTGATGAGGTTTTCTTTGGTCATCACTTCCTTTACCTTTCTTTTTTTATCGGTTTCAAAACGCAGGTCGCGATTGGTAAGAATGCCTACGAGTTTTTGTGCAGAATCTACTATAGGAATACCGCCAATCTTATTTTCTTTCATCAGTTGTAAGGCATCGCCAATAGTGGCATCAACCAACAGCGTTACCGGGTCGATGATCATGCCACTTTCGCTTCTTTTTACTTTACGTACCTGTTCAGCCTGTCTTTCAATACTCATATTCTTATGCAGTATTCCAAGTCCGCCTTCACGAGCCAATGCAATTGCCAGACCTGCTTCCGTTACGGTATCCATAGCCGCAGACAGAATAGGTACATTGAGTGTAATAGCTTTTGTTAACTGGGAACGGATATCAACTTCACGGGGAAGTATTTCACTGTAAGCCGGCATCAACAGTACATCATCGAAGGTAAGACCTTCACCGAAAAGTTTAGAAGCCGAACTGCTGTTAAGGGGAGAAGATTTTCTTGTTGCCATGTGCAAAGATAGTGCAAGGGATATATTGAGTCCAAAAAATGATTTTGGTTTTGGCCCATGTTCGATAGTCCATAGCCCATAGCTAATGGTCAATAGATCATCGCATTGCTATGAACTGTCAGCTAACCCTGTAATTTTTACCCGGAAGCTGAATAATAATATTCTGTAACTCAAGATTCAATAATGCGGCGGCCATTTCAGAACTACTGAGTTTGCTCCGGAGGTATATATCATCAATATGTATTTGCTGTTGTTCCTGTAATAGTGAAAGAATGATTTGTTCCTGTGCAGACAGATCGTAGAATAGTTTCTTTTCTGCTGTTTTTTTCTTCCTGCTATCTGTCCAGCCCAGTGATTCAAGAAAGCAGGAAGTATTGATAAAAGGAATTGCTTTGTTGTCTGTTATCAATTGTAAACAACCACCGCTTTTTGTATCAGTAATACGTCCCGGCAAGGCAAAAACATCACGATTATACTGGAAGGCCAGATCGGCAGTAATCATGCTGCCTCCTTTAGTGGCTGTTTCAATAACAATGGTTGCATCTGCCATGCCGGCAACAATCCTGTTTCGTTTGGGGAAATGATGACGGTCGGGTAATTCGGTGAATAAAAATTCTGTGAGTAATCCGCCCTGTTCCATCATATCCCGGGCAAGCGATTTGTGCAGTCCGGGGTAAATGGTTTGAAAGCCATGCGCAAGCACAGCAATGGTAGGTATTTGTTGTTGTAAGGCCGTTTTATGTGCAATGGCATCAATGCCATAAGCTAAACCGCTGATAACTGTAACCTGGTGGGGTTGAAGTTCCCTGATAATTTGCTCCGTGGCCCAGCGCCCATATTCCGTATGGTGTCTTGTACCAATGATGCTGACGATCTTGCTGTGATTGAGATTTGCATTTCCCTTATAGAATAATACCAACGGGGCATCCGGACAATTGCGTAGTCTTCGCGGATATTTTTCATCTGTAATAAAAAGTAGTTCAATATTTTTTTCAATGATGACTGATAATTCTTTTTCAGCATCAGCCTGATTACTGAATTTTTTGATTTGTCTTGCCCTATGTTCACCGATACCATCTACTGCAGCCAGTTCTTTTAGTTTTGCATTGAAAACAGCAGTGGCGGAACCAAAATGCTCGATCAGTAATTTGGTGAGGATGCTTCCAAGATCGGGTACCAGGGTTAAGGATAACTGGTGTATTTGTTCCTGTGTGTACATTCCGACAATATCATGATTTTGCCGGTACAGAAATCAGGTATTTATACGTAGATTTTTACCTATAAATCATATTTCCTATTCTTAATATCATTCGATGAGTGTTTTTACAAACCTATAACCGTAAAACTGGTCCTCCTGTTTTTCGCTCTTCCACTTTCGGTACTATTATCGGCAATGGGTTGAGTATCGCCATATCCTTTATAAGATAAACGATTACTTTCTATGCCTTTTTCAGTAAGAAAATCAACAATGGCTTTTGCCCGATTAGCAGAAAGTATAAGATTGTCTTTGGTATTACCTGTATTATCTGTATGTCCACTGATCTCTACTTTTAATGTAGGATTATCCTGTAATATTTGTATCAACTGTTGCAACTCCACCAAACCATTTACAGGTAATGCATAACTATTGGTAGCGAATAGAATATTATTGAACACAAAACTGGCATTTAACTGAACCGGATTCAGTTGAATATCTTTCTGGTAAGTGCTGTCGGCTTCTTTACGGCTCAATGCATATACTTCACTATAAAACAAGTACCCTTTTCTGTTAACGGTAAACGTATAATCTTTCCCGGTAGGTAGTGTAACAAGATAATTTCCCAGTTCATCTGTCTGTACTTTCATGAGTACAAGATTGCTGTTATTATCCGTTAACTCAACAGTAGATGGAATACCTTGTTTGGTTTTTATATCTGTTACTTTTCCTTTTACATATAAAGTTCGGTTGGGTCTGATATCTGACCGGAGTTGAAAACTATATAAATCAAGGTTTCCACGGCTGTCGCTTCTGTCGCTTGCATAATAAGCAGTTAAACCATCGGCAGATACAGCGAGGCTGCCTTCATTCTCAATCGTATTAATCGGGTATCCTAAATTTTCCGGCATGCCCCATTCTCCTTTATCATTTTTACGGAGCATAAAAAGATCCGAATTGCCATATCCGGGTAAACCATCTGATGTATAAAAAAGTGTCTGGTTATCTGCATGAATAAAAGGCGCCAGTTCATCACCCGCAGAATTTACAGATGACCCCATATTCACTGCCTGTCCCCAACGACCATTTGGCTGTCGAACACACATGTAGATGTCTCTTCCTCCATAACCACCGGGTCTGTTACTGCTGAAATAGAGTACCCGTTTGTCGGGACTTAATGCGGGTGAACTTTCCCAGAATTCTGTATTAACAGGAGGGCCAAGATTTTGTGGTTCGCTCCAGCCTTGTGGTGTGTATTGCGATAAGTAAATATCATATCCTCCTAAACCCGGTCCCGATAAATTACCTGCAAACAATAGCCATTCACCATCCTGCGAAACTGTGATGGCGCCTTTGAGAGGTTCAATATTAATATCACCCTCAATGAGTTCGGCTTTACCAAAACGTTTACTGTTGATACTGCTCTGCATAAAATCTTCACGCTGGTCTCCTGTTCGCCTCGTAAATACAAGTAAACTGTCTGTAACAGTAACAGATGGATAATATTCCGAACGGGGTCCATTAACGCTGTCTCCCAGGTTCACTGGTGCAAATTGGTAATCAGTTGCGGGATGTTGTTTTGCGTACTGTATGGCAAACTGGTAAGTGCCTTTTCTATACCTGGCACTTTTAATACCTTTTTCACTCAGGTTGGGAATGGTTAAAAAAGTACTAACCGCCGCCAAAGCATCTTCAAACCTGCCTAACCCGGCGAGGTTGATGGAATAGGGGAGATGATAAACATTGAAATAAGCGGCATCTTTTGATTTAGCTTTTTCATACAGGTTAACAGATCGTTGATACTGCTTTAGTTCACCCATGGCGCCTGCAAGTGATAAATAAGCATCAAGAAAATTAGAGTCGATATTAATACAGTCGAGCAGTACGGGTACAGCATTGCGCATATCCCCGTCTTTTAATAGCGTGATGGCATCTTCATAACGAGCCAGAGCCCGGGGTTTTACTTTGTAGGGATCATATGCCTGTGCAATGCTGCCGTAAGTAAAGAACAGGGTCAGCATACACACTATTATTTTCTGGTTTTTCACGTTTGAAAGTTCGGAAAAAACAACAGAGCAGCTTGTTAAAATTCTTTTCTTAAGGAACGTTGATGTATTTGTGCACCTGCAGACTAAGTTCCCATTGCGGATTTGCCTTTATATAATCAATGATCAGTGGTGTAATAACAGCTGCTTTATCCCATTCGGGTTGCAGGTAAAGTTTACAATCAGCATTAACCTGGGCCGCATAAGTTTCGGCCCATTTAAAATCGTGTTTAGTAAAAATAACCACTTTCAATTCATTCGCCAGTGGAACGATTTCAGGCAAAGGGGCTTTGAATTTTTTGGGTGACAAACAAATCCAGTTCCAGTTTCCGCTTAAAGCTGATGAACCCGATGTTTCAATATTGGTTTCAAACCCTTTTTCGTGTAATGCTGTTGTTAACTCATCCAGTTGGTGCATGAGTGGTTCACCTCCGGTAATAACTGCAAGTCTTCCCGGAAACGCAGATGCATCAGTTACTATTTCATCAATATTTAAAAGAGGATGTTTGGATGCATCCCAGCTTTCTTTTACATCACACCAAACACAACCTACATCACAACCACCCAGCCTGATAAAATAAGCTGCACGACCCTGGTGAAAACCTTCACCCTGGAGGGTATAGAATGCCTCCATAACGGGTAATGTGGTAATATGTTGCTGATTGTTGCTGATAGGTATAAGTTTTTGTCAGTAGTTCATAGTGAATAGACCATGGTCCATGGACTATCAACCGTGCACTCTCTGTTCATATGCCTGCATCGTATTCTTAAGTAAGCCGGCAATCGTCATTAATCCAACACCACCTGGTACGGGAGTAATGGCAGATGCTTTTTGGGCCACTTCATCATATGCCACATCACCTTTAATTCGAAAACCTTTTTTTGCGGTACTGTCTTCTACACGGGTAATGCCCACATCAATAATTACAGCGTCTTGTTTAACCATGTCGGCGGTTACAAAACCCGGTCTGCCTAATGCGGCTACAATAATATCGGCTTGCAGGCAAAGCTCTTTCAGGTTGGGTGTATGCGAATGACAGATGGTAACCGTGCAATTACCCTGTTTAAGGTTGCTGCTCAATAAAATACTCATGGGGCGGCCCACAATATTGCTTCTTCCAATAACTACTGCATGTTTGCCTTTGGTAGGAATATTAAAATGTTCCAGCATAAGCATTATACCGTATGGTGTGGCCGGAATAAAAGTTGAAAGACCCTGTACCAGTTTGCCTACATTAATAGGGTGAAAGCCATCTACATCTTTTGAAGGGTCAATGGCTTCAATTACTTTTTGTTCGCTAACTTGCTTGGGAAGAGGCAGTTGTACCAGTATTCCATCGATGGAAGGGTCTTGGTTTAGCCGGGTAATCGTTTGAAGTAAAGCGGTTTCCTCAACATTTTCGTCAAGTCTTACTAGGGTTGATTCAAACCCTGTTTCTTCACAGTTTTTTACTTTACTGGCCACATAGGTTTCACTGGCGCCATTATTACCAACAAGTATGGCGGCTAAATGTGGTTTTCTTTTGTTTTCGTGAGCCAGGGCGGCTGTTTTTGTTTTCAGTGATTCTTTTACTGCTGCTGCTGCAATTTTGCCGTCTAATACTAACATGCTGCAAAAGTATTTAAATACGGCAGGACTTCCTTTTTCCGGATGAAAAAGGCTGGTATTATGAATAAATAATTTAATACTTCCATAAAAATAACCTTCTCACCCCATTTTTTGCAAATGGTTAATAGAATGATCTGCCTGTGGAAGAGGCTTCCAGTTTACACAGAAACCTATATTTATATATTGTAAAATATTTGATTATGTTTTCCATTTTTTACATATTACTATTTTTTTAACTTAAAAACATAATAATCAGTAGCGTTAATACAAATGTTAAATAAAATAGTATTTTTTTATCGGTTGAACAAAAACATTATTACCTTAACGCCCGGAATTGTTAATACTTTTTAACAATCATTCTTCATTCTAAAAAAATGCACATGAGAAAAAGTCTAACACTGTTAGCTGTTGCTTTGCTGTGGACGTTATCCAGCTTTGCACAAACAGTGGTGGTACAGGGTCAGGTGTCTGATGACCGAGGACCTATACCAAATGCCACTATCCAGGAGAAAGGCACTACTAATGCCGTAAAAGCCGATGATGTCGGCAAATTCAGTTTAAGAGTTAAGCAGGGAGCAAAAATTACGGTTTCGGCCATCGGGCACGAGACTTATGAGTTTACTGCTTCATCTGCTTATCAGAACATTACCATTAAAACACTTGCAGGAGAACTGGAAGAAGTATTTGTAACCAGCGCCTTTGGTATAAAAAAATCACAGCGTACAACACCATTTAGTTCCCAGGTAATCAGCGATGAAAAATTGAATGTGATTCGTCAGCCTAACCTGAATAATGCCATGGCTGGTAAAGTAGCCGGAGTGCAGTTTAGGGGTCAGTCTTCTGCCAAGTTGAATGATCAGGGTTTTTTACGCATACGTGGTGGTGGTTCTTTGGGTGATGTAGGGGCTATTTATGTAGTAGATGGTACAATTACCAATTCATTCGATGTTAACCCCGATGATGTTGCTGATATTACCGTGTTAAAAGGTGCCAATGCTACTGCATTGTTTGGTAGCCGTGCAGGTAATGGCGCCATTGTTATCAACACCAAGAAAGGAAGCAGAGTAAAAGGTATTGGTGTGGAAGTAAACCAGTCGGTTACTTTTGACAAGGCTGTTTTTTTACCGAAGTATCAGAATGAATATGGTGGTGGTGATGGCGACTGGTTAACTTTTAATTATGTGGCAGGTATGCCAACAGAATGGCAGGCCCTTAATGGTAAACGTTACCGCGATTTTACCGATGATGCCTCATGGGGTCCTAAAATGGACGGATCAGAATATATTCCCTGGTATGCATTTATACCCGGTCATGCACGTTCCAGTAAAACGGCCAGTTTTACACCCCAGCCCAATAATGCAAAAGATTTTTGGAATACAGGCGTAACATCTAATACCAACGTAAGTTTTACACACAGTAATGGTGCAGGAACCAATCTGCGTGTATCTTATACCAACCAGAGCATCAAGGGGATGTTAGAAAACAGTAAATCACTCAGACATACACTGAATACTTCATTCAGTATGGATATGGGACAATACATTACTGTGGGAGCCAACATCAATTATACCAACCAACTGATCAGTGGTGATTTCTCCGATGGTTATGCCAATAATTCTGCAGGTAACTTCAGTCAGTGGTTCCACCGCGATCTGGATATAAATATCATGCGAGAACTTTCTGGTCTGAAAACACCTATCGGAACTTTTGCTTCCTGGAACTTCCGTCGTAACCCTGGTTCATGGAATGCAGCAGCACCCAAAAATAGTGTATATGGGGCTAACTACTGGTATAATCCATTTACGTATTTTCAGAATATTGATCTTAAGCAAAGGAGAGACAGGTTGTATGGAGACATTAATATGACTGTTAAATTCTCTAAACATTTCAAGTTTAAAGGAGCGATTCGTAAAGACCAGTTTGCTAGAAATCTTGAAAACATTTACCCAAGCATACTGGAAAATTCCGGTGGACAAACAGGTTTGTTAGCTAGTTATTCTACGGGCAACATAGTGAACAATGAATGGAATTTTGAAGGTATAGCTACATATACACAAAAATTTGGAGATATTGATGTTACAGCGAATGTTGGTGCAAACAAACTGACAATCAGAAACAGAGAAGTTGCGGCCAATACAAATAGCGGTCTCAATGTGCCAGATTTATATGCTATCAGTAATTCTAAAACCACTCCTTCTATTACGAATAACAGAGCTGGTCAGGAGGCTAATTCATTATTTGCATTTGGTGATTTTGACTACAAACGATATCTCAGTTTAACTTGGGCTTTTCGTAATGATTGGTTTTCTACACTGCCTAAAGGAAACAATTCATTATTATCACCTTCGGTGGGTGCTGCATTCGTATTTAGTGAGTTTACCAAGAAAATGTCATGGTTGAACTTTGGTAAGGTATTTGGTTCATGGGGTAAAAAGCCGAAAACACTTGATCCATATCAACTCAATCTAAACTATACAGTAAATCAGTTATTGTGGGGTAGCAATTTTTTGATGACAACACCTAATACAACACCCTCCTCTAATTTAAGGGGTGCACTTACTACTACCTGGGAAGCTGGTGTTGACTTGCGCTTTGCAAAAAATAAAGTTCGCCTGAACATTGTTTATTACAATGAAGATAATAAAGATGAACCGGTAAATGTAGATGTAACTGCGGCAAGAGGGTTTAATTCGCAGACCATCAATGCTGCACGTATTTCGCGTTCAGGTCTTGAAGTTGAATTAGGGGTATCTGTATTGAAAAACAGAAATCTGACCTGGGAACTCAATAAAACATTCGCTTATATTTTAAACAATAAAGTAAAAGCGCTGGCGCCAGGATTAACAAGTTTCACATTGGCGGGTGGTGCATTCGGAACACGTTTTGCGCGGGCCTTCCACTTTGTTGACAAGCAGTGGGGTATGTTAAGAGGTGGCGGTATTAAGCGTAATGCAGAAGGCCAGCCATTAATAACTACCAATCGCTTCAGCGGTGGATTAGGCTGGTATCAGGCTGATGCTACCAAAGAATGGGGTTCTGTGGTACCCAAACTTACAGGTGGTTTACAAAACTTTATTACATACAAAAACTGGAACCTCGGTATGACATTCGATTACCAGGTAGGAGGTAAATTCTTTTCACTGTCTGAACAGTGGGGTACTTTCTCAGGCCTGCTGGCTACCACTGCCGGTAAAAACGAAAAAGGCAACCCTGTCCGCGACCCGGTTGCTTCAGGTGGCGGCATACGTGTAAGAGGTGTTGATGCAGCCGATGGTAAAACACCGGTGGATGTATATATCAGCGCTTACGATTATTTCCATCAGTTTTATTATAACCAAATCGCAGAACCTTTTGTACACGATTTGACTTTTGTAAAACTGCGTGAACTGAGTTTAGGTTATGCTATCCCAACCCAGAAAATGGGTAAATTCGGAAAAGTATTCCAGGGTGCATCTGTTTCTGTAATTGCCCGTAACCTATTCTTTATTTACCGTGATACCAAAAACTTTGATCCTTCTGAAATCAGTGGTGTATATGGTGAAGATGGTAACCTGCCAGGTTCACGTTCAATTGGATTTAACTTAAAACTTAATTTCTAAAACCCTTAAATATCTTTTTATGAAACAAGTGAATTTTAAAAGAGCCGCAATGGCATTAGGGGTTTTTGCTGCCTTGTTAACAGGATGCAGTAAAGGCATCGGTGATTTCGGCGATATTAACAGGAACCCCAATTCAACAACCGTTCCTATTACATCGGCACTTCTTACCAATGTACTTGCCGGTGCCGGCGGAAATATATGGGGTGGAGGTATCAATACCACTGCCGGACTTTACTGTCAGTATATGTCTGAAACACAGTACACCGATATCTCAAGGTATGCAACACCTACGCTCAATTGGGATGGATTTTATGCAGGTGATTTGTACGATTTACAAAACATTATCAATGTAAATACAGATCCGGCTACTAAAACCATAGCTGCACAAAATGGTTCAAACAATAACCAGATTGCAACTGCGCGCATCCTTAAAGCATACTATTTCTGGATGTTAACGGATGCTTATGGTGATATTCCTTATTCTGAAGCCTTAAAAGTTGACAATCCAACCATACCATATGATAAACAAGAGGTAATTTATCCTGATTTAATCAAGGAATTAAAAGCCGCTGTTGCTCAATTTGATGGAGGAGCAACTGTTCTGGGTGATATCATGTACAACGGTAACATTACCAGGTGGAAAAAATTTGCCAACTCACTTATTGCCAGTATTGCTCTGCGTATGTCGAAAGCAAATGCCGCATTAGGTAAGACCGAATTTGCTGCTGCCATTGCCGGAGGAGTAATTGACAATAATGCCGATAACGCTTCCATAGTTTACCCCGGTGGTAACTATCGTAATCCCATTTATAACTACTATGTGGTTACACAACGTTTCGACTTTGCTGTCAGTGAAACAGTTACTAATCAGTTAACAGCAAAGAATGATCCCCGGATTAATGTGTACACCAGTAATGCCAAAGGATTCCCTTACGGGTTAACCCGTGCCGATGCACTGGCCTGGCAAACAGCAAACCCTACATTTGGGTTCCTGTACAGCTTTACTGCTACGCCTCAAACCATGCCAATGTTCCTGATGACGGCTGGTCAGATGTATCTTGCCCGTGCAGAAGCTGCACGTTTGGGCTGGACTACAGAAGTAGCTGCTACCCAATATGCCAATGGTATTACTGCTGAAATGAACCGCTGGGGTATTACCAATGTAGGTACGATAGCAACTTATCTTGCCCAAGCAGATATTGCTTTAACAGGCCTGGCTTCTGATGCACAAAAAATAGCAGAACAGCGATGGTTGTCATACTTTCCCGATGGTAACCAGGGATGGGCTGAATACCGCAGAACCGGATTCCCTGTTATGGCTCCTGTACCTGGTTCTTCCAATGCTGTACCAAGAAGAATTCCATATGGTCCCAATGAACCATTGTACAACCCAACCAGCTATGCAAATGCTGCGGCAACTTATAATTCAAATTCAATGAATGCAAAAGTTTGGTGGGATAAATAGTGTGGGAAAACCAACGAATGTTGTAAATTAAGAATTGAATAAATAGTCACTCGTTTTCAGTTTTTATAGTTTATCATGCACATGAGAACGGCCGGTATTCTTACCGGCCTTCTCTTTTATATAGGGCTCCAGAATTTACAGCTTATTTTAGCCTATTTTTGCCTTTCTTAATGAATGATATGGAACAACAACCCAACAACCAGTTGAATATTGAAATCAGTGAAGAAATGGCTGAAGGTGAATACGCAAACCTTGCCATCATTACACATAGCAATGCAGAATTTGTGATTGATTTCGTAAACGTAATGCCTGGTACGCCCAAGAGTCGTGTAAAGTCAAGAATCATTTTTACACCCATGCATGCCAAACGTTTCATGAAAGCACTGGAAGAAAATATTGAACGATTTGAATCGGCCAACGGTAATATCCAGGACCTTGAACATATTGAAATACCTATGAATTTTGGTGGTCCTACCGCACAGGCATAACTGGGATGAGCTATGATTGTTTTAAGATGCACAGGATATAAGTTTGCAAATATTAAATGCGTATACACTACTTATTTCGCCAGCTAAAAGCGCATTTTATGCGATTTTAAAGTCATTAAAGTTCAAACCTATCCTGTACATTCTTCTATCCTGCCTATCCCAGTTTGCCTTCATCTGCAAAACTATAATGTCCGTCAATGCTTACAATAATATGATCCATTAAATGGATATCGAAAAGCAGGGCGGCTTCTTTTATTTTTTGTGTAATTATTTCATCCGCGCGGCTGGGTTGTAAATTACCGCTGGGGTGGTTATGACATAAAATGATGGATATGGCATCATGTAACACCGCTTTTTTCATAATGATGCGTATGTCTACTATGGTGCCTGTTATTCCACCTTCACTAATAGTTTCCATGGCAATTATTCTGTTGGCACGGTTAAGAAATAAAACAACAAATACCTCCTGTGTTTTATGAGCCAGCTTTGCCCGCAAAAATTCAGCAATATCCTGGCTGTTTTTAATGGTATCTTTTTTAACAATTAACTGGTGTCTGCGTAAGCCAAGTTCCAGAGCGGCAGTAATAGAAATGGCTTTGGCTTCGCCCAGGCCTTTAATACCCAACTTACAGATTGATTTCACCGACATATTACCGATGCTGTTCAGATCGTTTTTGCCGTAGAGTAACAGTTCTTTGGCCAGTGTAAGTGCCGATTTCCCGGGAATTCCGTGGTTAATCAGTATGGCCAGTAATTCAGAATCACTAAGGCTTTCCACACCTTTAGTAAGTAATTTTTGCCTGGGCTGGTCGTCAAGGGCCCAATCTTTAATGGTATTTTTTTCCATGGTAAAAAAATTGAAATTTTCAAATCATAATTTCTTAACCTAATCTCTATCTTCGCCGCATATTCCCTCAATTATGAATCCATCTGTCAAGATATTCTCCGGCACTGGTTCTCAAAAGCTGGCAGAAAAGATCGCACAACAATTTGGTGCACCCATTGGTAAAATCAATATTCAGAAATTCAGCGACGGGGAGTTCCAGCCCATTTTTATGGAAAGTATCCGCGGCGATTATGTTTTCCTGATTCAAAGTACTTATGCTCCTACCGATAACCTGATGGAACTGCTGTTAATGATTGATGCTGCTAAACGTGCCAGCGCTTACAAAATCATTGCAGTAATTCCTTATTACGGGTTTGCCCGCCAGGACCGGAAGGATAAGCCAAGGGTTGCAATCGGCTCCAAACTTATAGCAACTCTGTTGGAAGCAGCCGGAGCAGACAGGGTGATAACGATGGATCTCCACGCCGCTCAAATTCAGGCGTTTTTTGATGTGCCTGTGGATCACCTGGATAGTTCAGCCATTTTTATTCCTTATATCGAGCAACTCAAATTGCAGAACCTCACTTTTGCAGCTCCCGATGTAGGAAGCACCAACCGCGTGAGGGAGATTGCCAGTTATTTCAATTCAGAAATGGTTATCTGCGATAAACACCGTAAAAGGGCAAACGAAATTGCCAGTATGGTGGTTATTGGGGACGTTACAGACAGGGATATTGTCCTCGTTGATGATATCTGCGACACAGGCGGAACCCTGGCCAAAGCTGCCGGTTTATTGAAAGAAAAAGGGGCCAGAAGTGTCAGGGCACTCATTACACACCCGGTACTCAGTGGGAAAGCTTACGAGAATATTGAAAACAGTGTGCTCGAGGAACTGGTGGTTTGCGATACTATACCCTTAAGACAGGAGTCGCCTAAAATAAAAGTTATATCTGTAGCCGATCTCTTCGCAATAGCCATCCGTAATGCCTATGAAAATAAAAGCATTACCAGTCTGTTTATTCACTCGCAGCTAAAAGGAAGGGGGTAGAAAGAAGCTATAAATGCGAATCAAGGGTTGAAAACGTGATTTAAGAAAGCGGCTGCAATTTTTCCAAAGATGTGTACGAGTAATCCTTTTGTTGATCGGACTCTATGTGCGTTTTGAATTTCTGTTTTGACATTCAGCC
>JBMOKQ010000014.1:0-21439 GCA_049324295.1 Bacteroidota bacterium
CTCTGATAGGAAAGTTTTGATGCACGCTTTTTTAATGCTCTTGCCATATTTCCTTGCACTTTGTTATCCCAATATAACCATTAATCACTTGATTATTACCGGATTAAAGGTTTTTCAGTAGACCCTATGTATCTTAGATTCAGCAAATAACCCGAAAGAGTTGTTTCGCCAATATCCAAAAAACCAAAAAAAATGTAATAAAGCATTATTACATTTTTTCCTTCGATCCAATTTCCTTTAGTATACAGAATCCTATATTCTACTGTAGAAACCAAGAGAATGGGGCAACCAGTTGCCCCATTCTCTATTTTGTCTATTCCGTTTAATGAAAATACTGCTTGGTTTATTATCACAAAAATTGAGTAACTTTCACAAGATCGTTTTATTCGGATTTTTGCCATTTGGAGAGTCTTATTGTCACCGGTTTACCAGATTTAACTGTTTCAGGAAAATATATCTGTACCATGGAACAATAAAGAGGTATATAATTACGTGTATAGCATATATTAGTAGCGTTTTTAGCATACTGCTCTTATATCAACAGACTGACTAAAGGGAACTTAAATGAGAATATTGATTGCAGATGATCACAGCCTGATTAGGGAGGGATTACGAAAGATTTTATTGGAATCGCTTCCCTTCGCTGAAGTGCATGATGTAGCTGATTCAGCAGACCTTTTTAAAAAAGCGATCAGCGAAAAATGGGATATTATTATCTCCGATATTAGTATGCCCGGTTATTCAGGTATTGAAATACTCAAACAAATAAAAGAACATGCCCCTAATACACCCGTATTAATGTTGAGCATGCACACACCTGAACAATATGCTGTTCGGGCTATTAAAGCCGGTGCATCGGGTTACCTTACAAAAGAAAGCGCACCATATGAACTTGTAAAAGCGGTGCAGCAAATACTCAGCGGCAGAAAATATATTACAAGTGAAGTAGCAGAAGTGCTGGCCGGTTCATTGGAGCAAAAAGATCAGCGCGCCCCACATGAACAATTATCAGATCGTGAATTTGAAGTATTTAAGATGATTGTAATGGGAAAAAGTATCTCAGAAATAGGGGAGATACTTTCCTTGAATGTCAATACCATTAGTACATACCGGGCAAGGATTATGGATAAAATGAAATTGCATAATAATGCAGATCTGGTAAAATATGCCATCCAGAATAATCTTATATAAGTGATTTACTGAATAATGACGGCTTTTGTGTAGTGAAAAAACTACAGCCATTTCACAGGTCATATTATATAAAGATATTGAAACAGGATGGTTCTTTGTATATAAATCGTGCTTTCCCCATATTGCCGATTATTTGTAGTTAAATTCCTCTATCCATTTACAACCCAGTCATACTGGCAGTAAAACATATTAAAAGTCTTTATCCTGGAAAAATCATATAGCCGAGGCTATGTGAGCTTTGTAGGAATTTAATCCTGCAAAGCTCTTTTAAAATTCATTTATTCTAATGATGCCGTCATCTATTATGGTAGATTGTGCCTTGAAAATATTATTGGTTGATGATTCTGAATTTATACTTCAGCGCATTCAGTATTTGCTGGAAGGAATGAACAGGGTAAAAGAAGTGCGTACAGCCACAAGTGCAGAAGAAGCAGATGAATGGATAGAATCATTCAATCCATCCCTTATTTTTCTGGATATTAACCTTCCCGGCAAGAATGGATTACAAATGCTCAAAGATATACGTAGTAGAACAACCATCGACCCTACCATCGTAATACTCACAAATAATACCTTATCGGGTTACAGAACAGAATGTATGCAGGCAGGAGCCGATTATTTTCTTGATAAGGCCAAAGATTTTTCCCATATTCCCGAGATTGTTCAGCAAACTGCGGAGAAGCTGGTGGGAAACTCAAAATTGCATTAGCTCAGCACTTTCTTTTAAATCCCCAGGGCTGTTTTTAAACGCATATATCCTGATTTACTTACAGGTAATCTTACACCAATACTTAAAATGGCAAGATGCCCCTCTTTTTCATAAGGGTCGATCCTGCTGATGAGATGTACATTCACCATGTATGATCTGTGAATCCGTATGAACTGGGCTGGATCCATTTTCTGTTCAAAGAACTGCATGGTTTTATTTTTGAGAAACACACCTTCAGCCGTATGAATTTTTACATAATCATCAGCCGCTTCAAAATATTGCACCTGTGCTGTTAGAATGATTTTAATCTTGCCATTGTCTTTTAATACAATCCTGTTTTGTTGTTGTGATGTATTGGAAACAGCATCAAGCAATTCACTGGTTCTGTTATGTTGTAATTGTTTTTCAGTTGCTTTCCATTTATCGATTGCTTTTATAAATCTTTCTTTACTGAATGGCTTTAATAAATAATCGATGGCATGTGCCTCAAAAGCTTTGATGGCAAATTCTTCAAAAGCTGTTGCAAAGATTACCGCAGGCGGATTTTCGATCAATTCCAGCATTTCAAAACCATTGATCTTGGGCATTTGTATATCAAGTATTACCAGGTCGGGTTGATGTTGCTGAATGGCTTTTACACCTTCAAAACCATCTCCGCATTCCTGCACCAGTTCAATATCGGGATAAGCCTGCAGGTATTCTTTTACAATACTTCTGGCAAGCGGCTCGTCATCAATGATGATTAGTTTCATGAGTTCATTCTTTATTGAGTTTAGTCACTACTTGTTCCGTAAAACGGGATGGAATTCGCCAATGAATTTTTTCCTTGGTGTTATATTTTCTTATGGCTCATTTCATGGTTGTATTGAGGAATAAAAATGTTAGTGGTAAATAATGTATCTGTTTTTGAAGTGCGTATTAAATCCTGCCGGGCATATAACAAATACAGCCTTCTTGCAATGGAAGCCAGTCCGAAGCCAGTACCCCTTGTAGTAATTGTAGTAGCAGGGTCATACGGGTTTTCGATCGTTATTTCCAGCATGCCTTTTTTTGTTCCCTCTGCCTTAATGCTGATAAGTACTTCTTCAGTGGTATCGTATAAACCGAATTTAATGGCATTTTCAACCACTGGTTGCAGCAGTAAAGCAGGTATCTGCATGCCGTCGGCTTCTTCATCTATTTGAAGGCTTGTTTGCAGCCTGTGACCAAAACGTACTTTTTCAATATCAAGGTACAGTTGTAAATGATGTATTTCTTCCTGTAAGCTAACCTGCTGATGCTCTTCTTTTTTCAATGTGCCTCTCAGGAAATCCGACAACTGCTGAATCATATGCCGGGCTTTTTCGGGTTGTGTACCGGCCAGTGCACTGATGGAATTAAGACTGTTGAATAAAAAATGTGGCTGTAGTTGCTGGCGTAGTTTTAATAGCTCTGCATCTTTCGACATTTTTTCTGCTTCTTCTTTTCTCTGATCATTTTCCTGCTGTTCCAGCAAAGTATACCATAATAAACTGATCATCGACATACACCCGATCATCAGGAAACCGGTAACATAACGAATGTAAAAGGATTGCCTGAGCAGATTCAGGTAAATATCATCTTCCTTGAACCAGAATTTTAAAATGCTTCTCACCAAAAAAAGATAGAGGCTGCTCAATACAAGGCTGATGATGAGTATGTACCAGTATCTTTCATTTCTTGGCAGGTAGTATTTCATATTGTTCACTACAAGCAGACAAAAACAGGCCAATAAAAAATTAGAAGTAAAAGCATCGGTAAAAGATTGTAGTAAACTGATCTGGTATTCGCGCAATACCCATACATGTACAATGGTCCATACCAGCCACCAGGTACTGAAAGCCAAATAAAAACTGCGTCCTTTTGTAATAGGTGCCACCATAGATTAGAGTGCCTGCAGAAACTGATCTGTGCAGGACGATAACAAATATCCTGCTTTTAAACGAACCTCACGCTGGTATCGTTTAATGTCTGTTGGCAGGCATATCTGTGATAGTACTTCTGCGCCGTCAATTAACTGGTTCAGTTTATATAATTCAGTTACATCCATAAAGTACCAGTTAACCTGGTGTATGGTTTGATCATCGGCAATGAGTTGCTCCTGCTGGCCTATCTGTTGTGCCTTATGAAAAGCATGAAGCTCATTGTTGGCCTGCACCAGTCGTAACTGTTCATCAAACTGTATATGATCGGGACCGGATGGGGACTGAAACCGGTATACGAGTTTTGCCAGGAACCATTCCATAAACAGGTTTTTGAATAGGTTGATTAATAGCTTTTGATTTCAATACCACCAAATACAGATGTGCCGCTCAGGATTAAAACCTTATCCGGATCGAATTTGCTGCCGGGAAGCAGGTTACGTTTGTCTTCAATACCGGCAAATATGGCAACTGTTTCGGTACGTACTTCCCAGTTGGGAGGAACCACCAGTTTGGCACCACCAAAAACAATGGTTACTTCGAGAAAAACAGGGCCCTGTATATCGGCCTGTGTGAGATTAATCTGTGACCCGCCCATAAAACATACTACTTCTCCTCCCTTAAAATTTTTAGAAGTCACCATTTTCTTTACTTCACCAAAAACAGAAGTACTGTCAATACGGTCCTCGGAAGAAGGAGGAAACTCATTTTCATTATCGGCATTTTGTTTGGGCTTGCAATTGAACAGGGGGTCCTGGCTCAGGGAGCTCATTTTCGGACGGAAGATGAATAATATGCCGATACCAATAATCAGCCCGGGCCAGAGAAAGCGACGGATTTCAACGTCTTTAATCAGTTCATCCGACATAAAAAACAATCCTACTGCAATCATAATGATCCAGGAAACACCCCTGAATCTTACTTTAATACCCGATACCAGACCCACCAATATTAAGATTGCTGACCAGTCGTATAACCAGGGTGGCAGATAAATACCTACTCTTTTCATGAGTATGGCGGCGCCCACCAGTATTAAAATGATACCGGTATAAAAACGATCGTTGTGGCTTTTTATATCAAAACCTCTGTTTCTCATTGTTTATAATTTGCAACAAAACTATACCGGTGCAGTAAGCTGGAAAAGCAGAATTAGGTTATGCTAAATGAAAGGGCGGTAAATGACAGGAAATGGTCGGTAAATGAATCTGACTACTGTTTTACTGATTGGGTTCACCGGCAACTTTAGATTGCCAGCCGATCAGAAGTACGCCAATAATCACGAGAATGGTGCCAATGATTTGTTCAATGATAATAGATTCTCCGAGGAAAAAATGTGCCTGTAAAATAGTAGAAACAGGGCCGATGCTGGTAATAATGGCCACATTATTACTGCCAATTTTTTTCATACCCACACTCATCATAAAAGAAGGTAAAACAGTGGCAATAACGGCAAGTGCAATACCATAAACGGCTAATGATGTATTCAGCTGAAAGCCCGTAAGGGGTTGTTCAATGATGTAATGTATAAAAATACCTGCAGTGGCAGTAAGCATGGCATAAGCCGTATAACGGGTGGCGCCTACACTGTTTACAAGGCGGCCGGTACCAACGAGATAAAAAGAATAAGTGATGGCGCATAAAAAAATCATAAATGAGCCATAAAAAAATTGTGGCCCGTATTGTGCGGAACATATCTCACCCCAATAAGCGATACCGATACCAATATAAGTTAGTACAAGTGCGGCCACCTGTACGCGGCTCAGCCTGGTTTTGAAATAAAAAGTATTGATGAGCACAGCAAATGTTGGGTAGAGAAAAAGAATCAGTCTCTCTAAACCTGCTGAAACATATTGAAGACCTATAAAATCGAAAAGACTACTCAGGTAATAACCAAAAATACCCATGAGCATGATCCATATCCATTGCCTTTGTGTAAGTGGTTTAACCTCATTCTTGCGACCTGCTATCCATGCGGCAATGATGTAAAATGGAAGAGAAAACAACATCCGCAGACTCAATAAAGTAAGCGCATTAACTTTTGTTTCCTGGAAAGCCAGTTTTACAAATATGGCTTTGGTAGAAAAGAAAATAGCCCCTCCAATGGTAATGAGAAAACCAAGCAGACTAATTTTTTGGATAGGGTTATTCACTGTTGATAGTTTATAGCTTATAGTCCATAGTCGATGGTTCATAGACTATAAACCCCATGGACCTTCCTGCTAAACACTCACATTAAAATCTCTTAATGCGTCATTCAGGCTTGTTTTGAGATCGGTGCTGGCTTTGCGCTGACCAATAATGAGGGCACAGCTTACCTGGTATTCTCCTGCATTGAATTTTTTGGTATAACTTCCGGGTATTACAACGCTTCTTGCAGGTACACGACCTTTATATTCAACGGGCTCATTGCCACTTACGTCAATGATCTTGGTAGATTGTGTTAATACTACATTGGCGCCCAATACCGCTTCTTTTTCAACCACCACACCTTCAACCACAATACACCTGCTGCCAATAAAGCAACCATCTTCAATAATTACCGGACTGGCCTGTAATGGTTCAAGCACACCACCAATACCTACACCACCACTCAGGTGAACCCCTTTGCCAATTTGCGCACAGCTTCCTACAGTTGCCCATGTGTCAACCATGCTGCCTTCATCTACATACGCCCCAATATTTACGTAACTGGGCATGAGTACCACATTTTTTGCCACATAAGCGCCATAACGAGCAATTGCATGTGGTACGGCCCTTACACCCAGTTCTTTGTAATTCGATTTCAATAACATTTTATCATAGAACTCAAAAGGAGGGAGGGTCCAGGTTTGCATTTGCTGAATACCAAAATACATCAGGATGGCCTGTTTCACCCATTCATTAACTACCCATTTACCTGCTTCGGGTGAGGCTACACGCAAACGGCCCTTGTCAACTTCTTCAATCACTGCTCTTACGGCATCACTGTGTTTACCAGCCTGTAACAGCTCCCTGTTTACCCATGCTTCTTCGATTAATGTTTTCAGTTCCATGACCTTAAAATTTTTGCAAACATACAGGTTCATAGCAAAGGTTGTATGATTGACTGCATATTAGGTACAATTTGTACATTGCAAATACGATGCTTCCATTTCAAAACGATATCGATGCCTGCCTGAAAGCGCTGGAGAAAGGCGGCCTGATTCTCTATCCAACCGATACCATCTGGGGAATTGGCTGCGATGCCACAAATCCCGATGCAGTAGAAAAAATATTTCAGCTAAAGCAAAGAACTGAACATAAGGCCATGATTGTGCTGGTGGCTGATGAAAGAGAAATTCTTCAGTATGTTACCCATCCCGATTTACAGGTGTTTGATTATGTAAAAGGAGTATCGAGACCCATCACCGTCATTTATGATGGAGCAATTGGTCTGGCCGAGGCTTTACTGGGCGAAGATGGGTCTGCAGGTATTCGTATTACAACAGATAATTTTTGTAAACACCTGATCAAGCGATTCAGAAAGCCATTGGTAAGTACTTCGGCTAATATATCCGGCTACCCAGCACCTCAGTCGTTTCAGGATATTGAACCCCTCATTAAAGAAGGGGTCGATTATGTGGTGCGATACAGGCAGGCCGATGAAAACTATTATAAACCCTCATCTATCGTGAAATGGGATAAAAATGGTGTTTTAACCATCATACGCCCATAATTGTGCATAAACCTGTGCGAAAATCGATTTTTCTGTTAATTATCTGTACCTGAGCAGATTATATGGAATATGCTACAAAGTGGCAGGAATTTTGTTGAACTTATACTTGCATTTCTTGTTATAAAGTGCAAATTTAAAGTAAGAAAAAGATCACAATGGCAAGGATTATCCTGGATGTACCAAACGATAAACTAAGACCTTTTTTAAAGGCTATTCTCAATCTGGGACTGGATCGCCATGCCATCAGTTCAAATGAATCAGTAAGACGGAGCCTTTCGTCTCGCAGCAGGAAAAACCTGCTCAAACGTCTTTCTGGTAGTTTCCTGCTCTTCGACTGGGAATTTTTCAGCAATGAGTTGGAATACGAATAGTCTTTCTTCTGAAAGAAAGCTTTATAGTAGTTTTGCTATATGCAGCGTATCCTGGTTATTCAAACTGCTTTTATTGGTGATGTTGTTCTCGCAACAGGTTTATTGGAAAAATTACACCAGCATTTCCCAGATGTTGTCATCGATGTAGCTGTACGAAAAGGGAATGAAAGCTTATTTACGGATCATCCTTTTCTTCAAACCATACATACCTGGGATAAAAAGAAAAACAAATACAAACATTTATTGCAATTGCTTTTCAGTATCCGTAAACAGAAATACGATATTGTGGTCAATGTGCAACGTTATATGGCCACCGGTTTTTTAACAGCATTTTCCGGTGCAAAAAATACGATTGGGTTTGACAGGAACCCGCTGAGTTTTTTGTTTACACAGGTAATAAAACATGATTTTTCGGGAGAAGGAGATGCGGTGCATGAAATACAAAGAAATCATGCATTAATTCGCTCTATTACTGATGAACAGGCTGCAAAACCCAGATTGTATCCTTCAATCGCAGATAATGAATGTATAGCTGTTTATCAGGTTAGGCCATATATCTGTATAGCGCCTGCATCTGTGTGGTTCACCAAACAATATCCCGCAGAACGATGGGCGGAGCTGATCAGGCAATTACCACAGCAATATGTAGTGTATTTATTGGGAGCACCCGGCGACAGGTTGCTTTGCAGTTCTATTGAAAAACAGTGTGAGCGGCCTTTAATAAACCTTGCAGGAGAATTATCCTTTCTGTCATCAGCGGCATTAATGAAAAATGCTGTAATGAATTATGTAAATGACTCTGCACCTATGCATTTTGCATCAGCAGTGAATGCAGCTGTTACTGCCGTTTATTGTTCCACCATTCCTGCATTTGGGTATGGTCCGCTTTCCGATCATTCTTTTGTGGTAGAAACACCTGTTGCACTAAACTGCAGACCTTGTGGTCTTCATGGACATGCACAATGCCCACAAGGGCATTTTAATTGTGCCAAACATATTCGTACCGAACAATTGCTGGAAACACTGTCGATGGGTTAAAACAGGAAAGAAACTACATTTGCAGCACATGGATATTGTTTGTACCGATAAAGAGACCTCTATTTTTGAAACCATTGCCAAAGCAGCGGCAGTACTGAACCTGCCTTGTTACCTCATTGGCGGTTTTGTGCGTGATAAGCTGATTGGACGACCCACAAAAGATATTGATATTGTTTGTATAGGCGACGGTATTGCCCTTGCTCATGCAGTTGCCGGATATTGTAAACCCAAACCACATGTTTCCTTTTTTAAAACATTTGGTACTGCCCAAATAAAAATTGATGATCTGGAGATAGAGTTTGTAGGAGCAAGGAAAGAGAGTTATAGCGATAACAGCCGTAAACCGGATGTATTACCCGGAACCATCGAAGACGACCAGAATCGACGCGATTTTACGATCAATGCAATGGCCATCAGTCTTAATACTGCTGATTATGGTACATTGATAGATCCGTTTAACGGCAGACAGGCGCTTGAAGATAAAATTATTGTAACACCATTAGCGCCTTCACAAACTTTTAACGATGACCCTTTACGAATGATGAGGGCCATTCGTTTTGCTGCACAATTAAACTATACCATAGCACCCGAAACAGTTTCCGCTATTGAAGTCAATGTACATCGCATTGCTATTGTTTCGCAGGAACGAATAACGGATGAGTTGAATAAAATGATGTTGTGTACAAAACCATCTGTTGGATGGGATCTTTTATTCAGAACCAAATTACTGCATAAGATATTTCCACAGATGGTCGATCTGTATGGTGCAGCTTATATTGATGGTATAGGACACAAAGATAATTTTTACCATACCCTGCAGGTGCTGGATAATATTGCTGAGCATACGGATGATTTGTGGTTGCGATGGGCAGCATTGTTACATGATATTGGTAAACCGGCTACCAAACGTTTTGAAGAGGGACATGGCTGGACCTTCCACGGACATGAAGTAGTAGGGGCAAGAATGGTTCCGAAAATATTTGCCAAACTGAAATTGCCACTGAATGAAAAGATGAAACAGGTGCAAAAGCTGGTATTGCTGCATTTGCGCCCGATAAGTTTAACAAAAGAAAACATAACAAACAGCGCCATCCGTCGCTTACTGTTTGATGCAGGCGAAGATATTGAAGCATTGATGATGTTGTGCGCCGCCGATATAACCAGCAAGAACAAATTGAAAGTAAAGAGGTATCTGCAGAATTTTGAACTGGTAAAACAGCGTTTGATGGAAGTAGAAGATGCAGACAGAATCAGGAACTGGCAACCACCTGTTACAGGTGAAATAATTATGCAAACCTTTGGATTAACCCCCGGCCGGCAGGTGGGTATTATAAAAGATGCAATACGGGAAGCCATCCTGGATGGTATTATTCCAAATGAGTATGAGGCGGCAAGGGTCTTTATGCTGGAGAAAGGAGCAGAACTGAACTTGCGGGCGGTAGAATAAATTGTATTTTAGCATTTCGAATAGTACAGTGTACTATTATATTGATCAACTAAAGTTTAAGTATACAGAATGGCGGTATTAAAATTTCGGATTTACCTGGAAGAAGATGATGCGGTTTACCGTGATATTGTTATCAAACATACCCAGCATTTTATCGATCTGCATTTTGCGATTTTGAAAGCATATGAGTTCGATCAGAAGCACCAGGCCACTTTTTTCCGTAGCAACGATAACTGGCAGCGTGGTCGCGAGATTAGTTTTGAAAAATACGATAAGGGCTATGTAGCCGAGCCATTGCTGATGGCAGATACCACAATAGGCAGCGAAATCAGGGATACCAATCAGAAATTTGTTTATGTGTATGATTTTGCAAAAAACTGGACCTTTCTGGTAGAGCTCATCAATGTAAGTAAAGAAGAGAATACAAAACTGAATTATCCTGCTGTATTGAGAGTCGAAGGTATTGGCCCGCAGCAATATGGTACCAAGAGTTTGCTCGGCGATAAATTTGCCGATATTGAAGAGAAATACGATCTCTCCGAAGCATCGGATGGTTTTGGAGAAGAGGGAGAGGAAGGTGAAACAGATTCAGATGATCTTGGCGGCGAAGAAACCAACGAAGAAGAATTTTAATCATTTCTTTTTTTAGCTCTGTATTTAATCAGGAGCTAAGAAAATGTTCAATATTTTATTTTGTCTTCACGAACCGTTATAATTGTAGCAGGTCCCACAGCAGTAGGTAAAACTTCAGTAGCCATACAATTGGCGCAACAATTTGGTACAGAAATTATTTCAGTCGATTCAAGACAATGTTATCGTGAAATGAATATTGGTGTGGCCAGGCCTTCATCGAAAGAACTGGAGGCTGTTCCACACCATTTCGTTGCCTCCCATTCTATACAGGAAGAAATAAACGCAGGTGTTTTCGAACAATATGCTTTGGCTAAGACGGAAGTATTATTTGCCAATCATCCGGTAATTATCATGACTGGTGGTTCAGGCCTTTATATAAAAGCTTTCTGCGAAGGCATAGATGAAATGCCCTCCATACCATCTGCTATCCGCAAAAAAATTATTCAGGCGTATGAAGAAAATGGGCTGCTATGGCTACAGGAACAGGTTCAGCAAAAAGACCCTGTTTTCTGGCAAATAGCCGAACAACAAAACCCCCAGCGATTAATACGGGCACTTGAATTTGCGGAAGCAACTGGAAAATCGATCACAGCATTCAGAGCCGGGAAAAAAGCAGAAAGACCTTTTCGTATGATACAGATTGGATTAGAAATGCAGCGAGCGTTGTTGAACCAGCGCATCAATCAAAGAGTCGATATAATGATGCAATCCGGATTATTGGAAGAAGTAAAATCTTTAGTACCATTTCAATACCTGAATGCCTTACAAACAGTGGGTTACCAGGAAATATTTGATTACCTTGATGGAAAAACAGATTTAAACAAAGCAGTGGAACTCATTAAACAACATACCAGGCAATATGCCAAACGACAGATGACCTGGTTTAAAAAAGACAGCAGCATTCACTGGGTAAATGTTGCTGTAAATGTAGAAGAACAAATAACAGCTGTTCTGAAAGAATACAACTTATAGTCCTTCGTAGCTATTTGATAATATGATCATCAAAATCCCTGCCTGGGATTTTAATCCCGGTTTAAAATTTAAATCCGAAAGTCAGCATAACATTTCCCCTTGAACCGGTTTGTGTTGCAAAAGTGTTGGGTTTATCATTGAGTCTGTAGGCAAACTGTACATCGCGGTTAAACGCGTGAGCATAACTCAGGTCAATAAAAATGCCTTTGTTACGGTAACCAAGGCCGCCGGTAGCCATAATACGATGCGCTTTTAATTCACTGTCTTTATAAGGGCTTCCATAATAAGCACCCCCCAGGCGGAACATTACTGTATGAAATTTTAATTCACCACCTAAGCGGAAATTAATATTGCCTTTGTAGTTGTCTTTGATAACGCCATTCAGCATATTATAATAACTCACGAGTGCCTGGTCGTTTTGATCCTCTGCAGAAAATCTTGATCCGCGATAATTCACATATTCAAGATCGGCACTGATGAAAGCTCTCTGTCTGCGCGTATCCCTGATTTCTCTGAACACATAACTTGCGCTTACAATGGCACGCCAGGGTGTGATCAGACTATAATTACTGTTACCCGGATTACCGCTGTTCAGATTATCACTGTTTTCAGAACGAAGACCCTCATAGGTTTCGGTATTGGCAGTCATAGAAGCACGTACCCTGTCTTTAAAGCTGATGAATTGCGGTGTATGAATGGCAAAACCAATGCGCCAGTAATCTTTTGGTTTATAAATGGTACCAATTTTGGCACCCAGACCCAAACCTCGTGAAGTGAAATTTTCTTTGAATTCAAAATAACTAAACTGGTTGTTGGGATTGCTGGTAGCGTCGCTTTCTCTATACACCAGGTCTCTTGTATACGATATAACGGGAATGGTAAGGCTTCCACCAACATATAACTTGTCTTCCATATTGCCTGCAAGGCCTAATGCTATTTCATGGTAACCTCCGCGTGTAATGGCATCATAATACTGGTTCACACCGGTTGATATTGGAACAAGACTCTGGTAGCCGATAAAATTGCCGGAAGCATTATTCGCTGTATCAATAAGAAATGTTCTGAATGCAAGTGAGGAACCAAAAATATAATTACTCAATGCAGCATTGGTATCTGCAAAATCGCGTGTGAGTTCTTCGAGGTATTGTTCCGAAAAAGAGCTCATGTTGTTAAAGCCCTTAAACTGTATCCTGTTATTGTAACTCGCGAGTTGGTTAACAGAAATGGCAAATGCGCTGCTGGTCCATTTGCGGTTATTCTTATAACTACTGCTCAGAATAAGGCCAGAAGCACCATAACCGAAATTATTTTTATTATTCAGTGTATCGGTACCGCGGTAGTTTAATTTGTTATTGTTGAATAAGAAGCCTGGCGACAAAACAAATTCATTGGTTTTAAATAAACCCAGGCCGGCCGGGTTAACGTGGTTGGCAGTAATTTCTCCTCCCAATGATCCCATTACACCGCCTGTGGCAACGTTTCTGGCTGAACCATTTTGATTGAACCAGGCCATTCTCAAAGAATAATCCGGGTTTTGTGCCGTAGCTGAAAAAGTAATGAATATGGCAATTAAAGGTAGGTATGATTTCATATTACAATGCGTTTGGATATAGGTTTAGTAATGGTGCCGGGCACCTTGCTGTTATTCATGCTTCCCAAAAAATAGATTTTAATTGCCCCTGCCGCCTCTTCCTGAGCTGGAACTGCTTCCTCTACTCTTTACACCACCACTGTTTCCGCCTGCATTACTGCTTGGAGTAGCAGTAGAGCCGGAATTGGTATTGGTGAAACTTCTTACAGGCCGGTCAACAGAAGTTCCGGATAAACCATTGTTTCCGCCTGTAAATACTCTTTTCAACAGGTTACCAAAACTGTTATTGTTACCACCTGTATTTACAAAGGAACCTGTTTTAGGATTGTAATATCTCTGGTTTGTATTATTAAACCCTTTGGTATTTCTGTAAGCGGCCAGGTTACTACCTGATGTGCTGCCTGTATAAAATTTAGGAGAAGCATACACAATTACCGTGTACATAGGATTGTTCCATCCCCATCCATAACCCAAGCCTAACTGAGGTCTATATCCACCATAACCTAATCCGAGGTTCCAGGGGTTATTCCAGGTGTAAGTGTTCCAGTTATTGTATGGATTAATACGGTTGAAATCGTAGCGACTATCATACCAGTAATCAAAATCATCAATGCCGGACCAGCGGTTTCGGTTCGCAACTTTCATGCGTAGGTAACGATCGTCCTGGCTGCTGATATATTCTTCATAACGCTCTTGTTGTTCTTTGGCCTTGTCTTCCTCATTTCTGCTCATACCTTCATGAGCCGGTGAATAATAAACATCATCCGGAGTTTGCCCCGACTGGTAAGCCGTGGAGCAGCCAGACAGGAGTCCGATGGCGAGTAATGAGCTGAGTAAGGTTGTTTTCATAATAGGAGGATTGACAAGGTTATATAATGTGAAGTTACATACATTTGCGCTGTTGTAAGCCTCACAGATATTGCGGCAATTAGTTTGCCAACTAACATCTGTAAGTAATGTATTTTGTTAAGAGAATTATAATTTTTATGAGTAAGGAAATCACTTCCCGGGAGCAGGATTATTCTCAATGGTATAACGACCTTATTTTAAAAGGAAGTCTGGCCGATTACAGTGCCGTTCGTGGTTGTATGGTTATTAAGCCCTATGGTTTTGCCCTTTGGGAAAACATGCGCGATGTATTAGACAGGATGTTTAAGGAAACAGGTCATCAGAATGCTTATTTTCCTCTTTTTATACCCAAGAGTTTATTTGAAGCGGAGGAAAGAAATGCGGAAGGTTTTGCCAAGGAATGTGCTGTGGTAACGCATTATCGTTTAAAGACCGATCCTGATAATAAAGGTAAACTGGTGGTTGATCCTGAAGCCAGACTGGAAGAAGAACTGGTGGTGCGTCCAACAAGTGAGGCCATTATCTGGAACACTTATAAGAGTTGGATACAATCTTACCGCGATTTACCTATCCTCGTAAACCAGTGGGCCAATGTGGTTCGTTGGGAAATGCGTACCCGTTTGTTCCTGCGTACGGCAGAATTTTTATGGCAGGAGGGACATACCGCACATGCCAGCAAAGAAGAAGCAATAGAAGAAACAGTAAAGATGCTGGATGTATATGCCGATTTTGTAGAGAACTGGATGGCAGTGCCCGTTATCAAAGGTGTGAAAACACCCAATGAACGTTTTGCAGGTGCAGAAGATACTTATTGTATCGAAGCCATGATGCAGGATGGAAAAGCATTACAGGCAGGTACATCACATTTCCTGGGACAAAATTTTGCCAAAGCATTTGATGTAAAATTCAGTGATAGAAATAATAAACTGGAATATGTATGGGCCACCAGTTGGGGAGTAAGTACAAGACTGATTGGTGCATTGGTAATGGCACACAGCGATGATGATGGATTGATATTACCGCCACGTATTGCACCTATACAGGTAGTCATTGTTCCTATTTATAAAGGAGAGGAACAAAAAGCAAAAATTGATGAACGTGTTCATCAGTTAATGACTGAACTCAAAGCTTTGGGTGTTACAGTGAAGTATGATGACAGCGACAATACCAGACCCGGATGGAAGTTTGCAGAGTATGAAATGAAAGGTGTACCTGTTCGTCTTGCATTGGGTTTGCGCGACCTGGAAAATAATGTGGCAGAAGTAGCAAGAAGAGATACCAAAGAAAAAAATACGGTATCACTCGAGGGGCTTTCTGCACACGTGAAACAGTTATTGGAAGATATTCAGCAGAACATTTTCAATAAAGCAAAACAATATCAGCAGGAACATATCACTCCTGCCAATAGCTGGGATGATTTTGTTCATTTGTTAGATAATAAAGGCGGCTTTATATCTGCACACTGGGATGGAACAGGAGAAACCGAAGAAAAGATCAAGGAGCTTACCAAAGCAACTATTCGCTGTATTCCTTTGAATAACCAGCAGGAGGCCGGTACTTGTATTCTAACAGGTAAGCCATCCAGCGAGCGCGTATTGTTTGCAAGGGCTTACTAAAATCAGGATTTTAAAAGGACCGTGCAGCTTACATGAAGCAAAAAGAAATACATCCCGCTTTACAACCTTATCTCGACGGGAAAGTGATTTTACTGGATAAACCCATTGACTGGACCTCTTTCGATGTGGTAAAAAAAGTGCGTATTCTCACAAGAATATCCAAAGTGGGTCATGCCGGAACGCTAGATCCACTCGCCACGGGTTTGCTTATTGTGTGTACCGGAAAATTCACCAAGAAAATCAATGAGTACATGGGTATGGAGAAAGAATACACCGGTACTTTTACCCTGGGCGCCACAACTCCAACCTACGATCTCGAATCAGCTCCCGAAAATATCAAAGACTACACGCATTTATTGAATGAACAGATTCATGCTGCAACGCAGCAGTTTACCGGTCTGATTATGCAGGTACCACCTGCGCATTCGGCCATTAAAAAAGACGGTAAACCTGTTTATCTGGCCGCAAGAAAAGGACTCGAAGTAAAACTGGAACCAAGACCCGTTACCATTCATTTTTTTGTTATTGAAAAAATTGAGTTACCTGTTGTGTATTTCCGAGTAGTATGTTCAACGGGTACTTATATCAGGAGCCTTGCACATGATTTTGGTGCAGCATTGGGTGTTGGTGGTTATATGAGCAGTCTGCGCAGAATACGTATCGGTTCTTTTGAAGTAACTGATGCAGCTGATCTTACTGCTTTTGAAAAAACGATTGATGCCTTAAAGAAAGAATCATCAGAAGGGTAGACCAATACCAAATTGCAAGGCAGTATTGTTTACTTTCAGCCCTTTTTCTCTTGTTTCGGACCACACAAAATCTTTAATGCTCATCCAGCCGCCATTACTGCTTCGGGCAGGATCTTTGACACGGTAAGCAAAATCGAAACGAATAAGGAAATAAGAAAAATCGAATCGTAAACCGGTACCTATACCAATCGCAAGGTCTCTCCCCAGGTTACTAATGGAAAATCTTGAATCGGGGTCCTGTGCATTTCTTTTTAAGTTCCAGATATTACCAATATCTGCAAACACGGCGCTCCCTATTTTGAATGAACCAAGTGAAGCAAGCTGAAAACGATATTCAATATTGGTTTCCAATTGCATGTCACCAAAGCGATCGCGGTAACTACTGTTCACGGTATCACTGAAGACAGAACTACCCAATCCTAATTGACGCAAACCCCATGCACGCATACTATAAGGACCACCCACAATAAATTGTTTAAAGAAAGGGAGTGTTCTGCCGATGGTAGGGTCGTTACTGTAATTGTATCCAAATCCCGCAAAAGCCCGATAGGCTAATTCAGATTTTGGAAACAAAACCCTTTGTCTGTATTCAGTCTCCGTTTTAATGTAGCGATAGATATTGTTTTTTAAACTTGGTAGTAACCCAAATAAACCACCGGCTTCCTCAATACCAATTCGCAGGTAATGACTTTTATTTCTGTTTTTAGGACTGATAGTGGTTCTGACAAAAGACAGGCTCTGACTTACAATATTTCCTTCGTTGAAAGAAGCCTGTAAAAAAGGATTGTTTTTAATAAGACTGTCAAGGCCTGGAAGCCTTTTGATACCATACAATTCAACATTGAGTGGTTTATATAACCATACATGATCTCCATTTTTAACCGACTTGCGCCATTCATAGCCAATACTCGCAGTAAAAGAAGTGATATTATAATACGTTTTTCTGTCTATATAAGAACTGCTGAGTGTAAATAATGTTTTTTTGTTTTCAAGATTACGGAATGAGCGCCAGTTGCCAAAAGGCGTAAGAATTCTTGGTAAAGCATAGGTATGACTTCCACTCACTAAAAAAGTTTGTAATAGCGGATTATCCTGGCTCAACAGATTCAGTTCCACTCCGGTTCTTAATACAGTCTGCTGCTGTACAGCCTGTCGCCACCTGTTTCTGTTGGTATAACTCAGGTTGGTAGAGATGCCCAGTGTATTACCTGCTATTACATCACCTGAATTACGGCTTCCTTCCAGTTCTGCTGCAATTGTTTGTTTAATGGCAGGTACCAAAAGAATATGCATATCCAGTGTGTCATTATCACGTACACGCAGTATAGCATCGGCTTGTTGCCATGCACCAAGCTGTCCAAGCCTGTTGATGGTTTTATAGTAATTGGCCTCGTTATAGTTTTCTCCCCTGCTCAGATAAGTATGTTCGCGCATAGGCCTGAAACGAAACAATCCTTTATTGTATTTCATGATGCCGCTTCTGAAAGTATCCGTTTTAAAATCTGTTCTGCGAATAACACTGTCGGGAATATCTGCTATGCCTGTTTCAGGATAATAATAAATATGTCCCATGCTAAACTGTCGCAGCTTGCTTGAATCAAGTATGGGTCTGTGTGTGAGATTTACATCCCATGTAGGATTGTCTTTTCTTTTTTTAGCCGCCTGGGCAATAATTTCCGCCTGTTTGAACGGATCGAGTATAAGGGGTAATAGTTTGGTGTCTAATGTATCTACTACAGCAATCAGGTCGTCCCTGTTGAAATTGTAATACCCGTTCTGACGAAATAAATTGGTAAGTCTGTCAAGCTCATCACTGATTACCTGTTTGGTATAGGGCTTACCTTTTTTTAACAGGCTTTCAGAACTGCTTGCCAATACCAGTGACTGTAGTGTTGAATCTGAGAAATTATATGAAACGGAATCAATACTGATATTTTTTCCAACGGTTATGTTCATAAACACATTGGCACGGAGCTGTGTTTTTACTGTGTCGATTGAAACAGAATCTTTCAGATTGGTATAAAAATACCCCTGGCTGTTGAGATAGGCATTCATGAAATTGACTGAGCGCGGAATATTGCTGCTATCGAACCTGGGAGGATTAATGAGTTTACTTGGAAGAATGCCCAGGTACCTCTGAACTATCCTTACCTGAAGACTATCTTCCCAGTAATTCTGTAGTTCGGTAATTAATCGTTTTTTCTCATCTTTGGGAAGTGTGTCAAGGATATTGATCTTGTTGCTGTAAACAAATGGTCTGTTTTCGGGATAATTAATCACTTTGATACGTTGTTGTTCAGAACAGGCACTGAAAAGACCTGCCAACAGAACAGCTGTAACCATAAATACCAGGGAACCTCTTTTTCCGATCAAACGCATAGTAAATGTTAAGCAAGAATGAGCTCAAATATATTCAATCTTTATGCCAGAAAAAACAAAGGTCGGCTGAACGGTTGTTCCTTGCCGAAGGGGTAAAACTGGCAAACGAGTTACTGGAAGCGGGTTATCCTGTAAAAAATATCTATGCACTTCACGAGTGGGAGGCACCTGTTACCAATATCCCCATCACCCGTATTGCTGCATTTGAGCTCGAAAAAATCAGTGTATTGCAAACACCCAACCAGGTATTGCTGATTGCCGAACAGCAGGAGCCGATCGGGGAACCTGAATTGAAAAATCATTTTACCCTCGTACTGGATGGTATACAGGATCCGGGTAACCTGGGAACCATTATACGTATTGCCGATTGGTTTGGTATAAATCAAATTGTTGCCAGTAAGGATACCGCAGAATTGTATAATCCTAAAGTGATTCAGTCAACCATGGGAAGTTTTCTGCGTGTAAAAATATGGTATTGTGATCTTGAAACGATACTGGCAAAAAATGAAGTGCCTGTATATGGAGCTTTACTAAATGGTGAATCTATGTACAACACTGCATCTCCAAAAGAAGGAATACTGATAATAGGGAATGAGTCGAAAGGTATCCGCGAAACAATTTTGCCATTCATCAATCAAGCCATTACCATACCTCGGATCGGGAAAGCAGAGTCATTGAATGCTGCTGTTGCCACAGGTATACTGTTATCGCAATTAAGATCGCCACAGCGTTAATTTACCTGAACTGGATGGCTTTAACCGGACTTATTCTTCTTACTAAAACGGAAGGTAATAAAAGTGCCGCATAACATACAAGGGCAGTTCCTGTAAGCACAGCCATTACCTGCCACCAGATGATTTCCATAGGTGCCTGCGATACATAATAGGAGGCTTCATCGAGACTAATAAAACCGGTAAGCTGTTGTAACCAGCAAATACCAATACCTAAAAATGCACCAAGCACTATGCCTGTAAATGTAATAACCGATGCATGGTAGAGAAATATTTTCTGGATGGCCCAGTTGCCGGCACCCAATGCTTTTAATACACCAATCATTCTTGTTCTTTCCAGTATAAGAATGAGCAAACAGGTAATAAGATTGATGATGGCCACTGCAGACATCACTATAAAAATTACGTCCCTGTTAACATCCTGTATATCGAGCCAGTCGAAAATATTGGGGTACACTTCACGAATGGTTCTGCTCATCCATTCTGCAGGTAATGCGGCAGACAACATTTTGCTGATAGTATCCATTTGTTTGTAGTCATTCACAAAAATTTCATAACCCCCACTCTGGTCATCTCTCCATTCATTAATTCTTCGTATGAGCCTCAGATCGCCCATGATAAAAAGTTTATCGTATTCCTCAATACCTGTTTTGTAAATGCCTTTTACAAGTAGTTTACGGTAAGTGCGGCTATCATCAATGGAAGAAACAAAATGTACTTTTACAGTATCATTTACTGCAATATTTAACTGATTGGCCAGGGCTTTTGAAATGATAATCTCTTTACTGTAAACACTGTCTGAGAAATTGATCCAGCTTCCGCTTTGCATAAAGGGCTTGAGCGTACTACTGTCATATGCATGATCAATACCTTTAATTAAAACACCTTCAATCTCATTTTTATTTTCAATTACCGCCGATTTGGTAGCGAAGTTTTGAACCCTTATTACACCCGGTTGCAGACTAATGGTTTTCTGGATACTGCTATCCATGGTTAATGGTGTTTCTTCGGCAATCAGCGATTTACCGGATTCATATTTCTGAACCCTTACATGTCCCCAAAAGCTGAATACTTTTTCTGAAACTGTTTGCTGAAAACCATTTACAAAAGCGAGTGTAATAATCATGGCCATTACACTGAGTGTAGTAGCCGCAATCGACAAACGAATGATAAAACGGGAAAAAGAATGCTGATGGTTAAATGCAACTCTTTTAGCTATGTCTAAAGAAAGTCCCAAATGGTATGATTTTGGTAAAAATACGAACTGCGCATGAATGAAGGTAAGTTAGTACTCAGCCACTCTTATTCTTTCAGGTCAGAATAAAGAGAAGTTTATGTAAAAAAGCGACTCTACGTTACAGCTCTCAATACTAAGTTGTTGTACACCAATTCTTATTGAATATCACTAGTGTCCGGTTAAATTAGGTTGATTTTCAATTGAATATGATTTTGTTCTTTGACATCTTGGTATATAGTGTTATTAAAAAGGCTTGGCAAATGTGTTTTATCTAACAATGAGACACTCATTA
>JBMOKQ010000015.1:0-1169 GCA_049324295.1 Bacteroidota bacterium
GAGAGCCAGATTATTGGCATCCTCAAAGAGCAAGAGCAAGGCAAAAAGATGATCGACATTTGCCGCGAGCATGGCATCAGCCAGGCTACGTTCTATCAATGGAAGAGTAAGTATTCGGGTATGGACGTTAACCAGCTTAAAAGGGTTAAAGAACTGGAAGCCGAATTGGCTCAATACAAGAAGATCGTGGCTGAGCAGACGCTTCACATCACGGTACTTAAAGACATCGTTGAAAAAAAGTTGTAGGGTCTGACGAAAAGCGGGAACTGGTGGCCTATGCGCAGCAACAACATGCCATCAGTCTTCGGCAGGCCTGTAAGCTGACGGGGACGCATCCGTCAGTAGTCCGCTATAAGCCCAAAGCTAAGAACGATGAGCCCATACGCGAGCAGCTTCGGCAGTTGGCGGACTTGCACACGCGTTGGGGCTTTTGGATGATGTATCATCGATTACGTGCCCTACAGTACATGGATAATCATAAACGCATTTACCGCATCTACACCGAGATGAAACTCAACCTACGCAGAAAATACAAGAGAAGACTTCCTGTGCGCATTCAACAGCCATTAAGCCAGCCGCTTCATCATAATGTTACCTGGTCGATGGACTTTGTTCATGATGGACTTTTTCAGGGTAAATCCTTCCGATGCTTTAATGTGATTGACGATTTTAACCGGGAAGTGCTTACCATTAGTATTGATACGAGCTTGACCAGCTTACGGGTAATTCGAGAATTAAATCGATTGCTGGAATGGCGTGGCAAACCTATGCAGCTTCGAGTGGACAATGGCCCGGAGTTTATTGCCCAAGCCATGGAAGATTGGTGTAAGCAACATGGCATTGAACTGTTATTCATTCAAAAAGGCAAGCCCCATCAGAACGGATATATCGAACGCTTCAACCGTACCTTCCGCGATGAAGTATTAGATGTGTTTGTTTTTGAAAACCTAAACCAGGCAAGGCTATACACCAGAGCGTGGATGTGGGTCTATAACAATGAACGGCCGCACAGTTCGCTCGGATACTTAACGCCAACACAGTTCCTGTTGAAATATGGAAAACTCCACCACCCGCAAAAGGCCACCGCGGAGTTTCCCACATTCCAACAGGATAGCAATTACAACTGGAAATTTATACTTTCGAATGTGACTAACTAAGGGGAGCTTTCA
>JBMOKQ010000016.1:0-21354 GCA_049324295.1 Bacteroidota bacterium
TTTGCATGGTTTGACAATGACAGAAGATTATGCAGGAATTATGAACTCCTTATGGAATCTTCCGAAGAAATGGTCAAATTATCCGCCATAAAACTTTTATTGAATAAATTTTAAACAGGCTCTTAGTTTTTGAATTTGATTAGTACCAGATGGCACATAAAAAATTTTTCTGCATAGATGCGCATACCTGTGGTAACCCGGTTAGACTGGTAGCAGGTGGTGGTCCATTACTGGAAGGTAATTCCATGATGGAAAAACGATTGCATTTCCTCGCTGAATACGACTGGATCAGGAAAGGATTGATGTTTGAACCAAGGGGACATGATATGATGAGTGGCAGTATTCTGTATCCACCAGTTGATCCACAAAATGACATTGGTATATTGTTTATTGAAACCAGCGGCTGTTTACCTATGTGCGGTCACGGAACCATTGGAACAATTACTATTGCCATTGAAGAAGGACTGGTTATTTCAAAACAACCCGGTCAGTTAAGAATTGAAACACCTGCGGGTTTAGTGTTCATCGAATATAAGCAGGAAGGTAAAAAAGTGAAGTCGGTAAAGTTGACTAATGTGCCCGCTTTCCTTTATGCTGCTGATCTTGAAGTAGAATGTCCTGATCTGGGTACGATTAAAGTTGATGTAGCTTATGGCGGAAATTTTTATGCCATTGTAGACCCACAGACCAATTTCGCCGGAATTGAAAATCATACCGCCGATCAACTCATTTCATGGAGCCGTGTTTGCAGAAAAAGACTCAATGAAAAATATTCTTTCATTCATCCTGAAAATGAAAACATCGAAGGACTAAGTCATTTGTTGTGGACAGGTAAAACATTGTCGCCATCATCTACTGCAAGAAACGCAGTTTTTTATGGTGATAAAGCCATCGATCGTTCTCCCTGTGGAACAGGAACATCTGCAAGAATGGCGCAGTGGTATGCAAAAGGAAAGTTGAAGAAAGGAGATGAATTTATTCACGAAAGTATTATCGGCTCCACCTTCACCGGAAGGATTGAAGCAGAAACAACCGTAAATGGTCAGCCTGCTATCGTTCCCAGTATTGAAGGCTGGGCTCTTGTTACAGGATACAATACAATTATTATAGACGATGAAGACCCATATGCACATGGGTTCCAGGTTATCTGACTTTTGAATTGATGGAATTATGAAAGCAGTTATTATTGGCGGAGGTATTATTGGATTAAGTTCGGCTTACTATCTTGTACAGGATGGATGGGATGTGACTATTGTTGATAAAACAGATCTAACCGATAGCTGCTCTTACGGTAACCTGGGTATGATTGTGCCGAGCCATTTTGTGCCACTCGCTGCACCGGGTATTGTGGCACAAGGTATTCGCTGGATGTTTAATTCAAAAAGCCCTTTTTATGTAAAGCCTTCATTGAGCAGACAGTTGATTAACTGGGGACTGAAATTTGTAAAATCCGCAAATGAAGCAAGTGTAAAAAAATCGGCCAGACCACTTACAGATATAAATCTGCTGAGTAAAAAATTATATGAGGAGCTGAGTAGCCAACCGGGTTTTGATTTCGCTTTTGAAAAAAAGGGAATCATCATGTACTATAAAACGGAGAAAGTAGGAGAAGAAGAAATTCATATGGCTGAAACAGCCAGGGGTATGGGGCTTGATGTGGAAGCACTTTCTGCTGAACAGGCCCAGGCATTGGAGCCACATGTAAAACTGGATGTATTGGGAGGCGTACATTATCGTTGTGATGCACACCTCTACCCCAATAAACTGAATGAGCAACTGATTCAATACCTGAAACAGAAAGGGGTTCGTTTTGTAACCGGCAAACCTGTTAAACAGATCAACCGGAAAGGAAATAAAATTATCTCGGTACAGGCAGGAGAACAGTTGATTGATGGTGACGTATTTGTAATGGCAGCAGGTTCATGGATGCCCGCTTTGCTGCAAATGGTAGGCTTGCAATTACCATTGATGCCGGGTAAAGGATATTCTTTTACACATAAGAATACAAGTAACAGATTACAAGTGCCATCCATTTTATGTGAAGCCCGTGTGGCCATAACGCCAATGGGTAGTGATTTACGTTTTGGTGGCACAATGGAAATAGGTTCAATCAACAACAAAGTAAATATGAACCGTGTACAGGGAATAGTTGAATCTGTACCTGCTTATCTGCCTGGTTTAAATATTGAAATGCCAAAACAGGAAGAGGTATGGCATGGTTTCAGACCCTGCTCACCAGATGGTTTGCCCTACATAGGATATGGCGTAAAATATGATAACATGTTATATGCAGGTGGTCATGCGATGATGGGATTGAGCCTGGGGCCCGCTACCGGAAAACTGGTTGCAGAACTTGCTTCACAAAAGCCAACAACGATTGATATACAAGCATTCGACCCAATAAGGTTCGATTAATTGTCAACACCCAAAACAGTTATATGAAAACACGCACCTACTCTTTTTTGTTGCTGCTGACTGTAAGCACTTTATGTACAGAAATACAGGAAGCAACTGCACAGGTATCGAAAGAGGCATATGTTCCGTGCCAGGAAATGCCCTTACTTATACAGGGCTATGCAACAGATAACAGAACCTTAAATAGATTTTATACACCCGCAGTCAATAGAGGCAGTGGTGGTTTTCGTGGTGGTGGCGATGCCGCTGTTGGTTCTCCTGAAAGAAACCAGCGATTACAGCAACTGGTAAAAGATTACCAGAAAAAACTTGCGACAGTAAATTTCAAAGGACTTTCACAGGAATGTAAAGTAGATTATATCCTTTTCAAAAGAGATCTTGATGCGAAGGCACAACAATTGCAGACAGAAGAGGCAGAAGTAAAAAAGATCATCAAATGGATGCCATTCGCCGGTAAAATTTATGCATTGGAACAAAGCCGTCGCAGAGGACATCAGCCCAATGGTGAGTTGGTGGCGAAAGAATGGGCGGCCATTATTACCGAAATAAAAGACCTGCAGGCCAAACTGAAAACAGAAAAAATAATTGACCCTGAATCTGTTTTTACTGCAGGTGAATTAATTAACAATATTAAAACCGCGGCACTAAGTGTATATGAGTTCTACAATGGTTACGATCCCATGTTTACCTGGTGGGTACCTACTGTTCATAAAGCATTAGATGAAGCCTTAACAGCATATGCAGGTGTTTGGAAAAGCAAAGCCAATAGTGGTTTAACAGCAACAGACAACAGCGGTATTGTAGGTGTACAGGCAGGCAGAGATAATCTCGTAAAACAATTACAACGCGAAATGATTCCTTACACACCAGAGGAATTAATAGACATCGCCAATAAAGAATTTGCTTGGTGCGATGCAGAGATGCTGAAAGCTGCC
The DNA here is from genome assembly GCA_049324295.1 of Bacteroidota bacterium. GTDB lineage: Bacteria > Bacteroidota > Bacteroidia > Chitinophagales > Chitinophagaceae > Sediminibacterium. The sequence continues at coordinate 3,351 of JBMOKQ010000016.1, forward strand.
AAAGAAATGGGTTTTGGTAATAACTGGAAAGCAGCGCAGGAAAAAGTAAAAAATATGTATGTGCCTGCTGGTAAACAACCTGAGGCCATCCTGAAATTATATACAGAGTCGATTGACTTCCTAAAAAAGAATAACCTCATCACCATTCCACCACTGGCAGAAGAATCATGGGGTATGATGATGATGTCTCCCGAACGCCAGTTGGTGAACCCATTCTTTTTAGGGGGATCTGATATCATTATTTCTTATCCCACCAACACCATGGCATATGAAGACAGGATGATGAGTATGCGCGGTAATAACCCACATTTTTCAAAAGCAACTGTACACCATGAATTAATTGCGGGTCATAACCTGCAACAGTTTATGAATTCACGTAACAGAACCTACCGCAATTTTAGTACACCATTCTGGACAGAAGGCTGGGCACTTTACTGGGAGCTGATTTTATGGGATATGCAATTTGCCAAAACACCGGAAGACAGAATCGGTATGTTGTTCTGGCACATGCATCGTTGCGCAAGAATTATTTTCTCTCTGAATTACCATATGGGCAAATGGACCCCCCAGCAGTGTATTGATTTTCTTGTTGACCGCGTAGGTCATGAGCGTGCCAATGCTGAAGGTGAAGTACGTCGTTCATTTACCGGAAGATATCCGCCATTGTACCAACTGGCTTATTTAACTGGTGGCCGTCAGTTCTATGCTTTGAAAAAAGAGCTGGTAGATAGTGGTAAAATGTCGTACAAACAGTATCACGATGCAGTGATTACCATGAATGCAATGCCTGTTGAAATGGTGAGGGCTATTCTTACCGGTCAGCCATTAACGGAAGATTTTAAAACAAACTGGAGATTTTATAACGAAAAATAACAGTCAACGCCTGTTATTCACTTAATCTCTTTTTTATGAAAGCAACATCTTTCATCAGGCAATCTTTTACCCTTTGCTTGATCTTAACCACTGGTTTTGTAGAAGCACAACAACTAATTACCACAAATGGCGAAGCCGCAGAACTGTTGATCAGCAAATCTGGTGAACATGCTGTCCGGATTACTTTAAAACCGGTTTCGTTCACTAAACCATTGCCACATAATCCTGCACTGGTAAGCAATGCATCGTCGGCACCTGTTTTGAAAATTCGTTCCATTGAAAAGGAAATTCATCATACGATTGGTAAACTAAAACTTAGTATTACTGCAAACCCGCTAACGATAAAAGTTTCTAACCTGCAAGAGCAACTTATCCAGCAATTGGTATTCCAGGAAAATGGTTGGATGGCTTTTGACCTGAAAGGAAAAGAAAAAGTGTTGGGTATGGGTGAAGGTGGCCCCAAACCGGTGCGTGGTGTAAATTGGAGAAACAGTGTTGTTCAATACGATAGAAGAGGTGCAATGGATAGCATGCAGCCACGCTGGCAGGGCGATGCATACGGTTCAAGAAACCCAGTAGCAACTTTGATGGGTACCAGTGGCTGGGCGCTTTTTGTTGCAACACCATGGGTATTTGTTGATATGCGCTCAACGGATAAAGGTTATTTTATTCCCTATAAACCACCGGTGGCAGCGGGTCAGTCGCAAACCCAGCGCAACCAGGGGCAAAATTTAGGAAAGGGATTACCGCCGGTAAGTGAAATGGTGGATGGATTGTATGATATATTTATATTCGATGCAACTGATCCAGCAGTAATGATGCAACAGTATGCGGCCATTACAGGTCCTGCAGCAATGCCACCTAAATGGGCATTGGGTTATATGCAATCGCACCGCACTTTGCAGGACGATTATCAAATGACATCTATTGTAGATACTTTCAGGATGAAGAAAATTCCGATTGATGCGGTAATTTATCTCGGAACAGGATTTACGCCAAAGGGCTGGAATAAAATGCAGCCATCATTTGAATTTAATCCCGAAGTATTTAAGCGCGATCCGAAAACAGTATTGGATGCGTTTCATCAGAATAAAACAAAGGTAGTATTACACATGGTTCCCTGGGATCGCGATGAGTTGCCTACTTTATATGGATCGATCCCTGCAAAAAAAGAAGAAACAACAAATGCACTCTCTCATATTGCCAATTACTGGAAACAACATGAGGGCATGGTAAAAATGGGTATTGATGCTTTCTGGCCCGATGAAGGAGACTGGTTTAATCTGCATGAACGCATTAAACGTCACCAATTGTATTACCAGGGACATTTGTCAACCAATCCGAATCTGCGCCCCTGGAGTCTTCACCGAAATGGCTATCCGGGTATTGCACAATGGGGTGGATGGGTATGGTCTGGTGATACAGAATCATCCTGGAAAACACTGGAGGCACAGATTGCAGTGGGTATTAATTATTCACTCAGTATAGCACCTTTCTGGGGTTCTGATATTGGCGGATTTTATCCCGCAGAAGATTATAGTGGTGAAATGTATGCACGCTGGCACCAGTTTGCCGCATTCAATGCATCCTTCCGATCGCATGGAAGAACATGGTGGTTGCATCTTCCCTGGGGTTGGGGTTTAAGCAGCATGGGACCAAAAGAAAACAGGAACAATCCTCCCGAATCTGCACTGAATGATCCAACAATTGAACCTGTTATCAAACAGTATAATGAATTACGTTACCAGTTAATGCCTTATACCTACACAGTTGCATGGCAGGCAAGAACAAACGGACTTCCAATGATGCGGGCTTTGTGGTTACATTATCCGAAAGACAGCACAGCAGCGGGTATTGGTGATCAGTTTTTGTGGGGAAAGGAAATAATGGTGGCACCGGTATATGAAAAGCAGGCAAAAACGAGATCTGTATATCTCCCTGAAGGTATTTGGTACGATTGGTGGACAGGCGAAAAAACAAATGGAGGAAAAAGGATAATAAAACAAATTAATCTTTCCATTATGCCATTGTATGTAAAAGCGGGAGCCATTATTCCGGTTGACACAGTGAAGCAATATGTAGATGAAAAAACCAATGCGCCACTCCGTTTTAAAATTTATACCGGTGCAGATGGATCATTTATTTTATATGAAGATGATGGCATTAGCCAGGATTACCTGAAAGGGAAATTGAGAACCATTGCTTTTAACTGGAACGATAAAACAGGAACACTTACTATAGATCCAATTACTAAACCGAATGGATTAAAACACGAGTTGAGAACAGCTATAGTAGAATGGGTTGCTGAACAGAAAACAAAACTGATAAAATTGAATGCCACAAAACAACAGATCAAATTATAATGAGTGTAACTTTCTTTTCTAAATACGTTAACTGATGTTCAGGCAAAGATGGATTTTGGTGATTACCTGTTTAGCAGCAACAGCAATCCTGTTTCAGTTTTGTATGCAGGAAAAGAAGGCAACTGCACAAGATCCAAGAGGAATGGGTTATGCAGGGTCATCTTCCTGTATCAGTTGTCATGCAGATATTGTAAACACTTATACCAAAACGGCACATAGCCGAACCACAACAGAAGCCAATGCAGAAAATATTGCCGGCAGTTTTCATGCAGATAGTAACCGGTTTCATTATAAGACAGATTTGGAAGTAGTGATGGAAGCAAAAGATGGACGCTTCTTTCAGACAGCTTATGAAGCAGGTCAGCAGAAAATTTCATCTCCCTTTGATATTGTAATTGGTTCCGGAAGAAAGGCACAGACATTTTTGTATTGGCATGATAGTAATGCTTATCAATTACCTGTTACTTATTCTGTTATCGGTAAATGCTGGGTAAATAGCCCGAACTATCCTGCTGACCGTGTGAGGTTCGATCGTGTTATTCCCATCGGTTGTTTTGAATGTCATGCATCATTTGTAGAGCGTACCGGTATGCGTGAAGAAAAAGGATATCGTGTTGATCAGTTAAATAAAAATTCGGTTATTTATGGTATCGATTGTGAAAGATGTCATGGTCCCGCGGCGGCACATGTGGCTTACCAGCAGGAGCATCCGGCGGAAAAACTGGCAAAATATATCCTCACGTATAAAAATCTTACCAATACTCAAAAGATTGAAAACTGCGCTACCTGTCATTCGGGTTTGCGCGAACCTATACGTTCTCCGTTTTTGTTCAAACCAGGTAACCTGCTGCAGGATTTTTATCGGCCCGATACAGTTAAACAAGAACCTGCCACATTAGATGTGCATGGTAACCAGTATCAATTGTTGATGGCGAGTAAATGTTTCAAAGGAGCGGTGGAAACCATGTCATGTGGTACTTGTCATAATCCGCATAAAACAGAGAGGAACAACATAAAAGTTTTTTCAACACGTTGTATGAATTGTCATCAACAAAACAGTGAACAATTCTGTAGGATGGCTCCCAAACTCGGAGCAACCATCGTGAATAATTGTATTGATTGTCATATGCCGGCAACAGCATCAAAGCTTATTAGTCTTCAAACAGAACAGGCTGGCAATATTGCCAATCTGGTTCGATCGCATCTTATTGGAAAATATCCCAAAGCAACTGCGCAGTATCTGAAAAGTGTGCTTGATCAGAACTAAATACCTCCAGCACTTTTGTGAACAGATAAAATAACTGTTTATTTGAGCACATTTTTTTATTTATAGCTGTCAATTGGTTAATTGAAGTCTGCGGTAATAAGTTGGTAATTCCGAAAAATAGATATTCTCAATTTCTACAGTTAACAATCAGCTATCACTTCATTATAGTTCATTATAGATGTTGTTGAAAAACGCACACCAGCTATTTTGTAGATAGTAACTTCTCCTTTTCTTTAATTAACTATCTTTTTTGAAAGAAAATAAATGGTAATAATCCAACATATTTTAAGTGTATTTCTGACATAATCCTTTTATAATAAGTGTTCTGTTACATTTTTTTAAATTGGTTAAAATACGTTTAGTATTAGTTAAAATATTAGCCGGAATCGGGAAATAATAAAAATACTTTTAAGTGTCAATTTGACTTTTAATAAAACGCTTGTGTATGAAAAATCTACTTGGATGTTTTCTGCTTCTTTCGCTGCTATTTATGAATGCAGCAAATGCGCGTTTTGGGAGTCCGCCCAAAACAGTAACCGGGGTTGTAACAGACGCCTCATCAGGTGCGCCACTACAGGGTGCTACCGTTACCGTTAAAAACACAACTACAGTAACCAGTTCCGATGCGGATGGTAAATTCAGTATCACTGTTCCATCAGATGATGCAGTAGTTGATATTACATTTGTAGGGTATGTTACGCTCTCTGTTCCTGTAAAAGGGTTAAGTACCTTATCTGTAAAATTGAATAAAGACATCAACAGCCTTGATGAGGTTGTGGTAGTAGGTTATGGTACTCAAAAAAAGGGTGACCTTACCAGTGCCGTATCGAGTGTTAAACAGGAGAGTTTTGTAAAAGGTTTTGTAAGAGATGCCGCACAACTGATACAGGGTAAGGTAGCGGGTCTGTCTGTCTCTACATCCTCTGGTTCTCCCACTGCAGGTACACAAATTCAGTTAAGAGGTATTACAACATTGAATGCTTCTACTGCACCACTGGTACTTATTGATGGGGTCCCGGGTAACCTTAACTCTGTTTCTCCGGAAGATATTGAGTCAATTGATGTATTAAAAGATGGTTCTGCCGCCGCAATCTACGGTACACGTGGTACCAATGGTGTAATCCTTATTACAACCCGTAAAATTCAGGGTGCTGGTAAATCTGTTGTTGAGTACAATACATATGCAAGCATTCAAACTATTGCAAGACGCCCCCGCTTTTTGAATGCAACGGAGTTTCGCCAGTTTGGAAAAGAAGGATATCCTTTTATTGACTATGGTATGAATACAGATTGGTTTGAAACCATTTCAAGACCAACTCCATTCAGTCAAACACACAACCTTACATTCCAGGGTGGTAACAGACAAACAAGTTATACCGCTAACGTAAACTATCGTAACTGGGAGGGAATGTTTCTGAAATCGGTAAATCGTCAGGTTACCCTGCGTGCCGATGTGAACCATACAATGCTCAATGGAAAAGTAAAAGTAAACCTCAATATAATCAGCCGTCAACGGAATGATGATGGCGGATTCAATAGTTATATCTATCGCCAGTCGGTAATCCGTAACCCAACAGATAGTGTATACGATTACCTGGGTCGCTGGAAAGAACGTAATATCTATTTCTATGATAACCCATTGGGTTATCTAATGGAAACCATCGCAAGAAATGAATCACAAGAAACACGTTTATCAGCCAGTGTAACTGCTAATATTGCACGTGGACTGAATGCCAAATTACTCGTTGCCAATGTACAGAGCAAGTCAATGTCAGGTTCCTCTGAAACCAAGAAGCATGTGTCTACCACTAAAAACGGTAGAAATGGAAATGCTTCAAGAAGCACCAGTGCCGGTGAAGATAACCTGCTGGAGTTTACACTGGATTATACCAAAAACTTTGATAAACATCGTGTAGTAGCCCTTGCCGGTTATAGCTACCAGGATCAGCGTGATGAAGATTTTTTTGTATCAAACTGGGATTTCCCGACGGATGAATATTCATACAACCGCCTGCAAGCAGGTAATGCGTTGGGAAGAGGTGAAGCGTCTATGAGTAGCTTCCAGTCGTCTAGCAAACTGATTGGTTTTTTTGGTCGTGTGAACTATAACTTCGGAGATAAATATTTATTGTCTGCAAGTGTACGTCGTGAAGGTTCATCTAAATTCGGCGCTAACCACAAATGGGGTACTTTCCCTGCTGTTTCTGCAGCATGGCGAGTTAAGAATGAATCATTCCTGCGTGATGTAACTTTTATTCATGACCTGAAAGTTCGTGCCGGATTTGGTGTTACAGGTATTGCACCTGGTAGCTCTTATTTGTCACAAACCAGTCTGAACTATGGAACACGCTTCTTAAATAATGGCGTATGGATTCAGTCTCTGGCCCCGGTACGTAATCCTAACCCGGATTTAAGATGGGAGAAAAAAGAAGAGGTTAACTTCGGTATCGACCTGTCTATCCTGAAAGGAAAACTGAGTACAACTATCGATATCTATAAGAGAACAACACGCGACATGTTATATAACTACAGCGTACCTGTTCCTCCATACCTGTTTAACAGTATCCTCGCTAACGTGGGTGTAATGGAAAATAAAGGTGTGGAAGTGTTGGTGAACTACAATGCTATTCAGAAGAAAGATTTCTCATGGGAAACCAGTGTGAACTTCTCTACCAACTCTAACAAACTCGTTAGCTTATCAAATAACCAGTTTAGGACTACTGCCAACTTCTTTACAGCAGGTTATACAGGTGAGCCGGTTCAGGATTATACACACAGGGTAGATATTGGTGGTCCTATCGGAAACTTCTATGGGTACAGATCAGTTGATATTGATGCAAATGGTTTATGGATCATTGAAGGTGCCGATGGTAAACCCAAGCCATATAGCCAGGCTCGTCAGGAAGATAAAAAAATCCTTGGTAACGGTTTACCTAAATACTATGCAGGCTGGAACAATACTGTTCGTTACAAAGACTGGGATCTGAGTGTATTGATGCGTGGTGCTTTTGGTTTCCAGATTCTCAACTTCCAGCGTATGTTCTATGAGAACTCTCAGCCACAGATTCTGGGTAACTACAATGTACTGTTATCAGCATTCGATAAAGTATATGGTAAAACAAGACTTACCAACTCACAGGCTTATGTTAGCTATTATGTAGAGAATGGTGACTACTGGAAAGTAGATAACATTACACTGGGCTATAATGTAAAACTGAAGAGCAACAAATATGTGAAATCACTTCGTTTGTATGCTTCAGGTCTGAACTTGTTCACCATCACCGGTTATAAAGGAATTGATCCTGAAGTAAACAGGGGTGGACTTGCTCCGGGTAATGATGAGCGTGATAAATATCCAACAGCACGCACATTTACTTTCGGTGCACTGGTAACATTATAATCTGATCAAAGAAACGCTAAATCATGAAAAAATATAATAATCATAAATGGTTCCTCACAGCAGCGCTGGCCGGTACCATGTTAATGAATAGCTGTACAAAGCTTGATGAAGAAGTATATTCTGAATTGCTGGCACAAAATTTCCAGGCAACAGCACAGGATGTGCCTGCCCTGATTGCGCCGGTATACACTGTATTACGTGCCAATACTGCCAGCTGGCAGGGCCTTTTTGATCTGCAGGAAGAAGCTGCCGATCAGATTGTAACACCTGCCCGCCCGAACGGATGGGTGGATGGTGGTACTTACCGCCGTATGCACGAACACGTTTGGACTCCTACACAGGGTCAGCCAAATGGTTTGTATAATCGTTGCTACAGTGGTATTAACAATGCCAACAGGGTATTGTTTCAGATTGAATCGGGTGAAATACCTGTTACAAGTGGTAAAGATGCCATCATCGCCGAGTTGAAAGCAGCACGTGCTTACTACTATTATCTGTTATTGGACAATCACGGTAACGTACCTGTGGTTACAGACTTTAAAGACACCAGCTTACCTGTTCAGAGAACACGTCAGCAGGTATATGATTTCGTAGTAAAAGAATTTACAGATGCGATCCCTAACCTTACACCTGTTGTATCAAAAGCAACATATGGTCGTATGACACGTTGGGCTGCAAAAGCATTTTTGGCACGTGTGTATCTGAATGCACAGGTGTACACCGGTACATCTAAATGGGCAGAATGTATTCAGCAGTGTAATGATATCATTGCAGCGAATCAGTATTCACTGTCGAATACCTACAAAGAAAACTTCTCTTCTACCAACGAAAATTCAAAAGAAACCATTTTCGCGGTTCCTTACGATGAAATTTTCGCTACTGAAAGCAACCTGCACATGAAAACACTGGATCCATTGATGCAGCTTGTTTATCCAATGCAGGTACAACCATGGGGTGGTAACTGTGCGGTGCCTCAGTTTATCGATACTTACGATCCAGATGACAGACGTTTAAGAGATACATGGATCATGGGACCTCAATACAATGCTACTACCGGTGCACTGGTAATCAACTATGTTAAAACTGTTACCAGTATTGCATCCAGCACATCAAATCAGGGTTTCCGTATTGGTAAATATGAAATCAAAGCTGGTATGCGTGGTGGTTCAAGCGTAGACTTCCCACTGATGCGTTATGCTGATGTGTTGATGATGAAAGCTGAATCATTACTCCGCACAGGCGATGCAGTTCAGGCAGCAACAATTGTAACACAGGTTCGTCAGCGCAACTTTGCCAGCAACCCTGCAAAAGCAATTGTTACCGCTGTTGATTTACAGCAGGGTAGCAGCTATTCTTACGGTGAGTGGGCCAATGGTGCACAAACCACTGTAGAAGGCGGTGCTGATATTCCTTTCGGAAGAATGCTCGATGAATTGGGCTGGGAGTTTGCTGCTGAAGCAAAACGCAGACAGGATTTGATCCGTTTCGGTGTGTTCCACAGAAAGAGCTGGTTCTCTCACAAACCATCGGCTACTTTCAGGAACATCTTCCCGATTCCGGCCAACTCTTTGCTGACAAATACAAACCTCAAGCAAAACCCAGGTTATTAATAAAGACTCTTTCTCATAGGTTTAGGTTTTAGGTATTAAGCAATAGCAAGGCCTGCAAACAGTTCAATTGCAGGTCTTGCTGTTCAAATACCTCACTATCTTCACCAGAGAAAAGTATCAGATATGAAAAATCAATTTCTTCTTACACTTATTTTATCTGTTTGTACCGCAGCATCGCTGCAGGCACAAAACCAGCGTGCATTTACAAAAACCGATTCACTGCGGGGAACCATTACGCCTGAAAGAGCATGGTGGGATCTGGTAAAGTACGACCTGGAAATACAACCTGATTATGTTGCCAAAACATTAAAAGGGGTAAATACCATCAGTTATACAGTAGTACAGAACAACGGTACAACTAAAATGCAGATCGATCTGAAAGATCCATTGATGATTGATGAAGTATCAGACGCTGCAGGAAAAAAATACAGTTTTAAAAAAGAAGGATCAGTATGGCTGATTGATATTGCTGATCAGAAAAAAGGCAGCAACGAAAAATTAACCATACGCTATAGCGGCAAGCCACATGAAGCCATCAGAGCTCCCTGGGACGGTGGCTGGACCTTCACCAAAGATTCACTCGGCAGACCCTGGATGACAGTTACCTGTCAGGGAGGAGCAGGCGCTTCCATATGGTACCCCTGTAAAGATCACCAGAGTGATGAACCCGATAAAGGTGCATCATTAACCATGCGTGTACCGGATACATTGATGGCCATCGGTAATGGCCGTTTGAAAAAAACAACGAAACACGGAGACGGTACTACCAGCTATCGTTGGGAAGTAACCAATCCGATCAATAATTACAACATCATTCCCTACATCGGAAAGTACATCAACTTTAAAGAAGTGTACCAGGGTGAAAAAGGTAAACTCGACCTTAATTACTGGGTATTGGATTATAATGAACAGAAAGCAAAAAACTATCTGCCGAAGGAAGTACACAATACCATGAAGAGTTTTGAGTATTGGTTCGGGCCTTATCCATTTTATGAAGATGGGTATCAGTTAATTGATGTACCGCATACAGGAATGGAACACCAAAGTGCCGTAGCTTATGGCAACTGGTACCAACCTGGTTACAGAAAAAGAGATGGGTCTGGAACAGGCTGGGGTTTGAAATGGGATTTCATTGTGATCCATGAAAGTGGTCATGAATGGTTTGGAAACAATATCACATCCAAAGACCTGGCTGATATGTGGGTGCATGAAGGTTTTACCAATTACAGTGAAACACTTTTTATTGAACACATATTTGGCGAACAGGCAGGTAATGAATACAATGTAGGTATAAGGAGAGGTATAAGAAACGACAGGCCTATTATACCAACTGCTTACGGTGTAAATGCACAGGGCAGTGGCGATATGTATCCGAAAGGAGGCAACCTCTTACATGCGATTAAACACAGCATCAACGACAATGAAAAATTCAGACAGATACTGCGTGGACTGAACAAAGATTTCTATCACCAGACTGTTACATCCACACAGGTAGAAAACTATATTTCAAAAAAAGCGGGTTTTGATTATGGTAAGGTATTCGATCAGTACCTGAGAAATACGGCAATACCCAAATTTGAGTTTGAAGTAAAAGGAAACACAGTAAGGTATCGTTATACCAATTGTATTCCCGGTTTTAACCTGCCGGTAGTATTAAAAAACAATACAACTGTTTTAAAATTATTACCAACAGATGAGTGGAAGACAACGGAGTTGAAAGCAAATGAAGTATCCATGCTAACTGTTGATGCTGTTAAGAATATGTATTATGTAGACCCTGTACAAATAAAATAAATCACTTAAAAAATTCGGAGATCAATGAAAAAGTTTCGATTCGTTTTTACAGGATTGCTGCAAGTGATGCTGTTGGCGGGTTTGGTAACCACAGTAGATGCACAGCAATCACTGACCGGCAAACCCAACCTGGCATTGGTGGCAAAAATCAGTTCAAGTCGCGGAGGTTTTGGAGTAGAAGGACTGAACGATCAGAAAACCCCTGTGAATACAGGTAATAACCGCGGGGGTTTTAACAATAGCAATAACCGTCCGCCCCGTGCCAATATATGGGTACAATATGAATGGCAGGAACCCGTTAGCACCAGTGAAGTGGCATTGTTCTGGTGGAACTACAATAACAACGTACGCTTGCCGGAGAACTACCGCCTTTCTTACTGGAATGGTACTGCATTTGTTCCTGTGGAGAATGCACAGGGTATGGGCAAGGAAAATAACCAACTCAACACTACTACTTTTAAGGAAATTACTACCACGCGTATGCGTATTGATCTTGATTCAGCAGATCGTGGTGTAACTACTTTACTGGAATGGGCAGTAAATAAAAGCCCAAACTCAGCCAATCCTAAACCACTTGTATCGGCAGGTATAGACAGAGATGTAATCATCAATGGTAAAACCTATCTTGACGCATCTGTAAAATCTGTTTCACCTGTTTCTAAAACAGAATGGAAAAAAGTAGCAGGCCCAGGCACTGTTCAGTTTAGCGATGCAGGTTCATTAAAAGCAACAGCAAATTTCAGTGCTGTTGGCGATTATGAATTGGCCATGACAGCTACCGAAGGTAACCTCACGCAAACATCAACCATAAAAGTAAAAGTGCATAACCCGCCGCCAGTGAACAGACTGGATGTGGTATACACCAAAAAATATAAAATAGACAATAAACTCTGGAACGACCGTGCAAAGGCAATGATCGTTAACTGGATACCTTATTGTATTGCACAGAATGAGCGTACCGATTTAACTGTTGGTCAGGGTGGATTGGATAATTTTATTGAAGCTGCTAAAGCCATACGTGGCGAGCCGCATGCACGTCATAAAGGATATGTTTTCTCCAATGCATGGGTACACCAGACGGTAGAATCAATCTGTATAGCATTAATGGTAGACCCACAGGGTGATAAAGAAATTATTGCTGCACAGGCAAAAATGAAAGATGCACTGGAAAGATGGATACCCATTATTCTTGCTGCACAGGAATCGGATGGCTACCTGCATACTGCTTACACTTTGCGTGATACTACCCGCTGGAAAGACCGCTGGGCACCACGCAACCGTGGCGATCATGAAGGATATGTGGCAGGTTATTTTATTGAATCTGCCATCAATCACTATACATTAACGAATGGTAAAGACAAACGTTTGTATGAAGCAGCCAAGAAACTGGCAGACTGTTGGGTGAAAAATATCGGAACAGGTTCGGGTCAGAAAGAATGGTACGATGGACACCAGGAAATGGAGCAGGCACTCGTTCGTTTCGGCCGTTTTGTAAACGATATGGAAAAAAATGGCAGAGGGGATAGTTATGTAAAACTAGCTAAATACTTACTCGACAGCCGCAAGAATGGTAGTGAATACGACCAGAGTCATGTGCCTGTTCAACAGCAGTATGAAGCAGTAGGACATGCGGTGAGGGCCACATACAATTATTCAGCCATGGCCGATGTGGCTGCTGAAACAGGTGATGTGGATTACCAGAGTGCAGTAATGTCTTTATGGAACAACATGATCAATAAGAAATATTACCTCACCGGTGGTATTGGTAGTGGAGAAACATCGGAAGGTTTTGGACCCAACTATTCACTGCGTAACAATGCTTATTGCGAATCATGTTCAAGTGCGGGTTTAATATTCTTCCAGTATAAAATGAACCTGGCTTATCACGATGCCAAGTATGCAGATCTGTATGAAGAAACCATGTACAATGCCTTATTGGGTTCATTGGATCTGGATGGTAAAAATTTCTATTATACCAATCGTTTATCAGAAGCGCAGCCAAGAGATCCATGGCATGTATGCCCTTGTTGCGTAGGTAATATTCCGCGCACCTTGTTAATGGTGCCTACCTGGACCTATGTAACCGATCCTAGCGCTATTTACGTGAACATGTATATTGGTAGTACCATTAATGTAGAACGTGTAGCAGGAACAGATATTGAAATGGTACAGAAAACCAATTACCCATGGGAAGGCGCAGTGGCCATAACAGTGAACCCTAAAGTAAGCAAGGAGTTCACTGTGTATGTACGTGTACCGAACAGAACTACCAGCGAACTGTACACACCTGATAAAGAAGTGAAAGGACTAAAATACCTGAAAGTAAATGGTAAGAATATACCGGTTGAAACGGTGAAAGGTTATGTAGCCATTAAACGTAACTGGAAAAAAGGCGATAAGATTGAGCTGGAAATGCCGATGGAAGTACAGAAGTTTCATGCCGATACCAGAATTGAAGCCAACCGTGGCCGTGTAGCACTGCGTTTTGGGCCATTGATTTATAATGTGGAGTCTGCAGATGGACAAGACATCAACAAAGCCATTGACACACAGAAACCACTGGCTGTTGAGTGGAGAGATAATTTCCTCCGTGGTATGCTGGTAATTAAAGGACAGTGGGAAGATGGTACGCCATTACTGGCCATACCGAACTATGCGAGAACCAATCGCCTGGATGGTAAAGTTCCTGCTACCACCACAACCACATTGCCAACAGAAGCGGCTGAACCCCCGCAAAGGATTCAGAACAGACCAATGGCATCTGCAGTATGGATCAAGGAGAAACCAAATAAATAAATTTTTAGCGTTTTGTTTTGGCGTTTATCGTTTAAGCCTGTATTCGTAAGAATGCAGGCTTTTTTAATCTGTAGTTTTGATGTACATGAGACCAATGAGAGATTACTGTATCCGTGCAGGTACTACTATACTTCGTAAGGCAATTATGGATAAATTCAATAGACGATCGGTAAGAGAATGCAAAATTGAATGGGATATAACGATAGTAGATTGAGACTACCTGTGTACACTAAATAGAGATGTATTAAACGTGCTGAGTCCGCTTGATGATTTAAATTTACGATAGGTGAGGTTATGCGAACTTTATTTTGGTTGCACAATATTTTATAAGTTGTTAATATTCAATTTTTTAAGAAAATATGTGCAACTCGCTTGTACAAAAAGGCTCGTATATTTATAAGTTATGTGTCACCCTATTGGACATCCTACATATATACAAGCATCCATGACTTTGCCGCCCGACCCCACGCTATTTTTAGCACATTGCAAGTCACACAAAACCCAAACACAAAGCAAACCTTGCAAAGAGCTAAAAATGCCGACGCACAACCAGCCCATCCTAGCTGACGAAATTCAATTAAGCATTCGATATTCTTTTGGAGTACTTCCAACTTGTTGCTTAAAAAACCGGGTAAAGTGTGCAGGATATTTAAATCCAAGTTCATAAGCCACTTCGCTTATCGTTTTCGTTGTATCAAATATTTTTTCCTTCGCAGCATCAATTAATTTTAATTGTATAAATTCTTGTGCTGTTTTTCCTGCATCCTTTTTTATCAAATCACCAAAATACTTTGGAGATAAATTAAGTTGTTCAGCACAATAAGTGACAGAAGGCAAACCTAAAGATTGTGGCTTATCCGTCTGAAAATAATCATTCAATAAACTTTCAAATCGGGCTAATATGTCTTTATTAATATGCTCCCTTGTTAAGAACTGGCGGTTATAAAATCGTATACAGTAATTGAGAAACAATTCAATATTACTTACAACTAAAGTCCGGCTGTATTTATCAATAGCATGCGCCAGCTCATATTGTATTTTCTTAAAACATTCCAGTACAATCTCTCTTTCTGCATCTGATACATGAAGCGCTTCAGTAGAATCATAAGAAAAAAAACTGTATTCGTTTATATGTTTCCCTAAATGTGTTCCCCTGATTAAATCAGGATGAAAACAGAGCGCCCAGCCAGATGGTTGCAACATTTTACCATTACCTTCAAAACCAAATACCTGTCCTGGTGCAATAAATAACAGTGTGCCTTCTTCATAATCATAATGATTGCGTCCATACTTTAATTCTTCACATTTGGAATCTTTCAGGAAAACAATATATACTTCAGAAAGATTGCGGGCCTCCTTAACCTGTGTAGAGAAAGATTGGTCGAGAATGCTCACCAAGGGATGCAACGTTTTTTGTCCTCTCTCTTTATTGAATTGAGTAACAGATTCGATTTTGCCAATTTTTTCCATATGTATAATTATTGAATAATAAAATTAACATAAGACAGCTATGTAACCTGCACGCAAATAGCTAAACGGGAATAATGGTAAGGAAAACAGGAATAAACATAACAATCCGCATGGTAAGAATAAAGACCTTTACCCTGTTAGCCAACCAACGCTGAAGGTTTCATTTTATTAAACGGTTTGCCGGGTTAAGCATGGGCCAGTGCAACTTGATTTGAATGAATAGAAATACATTTTAAATCACTTCAAATACTAATGAATAATGAAAAGACGTGAGCTTTTAAAATCCGCCCTTATTGCCGGTACTGGTGTCGCATTTACTGGGCACATTGTTGAGGCCTCGGTTTCTACTATACACGATGCGGATGAAAAAGCACCCGAAAATAGCAGATGTTCAAACTTGACGAAAAAGCGAACTCTCGGTAGCGGTAAAGCGGCACTTACTGTACCTGCCCTGGCACTCGGTATTATGGGTATGCAAAGTGGCCGTGGCATTGTGCCCGACGAAAAGCAGATGGAGAAACTAATCCGGGAATCGTATGAACGTGGATGCAATTTCTTCGATACCGCCGAAGGCTACAGTGCTGGCAAAAACGAAGAGCTGCTTGGTCGTGCTATCGCATCTATACGGGACAAGGTTATCATCGGTACCAAGTTTACCGTTGATCTTACTAAAAACCCGCCGGCGAATGACAATCGGCCTGAACGAATTAAAGCTGCCTGCGAGGCATCACTCCGGCGGCTGAAGACCGACTATATTGATTTATACCATCAGCACCGCATTGACCGTAATGTACCCATAGAAGATGTTGCCGGAGCCGTGGCAGATCTCATCAAACAAGGTAAAGTCCGTTATTTTGGATTAAGTGAAGTAAGTGCTCAAACCATCCGGCAGGCACACAAGGTTCAGCCGGTCACCACTGTTCAAAGTGAATATCACCTGATGTTTCGCAAGCCGGAAACCGAAATCTTTGATACGTTGAAAGAACTCGGTATTGGCTTTACCGCTTACAGCCCTATCAACCGTGGCTTTTTGGGCGGCTCTCTTACCGAATATGCCGACATGAACAACAATGACATTCGTGGTGTATGGCCACGGTTTACACCAGAAGCACTCCGGGTTAACTCCCGCATCCTGCAGGTTTTAAATGAATTTGGAAAAAAACGTGGAATGACATCGGCGCAAATCGCTATGGCCTGGATGATGAGTAAACATTCGTTTATTGTGCCGCTGTTTGGTACTTCTAAACTTTCTCATTTGGAAGAGGATTTGCGGACGGCCAATTTTGCATTTACCGCAGACGAAATTAAAGAGTTGGAAACAAAAGTAGCTGCATTTCCTGTCATGGGAGAACGCTACGATACTATACAACAGGCACGGGTGGAATATTAGACAGCGACACATTAAAAAATGAAATAGCTATATGAAAAAAATCAGCGTATTTGTTATCCTGTTAGTAATGACTTGTGCAAGTAAATCACAAACCACTACCGATACAGCAGCAAAAAAATACCAGGCAAAAGCACCGCCTGTAAAGCCTTTCGGAAAAGAAGCGTTTACCGCCTCTAACACAACTACAATTCGCTGGTTGGGCATGGCCGGCTTCCTCGTTAACAGCAGAGGAACTACGTTTATGATTGATCCGCTACTTGAAGGTTATGATATGCCATTACTTATGGATTTTCCAATTAAGCCAAAAGATGTTCCCCGCCTTGATGCTGTATTTGCTACCCATAGCGACAACGACCATTACAGTGTGGAGACTTTTAAAGATTTAGCACCTGTTACAAAACAGTTTCATTCCACTGTTTTTGTGGACTCATTGATGAGGAACGAAGGATTGAAATCTTTTGGGCATTTCATTGGTGACACATTTCGGGTGGGTAAAGTATCGGTTCGGCTAACACTTGCTGATCATGACTGGCAAAATGATTTTTCCAAACCAGGCCAGCGTTATTACGAGCCCGGTGATGCCTGTGGCTTCTGGTTCACTACACCTGATGGTACTATTTGGGCACCAGGTGATAGCCGCTTTAACCAGGAACAGCTGCATATGCCTATCCCCGATGTGATTTTGTTTTATTACTCAGAAGATGCCCTATACCATTCAGGACTTGAAGGTGCTGTTAAAATAGCCAATGCCTATCCTAACACCCCCATCATTCTTAGCCATTGGGGATTTGTTGACGCCCCGGATTTTACACCTTTCAATGGCAATCCGGAACATTTAAAAAAATTAGTGCTGAACCCGGAACGAATAAAAGTGTTAGCACCTGGAGAACCTTTTACGCTTAAAAGACTTAAAAAATCATTATTGTCCGACTAAAATTGGGTTAAAATCGCTGGAATTCTTGCTGGGCAATGGTTGTAGGAGAAAAGAACACTGTTTCAAAATATGGGGGAGTACCCCATGTTCTAAAAATCGCTAAAACT
>JBMOKQ010000017.1:0-20531 GCA_049324295.1 Bacteroidota bacterium
GGAACAGAGATAGGAACGAGGAGTAACAGAGGTTGAAAATGGTAGAGCTATTAGTTTTGCTTCGAACACATTACTAAAACGCTCTTTGCTTTTACTTCATTATACCTCCTTTGACCATTTTCAACCCCTGATTCGCATTTATAGTAAAATTACTTTCCATTTGTCATGAACAATAAGCCATTAGACTAATGCCATCTGCTGAAAGTACAGCAGCACATGATCCTTGATAAAATTTTCCTGTTCGGGTAATGGCATGGGTGGCAATTCTTTCACCTGCTTAAAATGAGGCCATCCCTCATTGTCTTTTCCTTCCAGTATATAATAACCACTTTGTGCCAATACGGTACATACTGCTACATGCATCAGGTCCTGTTTCTGTTCTTTTGATACTTTTTCACGTATAAATCCTGTTTCCTGTAATCCTATCAGGAAAAGAACAGCCTCCAGATCGGGCTTTTTGCCAAAGCGCTCTACTAATTGCGCTTCCAAAGCCCACCAGCGTTGTTGCAAATCATCACTTACATATTGCATAGTGCAAAGGTAAACCCTCAAAGCCTTTCTTCATCAGTCTTTAGCCGTTATCTTTGCCGCAAATAGATTTCTTATGTTACAAGTGAGTGTTCTGAGAGCGAACCCGGAAGAAGTAAAGAAAAGACTGGCAGTAAAACATTTCAAACAGCCAGAGCTGGTAGGTACTATTATTGACTTGGATGATGAGCGTAAAAAACTACAACTCGATTTCGATACTACACAGGCTAAATTGAATATGGCATCCAAAGAAATCGGCAAAATGATGGCACAGGGTAATAAAGAAGCTGCAGAAGCCATGAAAGCAGAAGTAGCAGGTTTAAAAACCGGCCTCGAACCCGTCAAAGAGCAAATGGCTGTAGTGGAGCAGACTCTGCTTGATACTTTATTGCAGTTACCCAACCTGCCAACAGCGGAAGTACCTGAGGGGCGTACACCTGAAGATAATGTTGTTGTTCGTGAGGGAGGTTCAAAACCTGTTTTGCATGATGGTGCGCAGCCTCACTGGGATCTTACCAAAAAATACAACCTGATCGATTTTGAACTGGGTAATAAAATTACCGGAAATGGTTTCCCGGTATATATTGGCAAGGGGGCAAAACTTCAACGGGCACTTATCCAGTATTTCCTCGATTTTAATACGGCAGCCGGTTATACAGAATACCTGCCACCTTTTATGGTAAATGCTGCATCTGCCATGGGAACCGGACAGTTGCCTGATAAGGAAGGGCAGATGTATTATGTGCCTGAAGATGATTTTTACATGATTCCAACGGCTGAAGTACCTGTAACCAATGTGTACCGCGATGTGATTTTAAAAGAAGAAGATTTTCCGGTAAAGATGACTGCCTATTCTCCCTGTTTCAGAAGAGAAG
This sequence comes from Bacteroidota bacterium, assembly GCA_049324295.1. Lineage (GTDB taxonomy): Bacteria > Bacteroidota > Bacteroidia > Chitinophagales > Chitinophagaceae > Sediminibacterium. The sequence continues at coordinate 1,404 of JBMOKQ010000017.1, forward strand.
CAGGAAGTTATGGTAAAGATGTTCGTGGACTCAACCGCCTGCACCAGTTTGAAAAAGTAGAAATCATACAGATTGTTGAACCGGAGAAAAGTAATGCGGCATTGGAAGAAATGGTATTGCATGTAGAGAAGCTGTTAAATACCCTCGAACTGCCTTACCGTATTTTAAGACTATGTGGTGGCGATATGGGTTTTGCCAGTGCCATCACTTACGATTTTGAAGTGTATAGTGCAGCACAGGAACGCTGGCTGGAAGTGAGCAGCGTAAGTAATTTTGAAAACTACCAGACCAATCGTTTAAAATGCCGTTACAAAGATGCCAATGGTAAAATGCAATTGGCACATTCACTCAACGGTAGTTCATTGGCATTACCCAGGATAGTGGCTTGTTTGCTGGAAAACCACCAGACTGCAGAAGGAATTCAATTACCTGTGGTATTGTTGCCTTATTTCGGATCGGCTGTTATCAACTGATATTTTAAACGCATCAGTTATGCTTGTAAAATGGCTTAAAAGAATTGGGTACACGCTGCTTCTGATATTTCTGTTGGTAAACATAATTGCTGCTTTTCATGCCTATAAGTTCACACATTTTTATAGTAATGCCGCACCGGTAAAAAAACCGGAACAAATGACCGGTGGAGAAAAACTAAAAGCCATTTTCTTTGGTATCCGTTATCCCAAAACCAAAGTGGTTGATTCACTCGGTTTGTTACATGATACGGTATTACTTAAAACCACCGACAGTCTTCAACTGGAAAGCTGGTATGCCAAACATGATTCAGCCAAAGGAACCATACTCATGTTTCATGGACATGGCAGCAGCAAAAGCGGCATTATCGCAGAGGCACGTAAATTTTACGAAATGGGTTATCATGTAATACTCACCGATTTCAGGGCGCATGGTAATAGTGCAGGTAATACCACATCAATTGGTATTTATGAATCGAGAGATGTAAAAGCGGTATATGATTATGTGACTGCAAAAGGAGAAAAAAATATCATCATCTGGGGTATCTCAATGGGGGCCGCCACAGCACTCAAAGCCATTGATGAATTTGCTATAAAACCCAGTAAACTTATTCTCGAAATGCCATTTGGTTCCCTGCACAGCGCAGTGAAAGGGCGTATGAAAACGATGGGGTTACCGGCAGAGCCACTCAGTACAATGCTCACATTCTGGGGTGGTGTTGAAATTGGTTCATGGGCTTTTAACCATCGTCCTGATCTGTACGCCAAAAAAGTAAACTGCCCCGTTTTACTCCAGTGGGGCGCCGGTGATAAACGTGTTACCGAAGATGAAACCAACGCTTTGTTCAGTAATATCTTCAGTCATGAAAAGGTAATGATTAAATATTTGCAGAGCGGTCATGAGAGCCTTTTTAAGAAGGAAACGGGGAAATGGGTGTCTGTAATGAGTTTTTTTCTAAATAAGTAGGGAATTCTTCTAAAAAATTCAAAAATCAAAAGGCAAAATTTAAAAAAGGATCGCCTTTTAAATTTTGCCTTTTGATTTTCTAATCTCATTTTTTAATCGTAATCCTCGTCCCTACCGGAAGCACATCAAAAATTTCTTCCACATACCTGTTCTTGGTGCTGATGCATCCTTCTGTCCAGTTTTGTAACCGGTCAACGGCATAATCTTCATTGGGCCAGGTACCATGAATGCCGATGCTACCACCAATCTGGGCATTTTCAGGGATCAGTCCGGCTGCTTTCCGCTGTTTAAATTTGGCCACACTCTCTGCATTGGGATAATCGATGAGTAGAAAGCGGCTCCATTTTTCATGTTTTCTTTTGAAAGAGATTTTAAAAGTTCCTTCGGGTGTTCTTCGGTCGCCCTGCATCATTTTATCGCCCATGTCTTTATTGCCAAAAACAACAGGGTATGTGGCCAGGCATTCTCCGGTAGAGTCGAACACTTTCATTTCATACTTTGTTTTTACAACGAGAATATAATAAGTGTTTTTGGTAGCATGTTCGATGTTGAGGCAAAGAGTGTTTCTGAAAGAAGTGCCGCCAATTAAAATGGCAAGCAGGCAGGGCGCATAGAGGAGGGGTTTCATACAAATAGGTTTTTGGTTTGAACCCGAAACTAAAATTCCGCTGCATCACCCGGTGTTGTGTTCCGGTTAATTGACAAAAGTTTTGGTTAACAAACGTTATGTTAAGAGAGAAGCTGTGAGCCATGGGCTATGAGCTGCAAGTATTAAAAAACAATAGGTCGGTAGCAAAAAAGAGTCACAAGATTCAGTGAAAAACACCCTGAATCTTGTGACTCTTTTTCTACCGTTACTCGCAGCTCATAGCTTTTCCTGCTACCACCTGCTAAACCTGATCCCTATTGCATAAGGATACTGCTCAACCCTGGTAATGTCTTTGTGTAATTTATTGAGACTGTAGCTACCGTATAAACGTACCGGACCCAAACCTACTTCACCAATAGCCGCTACACGGAAAGGTTCGAGATTGAAATCGCCAGGCGATTTTTGTTTGCCACGCTCACTGCTTTTCTGTTTGTTCCTGCTGCTGATAAGATAACCCGCACTCATACCGGCACTGATACTGAAACCTCTCCTGTTATTTGGGGTGGTATTGATATTAATCATGAAAGGAACGGTAAGATAACCTGCATAGAGTTTATTCTTCGAAAAACTGATCGAATCATTGTACACATAAGGATTTGTGGCATCTTTACGATAGCTGATACGTGAGTCGTAACGGAAATTATACATCTCTAAACCAAGACCATATTTAAGGTTCACCACATGTTTTATCATGTTTACTTTCTGCATAAAGATCCAGATATTTACGTTGCTTGATTTAGCTGTGTTGAGTTTAAAACTATTCTGGTTTACCGCACCATCTGCCAGACGGAAAGTTCTGAAATAACTACCTGCCTGTGCGTTGGTATAATTGGTCTGGTCGCGGAAATTGGTGAAACCAAGATCCATGATCCACCAGTTGGTACTTATGTTTCTGTTGGTTCTGTTTCTGCGTTCAATTTTGATATCAAAATTACGATCCCAGTCTTTCCAGATACTTTTATCAGAACTGTTATTAACGTCTTTGTTTTTCTTGATGATAATAAAATTACCCACTTTCACCGTGTCGGAATTATTGTTGGTACTGTCTGTCTGGGCAAACAGCGATCCTGAAAGCAGGAATGCTGCTGTTACAATGGCTAAACGTTTCATACGATTGTGCTTTATTTTCTCTTTTATTTTAACGATCGGGTAGGGCTTACGCCGGAGGTTTCGGCTTCTTCCGATTTTTTACTCCTGAATATACTGGTAGCTTTACGGAAGAAACCACGAAGTTTATCTTTATTGATCTCAACCGAACCAATCAATAAACTTTTATTGTTACTGTCGGTTTCGGTATCCAGTTCTTTATATACCACCTGTTGTGTCAATGCTGTTTTTCCGATTGCTTCTTCCGGATCCGGAATCACCGCTGTTTTAATCAGGTCATTCTCGCTGATGGCTGCATTGGCTGTAATGCCGGCAAAACTTTTTGTACCCACTGCTGATTTTACGGGTTCTTCTGCAGTAATGGTATTTTGTCTTTCAATAATTGGTTCAGGTATTGTTCTCAATTCTTCGCGATTGTTCACCACTGGTATGTTTACAGTAACAGACTGTTGCAAGGTTGAAATAGTTTGTTGCTCATCAACTACATTTACCCGACCCGAACGAATAGTATTTTCTTTATTTATTTCTGTGGCTGTTTCAGTAACAACAGAACTGTTTGGTTGATCAGAAGTAACAGACTTTTTATCTGAAACAGCTGCAATTGGGTTATCGCCGGTTATTGTTACGTTGTTATTATCTGCGATATTCCAGAGAAAAAATCCAAAACCAATAACAGCAGCTGCAGCAACCATTCTCATCCAGCGCATATACACAACAGGTATTCTCTCTGATTCTGTGCTGTATAAACTGTTTTTATCGGGAAACAGTATTTGTTCTGCTGGTAATATGGTTTGTTTGAACTGAACAAATTCTTCCTGTAAAGCCGGATGTTGTAATACAAATTTTTCAACGGCTTCACGTTCAGGTACAGACAGCTCATTATCTACATACAATAAAAACTGTTCGGTATGATTGTGTACGCTGATCTCTTCACCGGCATTACGATAAAGCAGCGATTTATCTATCAGTAAATGTTCTTCAGCTGGTAGTGTTGTTTGTTGTAGTGCAAAAAATTCATCAGCCAGGTCAGGGTTTTCCTGAACAAACTGGTCAACAGCCATTTTATCGGCAGGAGAAAGCTCTCTGTCTGTATAGAGCAGGAAAAACTCCTCGTAGTTATGTCTGTTGATGTTGATCATTTTATTATACTAATAATTATAAAACATTTTCGGGGTTCACTAAATAATTCCGCAAGGTAAGCCTTGCCCGGTGAAGATATACTTTTACCTGGTTCTCGTTCAATCCCATAATCTGACCGATTTCTTCATAACTGTATCCCTCATAGTCTTTCAGCATCACCAGGCTGCGTTGTGTTTCATTCAGTCTGTTTAATGCCTCCATCAGTATCTTTTTCACATTGTTTTTATGGCTGCCTGCTTGTGCCGATCTGCCATCTTCCTGGAACTCATCTTTCAACTGTATCCTTTTTATTTTCCTGATATGATCAATCATTTGATTGTAGGCCACTGTAAAGAGATATGATTTCGATTTACTGTTTTCTACTGCTTCCCGGTTGCGCCAGAGTTTTTCATAAGCTGTTTGAACAATATCGCGGGCATCCTCTTCATGGCGAAGATTCTTCACAATAAAGCGGTATACGTTGTCGGCGTATTGGTTCACACAGTTATTGTACTCTTGCTCGGTCATAAACAGCAGCGATAATTCAAATGATTGCCTTGTATACAGGTTATACGGGTGGCGTGACTTTTTGTTACAGTACAAAGAAAAAAAATCCTGCGTTTGTGGCGCAGGATCAATGATTATCGGAAAGTTGAGACAATTAAACGGTTTAATCCGTCATAATGCATTTCATCCGGACTACTGCCCTGGGGCCTGGTAATCTGCTTTTTCTGCTTTAAAGGGCAGTTTTTTGAAGTCTCACAAATCTTTTTATTGTTGAAATTCTCCGTAATATACCCGACAGCAAATAATAACACAGTGGCTGCCACTGGAAGAAAAAGGTATCTTTTTTTCATAAGCCGGGTTTAAGGAATCGTAAAGGTATATACTAGAATTTTAAACAAGAAAGGAATTATCGTTAAATGAAGTTAAAATCGTGAATGGTCAATATGGAGATACCTTAAATTGACCATTCACTATTCATGCACTAATAGTCTATCACCTGCTCCTGTATACGCTCCGGAATATCCCTCCAATTGTATTGCTGGCCGCGTAATTGTGGTTCAAAACCGGCTTCGCGGATGGCATCCTGCATGGTTTTATAGGTAAAACGATGGGGGGCACCGGCTGCACTTACCACATTTTCTTCAATCATAATCGATCCAAAATCATTGGCACCCGCATGCAGGCAAATCTGCGCCGTTTGTTTACCCACCGTAAGCCAGCTGGCCTGAATATTTTTCACATTAGGTAGCATAATACGGCTGATGGCAATCATTCTGATATATTCATCGGTTGTGGTAAGATTATGAACACCCCTGATACGGGTAAGCAGGGTATCTACATCCTGGAAGGTCCAGGGAATAAAAGCCAGGAACCCTTTTGCTTCTTCAGGTTTACGGCTCTGCACCTCTCTTATACGGGTTAAATGAATAAAACGCTCTTCCAGTGTTTCCACATGACCAAACATCATGGTGGCGCTGGTGGTAATATTCAGTTTATGCGCCTCATGCATAATATCCAACCACTCATTGGCACCACATTTTCCTTTCGAAATCAGCCTGCGAACCCTATCAACCAGTATCTCTGCTCCGGCCCCTGGTAAAGAGTCCAAACCTGCATCCTGTAAGGCTTTTAATACATCATGGTGACTCATTTTCTCCAGTTTGCAGATATGTGCCACTTCGGGAGGTCCAAGTGCGTGCAGTTTCAGATGTGGATACTCTTGTTTAATCTGTCTGAAGGTATTTGTATAAAAATCAAGACCCAGTTCAGGGTGATGACCACCCTGTAACAGTAACTGATCGCCGCCATATTTAAGGGTTTCTTCAATTTTTTTACGATAAGTGGGCATATCGGTAATATAGGCTTCCGCATGACCCGGAATACGGTAGAAATTGCAGAACTTACAGTTGGCAATACAAACATTGGTAGTGTTAACGTTACGGTCTATCTGCCAGGTAACTTTGCCATGTGGCACCTGTTTTTTTCTCAGCTCATCGGCCACATGCATCAGTTCGGAAAGAGGAGCCTGCTCAAAGAGAAACATACCTTCTTCAATACTTAAAAACTCAAAATTCAGTGCCCGTTGGTATAAATCAGCTAACTGCATGTAAAGGGAATTTCTTGTAAAATGCAAAGGTAGGATGATATGCTTGATTATAGCTGCATCAAAAACAGCAGTTCAGTTGTCATGTGTAAGAGCCGATGATCATTCCTGCCTGGAAATAGTACAAAAAAGCGGAGGTAATGGCCAAATGAGCTTATTTTCAATCTGCATGAAACGTTTAACGATTGCCATCCTCCTCATAGGGCTGTTTTGTGCCCAATCACCTGCTCATGCCCAGGAAGAATTTATCATGCCCGAAGCAAAACTGCTTACCCGTTTTCCTTTTACGCAGTTAAGTGGTGGTATTGTGATCGTTAAAGCACGGGTTGACGAGCACCCCGATACACTCAATTTTGTTTTTGATACGGGTAGTGGCGGTATTTCCCTCGATTCGCTGACAGTTCAGTATCTCGGACTTAAAAAAGAACTAAGTGATAAAACCATAAGAGGTATTGCGGGTATTAAGCTGGTAGAATTTGCATATAACCATACACTGAAATTACCGGGTTTATCGGTTGACAGACTCGATTTTCATATCAATGATTATGAATTGCTGACGAGTGTGTATGGGATAAAGATTGACGGGATTGTCGGGTTTAGTTTTTTGAGAAGATACATTGTTAACCTCGATTACGATAAACAGGTAATGGAAGTGTACTCACCCGGCAGGTTCAGGTATCCGAAAGGGGGGCATTTATTACATCCCGATTTTTCTACCCTGCCTTTACAGACAGCGACAATTGAGGATGAAAAAACCATCAATGCACGGTTTATTTTTGATACCGGCGCCGGTCTTACTTTCTTATTGTCGAAAGAGTTTGTAACAGACAGCATGTTCTTTAAACGTAAGCGTAAATTCTATCCAACACAGGCAGAAGGACTGGGAGGAAAGAAAATGATGGATATTACGGTGGCAAAAGAAGTAAAACTGGGGCCCTATAAATTCAGAAACGTACCAGTACATGTTTTTGATGATGAATATAACGTAACATCTTATCCTTTGCTGAGCGGATTAATTGGTAACGATGTGATGCGGCGCTTTAATGTTGTTCTCAATTATCCGGATCGCTGTATTTATATAAAACCCAATAATCATTTTCCGGAAAGCTTCGATTATTCTTATACGGGACTGGGTATATACCTGATAGATGGAGAGATAAGGGTAATTGATATTATTAAAGGCTCACCGGGCGATAAAGCCGGGTTTCAGCCGGGAGATATTATTTTCTCAGTTGAAAATAATTACACCAAAAATATCCAGACCTATAAAACCCTTTTCCAGAACTCTATTGGCAGGGTACGTGTAATTATTTTCAGGGAACAAAAACCACTGGTATTAACGATGATGATAAAAGACATCAGGCGGAAGCGTTAATGGATTTATGTTTTCGGGAAATGTACAGGTTCTGATGATTCACAAAAGCGAATAAACTATATGCTACCTGCTTTTCACTTAATTTCGCTGATTCAATTCTTTCTATGATAGTATTTGACCGGTTTGTGCTCGATAATGGCCTCAGGGTACTGGTACATGAAGATCATTCAACACCCATGGCTGTTGTAAATGTGTTGTACGATGTGGGGGCACGTGATGAGCATCCTGAAAAAACAGGATTTGCGCATCTCTTTGAACACCTGATGTTTGGTGGCAGTATCAATATACCCGATTATGATGAGCCATTGCAGCGAGCCGGAGGGGAGAACAATGCTTATACCACCAACGATCTTACCAATTATTACTGCCAGGTACCCGCTGAAAATATTGAAACCGCTTTCTGGCTTGAAAGCGATCGTATGTTAAGCCTGGCATTCAGCAAAAAAAGCCTCGATGTACAGCGAAAAGTAGTGTGTGAAGAATTCAAGGAACATTATCTCAATAAACCATATGGCGATGTATGGCATAAAATGCGTGAACTTGCTTATACCTCACACCCTTATCGCTGGATGACCATTGGTAAAGAACTGAGTCATGTAGAGAATGCACATATTGATGATGTAAAACAGTTTTTCTTCAAACATTACCGGCCCGTTAATGCAATACTTGTTGTAACAGGTCATGTAACCACAGAACAGGTAAAACAACTTACCAGTAAATGGTTTGCAGATATACCGATGGGAGATGCGTACAAGCGCCATTTACCAAAAGAACCTATACAAACCCGATCACGTAAACTGGAGGTTCATGCAGCGGTGCCACTTGATGCTTTTGTAAAAACATGGCACATGGATTCAAGACTTGAAAAAGGATATTATGCTGCTGATATGATTACTGAGATACTGGGCGGCGGCGGATCATCGAGATTATACCAGTCGCTCGTGAAAGAAAAGCAATTGTTCTCCAACCTCGACTGTTATCATTTCGGCAGTATCGATGCAGGATTGCTAACCGTGGAAGGAAAACTGGTAAAAGGGGTAAAAATGGAAGATGCGGCAGCGGCTGTAGATGCAGAGATACATCAACTGCAGTCAACCCTTATCAGTGAACAGGAACTGCAGAAAGTAAAAAATAAAACAGAAAGTGTTATTGCTTTTGAAGATATGAGTATCATGAGCAGAGCGAATAGTCTTGCTTTATATGAATTACTCGGCGATGCGGAAATGATGAACACCGAATTACAGAAATACCAGGCTATTACGGTAGAAGATATACAGGCGTATTGTAAAAAAATATTCCGGGAAGAAAATAGTAATACATTATTCTACCATGCTAATTAACAGGTAGTAGCCGCTTATATACCGGCGCTATTGAACAGTGAGATAAAACTTATGATCAACAGAATTACAGCTCCTTCCATCATTGATGCAGTGTCATTCAATTTATCATTGAAACCCTGCGACCGTTATACACTCGATAACCAGACACCTGTTTATGCCATTCATGCCGGAGCACAGGATGTAGTGATGATTGAATGGGTATTTTATGCAGGTAACTGGTATGAAAAGAAAAATATTGTTGCAGGTACCACCAGCTTTTTGCTGAAGAATGGAACTATTACAAGAGATGCCTATTCCATCAATGAATATTTTGAATTTTATGGGGCCTACCTGAACCGTAGTTGTTACAATGAAACAGCTACTATCACCCTACACTGTCTGAGCAAGCATCTGCACGAACTGTTGCCGGTAGTGGCCGAAATACTGACAGAAAGTATTTTTCCGGAAGAAGAGCTTGCCATCTGTAAACAGAACCAGAAACAAAGACTAGAGGTAAACCTTAAGAAATGCGATTTTGTGGCGAATCGTTTGATTGATGAATATGTGTTTGGATTTCATCATCCTTATGGAAAATACACATCTACCATTGATTATGATGCGTTGCAAAGAGAGGAACTACTGGCTTTTTATGAACAGTTTTATAAAAATGGTTCCTGTATGGTATTTGCTGCAGGAAAATTACCGGCCGATCTGGATCAGCAACTTAATAAAGTATTTGGTAAACTTCCGTTAAACAGAACAGCATTACCCGTTGTTGAATATTCACTTGCATCGGCAACAGAAAAAAAATACAGGATCATCAACGATGCGGAAGGTGTACAGGGAGCCATCAGGCTGGCACAGCCTTTTTTTAACAGGCATCATCCCGATTTTCCAAAAGTGCAGGTGTTGAATAATATTTTCGGGGGCTTTTTCGGATCAAGACTCATGAGTAATATCCGTGAAGACAAAGGTTATACTTATGGCATACACAGTTACCTGCAAAACCATATTCATCACAGTGCATGGATGATCAGTACAGAAGCTGGAAGAGATGTTTGTGAGGCAACCATAGCGGAAGTGTATAAAGAAATGGAGCAACTAAGCAATGAACCTGTAGAAAAAGAAGAGCTTGATCTGGTGCGTAACTATATGATCGGGTCATTACTTGGCGATCTAGATGGTCCGTTCCAGATCATCAGTCGATGGAAAACATATATATTGAATGGTCTTGATGAACAATATTTCTATAAAAGTATAGAAACCATTCGAACAGTAAGTAGTGAAGAACTGCAAACACTGGCGCAAAAACATCTTCATCCTGATAATTTCTACGAATTGGTAGTGATCTAACCCCTGCGAAACCTTCGTTTCCTCTCGTTCTCTGCGGTGAAAAAATGTCAAGTAAATTCACCGCAGAGATTCAGAGAGAGAACAGAGTTTACGCAGAGGGGCGTGTTAAAATTTGAAATACTGCTATTAATCAGAAAATAAATGCTAATTTGAAACGTAACTTTTTATATGGGACGTTTCTTTACAAAAACAATTGCAAGTACACTTGCCATTTTACTAGCAGCCTATATTCTTCGTGGTATAGATGTGAAGGATCCACTCACGGCATTAATTGTTGCAGTGGTATTGGGGTTATTAAACAGTTTTATTAAACCTGTTCTCATTCTGCTGACCATACCCATCACTATTTTTACACTCGGACTTTTCCTTTTTGTAATCAATATCATCATTGTAAAATGGGCAGCATCTATTGTTCCCGGTTTTACAGTTGATGGATGGGTGGCTGCATTATTCTTTAGTTTACTTGTGTCGTTCGTATCTTCTGTCATCGAAGCTATCCTCGGGCACGGAGGCGAACAGCAGGAAAATTAAATTTCTGCGAAAAATCAGTGTTCCCTGTTTCTGCAGTAAATATTCCTATGGTATCTGAAAAATCATGTGGCCAACAGCAATTCTATTTCGTTTTTTAAGATCGGCAGGTGCTTGATAACGATGCTCCAGATCATTTCGTCAGATACATTGTCGTATCCATGTATAATTCGGTTGCGGGTATCAACAATTTTTCGGGAGTTAGAAATTCGAATACCAGGTTGAACCTGGAGAATTCTATTAATAGCTTCACCAATAATTTCCATATTTCTTTCAACAGCTCTACGGGTTCTCAGATCGTTTTGATAAGCTATAAACGTTTTCCCTGTTTCAACAAAAAACGAGTCTATTTCTTTAATAGCATTTAAAATATCATACATCCAGGTTCTGATCTCAGTTTCCATACACTAATTGCTTTTTGCTATTAATAGCTTCAATAAAGTATGGATTTTTAATTCCTTTTTCTTCAAGAAGGTCTATTGACCTGTTTAAAATTTTTTCCAGAGAGAATTTGAGGTCATAATAATTATCTGCATAATCTTCAGTTGGAAGCGGTAAGAAGTCTACAATAAGGTCAATATCACTTTTTGGGCCGAATTGATCAGTTAATGCAGACCCAAAAGCATATAAATGCCTCACTTTGTGCGAAGAGCAGAGCCTTACAATATCATTCATATGTAAATTCAAATAACCCATATATCAAATTTACAAAATTTGGATGATAACAGATTGATTAACCGTTTTAACCAAGGAGCCTGTATCTTTTACGATGCAGGCTTCTTTCATCAATAGCTGTTTTATAAAAAAACTAAGAGTTCTTTCACTTTTTCACTAATCAAATCCCTGATCTTATTAAACTCCTCTGGTTCCATGTGTTTTGGATCTGGTATCTGCCAGTCGATGAATTGTTTGGCGGGCATCCACGGACAGGCATCACCACAACCCATGGTAACCACGGCATCGAAAGGAGCGTATGCTTCTACTTCCTGTAAGGACTTGCTGTCGTGTGAACTTAAATCATAACCCAATTCTTTCATAGCAGCAATGGCTTTTGGGTTAACGATACCATTTGGTTTGCTGCCTGCACTAAATGCCTCTACATTCTCACCTCCATGAATAGTGGCAAAAGCCTGGCTCATCTGGCTTCGGTTACTGTTTTCTACACAAACAAAAAGGAGTTTCTTTTTCATAAGATAATGGGTTTAGTTGCAACAACCGGGTGCACAACAGATAGCATCCTCTGTTAATGGTTTCTCGGCATATACCGTAACACTATAAATACCTGCATTACTGTTTCTGAATGACTGAATTTCTTCTGCTGAAAAATAATTGCGGAGAATATCATCCGGTAACAAAATGCTTTTTTCTTTTTGTACCGTTATGTTTTTAAAACCGGTGCTCTCAATGAGTTCGAGGTAAACATTCTTTTGTATGGCACCCGATACACAACCAGCATACATTTCAGCGGCTTCACGCAGTTTGGCAGGTAATTCACCTTCCAGTACAATATCTGAAATACTGAAATGACCACCGGGTTTTAGTACACGGTACACTTCTTTTAATACATTGAATTTATTGGGTACGAGATTGAGCACACAATTACTCACCACCACATCGGCCATATTTTCGGAAACGGGCATCTGTTCAATATCACCAAAACGAAACTCCACATTATTAAAGCCAAGTTTTTCTGCATTGCTTCTTGCCTTTTCCACCATACGTTCTGTAAAATCAATCCCGATTACTTTTCCGCTTTCACCAGTGAGCGCCCGGGCAATAAAACAATCATTACCTGCACCACTCCCAAGATCAATTACGGTATCACCCTTTTTTATTTTGGCAAACTCAGTAGGTAATCCGCAACCAAGACCAAGATCTGCATCCGGATTATACCCTTCGAGCCGGGTATAATCATCGGCCATAATATTATATACATCGGTACTGCGGCAACCCGAACCACAGCAGGACGCAGTATTTTCTGTGCGCGACTGATCGGCAATTTCGCCATATTTTTCTTTAACCAATGCCTTTAAGGCTGTTTCTGTTTTCATTTTTTTGTTTTTTATGGATGATAAAACTGCTCGTGGTCACTATTGTCTGCAATCTATAGCCTGCATACAGCGATGACCACTAACAGCATGATTTCGCCTGCTGGTCTTTTAGTTTGTGAAAAAGAGAAGAAAACTCTGCATTGAATTTTTCAAATGCTTTCCAGTTAATACAGTAACAACTGCGTGGACCGTCAACAGTGCCATCAATTAATCCTGCTTCTTTTAATTCTTTCAGGTGTTGCGATACGGTTGATTGTGCCAGCGGTAATACTTCAACGATTTCACCACATATACATTCATTGTTTTGTGCAAGCACTTTTAATATTGCAATACGGGCCGGATGTGCCAGTGCTTTTGCAAATGCTGCGAGGTCCTGTTCTTTTTTAGAAAATGCTTCTGTTTTTGGAGTGGCCATATATTATCGTTTTTATACGATAATGAAAGTACATATCTTTTTTTCTTTTATCGTACAAAAACGATAAATATTTTCTGGGTAATAAACAGCCGGATTAAGACTTAATGTAAAGAATCGCCGTTTCTCACGGAAAATATCCTTTCATACAATTCTAAAAAACCTGATTTCCTGTAACTTGTTGTTTATCAAATAATTAAGTTTTACCAGTTATTAAGTTCTGCCCATTACCTAAAAAAACTTGGTACTATGTGTTGCATAGTACCAAAAATTCCCCCATCTTTGTGTTATGAAAGGAAGGAGATATCTCCTGAGCCCTTCAGAAAAGAAAAGAAAAATTAAAAACACTTAAAATAGAGAGTCATGAAAACGCAAAACACAAACTTCTTTCAACAACTGGGTCAGGATCACCTGAACAATCTCGTAAAAGAAGTAAAAGAAACTGTTGCGACTGATATTAATATCAACAACAAAAACGTATTCGGTGCCGTTGATTACTGGAATATGCAGCGCAACCGTAAAACAAGGATCGTAAGAAGACACCTTGTTGCTTAATAAAATCGTACAGAAACAATCATTATAAACCATTGTTCTGCTTACCCCCCGAAACGTAAGGGAACAATCAAAAACTCCGGCTATGGACATTCAGAACACACAAAGTCAGATGCGAAAGGGTGTATTGGAGTTTTGCATTTTATCCATCATCAGGCAGGGTGAGGTTTACCCCAGTGATATCGTGGACCGAATGAAAGCTGCTGACCTGCACATCCTGGAAGGTACTTTATACCCGCTCCTGACACGTTTGAAAAACGCAGGTTTACTGACCTACCGTTGGGTGGAAAGTAATAGTGGACCGCCCCGTAAATATTTCGTGATGACCGACAAAGGTTTAGAGTTCTACAATGAACTCGAAAGAACCTGGCAGGAACTGGCCGATGCCGTACAGGCACTTACACAGCCAGTAGAACCGGCACACGAAGAAAACCCAACCCAACCTTAACCAACAAAACTGAACAGAAAATGAAAAAGGTAATCAATATAAACTTCCAGGGCAGGGTAATACCCATAGAGGAGTCTGCCTACGACATGCTGAAGCAGTATGTGGAAAGTTTGAGAAAGTTCTTTGCCAACGAGGAGGGACGTGACGAAATCATTAACGATATCGAAGGGCGTATCGCTGAATTGTTTGGCGACAGTCTCAAAAAAGGCGCTACCTGCATTACAGATGATACGGTAAATGAAATCATCAACAGCATGGGTCGCCCTGAAGATTTCGAAGGTGAAGAATCGAATGTACATTCACAGTTGGGTGGAGAAGAAAAAGAATACAAATTCAACAATGCCAGTGCTGCTGAAACAAGTGCACGCGGCAGGTTATATCGCGATGACAATGAGAAAATATTGGGTGGCGTGTGTGGTGGATTGGCCAACTATCTCCGTATCGATCCAACCATTGTAAGATTGGTATTTGCGTTGATCACCTTTATGGGTGGCTCAGGTATCCTCCTGTATATTTTGTTATGGATCATTCTTCCTTCCAGGCCATTGGAGGGAGTTTCATCCACCAAAAGATTATACCGTAATCCAGATGAAAGGGTAATTGCCGGTGTGGCCAGTGGTATTGCATCTTATTTCGATATCGCCGTATGGGTGCCCCGACTGATTTTTGCCTTCCCGCTGGTACTCGGTATCATCACATCAATTTTCAGAGGAGCTTTCTGGATGGACGTTGATCCGTTCCCCGGAATCATCTTTGGCTCATTCGGTGGTACCTTATTTGTAGTATATGCTGTATTGTGGGCCGTTATTCCTGAAGCAAAAAGTGCTTCAGAGAAACTGGAAATGCGTGGTGAAAAAGTAGACCTCAATACCATTAAAAATACCATCCAGGAAGATCTTGAAGGTTTCAAGAGCCGTGCCGAAAAATGGGGTGGTGAGTTTAAAGACAAAGCACAACAATTCGGACAGGAAGTGGGTCAGACTGTAGGACAAAAAGGTCAGCAGTTTGGTGCAGAAACAGGTTCGGCCATTAAAAGAGGTGGCAGAAGACTTGGAGGCATTATTGCCATTCTGTTCAAAGCATTCTTCTTATTTATTGCAGGTATACTGGCTTTCGCCTTATTGGTAACACTGCTGGCTTTTATGGTGGCAGGTGTAGGAGTATTTCCGCTGAAAAACTTTTTCCTGGAAGGATTCAGTCAGAATTTCCTTGCATGGGCCACACTGTTACTGTTTCTCGGTGTACCGGTAGTAGCATTCATCACCTGGCTCATCCGCCGTATCATGGGTGTAAAATCGGGTAACCGTTACTTAGGATTTACATTCGCCGGTTTGTGGTTTATTGGTCTTGTTTGCGGTGGCATACTTACCTATTCAATCGTGCGCAATTTCGATGCAACAGCAAGAGAAAAACATGAATACAGCATTGTGCAGCCATCTACCGGAAAACTGATTGTTAAAGTACCCGACAGTAAAGTGAAAGTATATGGCCGCTGGTTTAAAATGGATGGTATTGTAAGTATGAACGACGACAGCCTGTTCCTGAACAATGTACGTCTGCGTATCGTAAAAAGTCCAGACTCTGCTTATCATATCTACTCTCATAAATTCAGCAGCGGAAGAGATGAAGGCACAGCATTGAGAAACATTCGTGAAATATCGTACAATATTAACCAGTCAGACAGTACCGTATTGTTAGACCGTGGTTTCTCCCTGAAAAAAGGAACAAAATTCCGCAACCAGGGTGTACAGTTGACGATTCAGGTACCTGTTGGAAAAAGAATCCTGATCGACAGAAACGTATCACGCAGACTCAACTGGTTCCATGTAGGTAATGGGTATGACTGGGAGTGGGATGAGGAATGGAACAGCAACAATGAATACTGGAATTCAGATGTGGAATATATTATGACACCTGGTGGACTGGAAAGGATTAAAACCAAAGAAGATATTGAAGAAGAAAAGAGAAGAAAGATGGAGTCAGAATCAGACACAGATAACGATGCAGTAGAACAGTATAAAAAGAGCAAGGAAGAATTACAGAAAGAATATGAGCGTAAGCAGCGTGAGGCGGAAGACCTGAAAAAAGAATTAGATAAACCAGTTGATACCACCCGTTACCGCTACAAAAAAGCAACCGCCATGAATGAAGCGGAAATAAAACCGGTAACAGAAGAGCGCACAGAAAGTAAAATGCCTTTTGAAGCATCAAGGTTACTGATGATGCAAATGGTTTATTAAAGATGGTTGAAGTTGGGAAAAAAGAACCCCGTCCTGTTCTCACGAGGGGGTTCTTCCCTTCTCTTTTCAAAAATCTAAAACTACTCTTATGAAAATGAAATACACTGTTGCCATCGCTATCTGCGTAATGTTATTAATGGGCTGTGTACGTTATCATTCTGAGCGGATCAGGGAAGGAAATATTTCACTTACTGTAAAAGAGAGCGATCATCGTTACCGGCTAGATGCGAAATTCAGTCGCTCAAAAACAAAAGAAGTGGCCCGGGTAATTGACCAGATACTCGACTCAAACAACAGCCTGGAAACGGATGACCTCGATGGAACCATTTCTCTGCAAGATGATTCACGTGTGTATGTAAGACTTCGTTCCGGCCGTCTCAAAATACGATTTGATAAAGACGAGAACAGTGAAACAGCTTACGACAGGATAAAAGATATTACCGATAAAATAAAGGCTACTATATATACCAGCCAGGCAAAACTTCAATAGACAATTATTTACTGCTTTCGGATGATGCACCCACTTCAACCGGTTTTTAACCTGGTGAGATGATGGAGCATACACTTGTGTGTACTGCAAACATGTCGCCACAAATCATCTGTATGAAAAAATTATTAATCCGCTCTGTTTTTGTGGTGGTGCTTATCCTGTCAATCATTTACCTGATGTCATGGAAATCACCTAAATATTATGTTCCTAAAACAGTCTATAATACGGCAGACAGTATCGTTCCATTTTTGCAATACACTGGTGAACATGAAAGGCCTTATATCATTGAAACAAAAACAGCATTAATTTTTGGGGCATCGCATACAAAAGACAATAAGGATCCGCAGATTGCACAAATGGAAAACCGCTGGACCGAATTTAAACCAACCATAGCATTGGTAGAAGGCAGACTCGGTTTTTTGCTGCCCCCTTTTATGGACCCGGTAAAAGAACTGGGAGAAGGAGGTATGTTAAAAGCGCTTGCACATAGGGATGGTGTGAAAATCATGAACTGGGATCTTTCCAAAAAAGCATTGGCAGATTCGCTTCAGCATTATTTTTCATGCGAACAAATTGCTTTGCAACAAATACTCAATCCCTATTTCGGCAATCTCCGTTTCGGGAAACCATCTTCACCTGATGATTATATCAAAGAATATTTGAAACGCGCAGCAAATGTGGGTTTGGAGGACAGTATTAAAACGGTGAGCGATATAGATCGTATCTGGAAAAAATATTTTCCTGCTGGCCCCGACTGGCGTGAAACATCCGATGAATATGAATTACCTGGTTACCTCGCTGAACTAATGGCCACTTCAAACGATATCAGGAACCGACAACTGGTAGCCAGCATTAAAGAACTCACTAAAAAAGGTGAACGGGTATTTCTTGTTTGTGGCTCCAGCCATGCATACTGTGTGGCCCCGGCGCTTAAGTAAGTATTATTTTTTTTGTATATTTACTTAAAGCAATAATTATGAGCGCTACAAGAGAAAAAATGATACGCTTTCTTGTTGACAATATATTTAAATTCAGATTTTGGGTCTTGTTCATTGGGTTATGCCTGATTTTTTATCTCGGTTACCGAGTTGATCAAAATCCCAAATCCGAATTAAAGGATATTGTTTCAGTATTAACTGGTGGATGTGTAATATTAGCTTTGTTCTACTCTATAATTACATATGAGTATAATCAAAGAAAGTTTAAGCACGAAGTCAAAACATCGCGAGAAACCCTTTCGTTTAACGTTGCTTGTGAGTGGTATAAACCACCAATGGCTGAGTATATGAAAACAGCTGCTAAGTTTTACCTTCAACATAAACAACTAATAGAGGAAACAAATGCTAAAAAATTTCATGATGAACTTGAAAAAGAAGAAAATGAAAATGCCAAAATTGCTTTATTTGGAATTTTAAATTATTTAGAATCGATTGCATTAGCTGTTAAGCAAGAAATTATGGACGAAGATTTTATCAAAGGTTTTTTTGCTACTGTTTTTGCAAGCAATTATAATAGTTACCTATTTTACATAGAATATAGACGAAAAATCAAGCAAAATCAACGAATTTGAAAAAATTTCACAACTTTGTCCAATAAATGGACCGATTGTTAGTTTATAAGTATATATATTGGCATCCATTTTTCAATAGTTAATCTAACTTTATAAGTATGAAACAGAACTCAATTTTAATTAAAGATGCAGAAACATGGTAACTCCATTTGATTCTAAACATTAAAAATTGAGGCTTTAAGCCTCAATTTCATTTTAAGAAATGGATTGTTTTCATTATTCTTAAATCAGGAATATTCCGTTTCAGTGCTGTCCGAGATAATCTGATCACAGCTATTTTTAATAAGGTTTACAATACAAGTTCCCAAAAAATATTGGTTTTCTTCAAAGCAGGGTGTCATCCATCAAATAAATTTAATTCTGCGGTA
>JBMOKQ010000018.1:0-1108 GCA_049324295.1 Bacteroidota bacterium
TTCCTGCGGGGGATATACAATCTGATGACTTAAATATCCTACCAACTTTTACTTCCTTCCACCCTGCATCCCTGGTAAATAACATAGATCCGTCCGCTTCAACATATACATACTCCCTCTCTTTTATATTCTTTATAACCGGTCTCAAAAGAGCTTCCCCTTTTGAACAAAGATTGCCATAAAAATTGGTTACTTTATTTACTTGCATATTGCTTGTTTCAATACCCAAAAGTTTCTCTAAAATAGCTGTACTCTTTTCATACACATTCAATTGGCCAACATAACAAAATATTTCTTGAAGTAACGGGCTCATTCTAAACCCATTCCTGAGTTCACTAAAATCATGGCTGTTATTTATGGCCACGGGCCCCAGCGTTGTGCATAGCGTTTTTTTTTTCGATAGTTGCTGGATACATCGCCAAGGTTCTTCTCTAATAATTCCTTACCCAGGTCATGTAAAATCTGCACAAATTGTTTCTCATAATCATAAAAATTATCCAAACCATTTAAAGAATCAATTGATTCATAACGTTTTGACGCAATCTCTAAAAATTCAGTCTTTGTCATATATTGGCTTTGCTACTATAACGCACAAATGCGAAATTTATTTATGCACCCTATAGATAACTAAATGATTGTCAATGGTATTATTTTTTTTTTTGATAAGTACCCAGTCAGAATTAAATTATACTTTCTTTTTCGAAAAATATAGTACGAGCTATCCGTACCTGTTGTGCTATTATTTAAATTTAATTCTGACGGGGTACTTATACTCATTTATGTTTCAAGTATTTACACACTTTTTAGATAAGATACAGTATACAAAGATATTGTCAGATGTACCTCGAAGTAGCTTTTTAGCTATCATTGCCTAGCTAACATTTGATTTCTTTGTAGTAAAAAAACTACTGTGAAAAGACACAGTTGACGTGTCTATTAAAAATGTTAAATTGTGTTTATTACTTAACTTCTAAATAAGTGCACTAGTGTCCGGTTAAAATAGTTAACAGTTCTTTGAAAGCCTTGGTACATAAGGGTTACAGTCAAAAACAGGACGGTGACGATTTGAAATGACCTAAATCATAACTTACTGTAAATCAGCAAGTTT
>JBMOKQ010000019.1:0-18880 GCA_049324295.1 Bacteroidota bacterium
CTTTCCAAAAGTTGCACAGAGGCAATCCAATTATTACTTAGCACACTCGCGTACAACTAACATACATACACAAGTAAAAAAGAATAATTACTTCTGGCCGTGTACCGCATATAAGCCTTTGCTATTACTGATTTATTCCTTCTTCACAGGGTGTTCCCCGAATCGTCTCTCCAAAGGAGTCCTATGGACCCTCTATCACCGCAGGTGAAAGATCGGGGACGTTGCGGCAGTGGTTACACAGAGGCGGGATAATAATTACATTAGCTATAAAATCAAAAATTTAAACAGGCTTTCAATTTCTAGAAAATTATAAGTGCAGTTTTTTACACTCATTCATTTCTCCTGCTCTTAATTCGATTCAATTTATCTTCCAGATTTTTCAAGTACAGCAATCTGACTTCATCATTTAAAAAAGAATTCACAATCATTCTTTGAACAACTTCTCTTTTATCAATGAATAAGTTCAGTATTCTTTTGGCTCTTTGAGACAAGATAGAAAGTCGCTCCGCCAGTTCAAGAAAATTATCTCTTCCATAATATCCATATTCAGAATAGAATGATGATTCATAATCTCCTTCATAGAGTTGTAATGCAGTATCAGATTCTCCTGGACTATGGATTACAGAGCTTACTAAATCATAAGCAGGGCTAAGTTGGTATTCTCCTTCATCATTACGTATCAGTGAAAAGTTCTTGAGATGCGCATCCCCATTGGAAAATACATAATTGAATACTACCTGCGTAAATAATCGCTCTGATGCCAACATAGAAGCGGGTACAAATTGTTTAATCAGTTTTCCAATATCTTCATAGCTACCCTCGTACTTGAAATGCTCGCCATGTGTTTTAGAAGTCCTTTCGGATAATTGTGCAAAATCTTCCTGCTGGTATTTACTACCATCAGGTCGTATATCAAAACGCTTAGTCAGATAAGCAGGAGTTCCATCTTTGAAATAAATCAACAGGTTCGCCGCAACAGGTAATTTAAAAATCTGAGTAGCAATTTGCATAGTCAAATGTTCATTCTCCGGAATTGAATCAATATGAGCAAACTGTTTAGCTGGTGGTATGGGTTTAATAATATATTGCCCCCTCCTTTCGGCCAATACCAAAGTTTTATTGTGAAGTTGTAGTGAGTATTTCAGTTGTACACCTGATATCGAAAACCTTTTACTATGTGCTTGAAACTTTGTTAGGTTTTCATCACTTGGTGAATCAAATGACAAGACAGATGGTACGCGCGCTCCACCAAAGATCAGCTTGCGACAAGCTAAACAATAGCCATCATTTACCTCTTTATAACATCCGCAACATTTCATATCGGTAAAGCTTTAACAGTAACTGCTCCTATCGTATCTTCTCCTGCTGTTAATAATAACCTGGAAAATTCATCCTGTTCATCAATTTTAAGTAAACGGCATTGAATATCCTTATTTACGCCTTCAGATAATAGCCCTTGAAAAAAAGCAAACAAATGGTCAGACTCATAAGTCTGCCGGGTCTTGGGCAATGTAAGGCTGATCGAAGGCTTTAAAGAATTCTGGAAATAAGCATCCTCATACCGAAAATGATATATACCCGCTGCATCTTTCTCCAGAAAACCAGCCAATTCCTCATTGATATATACAGCGCCCTTCATTCAATTTTCTTTTGTAGCTGAATTGTCATTTCTAAACCTAATACTTGTAAAATCTTTACCAGAGTAGAAAAAGAAGGATTCCCCTTTCCTTTTTCCAGCATATAAATTGTTTTCGTGGTGATACCAGATAATTCAGCCAGGTCTTCTTGTTTTATGAGAAGACTGTCCCTTCTTTTTTGAATGAGCTGTCCAATTTCTAGTAAATTCATCGGTATTATAATTCTGATTTTACTCAAATTTAGATAATAATCACTAACTAAACATCAAAATCAGAATTATACTACTGAATTAGATAAAATTTTACAAAGTACCATCCGAAAATATCGAAACAGGAATTATACTCTTAAAACAAGTAATTAACTATAAGAAAGAAGAGGTCTGCATACAATACTTATAATAATAATGATGAAGTAGCTCAACGAATATCAATTCTATTGTGGGAAAATGCAGAAACAATGGGTAAAAAAATATTGAAACCCCAAGCGGACATTAGCAGGTCTCTTCAGACCACTTTTAAGCATCACTGTTTGTTTATAAAGATATTATGATTCCTTATGGGCATGCTGAAACCTTATTGAGGACTACTCCCCTGCAGCGAATAAAAGCCACACTTATTATGAGTGGCTTTTTATTGTCTCTGGCTCATGTGTATACCTTCTGCATTTTCTTCTTTACCGCTAACTCCCGCAATCGCAATCAAACTAATAAAAGACGAAGTATAAAACAGATACTGATAAGGCACATCAATAAAAGTATATACAACTACGATCGAAAGTTTTAATGCAGCCAATGCAATATTATTGTAACGGTTCATATGCCTATTCTTATACTTAATGACAAGCATAAACAAGAGTGGCGCAAGAAAAGAAAGAACCAACAGCATTTCGTGCTGTAATGTAACCTGCTCAGGTCCGAAGAATTTGGCAAACCCCATACTTTGCGTAAAATATTCAGGCGCCTCCTTCCATATACGTGTAGCATGTTGCATGTATTGTTCCGGTTGCTGAACGGCTATACGAATGGGCTCTAAACCAAAAGGAAGTATAACCAGCAACAATATTACTGTGGCAAAAGAGAGAAAGAATTGAATCGTATCCTTTTTTTGCTTCCGTATTAATAAGAGATAAATCGTTACAGCAGGTAGCCATCCTGCAATAGCATACCTGCTCAACGCACAAAATGCCGCAGCAATACCAACCAATAAAAAATTTTCGGAGAGCAGGGCCAAAACCAGTAAGCTGTAATAAAATACTACGATGCCTTCCTCTGAAAGACGAATAAAATTATGTGTAGCATCGGTATACAACCATAAACACAATATTCCTGCTGCGAATAAAAGAACGGCACCCGATATTTTTTGCCAGTGTGTTCTCCATAGCAATATGAAAATTGAAAAAGACAGGAACACCCCAAAAGAAGTTATCCAGCGT
Organism: Bacteroidota bacterium; assembly: GCA_049324295.1. Lineage (GTDB taxonomy): Bacteria > Bacteroidota > Bacteroidia > Chitinophagales > Chitinophagaceae > Sediminibacterium. Next base: position 3,070 of record JBMOKQ010000019.1, read on the forward strand.
GGATCGAATCCAAATTTTACTGACACCAGAAAAGGCATCCACATAGCAGGAAGATAAATAGGCTGAATGCCATTCCATATTTCCTGCACCGGCTGGTACACCATTGACCAATGGCCCTCTAAAAAACGCTGGCTCATTACCTGCATAATAGGTATCATATCTGCATCGGAATAAGATAGCGGCGATTGTATGATCCATTGTTTGGTAAAAATATACATCACTAAACCTCCAAACAACCACATCAGCAATTGATAGCACCCTGTTGCCTGGCTTCTGTTTGCCAGTAATGTAACACTGAGTTTTTTCTCCGGCACATAAAGTATAAAAAATGAAATGGCAATTCCACAAAGCGTGTATAAAATGGTTGCCATCGGAACAAGAGATACAAACTTCAGCACGTAAGTCACACAGAATATTTCAATCAGCAGGCATATTAACAGCCATTGTTTAACAGAGCGCATCAGTTAGTTTAAAGTATGGTTTAGTAAACTTAATACTTTATTTGTACCTTACCTATAGGTGTTTTTTATTGGTGTTATTCGTATTTTCATCTATCTGCATACTGAATATTTTAAGAATGCTTTTCGATTTTTCCTTCAAAAGTTCATCGCTCCTGGTTTTCTTTTTCCATGGACTGGTATGTTCAGTTCTTTTATTCATTAAGGGTGTTCAGCAAAACAACAGTGCCAATAACTGCTCTTTAACAGGTTTATCAAATCAATTATTGTTGTGATGATTTCTTTCTTCTTCCCCACCAGATCATAAAACCTGTAACCGGCAGGCTGGCAGCTATAAGACTCGCAAAAAATGCAAGTAATTTGGTTGGCAAACCACCTATTGCTCCTACATGCACATCGTAATTCATCCTGTAAATTTTATCGGCTACAGATGTATTTTCATAACGCCCGAATGGATGATCTACCTCCATTTCCTCCATTGTATACTGGTTATAATACGTGTAATCTACTTTCCAGTAAGTTCCGGGAAGGGGATTTATGGCCAACGCTACTGCCGAACTATCGGTTTCCGGGTAATGTACTTCTATTGTTTCTCCCTTGTTATAAGTAGCAGCCGCTGTTGTATATAATTCATCAACAGCAGAAAAAGAAGCGTCTTGTAACGGTTGTTTTTTTGATACAGGCTCATAATATGCTTTCACTGCTTTACCACCCGAGGTTACTGCGTAAAACGATTTGGCAAACCATTGAAAACCCATTACCAATCCGGTGATGGCAATAAAAATGGCCACCCAGCTCATATAAAAACCAAGTACATTATGCAGGTCATAGTTTTTTCTTCTCCAGCGAACATTCCATTTAATTTTAAAACGTTGTTTTCTAGCTGCTTTGTTTTTGGGCCACCAGAGTACAATACCTGTAATCATCAGTACCAGGAAGATGAGTGTGGCGCTTGCTACAATAGGCTGACCAATAGCCAGGGGCAGCCATAACTGATAGTGTCCAATGATGATGATTCTGAAGAAATCGAGATTCATATCTTTTGTCTTCAACACTTTCCCATCATAAGGATCTACATACACAAGGTTATAATAATCATCCCCATAAAAAATTACTTTCGCAGCTTTTCCTTTCTCATACAATACGCTATGCGGGTGTTTTCCGGGCACCTGTTTTTCTGCAATAGATTTTATAATTGATGGAAATAATACTTTTTCATTCCGCTCTTTTACATATTGATAGGGTTGTGTAACAGATTCTATCTCCTGTTGAAAAGCCAGTATACATCCTGTAATACCCAGGAATAAAACCACTAGCCCGGACGATAGTCCGAGCCAGAGATGTATTTTACCGATCCATTTTTTAAATCGCATGTAAATAGTCTTGTTTAGAAACGATAAGCAATACTGAATCTCACATTACGCGGTGCTTCTGTTTGCCAGTTATATGCAGAAAGCCATTGATAATACGATCCGTTATATAAATACTGATTCAATACATTGAATACATTCAGGTTGAGACGCAGCATATCTTTCTCATAAGAAATACCCGCATTGAGTTTGGTATAAGTTGGTAATACTTTAGTGGGGTCTGGTGAAATATCCCAGTAAGTATTTCTACCATCCAGCAAACTAAGACCGCCAGAGAAGCCAAGTCCTTTTAAAACACCATCCTGCAAACAATAGGTGAGCCAGATATTTGCTGTGTGTTTTGCATAACCGGGCACTACATCTCCTACTTTCATAGATGTAACTCCATTAGCCACTTTAGTAATTTTTGAATCGGTGAGCGCATAGTTGGCAATAAGATCAAGACCCTGCGCAATACGACCTTTCAGATCGAACTCAATACCCTGTGCTCTTTTTTGTCCCATTACAATACTCAATCCTGAAGCTGGGGGACTATAAGGATCAGCAGTTAATTCATTTTCTTTCAGGATACGATAGAATGTTAAACCTGTGTTCCATCTTCCACCGGCCCAGTCGCGCTTAAAACCGATCTCCATATTATTTCCTGTGATGGGTTTTACAGAACCGCCATTGGCCAGTTTACCTGCCTGTGGAATAAATGCCTGGTCGAATAAACCATAAACAGTAGTTTGATTATCCAGTGAAACACTTATGCCGACTCTTGGTGTAAAACGATCGGCTGTTTTTGGCGCCGCGCCCCATTCAGATTGTGAGATAGTAGTATAACGGCCTGCAATGGTTAAACGTAACCTGTTGTTAAAAAATCCAAGTTCATCCTGCAGGTAAATACCTGTATTACGCATATCCATAGTACCGCCAGCTGCTACTGCTCTTTGTTCGAGTGGCGTGCTGAAATTGAATTGAGGATATCCGTTCGATGGTCTGCCAAGATTGGGATTTCTTGAATCGAATAAAGCAGTCCCGGTATCAAGTAAATGATATTGACCCCAATCGGCAAAATATTGCCTGTTCGATACATCCACAGCTCCCAGTATTCTGTGTTGCACAAGTCCGGTAGTAATATTTCCGTTCAGGAAAACCTGTGCTGCCGTAATATTGCTCTTAGCATCCCAGCTGCTCACGGCACGTTGAATAGTACCATTGCTGTTTACGGCAGCGGGCCACATAGAACTACCCTGCTGCTTGTAATTATTATAACTGGTTTGTGCTGTTAGCTTCCAGTCTGCATTAAACTGATGTTGCAGGTTTAATAAAACAGTATGATCGTTGATATTGGTACCCGGCAAACCTGCTGGTAAAAAAGTTGCATCAACTGGTAATGTGGCAAAACCATCTGTTGAGAATACATAGTAAGACCCCACATCACTCATACGTGCATGTTGCCAGGTATATTCTGCGATGAGTTTTGTTTTATCATTAAACTTATAGGCAATCACAGGCGCAAATGCATACCTGTCGTTGTATTCATTGGCTCTGTGCGATTTTTTCTGCTGACCAGCAATATTCAGACGATATAATAATTTCCCATCCTTATTAAGTTGACCATCGAGATCAAGTGTGGCACGGTACAGATCAAAGCTACCCATAGTTAATGAGGCTTCTCCTTTAGTATGTCCACTTGGTTTTTTGGTAACCACATTATACAAACCACTTGGATCACCGTTACCTAACATAAAACCGGCCGGACCTTTTACAAATTCAATATGATCTACAAAGCTCATATCTTCTGTTAATGGCCCCCAGAATGAATTTACCATATTAAAGCCGTTACGGAACGCCTGTATCTGTGAGCCACGTGCGGTGATATTGGTGTACATATCGGCCCAGTGTTCCATGCGCACGGCTCCGCTCACATTACGAATGGCGCCATCACTCATACTGATTACCTGTTGATCGGCCAATGCCTTGGCAGTTACAACTTGTATATTCTGTGGCATTTCGAGTAAGGGGGTTTGTACCCTAAGTGAAGAAGAAACAGTTCCGGCCTTATAAGAACGAATACCACTTCTGATAATAACCTCAGTTAGTTGTTGTTCGGTAAGTTCCAGCTGAATAGATACGGAATTGGTCTGGTTGGCTGTAAGCGTAAGTTTACGGTTTACTTCTTTAAAACCTATCAGTGAAATCTGTAACTCATAATTACCTGCAGTTAATCCTTTGATGATAAATTCACCATTTTCATTGGTGATGGCTCCTTTGGTTAACCCTTTCAACTGAATACTTACATCTACCGCTGCCTTACCATCGGTAGTGGTAACTTTTCCTTTAATCACACTATTTCCTTCGGGTTGTTCGCTTGCAAAAACAAAAGAGAAAGCAAACAGACCTATTAATATTGATATTATTTTCTGCATACAAATTGTTTTGAGGCCGCAAAACTATCTGTGAGGTACACAGGAACTTATCAAAATGAGGAATTCGATTTACGCAATCAGAAATAACTGCTTTTGATTGTCATGTCAATGTCAGAGAGGGATCATATTTATTTATGCAAGTAATTCAACTGCTTTACCATTTCAGTACGTCTAAGATGTAGTAGTTCAGACACTATTACCTACAATGGTTTATCTGGCCAGAAGTCTTTTGGAGAGCAATTAAACAGTTTTGCTATTTCATTAAGATGAGCAGTCTTATATTTTGTGCGGTAATTAGGGCTTTCAACCTGTCCGATAAAACCAGAAGAAACATCGAGGTGAACAGCAATATCAACTTGAGATACACCCAGTCCGATGCGTATCTCTTTGATTTTGTTGATCACAAACCAATCCACTTTATTTTTCCGATTCTTGTTCACCATTTAAATGCAAAGACGGGAAAGAAAAAAACCTGTCCACTTAGTCATGACTAAGAAAATTTGTTATATTTGAATAGGCTTTTTACTATACTGGTGAATAACACATCATTAAATATTTGTGTGGGCCGTTTAGGAAAAACTTTGAAATGCAATACCTGTAAGGGTTTTATCAATAAACAGTTAACAATAAAACATGCAAACCCTGCATACAAAAAGAGATTTATGGCTGGAGTACATCCATGTTTCAAAAGAAACAATGGGCTTCGTTCTGCGCCATTTTCTCCAGAACAGGGTTTGTAATGAAAAAAACACCCCCCGGTTTTTTTGTTTGCGATTCGGGAACCCTGACCCATGGCATTCCTTTAATATGAAAAACCAGCTCACACACATTCATCCTCTTGGCTCCGCCTGGTGTTTATTGCAGACCCAGTATGCCAAAAAGCCTAAAAACCCGGTATAGTTTCTACGCCCATCTCTCACACTTAGCGAAAAATCTATTTTCTCACCATTTTTAACTGCAAAAAAAATGCGAACATTTTGCTTACTGGCATTCCTTTGCCCATTGCTTGGTTTTGCACAGGTTTCATCAAAAAATACCTCCCTGCTAAAAGGGCAGATAAAATCGGCCGGCAATGCTGAAAACATTGCAGATGCATTCCTGTACCTTGCTTCTAAAGGCAGTCGTGTACTCTCAGATAAAGAGGGGCGTTTTCAACTGTCTGTTCAATCATTTCCCGATACGCTTATAATAAGCCATACAGGATATATTACCCGCCGTATCAGCATCATCAATGCTTCTTTTCTCGACATCCGTTTAGAACCTTCATCAGATATACTTGCTGAGGTTGAGGTACAAACAGGGTATCAATCCATTCCGGCAGAAAGAGCAACGGGTTCTTACACAAAAATTAATTCCGAGCTGTTTAACCGTAAAGTTGGTGCATCGGTTCTTGACAGGCTCGATGGTATTGCTTCAGGTTTAATTTTTAATCGTAACCGAACGCCCAATGCCAACGAGTCGGCCATCCAGATCCGTGGCCGAAGTACCATTCTTGCCAATACCGAACCCTTAATTGTGGTTGACAATTTTCCTTTTGAAGGCGATATCAACCAACTCAACCCCAACGATATTGAATCGATCACCTTACTGAAAGATGCAGCATCAGCTTCTATCTGGGGTGTAAGAGCAGGTAATGGCGTTATTGTAATTACCACTAAAAAAGCTAAACAATCTTACGCTCCTAAGTTACGCTTCAATACCAATATTACCATTGGAGAAAAACCCGATCTCTATTACCAGCAGCTAGCAGATGGTTCCTCCCTCATAGAAATGGAATCCTTTCTTTTCGGCAGGGGGTATTACAATAACAGGATCAACCAGCGCTTTCCGGGTCTATCTCCCGCCGTAACCATTTTCAACGACCGCAGATACGGCAGGATATCTGCAACCGATTCTGCCTTACAAATTCAGCAACTTTTACAAACCGATAACCGCAGCGATCTGTTGCGTTATTTCTATCGCCCATCGGTGGCCCAGCAGTATGCTTTAAACATATCTGGTGGTAGTGAAAGGGCACAGTATTATTTTTCTGCCGGATGGGATAAACAAAACCTGTCGCAACTACAAAACGATATCAGCAGGGTTACACTCAGAAGTAAAACACAATTACAACTGATTCCCGGTAAACTTGATTTTACTGCCGATATGAATTTGATGATGTTGAACAATAACGCCCCTTCAACTGCATACCTCAATAACTATCCCGTTTATCAACGTCTTGTAGATGATAACGGAGATGCATTGCCTATTTATAAAGATTATAGAAAATCATGGCTTGATACAATTGGTAAGGGACAATTACTACCCTGGCACAATAAGCCTTATGATGATGTCAGGAACAACCGGCATACTGCTAACCGTATTGATACAAGACTACTTACCGCACTTTCATGGCAGGTAATAAAAGGACTGAATCTGCAACTGAACTATCAGCTCGAAGCGGGTACTACAGAAACACGTAACCTGCAATCAACAGCAACATTTTTTACAAGAGATCTTATCAACAGGTATACACAACCTAACTATGTTACCGGTGTACCCTCCAGAGCTGTTCCATTGGGAGATATTCTAGACAGAACCAATCAACGTTTTACCAGCCATAATATACGGATAGTGGGCACCTACCTGCTTCGCTGGAAACAGGATCACCGGCTTGATCTGTTAACAGGTGCAGAGATCAGACAGGTAAGTAACAACAGGGTAAGCTACATAAGATTTGGCGTAAACGAAACCAACGCCACTGATATCGATATTAATCCTATAGGTAATTTTCCTGCATTGCCTTTTAATTTTGCAGTACGTATCCCTACCAACAATGTACAGAATAATACAATCGACAGGTATTATTCGCTATTTAGCAATATCGGTTACAGCTTTAAAGAAAAATACCAGTTATCTGTAAGCGCCAGAAAAGATGCATCCAATTTATTTGGTGTGAATGCTAATCAGCAAACAGTTTCTCTCTGGTCTGTTGGTGCGGGTTGGTTACTGCAAAAAGAAACCTGGTTCCGGTCTTCCTGGATCAATACCTTAAAACTGCGGGCCACATATGGCGTGAGTGGTAATATCGATAAAACGGCCACCGCCTTTACCACTGCGGGTATTGGTATTAACAGTGTATTCGCTCAACCTTCCGCATTCCTTATCAATCCTCCCAATCCGGAATTATCGTGGGAGAAAATTTATATGTTGAACCTGGGTGTTGATTTTTCCCTTTTCAAAAGCCGCTTCTCCGGTTCATTTGAATATTACCGGAAAAAAGGACTTGATTTGATTGGTCCAAGCCCGGTGGCTCCACAAACGGGCATCAGTCAGTTCAAACAAAACATTGCCAATCTGCTTACTACAGGTTTTGATTTTACACTCAATACCCGATTGCTGACAGGTATTGTACAATGGAACAATCAATTGCTGGTAAGCTATAACAGAGATGAAATAAAACGCTATCTCGTAAAACCCGGTCAAACCAAATCTTACGTTACCAATATCACCAGCAATCCACTGGAAGGAAAACCATGGTCGGCAGTGTTTGCCTATCCTTTTGCGGGACTTGACCCTGCAAACGGTAATCCATTAGGTTGGTTGACAGGAAGCGGCAGCAGCAATTATACCCGGCTGGTAACACCTGCCAACACCGATGAACTAGAATATTTTGGTTCGGGACGTCCTACTTTTTTTGGCGGTTTCCGGAATGATATCATTTACAAACAATGGTCGCTTTCTGTAAATATACTGTACTCACTGGGTTACTATTTCAGAAGAAATGGGGTGAATTATAATACAGGTTTCAACACTTCTCAATCGGCTTTACCTGTCATCCATGCAGATTATCAGTTAAGGTGGCGCAATCCGGGTGATGAGCTGATGACACAGGTTCCTTCTATGGTTTATCCTGCTGTGCCTGCAAGAGATGAATTCTATCAATACTCATCCGTGTTAATTGAAAAAGGAGATCATATCCGTTTGAATGATATCAGGATTGGCTGGGACTTGCCAATGAAGTCTTTTCGCCGTTTACCCATTACAGCCTGCCGTTTCTACGCGTATGCAAATAATATAGGTATTCTATGGCGCGCCAATAAAGCAGGTATTGATCCCGATGCAGTTACCGGTCTTCGTTCACCCAGAACCTATGCACTGGGTATGCAAATCGATTTTTAAACTATTAAAACATGTGTATGAAAAAAATACTTGTAACCCTACTGATTGCATGCTGTTTGTCTTTAATGATGAGTTGCAGCAAAACTGCATTCCTCGATCAAAAACCGAATTCGGCCATCATCATTCCTACCACATTGCCGGAACTAAGGGCTATGCTCGATTATACGCAGGTCTTTACTTTCTCACCCGGTCTTGGTGAAATGGCAGCAGACGATTATTATATGCTGCCGGTAAACTGGCAGGCTTTATCGTCTGTAGTAGAAAGAAACAGTTATACCTGGGAATCTGACCTTTATAGTAACCAATTGTCTGTGGCAGACTGGTCAGTACCGTATCAGCAAATATTGTATACCAATATTGTACTGGAGCAACTGGAGAAAATAAAACCCGGGGCATCTGAAATAAGGGAATGGGAGGATATTAAAGGAGCTGCCTTATTCAATCGCGCATGGGCATTGAGTACCCTGGTACAACATTTTGCAGGTGCTTTTGATAGTGCTTCCATGAATACGGCTCCGGGTGTACCCATTCGCCTTACAACAGATGTAAAAAATAATATTCCAAGAAACAGCATCAAAGAATGTTATGACCAGGTTTTCAATGACCTTACTAACGCGGCAAAACTATTATCTCCTGTTGTGCCGGCTATTGCAAAAAACAGACCCAGCAAACCCGCCGCATATGCTTTGGCTGCCAGAAATGCATTGCTTACCGGACAATATGAAAAGGCAAAGAATTATGCCGATAGTTCATTGCTACTGTACAATTACCTGACAGATTATAATAGTATCAGTACAACAGCCATAACACCTTTTGACCGTTCGATGCCGGAAGTACTTTATTACTGTCAGGCAATCAGCAGATATAGTATTTTACAAACCACTTCCACTACAGTATTTGCTGATACCAGTCTGTATAGATCTTATAACATGAATGATCTAAGGAGAAGTATTTTCTTTCGAACCATCAGTGGCTCGAATATAGGTTTTAAAAGGGGGTATAGTGGTACCACATTATCTTTTACAGGTTTGGCAACCGATGAAGTATTCCTTATTCGTGCTGAAGCAATGGCAAGAATAGGGCAAACCAATATTGCACTGAATGATTTGAATACTTTATTACAGAAAAGATGGCGGACAGGAACATTCATCCCTGTAACTGCAATAAATGCTGCCGATCTACTTAGTAAAATTATTATAGAGAGAAGAAAAGAACTGGTTTGGCGAGGTTTACGCTGGCAAGATTTGAAACGGTATAATAAAATCGGTGCCAATCTTCAGCTGCAAAGAATACTTGGTACAGACAACTATATACTTGACCCCGGCAGTAATAAATATATTTTTCCCATTCCACAAGAGGAGATTTCTCTGAGTGGTATTATTCAAAATCCCAGATAAAAACATCGGCATGAAAACTATACAACTTATTATGATAACACTTTTTGTAAGCAGCTTTTGTACTGCACAAACCGCATACCCACGCAAAAAAGCCATTATTACTGGCAAAATTTGGGCCTCTCCCAATGACACCCTTACTATTACTTATTATCCTTACAAGTTAGGGGATACACGTATAGGTGGTATTATAACAAAGCATGCCAACTCTGATAGCAGTTTTCGACTTGAAATAGAAAATATGGAACATCCCTACTACTTTACCATTGAGTCGGTTAAGCTACGTGGCATTTTGCTGAATAACCAGTTAGTTGAACCCGGTGATAGTTTGATGATTATCAGTGATAAAGAAGCCATTCAGAACATTAAAAATGCAAAGCGGTCATTTTTTACAATAACCGGTCACAATGCTGATAAAAACCAATTGCTTGATTTTTTTGAGTTTGCCAATCGAAGATTTAAAATATCCGGCCTGGTAACAAGCATTATAAATAAATATTCAAATCTCAGAGAAGCCCTGATGGTTGAACAAAAAAACAGTCAACGATATAAAGAATATATGGATAGTCTGATAACTGCACATCTTTTTTCCATACCAACTAAAACAAGAGAACAGTTACTACTTGATCTGAAAATAAAAGGTATCTATGGTCTAATATCAGTATATAGTCACTTAAAGGAAAAATATTCTGGAAAGGAGGCATCAGCAAAAGCTTTGCTGGAACTCCAGAATGATTATCAGGAAATAGTAAATCCCATGGTGAAAAAACTGATCCAGGATTATACATATCCTGCCATTTCACCTGATTTTGCAAATATGGCTGTCCGCAAAACGATGATAGATGCCAGAATACAACAGGGTGGTGAACAACTGATCAACGGGGTACAATATTTAGATGCCTTACAACAGTGGCCTCTTAGCTACAGGGAACAGATTACAGCAACATTAATGGCGTATTTATATACATTCGGATACAATGCAAAAAAACTACCCGAAATGTACCCTGTTTTAACAGGTCGCGTTACCAATCCGGTTTTACGTTCTATTATACAAAATTTTGAGCAGTTATATGTTCCCGGAAAAACAGTTCCGCCCTTTCAATTAACGGGCACGAATGGGGGAAAAGTCCTCATCAGCGATTATAAAGATAAAATTGTGGTACTCGATTTTTGGTTTACGGGTTGTACTGCCTGTGTTCAAATGGCCAGGATTTTAAAAATTGTAAAAGAACGCCTGAAGCATGAGGAAGATATTGTTTTCATGAGTGTATCGATAGACAAGGATAAGAAAACCTGGTTAAAAAGTGTAGCAGAAGAAATATACACGCATGCAGATTTCATCAATTTGTACACCGGGGGCGATGCCATGGACCATCCTTTGATTAAGTACTATACAATTACTGCTTATCCAAGAGTGATGATTATAGGAAAAAACAATAAACTGTTTACAGCTAACCCACATATGCCAAGGAACTACAATGAAATTGAGTTATTTGTACAAGATATTGTAGATGCAAAAAAATAAGAGAGGGGCAATGCCCCTCTCTTATTTTTTATTCCGTAATCTTTCTGAATTGCTCATCAGGAGATAATCCTGGTAAAGGATTACCATTGGGCGCATCATACAGGCAATAATCGATTCCGGGATCACAAGCAAAAGTAAGACCGATATCTTCCGCATTCACCTCATGCCATTGTACCCCATCAAAACCATAAGCCACCTGCTGTTTTACAGGCTTAACAGTTGTAAAAGCGCTGGCCACCCCCACCAGGAGTGCTGCCATCAGAAAAACTGAAATCTTTTTCATAAATCTTGAATTGAAATGATTGAATTGTTGCCTACTCGTTTGTACAGGTTTTCGGCTTTCCCCTGTTCATGCATGAATATGTTTATGTAAGCGTATAGCTACTATACTTATAAGCAGGAAAAAAATATTGAACAGCAAATGTTCCTTCCAACCTAATAACTCAATAACACCACCACAGGAGCAGGGTATTCGTCCGAAAAAATCTAATAACACCGCCAATATGTAACCTGTAAATAATGTCATTAATAGCAAAGAGAGATAAAGACCCAATAAGCGAGTAGTATTGATGAGCAATAAAACAACCGTAATCATTTCCACCACTGGTAATGCATAAGCCAGGAAATCATTCACCTGTCTTGAAAAAGGCTGGTTACGCATGGCATAGAGATGCGCATTCATATTCAGCCATTTACCTGCAGCTGTATAAGTGAATAATACTATCAGCAAAAAGCAAAACAGGAAATAGAGTTTCGGTTTCATAGAACCAAACTACTTATACAGAAGTATGGGTGTTGCAGCAATTTGTATGCAACTATCAATTCGGTTTTTTCCTGCGCATCTGAGCAGGTGTTATGTTATAAAATTTTTTGAATGCTATGGAAAAATTGGTAGCATTTCTGTAGCCTGCTTTTTTTGCTACCAGTTTTAACGGCAAGTCGCCGGTTATTAATAAAGTCTTAGCCAGATCCATGCGTTTGTTCAGATAATACCCATAAATAGTTTGGCCAAATAAAGATTTAAAACCTACAGTTAATTTTTGTCGGTTCATTCCGCTATATACAGCCAGTGAAGCTATGCTATGATGTTGTTGAAGATCTTTTTCAATTAATACACTCACTTTATATAAAGCCTCCAATTCAATATTTGTAAATTTTTCAGACGACAGCTTTTCTTTACTACTATTGTCTTCGGTTATTTTAAAAATACTTTGAATTAATTTTTGGTGAAATGGCCTTGGTCGTGGGAAATAAGATGTTTGTGTTAGCTGTAGAATAAGATCCATTATTGAAGCCGGCGCATTGAGTGGTTGCAACAAACTTAATTCAGGAAAAAACAAATGATTGCTATTGTCATTAATCATCACTAAATGGCTCAGCCTGCCCGGTACCTGTGCCGGAATAAGTTGTAATTCATCCGAAAAAAACAACTGGTATTGATCTTTATTAAACACATTATTGTGTAAATGATCAATTATCTGCCAATGCCCTTCCATGCAATAAGAAAAACAATGTCCTTTTTTATTTGTACGCAATTCCACATTTGCAACTGACCGAAGAAATACCCGAATAACCGACAGGGAAAAAGGTTCGACTAGAATATTTTCCACCAGTATAATACCAGCCTCCCCTTCCCATGAACCAATACTGCTACCCCTGATGCGAACATATTCCCATCCGGCAGGGACTATTGGAGTCAGCTCAATACGATGATAGTTAAGCGTAGCCATCATAACCAGCACGCTAAACTACCTCTAAGTGGTGCTTTAAGCACTTAGCATTCATGAAATAGAGTATTTACCACCAGAAATCAAGTATTTACCACCTTGTCCCTGGATATCAGTAACCATAGTTTGCATTCAAAACCTAACACTATGATGCAACATCAAATTACACTGGCGCAGGCCATCGATTACACCACACGTTTCAGAGAAAATTCCGGTGAGGATATACCCTACTCGGAAACCTATTTAGCGAGCTCTGTAAAAGCATTACTGAGCCAGGCCGGATGTCATTCTTTTCGCATATATTTGGGAAGAAAGGCGGATAACCGTATTTGCAGCATGTTGGTTGCTGTAGATGAAAACGGACAGGATATTCTCCCCATAAATAATCCTGCACTGCTGACAGATAACGAAGGAATAATTCTTGAAGATGCATTCCAATGCCCCCCACTCTGTCCTCCACCGTCTCCTTTAAATGGATAGACAGAGATGACTTATTTTATGTTTGCAACGATATCAGCATTTTCTATTGCATTACCTTGTGCAACAGGAATAATTCGTTGCAAACATATCTATCAGAGATATGCACCTTTTATATTTGTTCTGATCATTGGATTATTGAATGAAAGCCTTAGCCTCCTATTAATCAGGTTGTTCAGTAATAACCTGATTAATTCCAATATTTATACACTACTAGAATACCTGCTTTATGTATGGTTTTTCCAAAGAATCAGTGAATTAAACAGGAAAAGCTTAATAGTTTTATTATCACTTGGATTTTCAATATGGATCATTGACAATTTTTTGTTACATGATTTACTGTATAGCAATTCTTTATTCAGGGTGATTGCTTCGCTAATAATTCTGTGGCTAAGCATCAACAAATTATCACACCTTACTTTTAGTGTATTACCTGATTACTTTAAAAAACCTGATCTCTTACTTTGTTTTTCACTCCTTTCCTACTTTACTTTCAGAGGTTTTATTCATGTAATAAAACTTTTTTCTATTGGCTATACAACGGAATTCTATATTGATTTATGGATAATCCTTTCCATACTCAATCTGTTGGTAAACATTGCATTTTTTATTGCTATTTTATGGATACCCAAACAACAACCATCTATTCAACACTTTTAGCGAGCCTAGCTTTTCTATCGGTTTTGCTAGCCATGTTTATGTTCGCATTATTTCGACAATATCGTTTTCGGCTAAAAGAATATGACTGGCAGTTAGCACGTGAGGTTGAGCTCATCGACACTGAAAGGAAAAGAATGCATATTGACCTGCATGATGAAATTGGTGCCGGTCTTGCATCTATCAGCATACTGGTTCAACAGCTACCAGTTCAGGATCATACTATTCATGCAAAAGTTTTGAAACAGGTTCAGAGTATGCGGGCCAAAATCAGGGAAATCGCTTACAATTTTATTCCTCCATCACTCAGCAGCCTGGGCCTAAAGACCACATTAATTGAATTGTTCGAAGAAATAAACTCTGGCTATAAAATAAAAGTAAAATCAACCTTAGAATTTAACGATAGAAATTTTCTCTCTACGAAAACTGTTCATATTTATAGAATTATAAAAGAAATACTAACAAACACCTTAAAACATGCTTCCTGCACAACCATTTTCTGCACTTTAAAAGTACAACAGAAAATGCTCGTTCTTTTCATTAGCGATAATGGCATGGGCTTTAATACAGTTGATAAAAAATCGATGAGCAAAGGAGCTGGTTTGTCACACATTTATTCAAGAGGAAAACTGCTTCATGCAACTATTACACTTTCAAGTAGCCCTAAAGATGGCACCCAATATAAAATTGTTATTCCACTTGACTCACTTTTAAATGAAAAGGAATATGGATAGCCAGATACGCATATTGATTGCCGATGACCATGAACTATACCTGGAAGGTATCAAAGGATTTTTCAGTAATAATGAAGTGTATCAAATAGTGGGAGAAGCTTCTAATGGCGAAGAACTTGTAAAAAAAGCAAAAGCACTTGATCCGCATGTTATTCTTACCGATTTAAGAATGCCGTTACTTGAAGGATCTGTTGCCATTGAAAAAATTATTCAATGGAAAACTTCTGTTAAGTGTATTGTACTTACCAACTACGAAAACGATGTTTCTATCATTGAAGCATTAGAAGCAGGAGCCATTGGCTATATCACCAAAAACATGCCCAAGTCTGAATTGTTTACCGCTCTTGAGCAGGTTTGTAAAGGTTACCCCTATTACTGCCGAACCACGAACACTAAAATGATCCGCTTATTAGGGCGTAGCCATTTTAACCCTTATAAATACGATCGATCTATTGTTTTCTCTGACCTGGAATTAAAGATCATTCATATGATTTGCCTCGAAAAAACCAATGAAGAAATTGCCAAACTACTTTTCCTGAGCAGAAGAACCATTGAAAACAACAGGGCACTGATTTATAAAAAAATGCAGGTAAAAACTTCTGCAGGAGTGGCTATTTATGCCCTCAAACAGGGACTGTTTTCGTTTGATGAGTAAGCTGATACAGCCCCCTAAAAGCAAAAACCCCGATGGATGCAGGGCAGCACCAAACGGGGAATAACTATAAAAAAATAATAAATTCTAAAATAAAAAAGTGTTTTAAATTAAAAATCATTACTGTCCGAGACAATCCTGAGAAATAAAAAAATGAGCCATATTTTTTAGAATACGGCCCAAATTATATAGGTTGCTTTTACCACAAAGTAACTATATGAACAATAGTACAAATTTTTCTG
>JBMOKQ010000020.1:0-18508 GCA_049324295.1 Bacteroidota bacterium
CCTTTTTTAAATACGACACTAACTGTTCACGTATAGTAGATTGGGCAGAGGCTGTTCGGTTCCTTCCATCTCTTTTTTGCATTACCAAATATACAATATCCTTACCATTTTATGCTCCCATTAATAAATTTTAAAAACATGGGACAAAAGATGTTGTGAAGTTGTTTTAGTTAGTGATCAAACTTCCTAAAATAATATACACAACATCCGATCAAATTTCATTAAAATTCTCGAACTAATAAAGGAAATTCTTAGGGATGAAATAAATGAGAAGGGTAACTATCCGAGACAAGGAACTGTACCAAGATTCTCGGATGTAGAAGTAATAACGCTGAATCTTACATCAAAATGTTTAGGTATTGATAGTGAACATCTTCTGTTTTCAAAATTAGTATCAGAATATATGGATGAGTTTGAAAATTTGATTAGCAGAAGACAATACAATGATTGTAGGAAATTACTCTTTGAGATGACTGAAGTAGTTCGAAAGTCAATGGCAGAGAGGCTTAACAAACAAGCGGATGTTTTTGCAATAGATTCTATGCTTTTGGAGATATGTAAAATAACAAGGGAGCAACGAAACCAAATGGGCAAAGAATCAATAGAACATTCCCCAGAGAAAGGCTACTGTGCATCACAGAAGAAATATTTTTATGGCTATAAGTTATATAGCATTTGTTTGGTATCAGGAGTGATCCAATCATTGAATCTAATAAAGGCCCGTGTTCATGATATACATTACCTTAAAGACGTACAGGAACTATTCGATCATTGTATCATTACAGGCAACAGAGGGTATGTAAGTAAGCAGCATCAAATAAACCTGTATGAAACCGCAAGGATACAGCTTGAAGCACCACTGAGAAATAATCAGAAGGAACAAAAACCTGTGGTCAGGATATTGAAAAAAGTAAGAAAGCGAATCGAAACAGTTTTTTCACAACTTTGCGATCAGTTTATGATACAGCGTAATTACGCTAAATCCTTTGCTGGCTTTAGGTACAGAATAATTACAGGATTTACTATTTTACAGTTCTTAAACAAGTTTTTATATAACAAACCAGTAAGTAGAGTTAAATACGCTTTGGCTAATTAACTCCGCCAACGGGTCTTTTTATTACTTTTATACTGTTGTCTACAAAATCAAACCATAGCGATGTAACCCTTCTTCGGCAAATGAAAGAAGACGATCAGCAGGCATTTACTATATTGTACCAACGCTATTGGGAGTCCCTATTTATTACGGCTGTCAAGGCTTTGCGTGGAAAGCAGGAAGCTGAAGATGTGTTGCAGGATGTCTTTCTCTCCTTTTGGAACCGGCGTAAGGAATTGAATATTGAAGGTAGCTTGGTCGCTTATCTACAAACCAGTATTCGCTACAAAGCCATCCATTATATTGAAAAAAATATCACCCGTAGGGATTACCTTGCCCTACTTTCAGATGTAGCAGTGAATTGGCTACCAGATTCACCTGAGATACAACTACAGTTAAAAGAAGTAAAGAAAACTATACACAATACAGTAGCCAAAATGCCTCCAAAAATGCGGGAAGTTTATCGGCTTAGCCGTCAGGAACACCTGAGCCATAAAGAAATAGCAGAAAAATTGGATATTTCAATCGAAACAGTGAAAAAGCATATTCAGCATGCCCTTCAATTAATCAAAACATCATTGGGCTATACTTCACTTATATTATGCTTATTGCTTATCAGCTTCTTATTTTAAATTATTATTATTATTATTTACCCCCTCCGGTTCCGTTGCCGGACAATAATACATACGATATGCAAAAGATGGATACTAACCAAGCAAAAGATTTATTGCACAGATATAGGGAAGGCAATTGTAACTCACAGGAAAAAGAACTTGTGGAACAGTGGTGGCATCAACTTATTGAAACAGGTGAATGGCAATGGGATGAAGATGATAAAGAAGAAATAGGTCTGGTGATGAAAGCTCGGTTGATAGAGCGTATTAACACTGCTAATAATATATCCATAACTCCTGTACACCCTATCCCCTTACTTCGCCGAACTCAGTGGTGGGCTGCTGCATCTATTCTTTTATTGCTGAGTGTGGGTGCTTATTTCTTGTTCATAAATAATACTGAAAATAAGATGCCTGAAATTGCAAAAACAGATTTATTGAATGATGTGCAAGCACCTCAAACAAATCAGGCCACAATTACCTTAGCTAATGGGCAAAGGGTTTATTTGGATAGCGTAAGCAACGGGCAGTTAGCTCTGCAGGGGAATATAAAACTTGTTAAACTCGCTAACGATCAAGTAGCTTATCTAACTACTACTGGTGAAATAGTAAAAGAGCTGCAATATAATACTCTTACAAATCCTAAAGGCAGTAGGGTAATTGATATAATGATGGCTGATGGAAGCAGGGTATGGTTAAACGCTGCTTCTTCTATAACCTATCCTGTTGTCTTTTTGGGCAAAGAAAGGAAAGTAGAGATTAGTGGGGAAGTTTATTTTGAAGTAGCCAAAAATGCTGCTATGCCGTTTAAGGTAAATAAAACAAACAGCGATATAGAAGTACAGGTACTAGGTACTCATTTTAATGTTAATGCTTATGATGATGAGCCATCGATTAAAGTGACATTATTGGAAGGCTCTGTAAATGTCACTGCCGGTAAGGCACATAACATGCTCAAGCCTGGACAACAAGCCCTTTTGCATAACAGCGAAATAAGGGTAGAAAATAATGTTGATTTAGTAGAAACAATGGCATGGAAAAACGGAAATTTTTATTTTGATGGCACTGACATAAAAACTATAATGAGGCAAATTGAAAAATGGTATAACGTGGAAGTGCACTATCAGGCTGCAATCCCTTATTCATTCGTAGCCAGGGTATCGAGAAATGTGCCAGTCTCTGAACTGTTAAAACTATTAGAGCTTACTGAAGGAGTGCATTTTAAAATTAACGGCAATAAAATATTTGTGATGAAGTAATTTTTTAACCGGTTTTTCCAAACAAAAACCGCCCCGGGTGCATCCGGAGCGGCAGGTAGTTTAGGTTAACCTATGCCCTGCGGCTACAATTGTTTTCAATTGTAGCCATAAAGGCAATGATACAAGTCTGTAGTAATTGTCTTCCCGATTAATTGGGAGCAACCATTGTTTAACCCAAACCCCGCCTTTGTAAAACTTTGGCGGGAAAAAACAAAGTTATGATTTTAATCAAAACGCTGCAAGTAAGAATGAAGCTTACGGTAATCATATTGATAGCCGCTTGTCTGCAGGTAAATGCAAAAGGGTTTACCCAAAATATTACTCTTACACTTAACAATTCATCTTTAGAAAAAGCTTTTCAGGAAATTGAAAAGCAAACTGGGTTCAGTTTTATTTACTTAAAAGAAAATCTTAAGGAAACAAAGCATGTTGACCTAACGGTGAAAAATGGAACACTGGAAAAAATATTAGATCTACTTTTTTTCAACCAACCTCTTACTTACACCATTTCCGGCAAATACGTTGTAGTTAAGGAAAAAATTGTCCGCCCGAGCAAAATTGTTACTAATGAGCCACCACCACTTATTGATGTTAACGGGCGTGTAGTTGATGAAAACGGAGATCCGTTCGAGGGCGTGTCAGTACAAATTAAGGGCACTAACAGAGGTACTACAACAGACAAAAACGGTTTATTTATTTTAACGAGTGTGGATGTGAATGCTACATTGGTGTTTACAAGTGTAAATATTGAAAGTCTTGAACTGAAAGTGAATGGCAAAAGCAACCTGCTCGTAAAAGCTAAAACAAAAGTTTTTGAAGGGGAAGTTGTAGTAATAACTGGTTTTGGTGAAGTAAAAAGAAAAAAAGATATAACGGGTGCTGTTTCATCAGTTCGTGCAAAAGATATAGAAGCATTGCCCATTACAAGTTTTGACCGTGCCATACAAGGGAGAATGGCAGGAGTTATGGTCAATGGTATTTCAGGTATTCCCGGTGGTGCTGTACAGGTGCGTATTCGGGGTGTAGGTAGTATCAATGCAGGCAGCGCTCCGCTTTATATCATAGATGGCGTTCAGGTTGAATCAGGAAATCTTTCACAAAATTATTCATCCAATGTACTTAGCACAATAAACCCTGATGATATAGAAAGTATTGATGTGCTAAAAGACCCTGCAACTGCTTCGATTTATGGAGCGCAAGCAGCTAATGGAGTGGTAATTATTACAACCAAGCGGGGCAAATCAGGGAAAACTAAAATCTCTTTTAAAACACAAACGGGCATGTCGCAGGTTATCCGGAAAATGGATGTACTCACAGGTCCGGAAATTGCACAACTTAGCCTAGAAGCAATTGCTAACAGGGACGGCACAAGCTCTACCAGGTACAGAAATTTTTTAAACAATGTATTAAAAGGCGACCCGCTTAGTTATCCAAATTATGATTGGCAGGATGCCGTATTCATAAATGGTATTTTACAGGAGTATCAACTGTCACTTTCTGGTGGAAATGAGAATACAAAATTCTTTTTATCAGGCGGGTACAATAAAACCAAAGGACACGTAATTAACAGCGATTTTTCAAGAGCGAATTTCCGTTTTAATTTAGACCACACCGTTACTGAAAAACTTAAAATACAAACTTCACTTGGCGCCTCAAGTGTAACTTCAAACGGAGTAAACGGAGCAGGTCGCTTTGACAACCCCAACAGAACCGCATTTATGATGTGGCCTGGAAACCCTATCTATAACGCCGATGGATCGTTTGCAAATTTCAGGAATTATATTGGTACACTAGATAATGTATTGGCAACAACCGCTTATGATGTAAATAAAACAGGGATTAAAAAATTTTTTGGCAACCTGTCTGCTACATACAACATCACAAAACATCTTACATTCAGAAGTGCATACAACCTGGATTATACCAACTCCAATGAAATAAGATTTATAGACCCAAGAACCAGGAGAGGATCTGGTATTGGTTATGCCGAAAATTATAATGGCGAACGGGTTGACTGGCAAACTGACCAAACCCTCAACTATTCAAAAGCT
The DNA here is from genome assembly GCA_049324295.1 of Bacteroidota bacterium. Classification (GTDB taxonomy): domain Bacteria; phylum Bacteroidota; class Bacteroidia; order Chitinophagales; family Chitinophagaceae; genus Sediminibacterium. Next base: position 5,018 of record JBMOKQ010000020.1, read on the forward strand.
TTTAATACGCAGCATTCATTTTCTGCATTGGCAGGTGTTCAGTATCGCCATTATACCAGGAACACTACAGAGGCAAGAGGAGAAAATGTACCTTCCTCTCTTTTAAATAACCTGGGAGCCACCGGTTTGCCAACATCTGCTGTAAGCACCTACACTACATGGAAATTGGCCGGTATTTTCTCCAAATTAAACTATACGTTTCGTAACACGTATATCCTTACAGCCACACTGCGTTATGATGGCTCTTCCCGTTTTGGAAAGAATGTACAGTATGGTCTGTTCCCGGCTTTTTCTGGAGCCTGGAAAATTTCAGAGGAGAAATTCATACAAAACAGTAAATGGATTAGTGACCTGAAGCTGAGAGCAGGTTATGGAATAACAGGCAATAATGACATTGGTAATTTTGAAGCCCGCAGTTTGTATGGTATATCCGGTAACTACCTGGGTTTAACAGGGCTTGCGCTTACTCAAATTGGTAACCCTCATCTCAGCTGGGAAGAAAATAAATCTGTTAACATTGGTTTAGACTATGGATTATTTAACAGAAGGATTACAGGGTCTGTTGAATATTTCGTATCAAACAGAAATAAGCTGTTATTTGATTTACCTATACCATCAACAAACGGCTTAGGTAGTTACAGAACAAATATAGGCTCACTACAAAACAAAGGCATAGAGTTAGAGATAACAACAAAAAACTTTAATGCTAAAAGTTTTAAATGGATAACATCTGCAAATATTTCATTCGTAAAAAATAAAATAACCTCATTACCATTATTGGGTACAAAAGGAATAAATTTTGGTAATAGGTGGGCATTTGCTGGATATGCATTTGAACAGATATATGTTCCGGAATATGCAGGTGTTAATCCGAATGATGGACGACCTCAATGGTATAACTATAGTAAAAGTATCACCTATACGCCCTCTGATTCAGACAGGGTGATGGCTGGCTCACGCATACCCACATGGTTTGGCGGATTTACCAACACCATCACATACAAAAATTTTGAACTGAGAATTTTCTTTCAGTTTTCAGGAGGAAATAAAATATTAAATGATGATGCTAGGTTAATGAGCAACTCAGGAAGTGATTTAAACAGAAATCAATTCAGAAGCCAATTGAACAGGTGGCAAAAACCGGGCGATGTTACAGATGTTCCGAAACCCTTCAGAGGCGGCAGCATCGGCGGTGCATCCGCAGGTAATATTTACTCCACTCGCTTTGTAGAAGACGGAAGTTATGCAAGATTAAAAGACTTGTCTCTTGCATACCAGTTTCCTAATACAATTACTCAAAAACTATCTCTCCAAAGCGCCCGGTTTTTTATTACTGCTGTAAACATCTGGACAAAAACTTCCTATACCGGTTTTGACCCGGAGCTGGTAGCTGTTGAAGATGAAGGAATCTATCCCCAAGGGAAAAGCTTCATCGTTGGATTACAAGTAAACTTCTAAAAAAAAATTATGAAAAAGCATATCACTCGCTTCATATTACCACTGCTGATTTTTAATATTTCTTGTAAAAAAATACTGGATACCAATCCCCAAAATGCTATCACAGTCGAAGAAGCACAAAAAGCAAGAGATGCCGTTTATGCTGCTGTTATCTCAGCGTATGACCTGTTGCAGAGCAGGGATTATTATGGCAGGGATTTTATTGCGTCAGCAGAAACACTAGCAGATAATTGTATTATTCCCTCAGGTGCCAGGGGTTTCTTTAATGCACAAAGCTCAAATGAACCCGGAAGCCACACCAATATTTTCTTTGTTGCTTATGGTATTATTGCAAGGGCAAATTTTGCTATTAAATATGCTGATGGTATTGCAGGAACTGAAGCAGAAAAGAAAGTAGTAAAAGGCGAAGCCTATTTTTTAAGAGCATTGGTCTATTTTGATTTGCTCAATTCCTATTCACGAAACCCTAATTATTTAATCAATAATTTTGATTGGGGAGTGCCGCTTATAACTGACCCCGCAACAGAAATATCGCAAATAACCTACCCGGCCAGGGAAAAAATAAATGCTGTTTACAACCTGGTAATAGCTGACCTTACGAATGCAGGTGCATTACTGAATAATAGTTTTAAACCCAACCGGGCAAGCCTGGGTGCCGTGCAGGCTTTGTTATCAAGAGTTTATTTATACAAGGGCGACTGGGCAAATGCAGATACCTGGGCTACCACCGCTATCAACTCTAATGCAGCAGCATTGGCTACGGCTACAGAATATGTAAGCATGTGGGGAAAGAGGGCTATGAAGGAATCTTTTTTTGAATTAAACTACGAGCCTGCTGAAAATTTAACAACTAATTCGCTGCAATCAATTTATTCCATTGACAGTGTTTCCGGTGCCGGCTTTGGTGATCTGGCAGCATCATCATCTTTACTTGCAAGTTATTTCCCAAATGATATACGCACCTTCCCTTCTCTTATCAGAAGAACTACTCGTTCCGGCTCCACTGTACATTATACCAGGAAATTTTTTGGAACAAAAGGAAGTTTCGGACTTGATAATATTGCCATACTCAGAATATCAGAAATATACCTAAACCGTGCTGAAGCAAGAGCAAGGCTTGGTAGCGATTCTCTTGCTTTAGTTGATTTAAACAAGATTCACAAACGGGCCACCGGTATTGATCTCATAGGCTTAACCGGAACTAATTTGATCAATACAATTTTGCGTGAAAGAAGGGTTGAACTTGCTTTTGAGGGACACCGGATTTTTGACCTGTTACGCTTAGGGAGGGATGTTACCAAGCCCGCAGGCACAGTTATTCCTTATACCGATTTCAGGTTAATAGCAAGGTTTCCGCAATCTGAAATAGATAACAATCCTAATATCATTCAAAACCCGGGTTATTAACAATAACTCTTAGCAACATAAAACTTATTTGCAATTGCAGTAAACTGCCAACCGGTAACTCCTGTTTCCACTCTCATTTTATTGTTTAAACTTGTAATAACATGTATGTAAAACCAATAACTCTTAGTATTTCACTGGCGGCTTTTTTTGTAAGCAGCTTTGATTGTAATGAAGATAGAAAGACAGAATATTATAGTTTGCATGAATATAAAACAACTGAATTAAAAAGCTTTCAAATTAAAAAAGAAAGCGGCACATTTTTATTTCCTTATTACAGTAATAAAAGTATTGATCAACAAAATGCTGCCATTGAAAATATCATTATCGCTGTTCATGGTAATCTGCGCAAAGCAGATGAGGTTTTTTCTTTTGTAGATACAGCTATAAATAAAAGTAACGCCGGTGATAAAACATTACTGATTGCTCCAAATTTTATGATAAGGAGTGACTTGAGCAAACATCATCTTCATGAAGAAGATAATTACCTTTTTTGGACCAGCGGTGGCTGGAAAGAAGGAAATAATATACGTAATACACAAAACGATAAAAGTTCTGTAAGTTTCAGTTCAATGGAAGTTGTTGACAGCATTCTTGTAAAACTCTGCAATAAGAAAATCTTTCCTAATTTAAAAACGGTGGTTTTGAGCGGGCATTCGGCAGGAGGTCAATTTATTCAGCGTTATGCTGCCATTAATAGGTTAACAGATAAACTGTCAGCCGATCTTAAGCTGCAATTCAGATTTATTGTTATGAATCCCTCTTCGTATGTATATCTTGATAACCGACGTCCAGTAAAAGGTGAAGAAAATGAATTTCTTATTCCTGATACTTCGGGGTGCAGCAAGTACAATGAATATAAATACGGTTTAGAAGGGTTAAACTTATACGCTTCTGAAACCGGCGTTGAAAAAATCAGGAATCAATTTTTGCAAAGAGATGTGGTGTATCTGCTGGGCGGTAATGATACAGATACAAAAGACCCACAGCTTGATACAACCTGCGCTGCACAATTACAAGGTATAAACCGGTTGGAGAGGGGCAGGTTATTCTATGAATACTTAAAAAACTATGCAGGAAAGAAAGTGAGGTTCAATCATAAAATATTTATTGTAAATAATGTGGGACACGACCATAATAAAATGATCAATTCAAAACAGGCTGCCCGCTTTTTATACTGAACGGGCTTTTAAAAAATATTCCCTTCTCTTATTTTTCACATAGGAGCATCTGTAAAATTCTTGCTTATCCTCGACTTTAAAAAGGAAGTAAAAGTAAAAATTATTAGATTTTTAGAGATGCTCCGCAATTTAAAATAGCAATGTATCGTATTGAACAAGATTCGCTTGGAGAAAAGAAAATTCCGGGCGATGTGTACTATGGCGTACAAACACTTCGTGCCAAAGAAAATTTTACAATTACAGGTATTCCTGTTTCCAATGAACCCTTGTTTATCAAAGCTTTTGGGATGGTAAAAAAAGCGGCGGCATTAGCCAATAAAGATTGTGTTGTAATAGAGCCGCAGATTGCCGATGCAATTTGTTTTGCTGCCGACAAACTGATAGCCGGTGAATATACTGACCAATTTATTAGCGATATGATTCAGGGAGGAGCTGGAACAAGCTGCAATATGAATGCAAATGAAGTAATTGCCAATATTGGGTTGGAGTATATGGGTTATAAAAAAGGCGACTATCAATATCTGCATCCAAATAATCATGTCAACTGTTCGCAAAGTACGAATGATGCTTACCCCACTGCTTTTCGTTTGGCAGTTTATAGAAAAGTTGATTTGCTTATTAATTCTATGGAAGCATTGCAACAAGCTTTTGCAAGTAAAGCGGAAGAATTTAAACATGTTTTAAAAATGGGCCGCACTCAATTGCAGGATGCTGTTCCTATGACATTGGGCCAGGAGTTTCAGGCTTTTTCTACTACCATCGGCGAAGACATTCAAAGAATGAAAGAAGCACAACTGTTGGTAACCGAAATAAACATGGGGGCTACAGCCATTGGCACCGGAGTGAATACTCCCCAGGGGTATGCACAAAAATGCGTAGAACACCTGGCAATTGTTTCCGGGATACCGGTGAAATTATCACCAGACTTAATAGAAGCCACCTATGATACAGGTGCGTATGTACAAATCAGCGGCACTTTAAAACGTTGCGCAGTAAAACTATCGAAAATATGTAACGACCTAAGATTACTGTCATCGGGGCCCCGGGCAGGGTTCAATGAAATAAATCTTCCGCCATTACAACCGGGGTCTTCGATTATGCCTGGCAAAGTAAACCCGGTGATTCCAGAGGCGGTAAACCAAACCTGCTACTATGTTATTGGCGCCGACCTTACCATTACCTTGGCCGCCGAAGCAGGTCAATTGCAATTAAATGTGATGGAGCCAGTAATTGCCTTTAGCATGTTTACTTCTCTTGAATATCTTTCGAATGCCTGCCGCATATTGAAAAGTAAATGCGTAGAAGGTATCACGGCTAATGAAGAAATATGCAGGCATTATGTTTTGAACAGTATTGGCATCGTTACACTCCTCAATCCCATGCTGGGTTACGAAGCATCCGCTGCCATTGCCAAAGAAGCGTTATACACAGGAAAGTCAATACATCAAATTGCAGTAATAGAAAAGCAATTACTATCGCAGCAAAAATGGAATGAAATCTATTCAATTCAGAATTTTATTCATCCAACGTTTATTGTGTAATGATTTATAAAGCTTCTTCAGTTTATTTATATGAGAATCAAGCAACCAATTTTCAAAAAAGAGCGCACAATTTATGATTCAAAAAAACCGGCTTACAATTCTTATTTTGCTAGCGATGCTTCTTGGCGTTTTACTGGGCTATTTAATACATTTAGAAACAGAAACTGAGTTCAAGAAACGATTTTCGGTTAATATAAATTTACTAACCACCATTTTTCTGCGATTGGTACAAATGCTCATTGCTCCTTTGATTTTTACCACTCTTGTAGTAGGTATTGCAAAGTTAGACGACTTGAAAACGGTGGGTCGCATAGGTGGTAAAGCACTATTATGGTTTGTTTCTGCATCCATCATTTCTTTATTGCTGGGTATGTTATTGGTCAATGTCTTTCAGCCGGGTGCAATCATTAATTTAAATAGTGCAGATACCTCAGGTGCCCATGACCTTATTTCCAAAACCCGGGAGTTTTCGCTTTCAAATTTCGTAGAGCATGTTTTCCCAAAAAGCGTATTTGAAGCAATGGCTAACAATGAAATTTTACAATTAGTAATATTCAGTATTTTCTTTGGGGTAGCTACAAGCGCTTTGGGCGATTTTGCAAAACCTCTTGTAAAAGCCCTTGATACAATATCTCACATTATTTTAAAAATGGTGGGGTATGTAATGAACTTTGCTCCTTTGGGGGTATTTGGAGCGATGGCAGCTATTATTGCTTCAAAAGGATTGGGAGTTTTCTTATTTTTTGGTGAGTATCTTTTATATTTTCTTACAGGAATTATGCTTTTGTGGGCGCTACTTTTATTTACCGGATTTCTTATTTTACGCAATAGAATCATAGAATTACTGAGAGGTATTACACAGCCTTTACTTATTGCATTTAGTACAACCAGCAGCGAAGCTGTTTTTCCGAAACTTACAGAAGAACTTGAGCGATTTGGATGCAAGAACAAGATTGTGTCATTCGTTTTGCCATTAGGCTATAGTTTTAACTTGGATGGCAGCATGATGTACATGACCTTTGCCAGTATTGCAATTGCACAGGCTTACGGCATACAATTAGACCTGGGAACTCAATTAACCATGTTATTCGTTTTAATGCTAACGAGTAAGGGAATTGCCGGTGTTCCCAGGGCATCTTTAGTAGTAGTCACTGCTACTCTTGCAATGTTTAAGATTCCTCCAGAGGGTATTGCCCTGATATTGCCTATCGACCATTTCTGCGACATGTTGCGAAGCACTACCAATGTTTTGGGCAATGCGCTTGCAACCAGTGTCGTAAATAAATGGGAAGAAGGAAGTAAAAAATAAATTCAAAAAAGTAAATATGCCACAGTAATTATTGCAAATTCAGTTTTTAGAGACCCCGGCTAATTAGCCATATCTGAAACTGCTTACGGTTTATAGTATTTATAAATTCATTTCAACATCATAAACTAAACGACTACGCTTATGTCAACATTAAACAAAGAAAACCTGATTGAAAAAACAGATAAATACGAAATAAAAAGTGCTGGAAAAATTTACGATCAACTCAGCCAGGAAGAATTAATACAGGATTGTATCAGAATTGGTGAAGGTGTTATTAGTGATACCGGCGCTTTGGTTATAAAGACAGGTGAATTTACCGGCAGGTCGCCTAAAGACAGGTTTATAGTAAAAGATGATAGTACGGCAAGTACTATTTGCTGGAACGATTTTAATATCCCCCTTGAGCCCGGTTATTTTTCTATTATTTTTGACGAAATAACAACATACCTCAATAAAAGAACAGAGTTATGGATGAGGGACTGCTATGCCTGTGCCGACACCCGCTACCGCCTAAATATCCGCATTGTGAATGAGAAGCCCTGGGGTAATCTCTTTGCTTATAATATGCTTCTTCACCCCACTGAAAAAGAACTGGAAAATTTTAAACCGGACTGGCAGATTTTTTCTGCCCCCGGTTTAAAACTGAATGCAAAAGAATGTGGCACCCGGCAACACAATGCCGCAGTAATTAGTTTCAAACACAAAATGATTTTAATTGCAGGAACAGGATACACAGGAGAAATCAAGAAAAGCATCTTTACTATTCTGAATTATCTTTTACCGAATGATAAAAAAGTATTGAGTATGCACTGCTCTGCCAATATGGGAGAAAAGGGAGACACTGCGCTGTTCTTTGGTTTAAGCGGAACAGGTAAAACAACTTTAAGCGCCGACTCCAATCGTAAACTGATAGGCGATGATGAACATGGCTGGACGGACAATGGCATTTTCAACTTTGAAGACGGATGCTATGCAAAATGTATAAATCTTACCGAAGAAAAAGAACCGCAAATTTATAACGCTATCCGCACAGGAGCCCTGGTGGAAAATGTAACTTTCTTTCCCGGTACAAACACAGTAGACTTTGCCGATGATTCCATTACAGAAAACACGAGGGTATCTTATCCACTACAGTATATCAGCAATACCCTGGAATCTTCCATCGGTCCCATTCCCAAAAATATTTTCTTTCTTACTTGCGATGCTTATGGAGTACTGCCACCCATTGCAAAGCTTTCACCGGCACAGGCTATGTACCAGTTCATCAGCGGTTATACAGCTAAGGTGGCCGGTACTGAAGCAGGAATAACAGAACCCAAAGCCACTTTCAGCGCTTGCTTTGGAGCTCCTTTTTTGCCACTTCATCCGGGGCGGTATGCAGAAATGCTGGGCAATAAAATCAGGCAGCATGATGTAAAAGTTTGGTTAATCAATACAGGTTGGACAGGAGGACCGTACGGAACAGGCAACAGAATGAAACTAAACTATACAAGAGCTATGATAACGGCAGCATTAGAAGGCAAACTTGATGCAGTTAAATATAGTACGCATCCTGTGTTTGGAATTGCCATTCCGGAATCATGCCCTGCTGTTCCTGAAAATATTTTAAATCCACGCAATACCTGGGGAAATAAAAATGCTTACGATGAAAAAGCAAAACACCTTGCTGATTTGTTTGTAAAGAATTTTGAAAAGTATGAAGCAGGTGTAACACAAGATGTATTACTGGCTGCGCCAGAAAGCGGGAGAACCTGTTATAAATAAAACAGGTAAGGCTCTTCCACATTCAACTTCTTTTGAAGAACAATAAACTTAAGCCTAAAAGAACCTTTTTATGCTAATTGATAAAGCTGAATGTGATATTACTACAATTTGCAAAACCATTGCCTTCCTAAAACACAAACTAATCTAACAAAGGCCCGTGTTCATGATATACATTTACCTTAAAGACGTACAGGAACTATTCGATCATTGTATCATTACAGGCAACTGAGGGTAAATAAGCAGCATCAAATAAACCTGTTTGAAACTGCAAGGATACAGCTTGAAGTACCACTGAGAAATAATCAGAAGGAACAAAAACCTGTGGTCAGGATATTGAAAAAAGTAAGAGAACGAATTGAAACAGTTTTTTCACAACTTTGCGATCAGTTTATGATACAGCTTAATTACGCTAAATCCTTTGCTGGCTTTAAATCCAGAATAATTGCTGAAGTGACCGGATTTACTATTCTACAGTTCTTAAACAAGTTTTTATATAACAAACCAGTAAATAGAGTTGAACACGCTTTGGCTAATTAACTCCGCCAACGGGTTAACTTACTAAAATACTACCGGCCACTTTTAAACTTACAGTTACTTTTTTATTGCCGGGAAGTAAAAGCGTAAAAGTCTGATCGAAAGCTTCAATACTTTTAATGCGGATTTTATCTCCGAGTGAAATGCCTGCTTTGTCGAGATAATTAAGGAATGCTTTGCTATGGTCTACAACCCCTGTAAACGTACCATCCTGACCTTCTTTTAAAGTTGAAAGTAAAACAGATTTTGATTTGGGTAATACGCCGTTCGCATCCGGTATGGGATCTCCATGCGGGTCGGCTTTTGGATAATCCAAAAAAGCATCCAGCCTGCCTGCAAGGTTTTCGCTCTTTATATGCTCCAGTTGTTCCGCGATATCATGTACTTCTTCCCAGCCAAAACCAAGTTTATTGACCAGGAAAACCTCCCATAAACGGTGGTTACGGATAATACTTACGGCTATCTTTCTTCCTTTTTCAGTTAAGGTAACGCCTTTCCCTTTCCGGTATACAACTAAATGCTTGCCCGACATTCTTTTCAACATGTCTGTTACCGAAGGAGCATGAACCTGCATTACCTGGGCCAGTGATGAAGTGGCAACAGGCTCTGCATTGTTTTCCTGTAATTTATAAATGGCTTTGAGGTAGTTTTCTTCCGTAAATGACTGCACCTGCACTAAATTTTGTTGTAAAGATAGCAAAAGGAGTAGATTTTATATTAGGGTAAAGTAATTATATAATTTAGATTAGTCTAATTATTTAATTTTGATTACCTTTGAATCGATTATGAAAAAATTAATTGTGATAGGACTGATTGCAACGCTTGTAACAGGTCTGATAGCCTGTCAGAAATTAATGCCAGGTACAATTGAAGATGACCAGGTACTTGACGGACCTGTTAGCGGCCTTTCTGGCGGGGAACATGCCATTTTTTTACGGGGTGATGTGGCATTTAATGATGAAATATTTACTAAACAAAGCGGATTGGGGCCTTTGTTTGTGGCCACATCATGCGGTACCTGTCATGCGGGTGACGGGAAAGGACACCCATTTACCACATTAACACGTTTCGGACAAAGTGATACCGTAAATGGCAATCGCTTTTTACATCTGGGAGGTCCACAACTACAGCATCGTGCCATTCCGGGTTTTGTAGGAGAAAAAATACCTGCAGGAGCCAGTTTTTCCAGGTTCATGCCACCTGCCACTACCGGATTGGGTTTTCTGGATATGGTTAGCGATGCTGATATTCTCGCATTATCCGATCCGAATGATCTTAATGGAGATGGTATATCCGGGAGACCCAACTGGATTGATATTCCTACTTATGTTACAGTAAGAGATGGTGCGATTCAATCCAATAACAGATATATCGGACGCTTTGGTAAAAAAGCGGCAAGATATGACCTGCTTCAACAAACAGCTACAGCCTATAACCAGGATATTGGTATCACGTCGAATTATGAACCTATTGATACCTACACCGGTCAGCAGATTGACCCCGAAGTAACTAACCAAACCGTACTTGATGTTGTGTTTTATCTGAAAACCCTGAAAGCACCTGTACAAAGGCAGCAGGGGGATCCTGATATAGTTGCGGGAAAGCAAACATTCGTAACGATTGGGTGCGGTAAATGTCATGTTCCCCAATTGCAAACAGGCACATCGGCAGTTGTGGCGTTATCAAACAAAACTTTTTACCCTTATACCGATATGCTCCTGCACGATATGGGGCCGGGCTTAGATGATGGTTATACTGAAGGAACGGCGCTCGTATCTGAATGGCGAACACCACCCTTATGGGGATTGGGTTTATCGAAAAATTCACAAGGCGGGCAATATTTTTTATTACATGATGGGAGGGCATCATCGATTGAAGAGGCGATAGTATTACATGGCGGAGAAGCGGAGCAAACTAAGAACCGGTTTCAACAACTCCCGACAGTGGATAAAAAAAGACTGATTCGCTTCCTGGAATCATTGTAAAAGAAAAAACAAGATATCTCACTCATGAATCGAAAAGATTTTATCATAAAGGGCTGTATAGCTTGTGTGGGAGCAACTGCTGTTACAGGATTCCTGGGTTCCTGTTCAACCATACGTTTTACTTCCGGAAAACTCACGGAAGATGGCCTGTTGATAGATAAGCAGGAGTTTATTGTAAAAGAAAAAAACAAATACCGCTCGTATATCGTCGTAAGAAATGAGGCATTGGTTTTTCCGATATGTATTTATCGGTTCAGTGAGCAGGAATATTCGGCACTGTGGATGCAATGTACCCACCAGGGGGCTGAGTTGAATGTGTCGGGCGATTATTTGCAATGCCCTGCACATGGCAGTGAGTTTAGTAACAGGGGCGAAATGACTAATGGCCCGGCAGATAGAAGTTTACGGACATTTCCGGTAACAGTTAGAAGCAATCAAATTTTTGTTGATCTGAGAAAACTATGAAAAAGAATATCCTTCTTATTGCCTGTATCTTCCTGTCATCTGTTGCAATGGCACAGATCGATCCTGTTTTGTTGCGGATCAGACCCAAGGATTCTACGAAAATGCTTTTGAATATGGATGCGGTGTATAACCGCCCTTTTTTACAGGTAGGGAAATTGCCGGTTGCATTGGGTGGATATGTAGAAGCCAATCACCAGTATTTTCGTCAAGATGGTGTTACGGAAGGTCATCAGTTCCAGATGCGCAGGTTCACCTTATTTGTTTCATCGGCCGTTTCAAAAAGGATCAAATTTTTAAGTGAACTGGAATTTGAAGATGGTACAAAAGAAATTAATATTGAATTCGCCTCTGTTGATATGGAACTGTCACCTCTATTTAATTTACGGGGAGGTGTGATGATGAATCCGATCGGAGCCTTCAACCAAAACCATGATGGGCCTAAATGGGAGTTTGTGGATCGTCCCATATCGGCTACCCAAATGTTACCTGCTACCTGGAGTAATGTTGGTTTTGGCGTCTTTGGAAAAAAATATACCAAAGACTGGGTATATGCTTATGAGGCTTACCTGACCAATGGTTTTGATGACCAGATTATCAACAACAGTGAAAATAAAACCTTTCTACCAGCCAGCAAAGCAAACCGAAACAGGTTTGAAGAAAGTTTCAATGGTAGCCCATTGTTCACGGGTAAACTTGCTGTTCGTAACAGAAAAATTGGCGAATTGGGATTGTCTTATATGGGAGGCATCTATAATAAATTTGAAGAAGATGGGTTAATACTGGATACCAAAAGACGAGTTAATGTATTTTCCGTTGATGCAAATACAACCATTCCCCGTCTCAATACGTTTATCAACGCAGAGTGGGCCTGGGTGCATGTAAATGTTCCAGATACGTATACAGAACAATTCGGAGAAAAGCAACAGGGAGGTTTTATAGATATTGTACAACCCATTTGGAACAAACCTGTTTTTGGCTATGAACGTTCTGTCATTAATGTTGCGCTGCGACTGGAATATGTAGACTGGAATAAAGGGAAATTTATTTCAACAGATACTAATATTTCCGACGATCTTTTTTCTGTTGTTTCTGCAATCAGTTGGCGCCCAACCGCACAAACAGTAATCAGGCTTAACTATCGTTATAACTGGCAAAAAGATATATTAGGCAATCCGCCTTCAAAACTGGCAGGATTTCAGTTTGGGTTCAGTACCTATTTTTAATTACGCTAAGTGCGTTAACAAAAAAGGAAATTGGCCTTTAGTAGTTCACTTCAATGTATACCAGACTATATCATCAACCGCCGTGTTTTCTCGCGATGCCAATCAAATTTACATCCACAAGTTCAAGCGATTTAACCATGTTCTTCACTGTGTCTTTGTATTTCCTGAAATGAGGAGTAAGGATATGTTTGTTGTAAGCAGCAGTATCAGCATATATTTCAAGAATGGTGATGCTGGCAGGGTCTTTTTTATCTGCAACGGCATAATAAGTTAATACTCCAGGTTCAAATGCAATGGCAGCTTTCATTTGTATCAACAATGCGTTATTGTATTCCTTTAATTGAACCGGGTCAACTTTAATCCTGGCCAGCCTTACCATTTGTTCTGTTTTTTGTGCATGAACAACAGGGCTGGAGAGTAAAATAAATACAGTTACTAAAATGAAAACAACGGTTTTCAATATTGCAGCAGGAGAGCTTACATCATCTTTTTTCATAAGGATTATGCGAATCAGGGGTTGAAATTGGAATAAAATAGACGTGAAAGAAATTCGTTAGATATTCATGCTAACAAATAATCTGATTCGAATTTACGATCACGTCTGTAACAAATATAAAGAGCAAATTC
>JBMOKQ010000021.1:0-1024 GCA_049324295.1 Bacteroidota bacterium
GATCAGGCGTAGCAGGTCTCGGTCTTGAGTGTGGCGTTTGAGCCGCACCATGAGCCGGTCGTGGTTAACCCGATCAAAGAACGCTTCCACGTCCATGTCCACCACCCATCCATAACCTTGGTGGATATCCGCCTGCATCTTGCGCACGGCCTGATGGGCCGATCGTTGCGGGCGAAAGCCATAGCTGTTCGGATGGAAGTGTGGCTCCCATTGGGCACTGATGATCTGTGCGATGGCTTGCTGAATGAACCGATCCAGCACAGTGGGAATCCCCAATAGGCGGGTTTTCCCGTCTGGCTTGGGGATCTCCACACGACGTACCGGTTGCGGGCGATAGCGGCCTGCTTCCAGTTGTGCGCGGATCTCCGGCCAGTGGTGGCGAAGGTACTCGGGAAGTTCATCAACGGTCATGCCGTCGATGCCAGGCGCGCCCTTGTTCTGGCGTACCTGTTTCAGTGCGCGTTGCAGGTTGGCGCGTTCAAGCACGCGCGCCAGCAACGCTTGGGGTGGAATTGACTTGGGTTCGCCGGACTCTCCAACCTCAGCGTCTTTCTGCAACATGGCAGGTTTGCGCAACGGGTCTGTTGCCTCACTGAAGTTCTTCATCCATCGTCCTTGTCGTTCATCGTTCGGGCCTTCAGTGGGGCCAGCCACCTACTACGCCCTCTGCTGACTTCTCCACGGCGGTCAGTGCCAATCACTCAACACTCAGCACCGCCTTGCGGCGAATGCAGCCCATGGAGATCTCCTGGGGTAAGACACGTCACTTTCTCTGCGCAAGCGCTGGATTTACAAAATACACCCCAACCGCAGATGGAGAGCTTCGCGGTCACGTGCCCGCTCGCCCCGGATGTATCACGCCTCATATCCAGTTCTTGTCCATCGCCCCGCAGTTTTGGATTCAGCGCACCGATAGACCCCACCTCACGATGACGCCCTTGCCGTTCTCCTAGCCTTCGGCTCTGCGTAAACCTGGCTGCCGGACTTTCACCGACATAGTTACGTGCCATGCCCGGCACACACG
>JBMOKQ010000022.1:0-1013 GCA_049324295.1 Bacteroidota bacterium
ACGTTGTGCGCAATTGTGCTGCAATAAATGTTGCCGCAAGGAAATAAAAGATGGGAAAACACCTATGAAGCGAATACTTTTCAATGTAACTTTGACACTATTGCTTTCAAGTATTGCGTCCGCTTCTGCTGAGGACATCAGATCGGCATTCTTGACCATTGATTCAACGACATTTGAAGAGAGTCTGCGTCCGATGGTCGTAGACAACTATCTCACCGAATCTGGACAGTCCGTAAGGATAAACAAGACCCTCCGCGAAAAAGCTCTCAAAGCTGCTGCTGCTAATGGCAAATTTGATCTGAAAAATCATTACATTCAGCTATCCATGAATACAGCAACTGGCACCTTTCTACGTACTTACGTACTATACTTTATGAATGATGGCAGCCCGATTCTAGTGGGCAGCGAACAGAGCGGTTCTTCACATAAGCCATTCACAAGGCTTTTTTCGGTGTGCAAGTTGCAGGGAAGATGGCAAGATTGTCCGCAAACAATGTTTCCCAAGATTTCTCTGTCCAGTCTGACAAAACCAGGCGCAAAACTCGACAAAGATCTTTCCACACTCCTATTTCTGTATTACGATTTGCCCAGGTTAGGGACAGACATAAAGATTCGCATCATATATGATGAATACATGCTGGGTCAGGATATCGGAACAGAAACACCGGATAGCCTCTCGGAGGTGCGAAAAGAAATGAATAAGCTGATTGCCACCGAATTCACAC
Source organism: Bacteroidota bacterium (assembly GCA_049324295.1). Lineage (GTDB taxonomy): Bacteria > Bacteroidota > Bacteroidia > Chitinophagales > Chitinophagaceae > Sediminibacterium. The sequence continues at coordinate 726 of JBMOKQ010000022.1, forward strand.
TGAAGTGGAACAAGGCGGAAAATCGATTTGTACTTCACCGATAGCACAACTGCGCACAACAAAATTTACCTGCTGCGCTCCCTGCGGTGCCGTGGCTCCTCGGGTGCTCGGCCCTATGCGCCAGGGATGCCCTGCGCCCGGCCAAGCGGGAGCTTGGTTTTGCCGGGCTCGGGCAGGCGCTTCGGGCACATTTTTCGACGCGAAAGGGCTTTACAGATTGAAATAATGACAGAAGCGTCGAAAAACGTCAGGTAAATTCCGCGTTGGCCGGCCATTTTTGCCCGCCCG
>JBMOKQ010000023.1:0-17251 GCA_049324295.1 Bacteroidota bacterium
TTGCCTGACGCCTTTTCTGCTTCCAAATACAGAAGCTCCTTTTTGGTTAACTTGATTGGTATTGACATTTAGTAAGGATTGGTCAATACAAATATAATGTTTCTAAACTAATTTGTCAATACACTAGTAAAATGATATCAGGTGCAGAAGCATCATTGTATTTCCCATTTTTCCTCAGGTAATTCAATGCTTCCTCCCCATCTCTTACTACTTTAATTTGATTGCGGATTTTAGCTTCTTTAAAAGCTTCAATGGTGAGTCTGATATCGCCCTCATTGTCTTCCACAAGCAATATCTCTAAATCATGGATTGCCGACATATGAATGGTTTTAATGGTTAGCTATTTAGGCATGCTAAAGAAAAATGTACTTCCTTTTCCTTCTTCTGACTCAACCCAGATTTCACCCTGGTGGCACTCTACAATTTTTTTGCAGATTGCTAACCCGATACCCGTTCCGGAGTAATTGTTTACGGGATGTAAACGCTGGAACACAACAAATATTTTTTCAAAATACTTCGGGTTAATCCCAATACCATTGTCTTTAATGAAAAAGACAAAACGGTTTTCTTCTTCAAGACAGCCTATTTCAATGAGAGGGGGGCGCTCACTTTTATATTTGATCGCATTACCTACAAGGTTCTGAAATAATTGTTGCAGCTGCGAGGTATTACCCTTCACAACCGGTAACCGATCAGTAGTTAAAGTTATTCCTTCTTTTTCAAACCGGGATTCAAAAATTTGAAGTACGTGCTGTACCACTGCATTCATATCAACAGGTTGAAATTGTTCCGTAACGGTGGAAACACGTGAATAAGAAAGCAGGTCTAATATTAATCTTTTCATTCTCTCTGCACCACCTACTGCAAAATTTATATATTCCCTTGCTTTGTCATCGAGTTTTGCTGTATATTGTTTATCAAGCAGTTGCAAAAAGCTACTTACCATCCGCAATGGTTCCTGGAGGTCGTGTGAAGCTACATAGGCAAAACGCTCCAGTTCGTTATTCGATCTGGCCAGTTCAGATGCCCGTTTTTCCAAAACAGTATTCAGTTCCTGTAATTGCTGCTCAGAACGTTTTAAGGCAGAAATATCCTGTGTTGAACCAATCATTCGAATGGCTTTTCCTTCTTTGTTCCTGATTACATAACCACGGTCGTACACATGAGCATAGCTGCCATCTTTTCTTTCAAACCGGTATTCATCCTCCCAATAATGATCAGTAATTCTTTGCAACATTTGCTCCCTGCGTTCAATAACGCCATTAATATCATCAGCATGAACATGCTTACGCCAGAAATCATTGTCGGAACTGGCTATTGCCGTATCATATCCAAACAATTTATGCAATCCGTCACCGGAACGAACCACAACTCCTGTACGCATATCCCAGTCCCAGATAGCATCACTGGTGGCTTTTGCCACTAATTCATATCGCTCATTGGATCGTCGGGTTGCTGTTTCTGCTTTTTTACGTTCTGTTATATCCCTAATAAATGCGCAGAAAAAGGCTTCATTATCTTGCTGAATAGGCAAAACCGTTAATTCAATCGGGAAGCTTACCCCTTCTCGATTAATGGCACTTAATTCAAGCAGTACATTTAGTGCTGGTCCTTTCCCGGTTACTTTATATTGCTCCATGCCATGGTCGTGCATGGAACGATATGCTTCCGGAATAATAATGTTCGATAGTTTTTTCCCCATTACTTCTTCCTGCTTCCAGCCAAAAACATGTTCTGCCTGTGGGTTCCAAAACGTTATTATTCCTTCAGTATCAATACAAATTATGGCATCGAGTGCCGCATTCATGATGAGTCTTCTTTTCTCCTCCTTATCACGAATCAATGCATCGGTTTTTCTTCTCTCTGTTACATCTCTCTCTACGGCCACCCAATGCGTGTACCAGCCTGCTTCATTAGCTACCGGTGCCACCGTAAAATTGTTCCAGAAAGGCTCTCCATTTTTTTTGTAGTTCAGCACTTCTATGTCGCAAGGCTCCCAGTTTCGTAGTGCTTTTTTTAACCTTGCCAGTTCCTGTACATCAGTGCCAGATCCTTGTAAAATACGGGGAGTTTGGCCAATTACCTCATCAGCAGTATAACCCGTCATTCGAGTAAAAGCTTCATTTACATAAAGTATTTTGGGTCCGGTACCTTCTATAGGCTCTGCCTCGGTAATGAGTATGGCATCATTGGTATTGGTGATTACCATATTCATTAAATGTAATTTTTCTTCTTCCGCTTTTTTCTGGGTAATATCATTTCGAATAGCAATAAATTGATAGGGCTTCCTCTTTTCATTTAAGAATGGAACAATCGTTGTATCAACCCAGTAATATTTACCCGATTTGGTTTTGTTTTTTATTTCACCCCTCCAGACCTTACCACTTGCAATCGTAGACCATAAATGTTTCAGGAAGGATTTTGGGTGATAACCAGAATTAATGATGCGGTGATCCTGTCCTATTAACTCTTCTCTACTATATCCTGAGATGGCACAAAAATTATCATTTACATGTTGGATAATACCTTTTTGGTTTGTGATGGACACAATACTTGACTGATCGAGGGCAAATTTATAGTCTGAAATTTCTTTTACTGTTTCAAGCAGCTTCCTGTTTATTTCTTCCAGTGTTTGCTGGTGTCGCTTATTTTCAGAAATATCTCTTCCATAACAGGCAATACCTATAATTTCATTATTACTTACAATGGGGTTAAAACTTACTTCTATCCATTCTTCCGGCTGTTCCTTTAATTCAGGTTTATGTACAACTTCGGTAAAAAATTCACCTTTGAATGCACGTTCATATAACTGCTTCCAGAATAAAATAAACTCAGTTGTGAAATGTGAAGTGAATAAAACACCATCACCAGTTTGGAGAACCTGCCCAGTTGTTTTTTTAATTGTTTGATGAAATGCATCATTGGCACTCACCAGCCTGAAATCTTTATCAATGCTCCAGATAAGGTCGCTCGTATTATTAATAAGCGCCTCTTTATTGTCTTTTTCAAGCCTGCTTGCTTCTTCTGCTTTTAGTCTCTTAGTAATATCATTTATCAGAACGAGAACAGATGCTGTATTATCGTGTACAATATGATGAGCTGTTATTTCTACATATAACAATTCGCCGTTTCGTTTTAAATGACGCCAGGTATCATGATGCACCAAATATTCTCCAATCGCCTGTTTTTCGGCATTTTTCACTTTTCCAATCTCTTCCTGGGGTCTTATATCCATGATGGTCATGGAAAGAAATTCTTCTCTTGTATAACCATATTTAAAAATAGCAGCATCGTTAACTTCTTTAAACCGGTACGATGCCTCATCATAAATCCACATAGGCATCGGGTTCGTATAAAACAATTTTTTATACCTTTCTTCCGACTCAGCCAGCGCCTGTACATTTTGCACTCCCGATAAAACCTGTTCCGTAATATGATCAATGGAGCTAATCAGTTGTAGTACATTTCCATCATTGTCGAAAACAGGTGTATTGACAATCTTCCAATAACTCTCAATAATCCTTCCCGAACCATCATTTGCAGGAATATCATATCGGATCTGGTTTAGCTGATTTGTTTTTTTTGCAAGAACGGCTTCTTTAAATAATTCAATTAGCTTCTTCTTGCTATCGGCATTCATCTGTCCTGCCGATTCCGGGAAAATGCTGAATATCGGGTTCCCTATAAGTTCTATATCTGTTGTCCTGGTAATTTTCCTATACGACTTGTTAGCCGCAAGAATAGTGTAATCAGGATCATCCGGAGCCAGCAACAAATACATGCCGGGAAGATTATCAAAAACCAATTGAAATTCCTTACTGGTCATAGCAAACAATTTGCCATAGGAAGATGATGCAGGTGATTACCTGCACCTAAATACCTATGAATATAAAACATTTTATCGTTTTTCGAAAATGTTTATTTGCAGTCGAACCCAACAGATAAAATAAGATCGGTTTATTTTTGTTTCATGAATGAATGGAACAGCTTACAACAAATTGTTATCGGCAGAAGAAGCATTAAACCTTCTTTAATGAATGGTAAAAAGATTGAACAGGCTTCTATTAAGCAATTATTAGCACTCGCAGACTGGGCGCCAACGCATGGAAGAACTGAACCCTGGCGCTTTATAGTTTATGCTGGTGAAAAACTGAAAGTATTCTGCCATCAACATGCCAACCTTTACCAGGCATATACTGATACCGATAAATTTACTACTGCGAAATACAACGGTATTCTTGAAACTGGTGAAAAAGTTTCTCATCTGGTTATTGTGTACATGAAACGCCAGCTAACACAAAAAATTCCATTGATTGAAGAGATTGCAGCCGTTGCCGCAGCCGTTGAACATATATTACTGGGAGCACAGGCTTTGAATATTGCTGCTTTATGGAGCACGGGTGGAATGACACATCATGAAAGCCTGAAAAAATTACTTGAACTTGCCGATGAGGATATTATAATGGGTCTGTTATACCTCGGTTACACAGATGAAACGTCTACAGAAGGAAAAAGAAATATTCCACTTTCAGAAAAAACAACCTGGCACACATAAATTTCCGCCCCTGCGAAATCTCTTTATTTTCTGCGGCTTTGTGGTGAATTTACTCCGCAGAGTTGTAGCGTGGTAACATAAAATAAACTGCTTTTCTGCTTCTGAAAATTCTGTTTCTTTGCACATGCAAGCAAACAAGGGTAAACTTATTATCATTACGGCTCCCTCCGGTTCAGGCAAAACCTCTATTACGCATTACCTGCTTAACAAATACCCCCGGCTTTGTTTTTCCATTTCAGCCGCAACCCGTTCTCCCCGGGGACAGGAAAAAGACGGAGTAGATTATTATTTCATCAGCCCCGAAAATTTTCAGCAGAAAATAAAAGATGAAGCTTTTATTGAATGGGAAATGGTGTATGAAGGAAAATACTATGGTACACTGAAGGCTGAATTAGACCGTATATGGAACGAAGGTCGTGTTCCTGTTCTTGATATTGATGTAAAAGGAGCCATTCATGTACAGCAACAATTTACAGGCAACTGTTTATCCATATTTATCCAACCCCCGTCTGTAGAAGAATTAAAACGTCGCCTCGAAAGTCGTGGAACCGAAACACCTGAAAGTCTTGCCACCAGGGTTAATAAAGCCAGCTATGAGATTTCTTTTAGCCATCATTTCCATCGTACAGTTGTAAATGATGACCTGCAAAAAGCCTGCCTGACCACCGAAGCACTCATCAAAGATTTCTTAGGCTGGTAATGATGTTTCCTTAAATTTAGGGACATCAATTTATTTCAACATGTTGTTTCAGAACAGAACCATTCTTATTACAGGAGCCAGTCGTGGTATTGGTAAGTCTATTGCTTTACGTTTGGCAAAAGAAGGTGCCAATATTGTGGTAGCTGCCAAAAGTGTTACCGAAGACCCCAGGTTAGGCGGCACTATTCATACAGCGGCAGAAGAGATTGAAGCTGCCGGTGGTACGGCGCTGGCTGTGCAGGTTGATATAAGACATGAGGAACAGATACAATCCATGGTTCAACAGGCCGTGGCCAGATTTGGTGGTATAGATGTGGTGATCAATAACGCTTCTGCTATTCAACTCACTCCTACAGATCAAACTGAGGCTAAACGTTTTGACCTGATGCACAGCATCAACGTAAGGGGAACTTTTCTTGTGGTGAAACATTGTATACCCTGGTTAAAAAAAGGAAATAATCCGCATATCATTACTTTATCTCCCCCTATCAGCCTGCAACCTAAATGGCTGGGCGGACATATTGCCTATACGCTTACCAAATACAATATGAGTATGATGGCGCTAGGTTGGGCGGCAGAATTTAAAGGTTCCGGTATTGCCTCAAACGCCCTATGGCCCAGAACTACTATCGACACAGCAGCAGTTCGCAACCTGTTGGGTGGAGAGGCTCTTGCCAAAATGAGCCGTACGCCTGATATAATTGCCGATTCGGTTTATTATATGCTTCAAAAAACAGGTCTTAGTTATACAGGTAATACTTTTATTGATGAAGAAGTGCTTGCAAAAGAAGGTATTACAGATTTAGACAAATATGCTGTTGTACCCGGAGGGCAATTGTATAACGACCTTTTTGTATAATGGCGGGTCTATTTTTCCGGGTTGTTAATCTACTTTTAAGCATAAAGACCCATTGTTTTTTAGAAAATAGTAGTAATATCGTATACCCCCTAAATGCGAACTACTGCTTTAATATTGGTTTTGATGACCCTACTGGTCATGCCTGCTAATGCACAATTTGCCGGACGTTGTGGTGATTACCGTTATGTTATAGATGGCAAACTCATCAGTTCTGTTGATACCAATGCTGGTACAGAAGATAATATCAATGTAAAAACCTATTATAAAATAGATGAAAAAAACGGATACATCTGGTTCTGGATTGAAGAAACAGAAGCCGGGAAAAACAGGGTCGGCAAATTCAGTAGCTTTTGGAGCCGCCTGTCTGAATTAGGTGCCGAAAGTTTTGCCAATAATAAGAATAACCCTCTCGAGATACTCGTTCAGCTAAAAAGCAGTCAGCAGTTTTTTTTTACCACAGTTTACACTACAAAAAAAAGGGGACCCCAGTATGGGGTCCGTAATAAATTAGCGATCCGCTTTAAGAATGATCAGGAAGCCAGTGCTTTTACAGGTGAAGTAAAGCAACATGTTCCCAGATACAACTAAAATTTTTATTCTACCTGTTTTTCAGGTCGCATCTGTGGAAATAATAACACATCCTGGATAGAGGGTTGATTAGTCATCATCATACACAAACGATCGATACCAATACCAATTCCTGATGTTGGTGGCATACCATATTCCAGTGCCCGAAGAAAATCGTGATCAATAAACATGGCCTCATCATCACCACGTTCCATCAACGTTAACTGCTCTTCAAATCTTTCACGCTGATCAATCGGATCATTCAGTTCAGAATAAGCATTGGCAATCTCTTTACCATTAACCATCAACTCAAACCTCTCTACTAATCCGGGTTTGGTTCGATGTTTTTTTGTTAAGGGGCTCATTTCAACCGGGTAATCAATAATAAATGTTGGTTGAATAAAAGTATGCTCACTGGTGGCACCAAAAATTTCATCAATCAGTTTTCCTTTACCGATATTGCCCGGTACATCAATTTTCAATTGTTTACAAACATCACGCAATCCGGATTCATCCATACCACTAACATCAATTCCTGTATTCTCTTTTATGGCATCGTGAATGCTGATTCTCTTAAAAGGCGCTTTGAAGCTTATGGTTTTATCACCTAATGGCACACCTGTGGTTCCGTGTAATGCAATAGCAATTTTTTCAAACAGCTGTTCCGTTATTTCCATCATCCAGAAATAATCTTTGTAAGCCGTATACCATTCCAGTACGGTAAACTCAGGGTTATGTGTTCTGTCCATCCCCTCATTCCTGAAGTTGCGGCTGAATTCATATACCCAATCGAACCCACCTACAATTAAACGTTTCAGGTATAATTCATTTGCAATACGAAGATAGAAAGGAACATCCAGCGCATTATGATGCGTAATGAAAGGTCGTGCCGCGGCACCTCCCGGAATAGCCTGTAATACCGGTGTGTCTACCTCCAATGCACCCTGCTCATTGAGAAATGTACGGATAGTGTTAATGAGCTTGGTGCGTTTTACAAAAGTGTCTTTTACATTGGGGTTGATGATCAGATCTGCATAACGTTGGCGGTACCTGAATTCAGGATCGGTAACTGCATCAAATACATTTCCTTCCTCATCGCGTTTTACCACCGGAAGTGGTTTAAGCGATTTGGCCAGCATGGTAAATGTTTGTGCGTGAACAGATGTTTCACCTGTTTTGGTAATAAAAGCATAACCGGTTACTCCAATAATATCTCCGAGGTCGAGACCATGTTTAATTACATGATCCCAAAATGACTTGTCTTCTTCCGGACAAATATCATCCCGTTTTACATATAGTTGTATAATACCCTTACTGTCCTGTATCTTGATAAAGAATACTTTTCCTTTATCATTAATACTCATTACCCTTCCTGCTACACAAATACCGGTAAAAGCATCTTTGGTTTCTTCTGTGTATTGTTCTTTAATATCGGATGAATAGTGACTAACAGGATACAAAGCTGCAGGAAAAGGATCGATACCTGCTTCCTGCAATTTAGCCAGTTTCTCACGGCGAATCAGTTCCTGTTCAGATAAATGTACTTGACTCATATAAATGCTACGGTTACGTAAAGAGCAGCAAAATTAACGCTTCGAAGGCAAGATTGGTGAAAGATTCAGGGATTATTCACCAGCCTGCGGGTTAACGGGTTGATAAACATTCGGATTATGAATCTGCATAATCCGGCTGGTAAGATGATCCGGCACCTGCTCCCAGCCAAACTGGCTGTATAAACCATGGGCATCTTTTGTAAAAAGCATCCATCTTCTCAAATCCTGCAAATCGGGGTGTGCATGTATGGTTTCGATCAGCCATTTCGATAAGCCCTTGCCTCTGTGCCCGGGTAAAACAAATACATCTGCCAGGTATGCAAAACTGGTTTGGTCGGTTATAACCCTGGCAAAACCTACTTGTTTTTCTCCCTCGAAAATGCCAAAACAAAGAGCATGTTTAATCGATTGCTGAACCAACGCTATAGGAATATTTTTTGCCCAATAAGATTCTTCAGAAAGATACCGGTGAATCATTGTTACATCCATAGCTTCCGGATCAGTTATAATGGAATAAGAACCTTTTCGTGCGAAAACAGGTTTATTCATGGAACAGTTGTTTATACAGAAATGTTTTGGAAAGACTAACCAGGTCACCTGGTTGCATTCCATCAATGGTAATTTTTTCAATCCGGTAACGTATCAATCTCAGGGTAGGGAAGCCCACACTTGCCGTCATTTTTCTTACCTGCCTGTTTTTCCCTTCCTGTAAAGTTATACTAATCCATGGCACAGGAATTTCTTTACGAAAGCGAATGGGCGGATTACGAACCGGAACAACAGGTTCTGTTTCAAAGTGGTGAATTTTTGCAGGTGCTGTCCGATGTTGTTTACCATCAACAGCTATTGTTACGCCTTTTGACAATTTTGTAATTGCCTCTTGTGTTATTGACCCGTCTACCTGTACCCAGTATTCTCTTTCGTGTTTATATTTAGGATGCAGCAAGCGATGATTCAGTTGTTTATCATTGGTCAATATCAGCAAACCTTCACTATCATGATCGAGTCTTCCAACCGGATAAACATCAACCGGCACGTCAAAAAAATCGGCCAGTGTTTGCTTTCCTTCAACCGGTGAAAATTGCGATTGAACGAGATAAGGTTTATAGATGACGAAGTAGTGATTCATGTAAAACAAAAGTCTCGCTTCTGCGAGACTTTGTATATGGATGGGTTAGTAAGTACTGGGAAATAAATTTCCCTACACAATATTAAAAAGAGTTTTATCGAAAGCAAAAAAAAATTTAAACAATTTTATTCACATTTTAGGACAGGTTGTGAATAGCAACACATTGTTTAAGCTCTTTATTGGCTGCGTTTTATGTTATGCAAACGACAGATGTTTCATTAAATACAAAAACACAATCTTTTGAAATATTTATGAATAAAGGGTTTGAAAGGATTATATTACTGAAAATATTAAATAAGATACAAACAGAAAACGGGTTGTAACGAGAAAAAACAAGCATTTTTTTACGTTAAAATCCAAGTAAAATAATTTCTCATCAAAGGCGCTCATTACCTTTGATTTTAACAAAAAAAGGGCATATGAAGTTTCCCGCACCCGTTTCTGCAAGCTGGATCGCATCATTGATCAATGCTGATATCAAAGGAAATCTGCAAGCGATGATTACCGGTATCAATGAAATTCATAAGGTAGAAAGTGGTGATCTGGTTTTTGTGGATCATCCGAAATACTATGATAAATGCTTGAACAGTGCTGCTGATTTTATTATCATCAACACAGCCGATGTAATTATTCCTGATGGAAAAACCATCCTCATTACTGATGAACCTTTTGAATCTTATTTAAGAATTGTACAACATTTCAGACCGTTTACAGCTGTACAAATAAGCGTAAGTGCAACTGCTGTTATTGGTGAAAATACAGTTGTAATGCCAAATTGTTTTATTGGTGAACAGGTACAAATTGGTAAACATTGTATCATTCATCCCAACGTAACCATACATGATTATACGATTATCGGTGATCATGTAATTATTCAATCAGGCACTGTTATCGGTAGCGATGCTTTTTATTACAACACTAAAAAGAACCGCGATGTATGGTTTAAAAAAATGCTCAGTTGCGGCAATGTAGTTATTGAGGACCATGTTGAAATTGGAGCAGGTTGTACCATCGACAGGGGTGTAACTGCAGAAACAAGAATCGGGAAAGGTACCTGCATGGATAATATGGTTCATATTGGACATGATACCACCGTTGGTAAAAACTGCTTATTTGCTGCCCAGGTAGGAATTGCCGGCGGAACCACTATTGAAGATGGCGTTACACTTTGGGGACAGGTGGGTGTAAGTAAAACACTCACCATTGGGGCAAATGCTGTTGTACTGGCACAAAGTGGTGTTCCTTCTTCATTAGAAGGTGGTAAAACCTATTTTGGCTACCCGGCAGAAGATGCTTCCATCAAAAGAAGAGAACTGGTATGGATTAAAAGAATACCAGAGTTATGGAAGAAAGTAATGGAGGGTGGTAAGTGAATAGAGAGTAGTCAGTAGTGAGTAAATAGATTAAACACGCACTACTGACTACTCATTACTCACTATCTCAACTGACTATAATTCGGCACATATTTTTCTCCTTTCAGTATACTCAACAGATCTTTCTCCAACGATGCCACCGGGTATTCAATGATTCTACCGATTTCTATTTGTTGGTTGTACACAATTAATGTTGGAACCCTTTTAATATTTTTACCCGACTCCTCATGCTGAGGACTCTGTTTATACATGTCGGCAGCATTGCTTACAAATAGCAGTTTTACTTTTTGTATATCGAACCCCGACGATTCCAGCATCTTTAACATTCGTGGCACCTCTCTTCTGCTATCGCCACACCAGGTGCCCAGGAATATTTCGATGGTTTTATTTTTTAGTAATGGGTGCAGGAGACGCGTAATAAACGAATCGGGTTGGTAACTTGTAAACCCAGGTACAAACCATTGTTGGAACGCACCCTGTTTGAGAAGCGCCATTTCACAATGACCGAGCAGCATCAGATCGCCGTTTGCAGTTTTTACTTCAGTATTGGCATAAGCATTTGGTGCCTGCGCATGAGCAGGCGAAAAGTTTGTGACCATACATACAGCAGCCACAAACCATATCAATGATTTCATGATAAATCGATTAAAGGTTTGAATAAATAAAGACGGTTCCGGGTTGCCAGAACATTGCAACGTTGTATTTATTTAACCAAGTGGAGGATGAAAAACAGCAGGTAAGAAGGGCGTTGGTAATTGAGGCTGGAGAAAATTGTTTTTTACCAAAAGCAGGTGATTATCTATATCTCCTAGCATTATTTTTTTCTCAGCGGTAAATTTCCAATCTGTTTTAAACTGGATATCTTTTTGTTTTTCAGTGGCGGGAATACCATCCGTATCTGTATTCTCTGTAAACATACAGTCGCACCAGTTTTTATCTGCCATCGTTATAGCTAAAGCAGAACATTCTGCATAAGCTAAAAACTTTGCCACCTGGGGCGCATAGAGCGATAAGGATAATATAATGGTTACCACATATTTCATGTACCACTACAAGATACTTTAATTTATAAGCATGATGCTTATGGAAGCCTGTATTTAATTTTTAACTCCTTACAAATCCTGTTAATCGAAGCTTCAACAGGGGTATAGGTAAAAGATGGAAGCGTTTTTAACAATTTCTCATTATTGAAATGCACTTTTGCCTGTGCCGTTCTTGCCGTTTCTTTGGTAAGCAAGGGCAATTTTCGGGTGAACCATGATTTAATGGCCTCTATGCGCCAAACGATGGCCGCCATAAAACGAGTTACTTTACGTGAGGGCAATTTTTTACCAAAACCCTGCGCAATCAGGTTAAAAATGGAGCGGTAGGGAGTATTGGCCCCACTTATAATAAAACGTTGTGCAGTTATATTGCTTTGCATTAAATCGGTCATCGCCGTTACTACATCTTCCACATCTACAAAACCACTTACCCCTTCTGTGTACCACGGAAACTCATCGTAGGCCGATTTAAAGATGGCAGTTGAACCGCTGCTCCAGTTGCCTGCACCAAGTATAATAACCGGGTTTACAATCACAGCATTCAATCCTTCGCCAATACCTCTCCACACTTCCATTTCGGCCATGTATTTGCTTTTGCCATACTCGCTGTTACTGGTTTCGGGTGTCCAGTTCATTGTTTCATCTATGGCCACATCTTCACGTATTCGGCCCAATGCGGCTACTGAACTCATAAAAACCATTTTCTGTACATCTGCATTCAAGGCCGCATTCACCACATTGGCAGTTCCTTGTATATTAATATGATGTAATTGTTTTTTTTGATCGGGGTTGAAAGAAACAACAGCAGCACAATGATATACCTGTTTCACTCCCTGCATAGCTTCTGCCAGTGCCATAACATCAAGTATATCTGCCTTCACCCATTCTATACTGCTTGAGGTATCAGATGAGGGAACAGAGGACCGATAAGTTGCACGTACTTTATGTCCAGTTATAACCAGGCGCCTTAGCAAGTGAGAACCTACCAAACCTGTAGCGCCGGTAACAAGAATCATGAAATTAGTTTGAACGAAGATAAATGAATGTGTCTGTATATAGCTTTAACCGCTATGAACATTTATTACAAACACCACTTACAACAAGATCATTCTGTACAGCTTTAAAACCTTCGGGCAAAGCTACCCGTGGAACAACCACATGATCTAAACAGTAAGTAGTACCACATTCATCGCACATAAAATGTACATGATCGTCGTGATGGTGACCTGCCGAACATTCATCCTTACAGAGTGCGTATCGCACAGAATTATCGGTAGTGGGTATGGTATGAATAATACCTTTTTCAACAAATGTTTGCAGGGTTCTGTAAATGGTTACACGGTCAAACTCTGTTCCGCTCCTGTGTTCAATATCTGCATGCGCCAATGCACCGTTTGCATCGAGAAAATGCGAAAGAATTTTTTTTCTGCTCTCCGTAATACTGAGATGATTTTTCTTCAATAAGTCTATAATACGCTCATTCATAACTATTCCTCTTTATTAAGGGTTATTGGTAAAAATGCCATTCACAAAATGGCCTGCCCCTTTTTCTTTTAATAGTATTCCTATGTCTTTTTTCAGTTTTTCCAGTTCTTCTGTTTTCAATCCATCATAGATCTGTCCACGCACTTTTCCATTCTTATCAATGAGTGCAAAAAACTGTGTATGAATAAACTGGTCCTCTATTTTTTCAACATTATTTTTGGGATCATCAAGCAGGTAAGAGTTCCTCGCCATTTTATAAAGACTGTCTTTTCTGCCTGTTACCAAGACCCATTTCTTCGTATCAATCTTCATAGAATCGGCATATACTTTCAACCGTGCCACCGAATCTATTTCCGGGTCGCTTGTATGAGCCAGGATCATAAAGTCAGGATTGTCTTTATATGTCTCATAAATACCTTTCATGCCAACATGCATTTTGGGACATATGCCTTTGCAGGTAGTAAAAAAATATTCGACCACAGTTACTTTACCTAACAACTCTTTTTCGGTTACAGGTACTCCATCCTGGTTTGTAAACATAAACGGTTTAACATAACTCAGTTGAGGGAGTTTTACTTTCCAGTTATCTGTTCCACGGAAGAGGAAATAATAAAAAGCTGCTACCAGAACAGCAAAAAACAACAGGTATCCGATTGATTTTCTACTCATATCTCATCTAAAACACAAAGTTACACCCCAATCGGTTCAGAATAAGGTTGAGAAAACGCTTTAAATTAATATTTTGCAACAATGTTGCAATGCTGTATGTTTGCAGTCGCATGAATTTCAAAATTAATTGGGACACTTTTGGTATTGCCACTTCACTAGCCTGCGCTATTCATTGTGCACTATTGCCTTTATTTCTCAGCAGCCTGCCTTTGTTTGGATACAATATTATCGACAATTCCTTGTTTGAATACGGTATGATTGCACTTGCTTTTGCCGTGGGTACCTATTCCTTATATCATGGCCGTAAGAAACATCACCATAGCTGGATACCAATGATTATTTTTTCAGTGGGTTTACTTTTACTGTTAAGTAAGGTCATCTGGCATCACTGGGAACTGTGGTTACTTATTCCTTCGGTACTTCTTATTATTACCGCTCATTATCTTAACTATCGTATGTGCCGCAAGCACAATCATGCACATAGCAATGATTGTAACCATTAGACTTCTTGCCACAAAAACAATTTCCCTTTCTCATCCATAGGAGGTTGTGTAGCGTTATTAGTTTTTCTTTTGTAGCTCACAATCGTTACAAACGATTACAATATTTTCTGCGAAACGCGGACTCACACTGGATTTTTGGCCATTCACTTCTATCTCAATCAATTCATCATAAGGCTGTCTTGATAATACTTTGATCGGATGATTCATTCTTAACCCAACCTTATCTACATACTGCAAAAAAGTGGCGGAATTATCTTTCACACCTACCATTTTGCACTGATGTCCTATTTCTTCTTCATTCAATGTTTTCTTTGCCGGTATTTTCATTTCACCCGATGCAGTAGGAATTACATCGCCATGCGGATCGAAAGAGGGATAATTTAAAAACTGGTCGAGCCGGTCGATGAGTTTTGGACTTTGAATATGTTCGAGTTGTTCAGCTACTTCATGTACTTCATCCCAGGTAAAACCCAGGTGTTCATATAAAAATGTTTCCCATAACCGGTGTTTACGTACCACTTCTATGGCTCTTTTTTTACCGTCTGTGGTTAAAGATGATTTACCGTATTTCTCATAATTAATCAATTGCTTTTCTTTCAGCTTTTTCAGCATGTCGTTGGCCGTAGCAGGTTTTACACCCAGTTGGGCAGCCAGTTCGTTTGTTCCGGCCTTGGCTTTATCAGACTGTTCCAAGGTAAGTTGTAACAGTGCCTTTAGGTAATTTTCTTCCGTTGTAGATAGCATGAGTCAAAGATAAAAGAAAAGACAAACTATTTTTGTTAGACTAATCTAATATTTATAATTTTATCTATCGAACTACAATAATTTTTAGCATGAAAGCGATTTTTGGTATTCTTTTTATGGGCATTTCGCAACTGCTGCCGGCTCAGGAGACAAGAGTTGCAGGCAGAATAAGTTCTTCCGGAAAAGGAGTTGAAACAGTTTCGGTACGGTTATTAAACAGCACTATTCAAACACTATCTGATAGCAATGGGTTATACAGCCTGAACCTAACGGCCCCAGGAAATTATACACTGGTTGCTGAGCGGGTTGGATATGAATCTTATAGAAAAAAAATTCAATTGAAAACGGCCGAATCGCTCATTCTTGATATCATTGTACACCCGGTTGAAACTGCTATTCCGGATGTAGTAGTTACCGGGACACTCAAAGAAGTGAGAAAAATGGAGAGCCCTGTTCCTGTTGAGGTTTTTACACCGGTTTTTTTCAGAAAGAATCCCACGCCAAATATTTTTGATGCACTACAACAGGTTAATGGCGTAAGACCACAATTGAATTGCAATATCTGTAACACGGGAGACATTCATATCAACGGATTAGAAGGACCTTATACCATGGTATTAATTGATGGTATGCCCATCGTAAGTAGTTTATCTACCGTGTATGGTCTCTCTGGTATTCCAAATGCATTGATTGAAAGAGTTGAGGTAGTAAAAGGGCCCGCTTCTTCTTTATATGGCAGTGAGGCCGTGGGCGGACTCATCAATATTATTACGAGGGGTACAGAACATACTCCTAAACTCTATGCAGATTATATGTATACCAGTTGGAACGAGAAAAATGCAGACATTGGTTTCGTATTCCGACCATCAAAAAAATTGAAGGTACTCACGGGAGTAAATGGATATCTCTACGACCATCCTATTGATCATAACAGAGATGGTTTTACAGATGTTACCCTCCAAAAAAGATTATCAGTATTTCAGAAATGGTCTGTATCGAGAAAAGAAAATCGCCTGTTCAGTTTCGCTGCGCGTTATTATAATGAGGATCGCTGGGGTGGCGATATGCATTGGAACAAGCATTTCAGAGGAGGTGACAGCATTTATGGTGAAAGTATTTATACAAACCGATGGGAACTCACAGGCCAGTATCAGTTACCCGTTAAAGAAAAATTATTGTATGCTGTTTCTTATAATTCGCACCAACAGGACAGCCGTTATGGAGCCACTTCATATATAGCCAATCAGCAAATTCTTTTTCAGCAGCTTACCTGGGATAAAAAAATAGATCATCACGATCTGCTTTCGGGTATTGCGCTCCGTTACACTTTTTATGACGACAATACGCCTGCTACTGCAGGTGCAGATCCTTTCAATCCTAAAAATATACCTCAACAAACCTGGATGCCCGGTCTGTTTATACAGGATGAGATAAAATTCAGTCAACAACAATTATTGATAGGCTTACGTTACGATCGTCATTCCATTCATGGTAATATTATTACACCAAGAATAGCATATAAATGGAAAATAAATGAGAACCAGAGTATACGTTTAAATGCCGGAACGGGTTTCAGGGTAGTGAATCTGTTTACCGAAGATCATGCTGCACTTACAGGCGCGAGAAAAATAGTGATCAGGAATGAATTAAAACCTGAACGCTCCTACAACGTAAATCTTAATTATACCAAAAAAATGCTCTCGGGAAACGGCACTATTTGGGGTTTTGATTTTTCAGTTTGGTACACGCATTTCAATAACCGTATTATTGGCGACTATGAAATCAATCCGAATGAAATTAATTATGACAACTTAAAAGGGTATGCAGTAAGTAAAGGCATTACCCTGAATACAGATTTCAGTTTATTGAATGGATTAAAAGGTATGGCAGGTATTACTTTACAGGAAGTATCACTTGTAGAAAATGGTATTAAAACTCAACAGATACTTAGGGTCTACTGAAAAACCTTTAATCCGGTAATAATCAAGTGATTAATGGTTATATTGGGATAACAAAGTGCAAGGAAATATGGCAAGAGCATTAAAAAAGCGTGCATCAAAACTTTCCTATC
>JBMOKQ010000024.1:0-20830 GCA_049324295.1 Bacteroidota bacterium
GGCAATTGGTACATCCATAATGTAGCAATACATTTGTGATTTATAAACAGGAAGAGCCGTATGAAGGGAGACTTTCACGTACGGTTCTGTGAGAACGCAAGGGTGGAATACTTTGCGTGACTCGACTAGCGGCAACCGCTGGGCTGTGTGCTAACATCAGACTGACTGCAAGAAATTAACTTTGACAACTACATAAATCCAAAAAGTAAATGGACAACAGAATTGAGAAAATAAAGAAGTTCAGAAAGTTTTTACTTGACCAGATTTCAGAACTTAGTGCGGAACAACTCAATAAAATTCCGCAAGGATTTAATAACAATATCATTTGGAATTTAGCACACTTAATTTGTGCACAACAAGGAATTTGCTACCTAAGAGGCGGGCAACAGATTGTCGTGCCAGACAAATTTATTGCACCATTTTTCACTAATACAAAACCAGAGAGAATTATTGACAGTAACGAAATACAAGAAATAAAAAGTTTATTCTTAACTACCATTGACCAACTCCAATTAGATTATGATAAAACAATCTTTCGAAATTATACACCTTCGCCTAATATTTTGAAAGTTTACGGAATTGAAATACAAGGTATTGACGATGCTTTAGAGTTTTTACTAAATCATGAAGGTTATCATTGTGGATGTGTATTAGCATTGAAGAGGCTTGTATCTTAATATTAAACCCACCAAGTAAAATTTAATGAACGTCATCGCTAAATATGTAAATCGCTTTAAACATATTCTATTTCTTTCCTACACTGAATGGTTTATCAAAAGCATCATGCTACATGCGAAACTATATTACCCCTCCGGGGTAAATAAAATCTCTTTTCCCTTTTAGGCTACCATGTTTAACCCCTCCGGGGTGGGTTTGTATATCTTTCGTTTCTTTTCAGAAGAGTTTCCAAAACCAAGAAAAGTTCGACGCATCGTCTCCTGAGGTCGAAGGTCCAAAGGACTCCCATGGAGGACTCTTCGTATTACACAGCCAGCCTGTTTCATTTGCTTTAGTTACTGATAACATACTAATTGTAAACTACCTGCCAAATACCAACCCCAAACATTACCAAAGAAAGTACCGGCCATATTCTACCCATTCCTTTGGCATGAAAAAGATTCCAAATGGCTAAAGCGGCTAATAATACAGGTAATACGAGCATAGGTAGCCACATCAGTTCAAATAATCCTCCCAAGAAAATATTGCTGTAAACATTGAAATTTTTACCCGTGTACCAGAAAAGTACAATGCCAACCATCACCAGAAATAATGTACGGTTGGGTATGTTGAGGATTTTCTTCATGCAGCATGAATATACTTATATTTTATCAGGCTGTTTTATCAACAAAAAAACTCCGTGTAACTCTGTGTTTCACTCTGTGCAACTCTGTGGTTAAAAGTTTTAGAAATTAAACCACAGAGTTACACGGAGTACGGCACGGAGTTGCACGGAGGTTATTTCAGTTATGCTTCCATTTCCATCACCAACTCAAACACTTCCTCATATTCCTTATTCAACTCATTCCACTTAGCCTGTGTTTGTTTATAAGCCGCTTCGAGTTCCTGGAATTTTTTAGGGTTGGAATAATTGGATGGATCACCCAATGCCGTTTCCTGTTTTGCTTTTTCTTCCTTACATTTATTCAGTTCCGTCTCCAGGTTGCTGAGTCTGCGTTTCTGTTTCTGTAATTCTTTCTGCTTCTCCCTGTCAATCGCCTGGTTGTTGGTCGTAACCGTTTTTTCTTCTTTCACCACAACAGCTTCTTTCTTCACCTCAACCTCTACCGGCTTCTCTTTCGGACTTTCGGTCTTTCGGTCTCCCTGACTTCCCTTTATCTTCTCCATCCGCTCATTCCATTCCACCCATTCCTGGTAAGTACCCTTAAACTCTTTGATCTGGTGATCTACAATCTCCCATATTTTATTCGCCGTTTTAGAAATAAAATATCGGTCGTGACTCACCAGTATGATACTGCCCTCATATTTATTCAATGCATCTGCCAGTAATTCTACAGAATGCATATCGAGGTGGTTGGTAGGTTCATCGAGTATGAGGAAGTTGGCTTTGCTCACAATGGTTTTGGCCAGTGCCACACGTGCTTTTTCACCACCACTTAATACACGGATACGTTTATCAACATCATCACCACTAAATAAGAAAGCGCCTAATAAGGCTCGCAGTTCCACATCGGTTTTCTTGCTGCCGCATTGCTGTAATTCTTCGAGAATGGTATGCGTGAGTGTGAGTGCTTCTAACTGGTGCTGGGCATAGAAACTTTCTTCTACATTATGCCCCCAAACACGCTCACCCTCAAAAGGCTCAGTGCCACCCACCATACGCAGCACGGTTGATTTACCTTTACCGTTGGCACCAATCAACGCAATTTTATCGCCACGTTCAATCTCTGCATTGGCCGCATCTACGATCCTGATTTTACCGAAATGCTTTGTGGCATTTTTTAACTCAGCCAATACTTTTCCTGGTACTTTATCTAACTGGAAATTGATACGCAGATCGGGTCTTTCGAGTTTAACGTCTTCAATCTTATCAATTTTATCCAGGCGTTTCTGAATACTCTGAGCCTGGGCGGCTTTACTGGCTTTGGCTTTAAAGCGTTCTATAAAACGTTCCTGCTGTCGAATATAATCCTGCTGGTTCTCAAATGCTTTCTGCTGCATTTCAATACGCAGTGCTTTTTCTGTTTCATAATAAGTGTAGTCGCCGGAATAAATATGCAGTTCCTGCTGGTACACTTCCACAATCTTGTTCACCATTCTGTTGAGGAAGAATTTATCGTGACTCACAATTACCACGCTTCCCTGGTAATGCAGCAGGTATTTCTCCAGCCATTCAATAGATGGAAGATCGAGGTGGTTGGTAGGTTCATCGAGCAGTAATACATCGGGTTGCTGCAGAATCATTTTACACAGGAGTACCCGCATTCTCCATCCACCACTAAATTCTTTGTAGGGGCGGGAGAGGTCTTCATTGCTGAAACCCAATCCGTGTAATACTTCTTCTGCTTTGTGGTGAATATTATAACCATCCAATACATCCAGTTCATGCAGCGCGTCGGTGTACTGTATGAGGAGGTCATTGTTTTCTGAATCTTTTTCCAGTTCATGCCCCAGTCGTTCAATATCTTTCTCCAACTGGCGTGCCCTTTCAAAAGCTCCCAATGCCACTTCGGTAATGGTATCATTGGTATCGAAACTAAGGAGATCCTGGTGCAGGTAACCGATGGTAGTGTCTCTGCCTTTCTCTACCGTGCCTTTAGATGGGGTATATTCACCCACCAATACCTTCAGCAGGGTAGATTTTCCGGTACCATTATAACCGATTAAACCAATACGGTCGCCGGGTTGTATATGCCAGGTGGCATCTTCCACAATAACACGGGCACCAAATTCAAAAGTCACATTCTGTAAGCCGATCAACATTTCTTAACAACGATTTAGGAGCGCAAAGGTAATTGCAAACTGCTGCCAATTCAATTTGCTTTAGTTTTGTGCAAAATTTTATCATATGAATAAGATACTGGTACTGGCAGGTTTCCTTTTCCTGGTAGCCTGTGGTGGTAAGAATGAAAAATCGGCTGTTGCCGATGCCTCACCCAAAACACTGGCAGCAAGTGCCCATTCCGACAGCTTTAACCTCGCTTTTGGCAAAATGCTCAACAGCTATTTCCTGTTAAAAGACAATTTTATAGCTGAAAAAGATACCCTGATTGCTCAGCAGACCGTGGCACTCATCAGCGATGTGGCAGGTGCGGCCGTTGAATTTGAGGAATTAAAAGATGATTCAGCAGTGGCATCAACGGCTCGTAGTTATGCGGTAAGTATCAGCTCGGAACTGAAATCTATTGTATCTGAACCCGATCGGGAAGAGCGTCGTAAATCGTTCCAGGTAGTGAGTGAGCAGATCTATGATCTTATCCGAACTGTTCGTTACGACAGAGCAGTGGTATATCATCAGTATTGTCCCATGGCATTTAATAATGCGGGTGCATTCTGGTTGAGTAATTCTTCAGATATCCGTAATCCATACCTGCCTAAAAAAATGCTGATCTGTGGTGAGGTAAAAGATTCCATCGATTTCCGGAAATTCTAACTACTCTGCGGAAACCTTTGCGTTCTCCCGTTCTCCTATGTTTATAAAGTTGTAGCAATTAAACCATGGAGTCAAGAAGGAATGATGAAGAAAGCGTATGAATAGAACACGGATTTTCATGATTTTCAAGATCTTTCATGATTAATCATCATAAGCATGAAAATCTGTGTTCCATATTCCTCTCCCCATGTCTGCAGTGAACTTACTCGAATAATCACCGCGGAGAACGGGAGAACGCAGAGGTTACGCGGGGATATATTTATAGTATGCGAATTTGTTTTTTAGTGTTGTCTTTTTTCCTGATAACTATTGTATCCGCACAGGAAAAAATAACACTGAATGGTTACCTCAAAGATTCTCTTACAGGCGAAACCTTAATTGGTGCCAATATTCTGGTAACAGGTGAGGGCAGGGGTGTACAGAGCAACCAGTATGGTTTTTATTCCATTACACTTAATAAAGGAAATTATAAACTCCTCGTTTCATTTATTGGTTACCAGCCAAAAGAAATCAATATCAGCCTGCAACAGGATGAGCAACAGAATATTCTCTTATTACCCAATGCTGCCATCATTAATAATGTAACCGTTACTGGCAGGAGAAGAGATAATAACGTGAAGACTGCCCAGATGGGCAAAATTGAACTGAGTGTAAGCACGGCAAAAGCATTACCTGCATTATTGGGTGAAGTAGATGTACTGAAAACACTCCAGCTCTTACCCGGTGTTCGTAATGCCGGAGAAGGTAATGCCGGTTTTTATGTTCGTGGTGGTGGACCCGATCAGAATTTGATCTTACTCGATGATGCCGTGGTGTATAATACCGGGCACTTATTTGGTTTCTTCTCCATCTTCAATGCCGATGCCATTAAAAATGTAACACTGATTAAAGGTGGTATGCCTGCACAATATGGTGGTCGCTTATCTTCTGTGGTAGATGTGGCCATGAAAGAAGGAAACAGTAATAAAACACAGATAGATGCAGGCATAGGTTTAATTGCATCACGCTTTTCCATACAGGGGCCCTTGAAAAAGCACAAAGCATCTTATATGTTGTCGGCAAGAAGAACTTATGTGGATATGCTGACCAAGCCCTTTATTAAAAAAGACAATGAATTCTATGGATCGGGTTATTATTTCTACGACCTGAATGCCAAAATGAATTATCGCTTTTCCGAAAAAGACATTTTATACCTGAGTGGATATTTTGGTCGCGACCAGTTTAATTTCAATAACAGTAAACGTTCATTTGCCATTGATATTCCCTGGGGCAACAGTACCGCTACTTTGCGCTGGAACCATATTTTCAATAAGAAATTGTTTGCCAATACCACAGCGGTATATAACGATTATACATTTCAGTTAATGGGCAAACAAAACGATTTTAATATCAACCTTTCATCAGGTATCCGCGACCTGAACCTGAAAACAGATTTTGATTATTATCCAAGCCCTGAACACAAACTCAAATTCGGGGCACAATACACGTTTCATACCTTCTTACCCAATGTACTCAGTGGCAACCAGGATTCTGTGATCTTTGAACCCAATAATGCCACTAAAAAATTTGCCAACGAATATGCAGTGTACCTGCAGGATGACTGGGAACTGAACAATAAACTGAAACTTAATTTTGGTATCCGTTACAGTGTTTTTCAGCAGGTGGGCCGTTATACTTTTTATGAACGCGATGCCAATGGAAATAGATTAGACAGCACTGTGTACAAAAAAGGGCAAACCGTACAAGCCTATGGTGGCCTTGAGCCCCGGGCCACATTGCGTTATGCATTTAATGAGTTGTCGTCATTCAAAGCTGCTGTTACCCGTAATATTCAGTATATACATTTAGTAACCAATGCCGGCACTACCTTACCAACAGATTTGTGGGTACCCAGTACCATTCGTGTACAACCACAAACAGGATGGCAGTATGCCATGGGTTATTTCAGAAACTTCAATAATGGTATGTTCGAAACATCAGTTGAACTGTATTACAAAACCATGAACAACCAGATTGAATACAAGGAAGGTTATACGCCTTCTTTAAAAGATCCGGAAGAAGCATTTGTTTTTGGAAAAGGTTGGAGTTATGGTGCGGAACTATTTATCAATAAAGTAAGGGGAAGATTTACCGGATGGATCGGTTATACCCTTAGCTGGACCTGGCGCCGTTTCCCCGACCTGAATGATGGATTAAAATATCCAAGTCGCTACGACCGCAGGCACGATATGTCTGTTGTAGGAACCTATGAGCTGTCGAAAAAATGGAAAGCCGCTGCAGTATTTGTATATGGAACAGGTAATGCCACATCATTACCTGAGCGTTTTTATTTTGTGGGAGGGGTGCTTACACAGGAATACAGCCGTATCAATGCTTACAGAATGAAACCGTATCACCGAATGGATATTTCATTCACCTATACGCCTACACCAAAGAAACAAAGAAAATATACCAGTAACTGGGTCTTCAGTTTATACAATGCCTATAGCAGACTGAATCCCTATTTTATCTATTTCGACCAGGAAGGCGATGCCGGCAATGGAACGCTGGAAGTTAAGGCAAAGCAGGTTTCCTTATTTCCGGTTATTCCGGCGGTTACTTGGAATATTAAACTTTAGTAATTTGGAAATGCGCTAATTTGGAAATGAAGAAACGTTGTATGTGTAGGTTACTTAGTATGATTTAAACTAAATCATTGCTTTGCTTGCAAAGCCCCTGTCATTTCCAAATTTCCAAATTAGCACATTTTCAAATTACTCCCTGTATTCCACCACCACTTTCGCATTACGCTGTTCGTTGGAGGTAAGGAAAATTTCATAACGTTTTTTTCCGGCGGTGATGACCATTAATGCGGTATTGGGGGCTATTTCGCCGAGGTTCTCGGCAACCAGAATCAACTCGTGGCGTTTATGATCTTCTGAGCAGTCAATTTTAAAGCGAAGCGGTGTATAAGTGAGCTTGCCATGGCTTATGACCAGCTTATTATTATGATAGAGTGAAATGCTGTCATTATCGATAGTACCATTATCAAAAATTTCAATGTTGAGTATATGCTGATTGGTATAGATGGTTTTAATGAGATTATTCTCACGTTCCAGTAATACCTTCGGAATAGGACCCTGTGAAGCTGTAGGTTTCTCCCATTTAACAATAGGAGTATCTGTTTTTCTGCCAGATACGGTTACATCGGGCTTCCATATAGGAGCAGGAGATGCAGTAGTTGTTTTGGCATCCTTTTTTGCAATAGTATGATTGGCTTTAGCCCCCGGTTTATTTTGTGTTATTGTAGTATTTTGTTTGACAGGCGCTTTATTGCTTGCGGGAGGAACTACACGGGTGGTCTTTGTATTTGTTTTTGTTAAGGCTGGTTTACCGGTATTTATTTTTACAGGTGCTTTCGCCGCATTGTTTTTCTTTGTATTGTTATTGGGTACTGTTATTTTTTTCTGTTGCTGAGGAGGTGGAATAATGCGCGTTCTTCTGGCAGTTGACTCAGGTCTTTTCTTTAATAAAAAAGGTTCCAGTTCGAAATCGGATTCTTTTACCCGCTCCAGGTACACTTTACCACTGCCACAATCTACTTTGGTTTTTTCATTCACAGAACTGAAAGTTCCCTGTAATACTTCCAGTTTACCAATTTTAGTGTATTCAAGATAACAGGTCATTAAACAAGGCTGGCTTTTGTCAGTAATCTTTACTTCTTCCAGGCCGGTTTCTTTAAGGATAAGGTTTTTTGTCTGTACGGTATAAATACCACGAAAAGTAGCTTTACCATAAAAAACCGTGCTTTTATAAGAATAGGTTACTCCTTTAAGTGCATTATTAGATTGCTGATCAATCTGTATTTCATATTTATACAGTTCCTGCCTGATATCATCCCTGTATAAGCCACTGGATGAACTGAAATACCCACGCCAGATACCGGTCAGGTCCTGTGCACCTGCGGCAATAGCGAACACCAGTAAAAGGGGAGTTAGGGTAAACTTCAGCTTCATTAGGGCAAAACTACAACCGCAATATAGTGCATGCTGATAAAGAAGCGTTAAATAAGCTGTGGGCTATGAGTTGTGAGCCACGAGCTTATAGCTGCCAGAGGGGTAAGTATATTTTGTCTTTTGAATAAAGGAATGACTATTCGTTCTAAAATATACCTGACTTTGTTTTCTAGCAGCTAGTGGCTAGTGGCTGGAAGCTAGTCGCTAACTGCTCGCAGCTCATAGCTCAAAGCTCACAGCTTTTTCGTACTTTTGCATCCCTCAGAATTAAGCAATCAAATGATCAACATCAGTTTACCCGATGGGGCAGTAAGGCAGTATGAAGCAGGGGTGAGTGCCCTCGATATTGCAAAGTCAATCAGTGAAGGACTGGCCAGAAAAGTGCTGGCCGCCAGTGTGAACGGACAAGTGTGGGATGCCACGCGCCCGATTACAACAGATAGTGCCCTGAAATTACTGACATGGGATGATGCTGACGGAAAAAATACTTTCTGGCATTCATCGGCACACCTGATGGCCGAGGCAGTGGAAGCGATTTACCCGGGGGTGAAATTCTGGGTTGGACCCGCACTCGATAAAGGTTTTTATTACGATATAGACCTCGGTGGAAATCATATTGCTGAAGATGACCTGGCAGCAATTGAGAAGAAGATGAATGAGCTGGCCAAAAAGAATAATCCATACCAGCGAAAAGAAGTATCCAAACCGGAAGCTGTTGCTTATTTCACTGATAAATCAGATGAATACAAGCTCGATCTTTTGCAGGGCCTTGAAGATGGTTCCATTACTTTCTATACACAGGGGCAGTTTACTGATTTGTGCAGAGGGCCACATATTCCGCATACCGGTTTTATTAAAGCCATCAAACTAACCAGCATTGCAGGTGCATACTGGAAGGGTAATGAGAAGAATAAAATGCTCACCCGTTTATATGGTGTAACCTTTCCGAGTCAGAAAGAACTGGATGAATATATCCTGATGCTGGAAGAAGCGAAGAAAAGAGATCACCGTAAACTTGGTAAAGAACTGGGCATCTTCACCATGGATGATGATGTGGGAGCAGGTTTACCTTTATGGTTACCCAATGGTACTGTTATCATTGAAGAACTGGAAAAACTGGCCAAGCAAACAGAAGAAGCGGCGGGTTATAAACGCGTGGTTACGCCACATATCGCCAAAGAAAGCATGTACCTCACCAGCGGTCACCTGCCATATTATGCCGATAGTATGTTTCCGCCGATGGAACTCGATGGTACAAAGTATTACCTTAAAGCGATGAACTGTCCGCATCACCATAAAATTTTTGATGCGGAACCTAAGAGTTACAAAGATTTACCATACCGTATTGCAGAATATGGTACCTGTTACCGTTATGAACAGAGCGGTGAGTTGTTTGGACTGATGCGTGTTCGTTGCTTACACATGAACGATGCGCATATTTATTGCAGTAAAGAACAGTTTGCGGCTGAGTTTCGGGCAGTGAATGATATGTACATCAAATACTTTAAAATATTTGGTGTTGATAAATATGTGATGCGTTTAAGTTTACATGAGCCATCTAAACTGGGTGCCAAATATGTAAATGAACCGGAACTCTGGAAAGAAACAGAAGCCATGGTTCGTAATGTATTGATAGAATCAGCTATTCCTTTTGTGGAAGTACCTGATGAAGCGGCTTTCTATGGGCCAAAAATTGATGTACAGATATGGAGCGCCATCGGAAGAGAATTTACACTGGCCACGAACCAGGTTGACTTCAACTCAGGCAATAAATTCAAATTGAATTATGTAAACCAGAACAATCAGCCCGAAGTTCCGTTAATTATACATCGTGCACCATTGGGAACACATGAGCGTTTTATTGGTTTCCTGCTGGAGCATTATGCAGGTAAGTTCCCGGTATGGATTGCGCCTTTGCAGGTAAAAATTCTGCCGATCAGCGATAAGTTTATGGACTATGCCAATACAGTAAAAGATACTTTAAAAGCAGTGGGTGTGCGTGTGGAGATTGATGACAGGAGCGAAAAGATCGGAAAGAAAATTCGTGATACTGAATTGAGTCGTGTACCATACATGCTGGTAGTGGGAGAGAAAGAAGCTGCTGAACAACAGTTATCGGTACGCAGACAGGGTAAAGGTGACCTCGGAACCCAATCGCTTGAGGCATTTCGCACGATGATCATTGATGAAATTGCTGAACGAAAAGCGGCAGAATAAGAAATAGCTATATCTTTAACAACAAAACAATTATTCACAAAACAAGTTTTAATGGCATTACCACCAAGAGGGGGCGGAAGATTCAATCCCAGGTTTAACAGGCAACCGGAGCCTGAACATCGTATCAACGAAAGAATCCGGGTACCACAAGTGCGTTTGGTTGGCGACAATGTAACTGTTGGCGTATATTCTACCCAGGAAGCATTAAAGATCGCACAGGAACAGGAACTGGATCTCGTGGAAATTTCTCCAACGGCTGACCCTCCGGTTTGTAAAGTAATCGATTATAAAAAATTCCTTTACGAGAAGAAGAAGAAAGAAAAAGAAATGAAGGCCAACTCCAAGCAGAGTGAGATCAAAGAAATCCGCTTTACGCCTGGTACCGATGACCATGATTTTGATTTCAAAGCCAAACACGCAGAAAAATTTCTGAAAGACGGTAATAAAGTAAAAGCCTACGTACAGTTTAAGGGACGTGCCATCATGTTCCAGGACCGTGGCCAGCTTTTACTCCTCAAATTCGCCGAGCGACTGGCCGAAGCCGGTTCACTCGAGAGCATGCCCAAACTCGAGGGCAAGCGCATGTTCGCCATTTTCACCCCGAAAACAGGGAAGAAGAAAGCAGCACAAAAAACAGAGGAGTAATTTGAAAATTTGAAAATGTGCTAATTTGAAAATGATAGGAGGTCGTTGCTGCGCAACGGCCTTTTTTATATTTAATTGCAGATAACTTATTGGTAAAGAGCGTCTTAAGTAATTTTCTGCCAAAGGCAGACTCCTCATTTTCAAATTTTCAAATTGCCTCATTTTCAAATTATTTCCCTACCTTTGCACTCCAAATTTTTCCCGTAAGGCTCAACAAGTGTCCCGTCTGTTCGGGGCCGCCAGCAGGGTGTAATCTTAAGCAGATTATTAATATGCCAAAGGTAAAAACAAACTCCAGCGCCAAGAAGCGCTTTAAGGTGACCGGCAGTGGAGAGATCACCTTCCAGAAAGCTTTTAAAAGGCACATCTTAACCAAGAAATCTAAAAAACGTAAAAGAGCATTGAACAAGAAAGGTCTTGTTGGTGCACCAAACAAAGATTTCGTTCTGCGCTTATTGCGTCTGAAAGGTTAATCACCGCCATTTTCCCGGAAGGGAGTTCAAACCATTTAAAACACCATCCCGCTTTAAGCGCGACAAAAAAAAGATACTATGCCACGTTCAGTAAATGCAGTAGCATCAAGAGCCCGCAGGAAACGTATCCTGAAACAGGCCAAAGGATTCTACGGTAAACGTAAAAATGTATACACCGTAGCCAAAAATATTGTTGAAAAAGGTATGACTTACAGCTATGTTGGCCGTAAGTTGAAAAAGCGCGAATACCGCCAGCTTTGGATTGCCCGTATCAATGCAGCAGTAAGAGAAGAAGGATTAACCTATAGCCAGTTTATCAATAAACTGTCTGTTAAGGGTATTGAGCTGAACCGTAAAGTGCTTGCTGACCTGGCTATGAATGAGCCTGCCAGCTTCAAAGCACTGGTGAATTCTGTAAAATAATTACAGTCAGATCCCCTAATCAGAAAATATAACCGGGAAGTAACTTTACTTCCCGGTTTTTTTATTTGCAGAAATGAACAAACAGTTATTTTTGTTGCTTAATTAAAAGGTACCCTTCTGTTCACATTAAACAACCACTAACCCGGCTAATGAACAATACCTACACCTCGCTGGTGAACCAGACCTTCCACTTTCCACAAGAAGGATTTGATGTTAATGACGATGGCTATCTCCAGTTCAATGAACTGGATCTTAAAAAAATCATCGAAAAGTATGGAACTCCGTTGAAGCTGACTTACCTCCCGAAAATTGGTATGCAGATCAATAAGGCTAAAAAAATGTTTGCCGATGCATTTAAGAAACATAAGTATGAAGGCGAATATTTTTATTGCTATTGTACCAAAAGTTCCCATTTTTCTTTTGTGGTGGAAGAGGCACTGAAGCATAATATTCACCTGGAGACTTCTTATGCTTACGATATTGAAATCATCAATCGTTTGTACCAGCGCAGAAAGATCAACAAGGAAACTTATATTATCTGCAACGGGTACAAACAAAAATCATACACGTCGAGGATTGCCAAACTCATTAATTCGGGTTTTAAAAATGTGATTCCCATACTGGATAATAAAGAAGAATTACAGGCCTATAAACGCAGCGTAAAACAACCCTTCCGCTTAGGCATTCGAGTAGCTGCAGAAGAAGAACCCAATTTTCCTTTTTATACATCCCGCCTCGGTATCCGTGCAAAAGATATCCTGGAATTTTATGTGGATGAGATTGAAGGATATGAAGACAAGTTTCAATTGAAGATGCTTCATATTTTCCTGAATAAAGGGATAAAAGACGATATCTATTACTGGTCTGAACTGAATAAAATTATCAACCTTTATTGCCAGTTAAAGAAAATATGTCCTGAGTTGGATTCCATCAATATCGGCGGTGGTTTCCCGATTAAACACTCTCTTGGTTTTGAATATGATTACCAGTTTATGATCAATGAAATCGTAAGCAATATCAAGAAAGCATGTAAAAAGGCCAAAGTACCGATGCCGAATATTTATACAGAGTTTGGCAGCTATACAGTGGGAGAGAGTATGGCGCATATTTATAGTGTACTCGGACAAAAAATTCAGAACGACCGTGAGTGTTGGTACATGATTGATTCTTCATTCATTACAACACTGCCTGATACCTGGGGTATTGGTGAGAAATTCCTGATGCTGCCGGTGAATAAATGGGACAATGAATACCAG
Organism: Bacteroidota bacterium; assembly: GCA_049324295.1. Classification (GTDB taxonomy): domain Bacteria; phylum Bacteroidota; class Bacteroidia; order Chitinophagales; family Chitinophagaceae; genus Sediminibacterium. The sequence goes on from JBMOKQ010000024.1 coordinate 13,121, forward strand.
CGTGTGGTATTGGGCGGTATTACCTGCGACAGTCATGATTATTACGATTCGGAGGAACATATCAATGAAGTATTTCTGCCCAAACTGCAGAACACCGATCCGAAAGATGTGGAAGGAAATAAGGAACCATTGTATGTTGGATTCTTTCATACCGGGGCTTACCAGGACCAGATCAGTGGATATGGTGGAATTAAACACTGTCTCATTCCATCACCCAAACACGTGATTGTTGAATATGATAAGAATGGCAAACTGGAAGACTGGGTATATGCCAAAGAACAAACGGCACAAAGCATGTTGAAAATACTGGGTTACCTACGGTAAAGAAAAACCTCCCGCAAAAACGGGAGTTTTTTATGAAAGGCTTTTTATCGCCGTTATTTCCCTTTATTTTTAGAAACAAATTCTTATGCATGAAAAAAGCAATCCTGTTCTTTTTATGGCTAACTGCAGGGTATGTTGTAAAAGCACAAACAGCAACTGATTCGGTAAAAGCGGTCATCAACCAGTTATTTACCGCCATGCGGAATGCTGATTCAACCTCTGTTGTAAACTGCTTTGCAGAGAAACATACTTTACAAACACTGGTGCGCAACAAAGATGGAAACATGTATTCAAAAACCGACCAGGTTACAGACTTTGGCCATAATATTGCCCGACTTCAAAAGAATGCGGCAGATGAAAGAATTGAATTTGCTTCCATTAATATTGATGGCCCTTTAGCTTCTGTGTGGACACCCTATAAATTTTACTTCAATGGAAATTTTAGTCATTGCGGGGCTAATTCATTCCAGTTATTAAGAACAAAGAATGGCTGGAAGATACTGTACCTGGTAGATACAAGAAGGAAAGAGCCATGTGAGAAATGATACTAGTGAGTAGTAAGTAGTAAGTAGTGAATAGTGAGTATTTGGGTACAATTTCAACTCACTATTCACTATTTTTATTTCTTATTTTCTGTTATCACAGCATTTCCAATGATCGGCCAATAATATCCGCCGCTTCTTTCACCTGTTCTGTAGTAATCAGCAGTGGGGGGGCGAAGCGAATTTTATCGCCATGGGTGGGTTTGGCCAATAAACCGTTTTCTTTGAGTGCCAGGCATAGATCCCAGGAAGCATCAGGATCCGGATGATCAATTACAATGGCATTTAATAAACCTTTGCCACGGATTGTTTTAATAAAGGGCGATGATAGTTTCTCGAGTTCTGATCTTAATAAATCTCCCATTATCGCAGCATTTTCAGCCATCTTTTCTTCTTTTAATACAGTCAATGCTTCCATGGCAACGGCACAGGCAAGCGGATTGCCGCCATAGGTAGAGCCATGTTCGCCTGGTTTAATGTTTAGCATAATAGCATCATTGGCTAATACAGCAGATACCGGTAATACACCTCCACTCAATGCTTTACCCAGTACCAGTATATCGGGTTGTACGTTTTCATGATCGCAGGCCAGCATTTTTCCGGTTCGTGCCAATCCTGTCTGAATTTCATCAGCAATAAACAATACATTATATTCTGTACAGAGAGCCCTCACTTTGGTTAGGTAGCCATTGTCGGGTACAACAACACCGGCTTCTCCCTGTATCGGCTCCACCATAAAGGCGGCCACATTGTTGTCTTGTAATGCTTTTTCCAGCGCAATGGTATCATTATAAGGAACGAGTTCAAAGCCGGGCATATACGGACCAAAACCTTTGTAGCTGCTCGGATCATTGGAGGAAGAAATAGCTGCCAGTGTTCTTCCCCAGAAATTACCTTCTGCAAAAATTATTTTTGCCTTGTTTTCAGGAACCCCTTTTTTACTGTAGGCCCACCTGCGCGCCAGTTTAATAGCAGTTTCGCCACCTTCTACACCTGTATTCATTGGTAACACTTTATCATATCCAAAATAGGAACTGATAAAACGGGCATATTCACCCAACAGGTTATTATGAAAAGCACGGGAGGTAAGGGTAAGTTTTTGTGACTGTTCAATCAATGCCCTGATGATACGGGGATGGCAATGACCCTGGTTAACGGCAGAATAACCACTCAGAAAATCGTAATAACGTTTGCCATCTACATCCCATAAAAAAACGCCTTCGCCTTTTTCTAACACCACGGGAAGTGGGTGGTAATTATGTGCACCGTATTGTTCTTCCAACTGCAAATAGGCAGCGGTATTGGCTGAAATAGTATGAGTAAGCATAATTTGCTTATTGGTGATAAATAAAAAATGTCAGGAAAAAAAATGCATGCAAAACCCTTAGAGAGTGGGATGATCAAGAAAATCGAGATTCAGGTGAAGAAAGTGCATGTTTTTTATTTGTAACTGCAAGATACAGAACTTGGATGAAAGGAGGGAGAGGATATTTTTTAAGTGTAGTAACGGTTTTGTAGAACAGGATTTCCGGATATCGGATCATAAAAAACCTTAATTTCAAGAGCATAATCCATCATTATGAAAAAATTCTTTCGCAGGTTTTTATGGATCATCCTGATCATTATTATCGGTTTCAGCGCCTATGCATTTGTTTCAGGCAAAACCTTTTTATTTACCGCTGTACGTTACAATTTTGCCAATATAGATGATTATAAAAACTTCAGTAACAATGAAGTAACCATAGCAACTCCTCAACCCTGGACAGAAGCAACTGATTACAATAAAATAGCTTATCCCGATACGCTGAATGCTTTACTGGAGGAGCTGGGTTCTGTTGGTTTATTGATGATCCGCAATAACCAGGTTGTTTTTGAGAAATACTGGAAAGGGTATAGTGATAGCTCGAAATCGGGTTCTTTCTCAGTGGCAAAAAGTATAACCAGTATTTTAATCGGTGTTGCTTTAAAAGAAGGAAAAATAAAATCACTAAAAGAACCGGTTGGTAATTACCTGCCTGAATTTAAAGAAGGAGAAAAAGCGGCAGTGCGTATTGTAGATCTTTTAACAATGAGTAGTGGAACAGATTGGAACGAATCATACTGGAACCTTTTTTCTGTAACATCGGAAGCTTATTATGGTCATGATGTATATACAACAGCTACAGGTGTAAAAATGAAAGATAAACCCGGTACCCTTCATTCATATAAAAGTGGAGATACCCAGTTGTTGGGATTGTTATTGGAAAAAGCCACAGGACAAAGTTTAAGTGATTATGCTTCACAAAAACTCTGGCAACCCATAGGGGCCGAACACCCGGCATTATGGAGTACAGATAAAGAAAATGGTCATATAAAAGCCTATTGCTGTTTCAATTCCAATGTGCGCGATTTTGCACGCATCGGAAAACTGATGCTCGATAGTGGTAAATGGAACGGTACGGCTATTATCGACAGTACTTACTGGGCCAGTTCTGTTAAACCCTGTGGTATTAAAGATGTAAAAGGTAAAGCCTGCGACTATTATGGTTACCAGTGGTGGATGGATCCTGTAAATCCTGGAGTGTTTTATGCAAGAGGTATCCTCGGACAGTATATCATTGTAATACCTTCCAAAAAAACAGTGATTGTTCGTTTAGGGGAGAAGGCTTCAAAAATAAGAGAGAGAACCGTTCCGAAAGAGGTGAGGTACCTGGTTAACTGGGGGCTGGATGGGGGATAGTCTCATCGTTTATGGTTGATAGTTAATAGGATTATTAAAAAATTTTCACACATACTTGTAACTTGAAGCTTGTGGCTTGTAGCCTTCAGCTTCCCTTTTCTCCTTATTTTCGCAACTAAACGATTTATCATTGTTGCTCCCGTCTGTAGCTATTGTTATCCTTAATTATAATGGAAGGAATTACCTGGAAACCTTTCTTCCTTCTGTAATGGCATCCACCTACAGTAATAAAAAAATTGTGGTTGCTGATAATGCATCTACAGATGATTCAATGGATTTTGTAAAAAACCATTATCCATCGGTTGAATGTTTATACAATCTTACGAATGAAGGTTTTGCAGGTGGATATAACTGGGCACTCAAACTGGTGGAAGCAGATTATTATGTGTTGTTAAATTCCGATGTATCTGTAACACCCGGCTGGATTGATCCGGTGATTACGCTCATGGAAGCAGATAAAAACATTGCGGCCTGTCAGCCCAAATTATTATCCTATTACCAACCTGAATTATTTGAATATGCCGGTGCTGCCGGTGGCTGGATCGATAGCCTGGGTTATCCTTTTTCAAGGGGGCGTATATTTGATGTGTGTGAAAAAGATGAAGGACAATACAATGATCCGCAACCCATATTCTGGGCATCGGGTGCGTCAATGTTTGTAAGAGCAAAAGTATATCATGCACTCGGCGGACTTGACAGCAGCTTTTTTGCACACCAGGAAGAAATTGATTTGTGCTGGCGCATGCAGTTGGCAGGTTACAGGATCATGAGTTGTCCGCAATCTGTGGTTTATCATGTAGGAGCCGGAACACTTCCGAGAGGAGGTCGTAAAGTGTTCCTTAATTTCAGGAATAATTTACTGATGCTGGGTAAAAACCTGCACTGGACAGAGAAGCTATGGAAGCTGCCTTTGCGCTTTACACTCGATGGTGTATCGGCCTGGAAGGGATTATTAACAGGTGATACTGCATTTTTCAGGGCCATTGTAAAGGCGCATTGGGCTGTTATAGGTATCTGGTGTAAAGGAAGGGGTGGAGGAAAGCAAATAAAACCAAAATCAATGAAACAGTTGGAGGGCGTGTATTTGGGTACAATTGTATGGAAGTATTTTGTAAAGAAACAAAACCGTTTTCAGGAAATTATGGGCAGAAAGATTTTATAATCAAACCTGCTGCCTTATTTTTGCACAGCAATTTAAAACTATGTCGAACGAACAACAAGCCGCACAGGAAAAAGATTTTACCAGGAACTGGGTGAATTCATCACGTTTCCTTTTCTATCTGCAAGTGTTTTGTATTCTTGCTTTTGTTTTAGGTGGATGTTATCGGCTGTATAACCAGCGTTATAAAGGCAAGCCCAATGTAGAAGTACAGGGCAGTAGTAAATACACGCCTGAGTACAAATAAATAATCCATAAAAAATTTTGTCAGGAGCTGTAGAATCCTATTTTTGCACTCCCGATTTAGTTCTTATATCGACTGCGGAAGTAGCTCATTTGGTAGAGCACGACCTTGCCAAGGTCGGGGTGGCCGGTTCGAGCCCGGTCTTCCGCTCAGATTTCCCGTCCGTCATACGTGACGGGATTTTTTTTAACCACCTGCCCTGGTGGTGGAACTGGTAGACACGCAGGACTTAAAATCCTGTTCGCCGAAAAAGCGAGTGCGGGTTCGATTCCCGCCTGGGGCACAGAAAGTCGTTCAAAATTTGAGCGACTTTTTTCTTTTAAAGAAAGACGGGGTCAATTCACGTACCGGTTTATACCATTATTGGTTGCCTGGTCAACAGCTAAGCGCTATCCCATATACTCATAACCGCTATTTTTATCAGGAATGCTGTCGAAATACATCTTGGTCAGGCCACCAGGATTGGCGTAGCTAACCTGGCTGGCTATACAGCTATAGACATGCTGATCCCGATCTAATCTTTCACATGCAAGACATCTATAATATTTTTTTGAGGCATAATTATCGCATTCCTTATAAGATATGCGTGAACAATGGGACATCAATGCGGGATCAATGCGATAACTATGCGTGAACTATTATGCTGGAAACAGACAATTAACTGATAATCAGCTAACTGTTGCCAGTTAACAATAGTAAGAAGCAAGGTAAAGGCAGTATGTGCTTAATTTTAAGCAGTTAATCACAGCATTTGTGTGGAACGTTCAAGAAAATTAAACCCTGTGAAGCATAAATAGGGTAACCAGCCCGCTCAACCTATACATAAACCAAACAAGTTTGTTGCAGCTTCTCCGAGGAACGAGGAACTCTCCTGTGTTACAGGTCTTGGGTATAAACATAAAACCCAGGAGACTTCGGCGTGAAACTTTTGATTGTGTTGACCCTGCTGAGAAGGAAATATTAGAGAAACACCACATGATAAACTATCTGGTGAACCATGAACAGATAAACTGCAATAATATAAGGCTGATATTTTCTTCCGTTTCGTTTATCATAAAGCAACAGGCTGAATAAAATGGAGTAAATGATCAGGTATTGGATATTCTGTGTCAACAACTCGCTCCACCCCAAAAGGGCGGGTTCTGTGCGTGACACTGTTGAACCCGGGAAAACAAGGGATGTGGCAATCATATAACGCATATGACGGGCACTGTTTTTCTTATGGTAAACTGCCAGTGAATAAAACACTATCAATAAACTGCTGTCAGCAAAAGGAAAGAATAAATATTGCTGCTCACCAAACTTGATGGTTTTAATAATCTGAGGAACAAAGGAAATAATCAACAGTGGGAAAAGGAGACAGGAAAGCCTGCCGATTTTCCGGTGCATGTAAATTTTTTGTTGACGATCAAAAAAGGCTGAACAATCAACATGCCCATCCATACAGATGCAATAAAAGCATGAATATGAATAAAGCTGGTAATGTCTTCTCCAAAATCGGGGAACTGGCTAATATAGGTTTTAAAAAATCCGGCAATGGTTAGTGGTATCAGTAAAAGCAAGAATTAACCAGGATACTGATAGGACTTGTTCATCGAGAGCAGTTTGGTTTAGGTTTGGGTAGTAGTATCTGTGATGATCAAATACACCCGTTAAGTGTACGCAATTCTTGTTTCGGAGGAAAACTATTCAAATCTCACCTGTTTGCTAACTCATTCAAATTCGAGGAATTTAAAATGCTGCTTCAAAAACTAAGCTGCTTTCGTATGCAATGAATGGAACGCAGATGATCTTGATTTTTATGATTGATCATCTGCGTTCTATATTTTCCCGTATGTGAAACACTAACGGAAGAAAAAATGTAAGTGCATAATTGCCGATTCAAATACCCAATTCTTTCCCTACTTTTATACTGTCTTCTTGCTATATGGTTGATTACGCGTCATATGATAACCAGTTGTTACTAAACCTGCTTGCCCAAAGTGATGAGCAGGCTTTTATGACCATTTACCATCGTTACTGGCAGAAGATTTTCAGCATCGCCCATAACCGTTTACAGAACAGCCAGGAAGCAGAAGACATAGTACACGATGTTTTCTTCAGCCTCTGGCAAAACCGGCAAACGCAGCAGATTCAACAACTCGAAAACTATTTAGCAGTTGCCACCAAATACAAAGTACTGACCCGTATTAAAACCCTGCTCCGCGAAAGACATTACCGACAGTCGGCCGATACCGCCATTGTGGTTGATATGCCCATAGAAAACAGTCTCCACTATAAGCGCATTCTCCTGCTGGTTAAAACAGAAGTGGAGAAACTGCCTGAAAAATGCCGCATCATCTTTCAATACAGTCGTAATGAAGGCATGTCTGTAAAACAGATTGCCAAAGTGATGCACATATCTCCCAAAACGGTAGAAAATCAACTCAATAAAGCCCTGCGTCAGTTGCGAACAGCAGTGAGAACCTTTTTGCCATTGTTGCTGGTTGTACTTCTTTAGAAACAGAGAAATAAGGAATATGAAATAAGAAATAAGAAATAAGAAATAAGGAATGTCCAAAGTAGGGGGAATTTCTATGTTCTCACTGCAACTCCTATTTCGGTCATTTCTTATTCCTTATTTCTCTGTTCCTCTGTTTATTTCGGCCATTCCTTATTTCTTATTTCTTATTTCATATTCCTTATTTCTCTGTTCCTCTGTTTATTTCGGTCATTCCTTATT
>JBMOKQ010000024.1:20930-77612 GCA_049324295.1 Bacteroidota bacterium
TATTCCTTATTTCTCTGTTCCTCTGTTTATTTCGGCCATTCCTTATTTCTTATTTCTTATTTCATATTCCTTATTTCTCTGTTCCTCTGTTTATTTCGGTCATTCCTTATTTCTTATTCCTTATTTCTCTGTTCCTCTGTTTATTTCGGTCATTCCTTATTTCTTATTTCTTATTTCTCTGTTCCTTATTTCTTATTCCTCTGTTTTTTTCTTCTCCCATAGGTGTAAACACTCTGAACGCACACTATACTGTATGAACATCCCCAATCATATACAGGATCTGATCAGTAAATACGAAAAAGGATTGCTGTCTGAGGCCGAAAAACAGGAACTGGATAACTGGTATCATTCCTTTAACGACCGGCAAACAGTGGTTTCCGATATGGAGCATGGTTCGGAAGAAAGTCTCTCCGGGCGTGTGGCGCTTCGTTTACAGGAAAGCCTGGCTACTGAAGAAGATACCTATGAACCGGCTACCGGTAAACCAGCACGCAAGTGGTACAGGACTGTAGCTGTAGCATTGATTTTCATACTCTTATCGGGTACTATTTACTATTTTATTCAGCCTGATAATACAACTATACAACAGCCATTGGCGGTAGCTGCGCCTGTTCCGGTGGGTGATGTGGCTCCCGGTGGCAATAAGGCTTTACTTACGCTAGATGATGGTTCTGTCATCATCCTTGATAGCGTTAATAACGGTATCCTGGGTGAGCAGGGCAACGTTGAAGTGAAGAAGCTGGAGAATGGCCAGGTGGCTTATCAAACCAGTCATGGCGATGTATCCGCAGCGGAAGAGAAAATTTTCTATAATACCATTACCACTCCCCGTGGCGGTGAATACCAGGTAACCTTATCGGATGGTACCAAAGTGTGGCTGAATGCGGCATCTTCTATTCGTTTCCCTACGGCTTTTCGTGGGGCTAATCGCAATGTGCAGATTACAGGTGAAGTTTATTTTGAAGTGGCCCATAATGCCGACAAACCTTTTAAAGTTTCCGCAGGTAAATCTGCTATTGAAGTTCTTGGTACCCATTTCAATGTTAATGCTTACAATGATGAGGTACAGATTAGAACCAGTTTACTGGAAGGCTCCGTAAAAGTGGCTGCAGCCGATGAAACCAACCCTAAGCAGGTAAAAATACTAAGACCGGGTCAGCAGGCGAGAATGGTAAAAAGTGGCCGCATCAGTATTGCAAATAATATTGATACCGAAGAAGTGATGGCCTGGAAAAATGGGTTGTTTGTATTTAAAAGCACCGATCTGCGCAGTATCATGCGACAGATTGCTCGCTGGTACGATGTTGATATAGAATATAAAGGCCATGTGGGTATGCAGTTTACTGGACAGATCACCCGTAACAACAATGTATCAAAGGTATTGCAGATGCTGGAGTTAACAGAGGAAGTGAAGTTCAGTGTGGAAGGAAAGAAAGTAGTAGTGTCACGTTAAAATTTAAAACGCCATATATGAAACACCTGTTTATGTTTCCGATGGGTAGCGATGGTTGAACAGGTTGAACATGATGCACAAAAAACCGGACACTGTTGCAGCAGCATCCGGCGAAATTGATTGATGTCATGTATCAGCTAGTCTAACTGTTTATTAACTACTCAATCCCTACAAATCTATGTATTTAACTTCTGTTTGCCAATCCCGGGGCGTCCTGCGCCGAGGGGCAAATCAAATGCCTAAGATTATGAAACTTACCACAGTTTTTATGATCATCGCCTGTCTCCAGGTTAGTGCAGCAGGCCTGTCACAAAAAGTAACCATCAAAGGAGAGAATATTTCAATCCAGCGCATTTTTGAAGATATCCGAAAGCAGACCGGTTTTCAGTTTTTGTATGCCGATGACGCATTGAAAACTGCCAAACCCATCAGTCTTTCTGTACGCAACGAAAAGCTGGAGAATGTACTTGCTCTTTGTTTTAAAGATCAGTTACTGTCGTACACCATCAGCGATAAAACCATTGTGGTGAAACGCAAGTATGCTGAACCAACCGTAACGCCATTTGTTCAGCCCGAACCTGTTGTAGTACCCGATGTAAAAGGTAAGGTTACAGACAACAACGGTACTCCACTGGCCGATGTATCTGTTGCCGTAAAAGGCACCACACTTGGTACCATTACAGATGCTTCCGGTAATTATTCTATTTCGGTAACGGAAGGAGATATACTGGTGTTTTCCTATGTTGGTTTTACCACGGTTGAACAAAAGGTGGGTAAAAATACCAGCATCAGTATTTCCTTAAAACCTGTAGAGAAAGCCATCGACGAAATTGTTGTTGTGGGTTATGGTACCCAGAAGAAAAGAGATCTTACCGGTTCTGTTACATCTGTTAAAGGAGAGGAAGTGGCCAACAGACCGGCTACCAATCCTATTGCATCTTTACAGGGCCGTGTGGCGGGTTTAACCATTGCCAACTCCGGTGTAGCAGGTGCAAGTCCGGTAGTGAGAATAAGGGGTATCAACAGTACCAATACTGCGAGCCCTGTGTATGTGGTAGATGGTATTCTGCACGATAATATTGATTTCCTGAACCCTGCTGATATTGAAACCATCGATATCCTGCGCGATCCTTCCTCTATTGCCATTTATGGTTTACGTGGCGCCAATGGTGTGATTGCCATTACCTCAAAAAAAGCAGCAAGGGGTCAAACACGCATTGAACTGCAAAGCTCTATTGGTGTACAGACGGTGCAGGATAAAATAAAAATTACTGATGCGGCAGGTTTCAGAAAATTATACAATGCACAGCTTGCCAATTTAAATGCGGCTCCTTTCGATTATACCAACTATACCGCCAATACCAACTGGCAGGATTTAGTGTTGCGTGATGCGGTAATCAGCGCCACCAACCTGAGTATTTCCAACACCGGTGAAAAATCTACCACTTACCTCAATATCGGTTATACCGATCAGGAAGGTGTGTTGAGAGACAACCGTTTTAAACGTTACCTCGTTCGTTTGAATGAAGAACTGCGTTTTAATGATAAGATTAAAGTAGGAGGTGGATTAACAGGATACCATTCTGTAAATAATCCGGCAACCGCTTCTATTACCAATGCATTATGGGCTGCACCTATTGTGCCTGTTCAGCAGGATGATAAAACCTATTACAGCATGCCTTCGTTCCAGCGGGCACAGGTGGGTAACCCTATTGCCGCTTTAAACAGAAACAATGGTACTATTATCAATAAACAATATCGCGTAATTGGTAACCTGTTTGCTGAAATTAAATTCCTCAAAAACTTTACCTGGCGCTCTACAGTGTACACCGACCTGGTATTTGATAATACAAGAAGTTACAGTGCATTGCCATACTCATTCATCAACCTCGGTGAAAATGGTGCACCTACCACTACTACATTCGATAATGCTGCAAGAACTTCTGTGAGTCAGACCCAGAATGAAGCAAGTCGTTTCCAGCAGGATCATACCCTGAGTTTCGATAAGAACCTGGGTAATGGTCATAACATTAATGCTGTAGCAGGTTTCACTACCATTTACAATAAAAGTTCCTCCATTGGTGGTACACGCAGAGATACACTCACCAATGTTCCGAATGATCCTGATTTCTGGTACCTCAATATCATCAACATCAACAACCCGATTTCAAACACCGGTGGTGGTTCAGAAAATGCCATTGCCGGTGGATTTGCACGCGTGGGTTATTCTTATAAAGGCAAATACCTGTTGAATGCTACAGTAAGAAGAGATGGCAGTTCTAAATTTGCACCGGCTAACCGCTGGGGTACATTTGGTAGTGTAGGTGCCGGTTGGGTTATCAGTGATGAAGCTTTTTTCTCAAAAGTGAAAAAAATAAACTTCCTGAAACTGAGAGCAGCATGGGGTTTAACGGGTAATGCCAATGGTTTTGCTGATAACCTGTGGAGACCCGGTGTGCAGAATGCATCAACCGCTATTTTTGGTGATAATATTTACAGCTCTATCCAGGCTGCCTATATTCCTGACCCCAACCTTCACTGGGAAACTGTGAAAGGTATTGATGTAGGTATCGATGTAAAAGCATTCGATAATAAATTGAGCGCCGAAATTACCTATTACAACAGAACCACAACAGATATACTAACGGCTGTAACACTACCGAATGAAACAAGAAGTTATTTCACCAACCTCGGAAGCATTACCAATAAAGGTATTGAAGTGAATCTGGCATGGTCTAACAGTATCGGTAAAGACTTAACCTATAGAGTGGGTGCCAACTTCAGCTATAACCATAACGTGGTAAACTCCATTGGTAATAATTTCAATTTCTCCATTATTGGTAATGGCGGTGCCAACCTCACTACTACCGGAAGATCGATCGGTTATTTCTATGGATATACACAAAAAGGTATTTACCAGTCAACCGCCGACCTGCAGAAATCACCTGCTTTTGTAAACTCATTACCGGGCGATATTTCTTATGCAGATATTAATGGTGATGGCCAGATTACACCTGCCGACAGGGGTTATATTGGAAGTCCGTTCCCTCCATACAGTTTTGGTGGCAACATTGCTATCAGTTATAAAGGATTTGATATGGAGATTGAAGGACAGGGTATGGCCGGTCATAAAATTTACACGCAGCGACGTACCTCAACATTCGCCGTATTGAATTATGAGGCCAATCGTTTAAATGCATGGACTGCTCCCGGTACCAGCAATGTAGAGCCTGTACTGGATAATACCAGAGGTAATAATTTCCTGATGAGCACTTATTTCCTTGAACCGGGCGATTATTTCCGTCTCAGAACCTTACAGATTGGCTATACATTCAAAAGAACAGTATTGTCGAAAATGGGTATTCAGCGTGCAAGAATTTTCCTGAACGGACAGAATATCAAAACATGGAGCAAAGTAACCGGTTACTCACCAGAGCCTTTAATAGGAAGTATACTGGGTGGTGGTGCTGATAATGGCGCTTATCCTGTTCCGGCAATTTATTCACTGGGCATCAATCTTACTTTTTAACAGACTTTAATAACTCATTTATATGAAATCGTTTAAACAACTATTCCGGATGACTTACCTGGTTGCTGCAGCCATGTGTATGTTATTATCATCCACCGGATGTAAAAAATTCCTCGATACGGAACGCCAGGGTGCATATGATGCCGACAATTATCCTTATCCCGGAGGATCAGGTCCATACGACCAGTTTATTTTTAGTGCGTATAATGAACTGAGAAGTTTTAATGTACATAGCCTGGCATTTATTACAGCTGCCAGTATCAGGAGCGATGATGCTGATAAAGGAAGTACACCTGCAGATGGTGGTGCCAATGCCATTACGATGGATAATTTTCCTGTGCTGCCGAGTAATGGTTTTTGTAATACACTCTGGCTCGGTTATTATACCATGATCACCAGGTGTAACAGTACCATCAATGAAGTAAATACCAATACTACCATTACAGCAACAGATCAGATTAAACAGCAGACCATTGCAGAGGCCAGATTTTTACGTGCTTATGCTTATTTCAATCTCGTGCGCTTTTTTGGAAGGGTGCCTTTAATTGATAAGCTTTTTGATAATCCTGCACAACAAAACAATGTGCCTCAAAGTACTGCGGCACAGATTTATGCTTTTGTAGAAGCAGATCTGGTTTTTGCATCGGCCAATCTGCCACTGTCATGGGATTCAAAATTTGCCGGTCGTGTTACACGCGGAGCAGCAAATGGTTTACTCGCCAAAGTATATCTCACACAACAAAAATGGAATGAGGCCATGGCTGCTGCCAATGCTGTTATAACTTCGGGGCAGTATGATCTTACCACATCTTATGATCGTATTTTCCGTGAAGAAGGTGAGAACAGTAAGGAATCGGTATTTGAAGTACAGGCTACCGCATCTTCGGCCATACCCAGTAACAATGGTGTTCAGTATGCGCAGATACAGGGTGTAAGAGGTGCAGGTATATGGGATTTAGGCTGGGGTTGGAACACACCTACAACTGATCTGGAAGCGGCCTATGAAGCCAACGACCCACGTAAGAACAGAACCATCATGTACACGAGTACCAATACAACTACTTACCAAACATTGTATGGTGAAAACCTGCCAACGGGTTTACCCAATCCACGTTACAATAACAAAGTGTACACCAATCCGGCAACACGTGCTTCTATTGGTGACCGTTTTGGCTCCTGGATGAATGTACGTATACTTCGCTACGCAGATGTAGTACTGGTGTATGCAGAGGCAGCCAATGAAGTTGGAGGCGCTGCTAATATTATTGCGGCCAGAAATGCGCTCAACTCAATAAGGGCCAGGGCACGTGCGGGTAATAATACCATACTGCCGGATGTAATTGCTGCCGATCAGGCAACTTTGCGTGATGCTATCCGGAAAGAACGCCGTGTAGAACTGGCCATGGAACACGATCGTTTCTTCGACCTGGTACGCTGGGGCGTAGCACAAACCGTATTGAATGCACATGGTAAAACAGCATTCAGTAATGCAAGAGATGTGTTATTACCCATTCCTCAGCCACAAATAGATTTAAGCGCCGGTGTACTTACACAGAACCCTGGCTATTGATTCATGAATCATTAAAAAATTACATCATGTTATTGTCAACATCCTATACAATAAGCAGGACGCTGGTAATTGCTTCCATAGCAGTTGCGGTCATCTCCTGTAAAAAAGACGGTAACCCCAATAAGTTACCACCTGTAAGTACGGCAGCTTATGAAGGTACCATTGATGGTTATAAAAGTTCCGATGAGGTATATCCCGATAACCTCATTGCCTACTGGAGTTTTGATGACAGCAAAAATGAACTGAAAAGTACAACAGCGCCCACTACCGCAGCCAATGACACTTATGTGGCAGGTGGCGTGAGAGGAAAAGCACTGAACCTGGCAGCCGGTTATCTGTATTATGCCACTCAGTTCCAGGCGTTCAAAACAGATGCCTTAAAAAGTTTTACCATCAGCACCTGGGTAAAAATTCTGAACAACGGATCAAAAAGAACCATGTTGTTTCAGCTGGCACGTCCGGGAATATTTAATGGTAATATCAACTTTGCATTGAATACACAGTCATTCCCGGCTACCAACACTACAACATTACGTATACAACCCACTTTCACAACTGTAGGAGGTGGTACACAGGATAATCTCAACAACAACCTGTCGCCTACCATTGGTATGAATAAATGGACCCATCTTCTCCTGACTTATGAAACCAGTACCGGTGTTTTCAATATATGGGCTGATGGCATCAAAGTGGGCGGTTTTCCCAACAGGGGGGTGGGTAATAACCTGTTTAAGTCTTATGAGCCCAGCGAAATCATCATCGGCTCCAATTACAACGGTATACCAGGGAAGTCGGTAAATGCTGATGTAAGTTTTGCACCCATGACGGGGCAGATAGATGAGATGAGGATTTATAACCGGGCATTACCCGATGCACAGATCAAATCGCTTTTCAACTTAGGTAAGGCGAATAAGTAAACAATTAAAAATACAAGGCAGATTGTGGTACTATGCCACAATCTGCCCATATTGTATTGCCCTAAAAATCCAGTCTATGTATCAAAAAAGTCATGGCCTTGTATCCCTGTTTCTTGTATCCTGGTTCTTAGTATATTTTGTTTCCTGCAAGCCTGTTGCACAACAAAAAAATCTTTCCGAAAATACTTCGATAACATTTGCTTCAGCAGCAGATGAACAAATTTTTACGGAAGTGGAGCGTGCTACTTTTCAGTATTTCTGGGATGGAGCAGAACCTACCAGTGGACTGGCCCGTGAGCGTTATCATAACGATAATGTGTACCCTCAAAACGATAAACATGTTGTAACCAGTGGTGGGGGTGGTTTTGGTGTGATGGCTATACTGGTGGGTATTGAACGAAATTTTATTACCAGGGAGGAGGGTAGGCAAAGGCTGGAAAAAATTGTTGGTTTTCTTGAAAAAGCCGATCGCTTTCATGGAGCCTGGCCTCACTGGTGGAACGGCGAAACAGGAAAAGTGCAGCCATTTAGTCGTTACGATGATGGTGGTGATCTTGTTGAAAGTTCTTTCATGATACAGGGACTTTTATGTGTACGACAGTATTTTAAAGAGGGTAGTGCAACAGAAAAAACACTCGCTGAAAGAATCAACAAACTCTGGAAAGAAGTAGATTTTAACTGGTACCGCAATGAAAAAAATGTATTGTACTGGCACTGGAGCCCCAATCATGCATGGAGGATGAATTTTGCAGTGAGGGGGTATAATGAATGCCAGATTATGTACATACTTGCTGCATCATCACCAACACACGGTGTACCTGCGGAGGTATATCATGAAGGATGGGCACAGAATGGAGCCATTAACCAGAACCCGTCAGGATACAAAGACATAAAACTTCAAATGCATCACCAGGGCGATGCCTCAGAGTCTGGCCCCTTGTTCTGGGCACATTATTCTTATTTAGGACTTGATCCACGTGGACTAAAAGACAGGTATGCTGATTATGGAAAAGAAAATACCAATCACGCTTTAATTCATTATAACTGGTGTGTTGAAAACCCCAAACAGTTTAAGGGATATGGGCCTGATAGCTGGGGACTTACATCGAGTTATTCAATAAAAGGGTATGCAGGTCATGCTCCGGGAATGAAAAGAGATATTGGGGTGATTTCTCCAACGGCTGCTTTATCTTCTTTCCCCTACACACCCAAAGAATCGATGGCAGCCATGAAAAACTGGTATCTCAATAAAAAAGATAAAATGTGGGGACCTTTTGGTTTCTACGATGCATTCAGTGAAACAGAGAACTGGTACCTGCCACGTTATCTTGCCATTGACCAGGGACCGATTGTAGTAATGATGGAAAATTATCGCAGCGGTTTGTTATGGAAATTATTCATGAGTTGTCCTGAAATACAGACCGGGTTGAAAAAACTGGGTTTTGAAAGTCCATACCTTAAATAAACAGGTACCATGCAAAAGATTCGTTTGTCTGTTTTGTTGTTATTGCTGAGCAGTGTTTTTGTGCAAGCACAGGACCTGAGCCTGTTTGAAAAACACTGGATCACACAAAGTGGCGACACGATGCCTTTCAGGGTATTATTACCTGAAAATTATGATGCAGCAAAAAAGTATCCGCTTGTATTATTGCTGCATGGGAGAGGTGAGAGTGGTACAGATAATGAAAAGCAACTGACACATGGCGCCAGAATGTTTTTGCAGGATAGTATCCGGAAAAATTACCCGGCCATCGTGGTATTTCCGCAATGTGCACCAAATAGTTACTGGAGTAATGTACAGGCCGTAACAACGGGTAGTAAAACAGGAAAGCGAACATTTTATTTTGTGCCTGTAGGAGAACCATCGAAGTCTATGAAAATGTTACAGGGCCTGGTGGGCAATTTACTGGAACGTTACCCGGTTAAAAAAGACCAGGTATATATCATGGGTTTATCGATGGGTGGCATGGGTACATTTGAACTGGTGCGGAGAATACCGGGTTTATTTGCAGCAGCCATTCCCATTTGTGGAGGTGCACATCCTGCAACCGCTCAGCAGCTGACAAAAACCAGTTGGTGGATATTTCATGGCGGTAAAGATGATGTGGTATTAGCCGTTTATTCCGAACAAATGTTTGCTGCATTGCAAAAAGCAAAGGCAAATGTTCAATTCAAATTGTTCCCCAATGCCAATCACAATAGCTGGGACCCCGCATTTGCAGAACCGGGTTTATTAAAATGGTTATTTGGGCAGATGAAGAGATAGGGAGAGGAGTCCGGCGACCGAAAGTCGGAAAGTCCGGAAGCGTTGTTTTGATTGATAATGTTACACTGGTAATGGGAAGAATAGTATCGAGAAGAAAATCACAGGTCAGTAATTATTTAAGCAAGAAAAGCCATCCGTTAGTTGGGTGGCTTTTCCTATTAAAAAAGGTTGATTAATTAGAATCTTTCTAATTTAGAAAAGAAAAAATCTCCTTCAATCGCTGCATTTTCATCACTATCACTTCCGTGAACGGCATTTTCACCTACTGATGCTGCAAATTGTTTACGGATGGTTCCTTCTTCTGCCTGGGCCGGATTGGTAGCACCAATCAGCTTACGGAAATCGGCAACTGCATTTTCTTTTTCGAGGATGGCTGCTACAATCGGGCCGCTGCTCATAAACTCAACCAGTTCGCCAAAGAAAGGGCGCTCACGGTGAATATCGTAGAATAAACCGGCCTGCTCGGGAGTAAGGCGGGTCCATTTCATGGCTTTTACACTAAAGCCGGCTTTGATGATCTGATCCAGGATGGCTCCGGTATATCCTTTAGTGGTAGCATCCGGCTTAATCATGGTAAATGTTCTGTTGCTCATAAATACTTGCTTTATCTATTTCGGCTGCAAAAGTACGAGAAAGAGGCCTTTTCGGGAGATAATGGCAGGAAATTTGTTAAATGGTATTAAATTGATTTGCCCAAACAGTCCGGAAACCGCAATTTTGCCGCCACGCTATGCAGTCGATCGATCTATTTTTCCCTTCCCTTAGTAAGCCTTTCAAAGCAGTGATAACCATGCACCAGAAACCCGATGGCGATGCCATGGGTTCTGCACTGGGGTTATACCATTTTCTGAAGGCACTGGAGCACGATGTTACTGTTATTTCACCCACCAACTGGGCCTCTTTTCTTAACTGGATGCCCGGGGTAGATAAGCTGGTAGACTTTGAACAGCAAAGACATGCCGCAACCGACCTGGTAAATGCTGCCGAAGTTATTTTTTGTCTCGATTTCAATGTGCTTCACCGTACCAAACACATGGAACAGGTATTAACAGAGGCCAATTGTATCAAAATACTCATCGATCATCACCAGCAGCCTCAGGAAGAAGCCTTTAATTATGGGATGAGCAACACTTCCAAAAGCTCAACCTGCGAAATGGTGTACGATTTTATCATGGCATCGGGTCATGCTGAAGTATTGAATGTAGAGATGGCCGAGTGTTTGTATACGGGTTTGATGACGGATACGGGTTCATTCCGTTTCCCTGCCACTACTGCATCGGTACACCGCATGGCGGCACATCTGAAAGAGCTGGGATTGAATCATACTAAGGTTCATGATTTTATTTATGACAGCTTCCTTGAGAACAGGCTCCGACTTATTGGTCATGCCCTGCTCAACAGGATGGAAGTTTTATATGAATACAATACCAGCCTGATGTATATTACAAAGGCTGATCTCCAGAAATTTGATATTAAAACCGGTGATACGGAAGGGCTGGTGAATTACCTGCTTACCATACAGGGTATTAAACTGGGGGCCATTGTAATAGACAGGGATGAAGAGAGAAAATGGAGCTTCCGCAGTAAAGGTGATTTTGATGTGAATACATTTGCCAGGGAACACTTTGAAGGTGGCGGACATAAAAATGCAGCCGGTGGCCGAAGCAGTGATAACCTTGAAACAACAGTAAAAAGATTTAAAGAGATACTTAAACAATATCACAATCAACTACAATAAAACAAATGATGAGAACAACCACCTCGCTATTACTGGCGATCGTATTGCTTGCAAGCTGTAACCAATATGAAAAAGCACCTTCAGGCATGACCTATAAGATCAGCGGGTCGAGCAAGGAAAAACTGAAACATGGTCAGTTTGTAAAAATGAACATTGAGTATAAGCTGAAATCAAAGGATACTGTACTGCAGTCATCGTATGATAATATCCCTGTTTATTTTCCGGTAGACACAGCGCGTTTGGGTAAACATACATTTACTGAGATCATCACACTTTGTGGTGCAGGTGATAAAGTTGATTTTGTATTGTCGGTCGATACCCTGAAAAATATGCAGGTGATGGACTACAATGATATGTTTAAAAAAGGTGACCTGATTAATGGCCGTTTTGAAATCCTGAAAGTGTTCAATAACCAGGATGAGGTAAAAGCAGATTACGAAAAAGAAATTGCCATTGAAAAGCAGAAAGAAATCAATGCGGTAAAAGAATATGCCAGGAAAAAGAACCTGACTGTACAGTCAACAGCATCCGGTTTACAGGTAGAAGTACAGCATGCCGGTACCGGTCAGAAATCTGATTCGGGCTGGACTGCTGTGGTACGCTATAAAGGATATTTTATTGGTAAAACCAATGACGGAAAAGTATTCGAAACCAATATGGATCCGAATGCCCAGCCTATTAATGTAGAAATAGGTACTGGTGCCGTAATGCCGGGTTGGGATGAAGGTTTGCGTTTGTTTGGAAAGGGTGGCAAGGGCCGCCTCATTATTCCTGCGATGCTTGCATATGGTATACAGGGTTCAGCGCCTGTTATCCCTCCATTTACTAACCTTGCTTTCGATATTGAAGTGATAGATGTGGTTAAAGCAGCTTCGAAACCTGTAACACCAGCAATGCAGATGCCGCAACAAATGCCCCGTCAGTAAACATCATTGCAACTTATGCAGAGAGAGCGTCCCGATGTATATTGGGGCGCTTTTTTATGGCAGCAGGTAGCGGGTAAGACGGATGGCTTCCACGGCTTCTTTAACATCGTGTACCCTCAAAATATGAGCACCCGCTAAAAGTGACGCAGTATGTAAGACCGTAGTTCCGTTTAATGCTTCCTGTGCAGTAATACCAAGCGTTTTATAAATAGTAGATTTCCTTGAAACCCCAATAAGCACAGGTTTACCTAAAGCTACAAAACTGGCTGTGGAACGAATGAGTTGAAAATTCTGTTCGGCAGTTTTACTGAAACCAAAACCCGGATCAAGAATAATATCAGCAATGCCGGCTTTGTTACATTGTTCCATTCGCTGGATAAAATAATCCATCACATCTGTCACTACATTGTTGTAAACCGATAGCTGATGCATGGTTTTTGCATTACCTTGTACATGCATACATACATAAGGCATTTTTAAACCGGCCACTGTTGTAAGCATATCAGGATCGAAATGTCCGCCACTGATATCATTAATGATGGATGCTCCCATATTGGCCGCTGCCATAGCTACCTGGCTGTAATAGGTATCAACAGAGATAAAAATGCCGGGAAAACGTTTTGCAATGGCTTCCGTAATGGCATGCAGACGACTGATTTCCTCTTCCGGACCCACTATATGGCTACCCGGACGGGTGCTTTGTGCACCAATATCGATGATGCCGGCACCTTCTTCAATCATTTTCCCGGCCTGTTGCAAAGCAGCATCAATATTGTTTTTCCGGCTTCCTTCATAGAAAGAATCGGGAGTGGCATTGATGATGCCCATTACAACAGGCGTATCAATTGTGAGTAATCTTCCTTTACAGTTCAGTGTAAACATTGCAGGTTTCATTTATATTGCATCTTCAGATCAAAGATATTGTCAAAGCCCATAACGGTTTCGGAAAAATGAGTAATACGAATCAACAATACGATGCAGCCATTGGTAGTTGTAAAGATATATTCATCAAAAAAACAAAAGATTATGGAACGGCCTGGCGCGTGCTCAGAACCATTTCTGTAGTGGACCAGATTTTTATCAAAGCCCTGCGTATCCGCACCATACAGGACCTGAAAACACAGAAAGTAGGTGATGATATTCCTTCAGAATTCAAAGGCATTATTAATTATGCTGTGATTGGCCTGATACAGCTTGAACTGGGTAACCCACAGGTGGAAGAAGTACCGGTTGAAAAAGTAGATGAACTGTATCATCATTATGTAGCATTTGCCAAAAACACCATGCTTGATAAAAACCATGATTATGGTGAAGCATGGCGCGATATGAGCCAGCAAAGTTTTGCTGACCTGGTACTCATGAAATTATTACGTATACGACAGATACTGGAAAACGATGGCAATACCCTGATCAGTGAAGGGATAGATGCCAATTATGTAGATATTATTAACTATGCAGTTTTTGCATTGATTTTAATTGAAGAAGGAAAACATTGATTTATGCGAACAGTTATCATGCTTATCCGCTGGTTTGTAGGTTTGTTGTTTATTTTTTCAGGATTGATAAAAGCCAACGATCCATTGGGACTCAGTTATAAAATGCAGGAGTTTTTTGAAGTATGGGGCTGGCATTTTCTGAATGATTATACGCTGCTGTTTTCACTGGTTATGAATGTGCTGGAAGTAGTAGCAGGTGTGGCCGTTATTGTAGGCTGGCGTAAACGTAGTATAAGCTGGATGTTATTGTTACTGATCATCTTCTTTACCTTTCTTACAGGATATGCGCTGTTCTCCGGGAAAATTAAAACCTGTGGTTGTTTTGGTGACTGTTTGCCCTTAACACCGGCAATGTCGTTCGGAAAAGATATTCTTTTGTTGTTTCTCATACTCATTCTGCTGTTTACCAACCGCAAACTGTCTTCCATGATGAGTGAGTCGACAGCCATTATGTATGTAGTATTGAGTTTATTTGTAACAGTGGGACTGCAATGGTATGTACTCAAATATTTACCATTGGTAGACTGTCTTCCTTATAAAAAAGGAAATGATATTACAGAACAGATGAAAATACCGGAAGGAGCTATTCGGGATAGTTTTGCCATTGTATTCCAGTATAAAAAAGACGGGAAAGATATTTTCTTCGACCAGTCATCATTTCCCGCCGACTTCGATTCTACTTATGAATATGTAGACCGGAAAGATAAGCTGGTTAAAAAAGGGAACGGTCTTACGGCGAAAATTGTTGACTTTACTTTACAAAATCTCTCCGGTACAGATACTACGGCTGCTGTTTTTAGCAATACAAACCCCTATGTACTGGTATTTGCAAAGGATATGAACAATGCAGCAAACTGGTTGGCACAATTTGAAACATTGAAAGAAAAATGGGTAGCTAAAAATATTACAGTTGCCATTGTTACTGCTGAAACAGAAAAAGCGGTTGCATTGTTTCCGGGAACAACCATTATACGTTGTGATGCAACTGTTATTAAAACTGCCGCCCGCGTAAATCCTACTTTCTTTCTCATGCAGGGTGCACGTGTAATCAACAAATTAGCCTTGTCAAAAGCAGATGCTTTAATTCTATAAAAAACTGTATGCTTCAATACCTCGCCAAAAAACTCCTGTATGGTTTACTTGTGCTGGCAGGAGTGGTGGTGATTGTATTTTTTCTGTTCCAGGGTTTTGGCGACCCTGCAAGACTGGTATTGGGACAAACCGGCGACAGTGCTACTATCCAGAATATCAGGAAAGAACTGGCATTGGATCAGCCAAAATGGAAACAGTTTGTGTATTACCTGAATGATGTGTCGCCACTCAGTATTCATTCAAAAGAAGAAATAGAACGAAAGGAACTGAAAGGAATTTTTATAGGTGGTGAAACCAAGTTGGCCATAAAAATACCTTATCTGCGCAAATCCTATCAAACCAAAAAAGAAGTATCAACGGTGTTGGCAGAAGCCTTACCCGGTACGCTGATACTGGCATTGTCGGCCATGTTATTTGCAACTGTTATTGGTATTACACTGGGTGTAATTGCGGCAGTAAAAAAAGATACCTGGATGGATACGGGTTCTGTATTTGCAAGTGTGCTGGGCATATCGGCACCTTCCTTTTTTATGGGAATTGTGCTGGCGTATCTTTTTGGTTTTGTACTCAGTGAATATACCGGTCTTGAAATGACAGGTAGCTTATATGCTGTTGATCCGTTCAAAGGCCGATCGCTGCAATTAAAAAACCTGATACTGCCAGCAATAACATTGGGTATCCGACCGCTCGCTATTATTACCCAGTTGACAAGAAGTGCCATGTTGGATGTATTGAATCAGGATTATATACGCACAGCAAGGGCCAAGGGGTTAAGTCAGCGCATCATCGTAGTGAAACACGCTTTGCGTAATGCACTCAATCCGGTAATTACAGCAGTCACCGGCTGGTTTGCCGAACTGCTCGCCGGTGCTTTTTTTGTAGAATATATTTTCGGCTGGAAAGGAATAGGGAAAATAACGGTAGATGCCCTCGAAAAATTAGACTTCCCGGTAGTCATGGGCAGCGTACTTATTACTGCCACTTTTTTCATCTTTGTAAATATGCTGGCAGACTTACTGTATGGAGTAGTAGATCCTCGAATAAGAAAATGAGAGAGCGTGAGAGGTGAAAAGTGAAACGTGAAAGGGTGAAGCCTATGTTAGTCGGGGTGCATTAAAAAACCGTGCAACTCCGTGCCACACTCTGTGTAACTCTGTGGTTTATATCAAGACTTTTTTTTACCACAGAGTGTGGCACGGAGTTGCACAGAGGTATTCAAATAATTCTTTGGCAAGCATACCATTACATCCCAGTTCCTCACTATTCACTCACCTTCCGGATCATCCAGATATCACACCCATTATGACCACTGTTGCCCATTGGGCCGGACAAATAGCTGAACCCGAATTTTTCATAAACACTTACTGCCTTTTTCAACTCTGGCATGGTTTCAAGATAAATCTGTTGAAAACCTTTTGCTTTGGCTGCCTCAATACATCTGTTGATCATAGATCGTCCAAGCCCCATACCTCGGGCAGCGGGAGAGAGATACATTTTTACCAGTTCACAAGTGCCTTCTGGTAAGGCATTGGTAGGATAGATGCCTGCGCCTCCCAATAAAACACCATCTTTTTCAGCTACAAAATATTCGCTCAATGGCTCTGCTTGAAACAATTCAAATAAATGATCCGTACTCTCATCATAATAAACTGTACCGTGTTTATTAGCGCCAAATTCTTTTAATGCACTGCGTATAATCAATGCCATGTCAACATTGTCCCTGGCTTCAATATGTCGCACAAGAATACCTTCCATCTTATCCTTTTCTAAATTGTTTATAGGCATTAATCAGTCCATTCGTGGAACTGTCGTGAGAACTGATATCCTCTTCAGTTGATAATTCGGGTAATACACGATTGGCCAGTTGTTTACCCAATTCAACACCCCATTGATCAAAACTGAAAATGTTCCAGATAATACCCTGTACAAATATTTTGTGTTCATATAAAGCAATCAGTTGACCCAGGTTGAATGGATTGATTTCTTTAACGAGAATAGAGTTGGTTGGTTTATTGCCCTCAAAAATTTTAAAGGGGGTCAGTTTTTTAATATCTTCCTGGCTCTTTTCTTCTTTCATAAATTCTATTTTCACCTCATTCTCCGATTTGCCATTCATCAGTGCCTCTGTTTGGGCAAAGAAGTTAGACAATAATTTCTGGTGATGATCGCCTATTGGGTTATGACTGATAGCGGGTGCAATAAAATCGCATGGTACCAACGGTGTGCCCTGGTGCAGTAACTGGTAAAAAGCATGCTGTCCGTTTGTACCTGGTTCGCCCCAGATAACAGGGCCGGTACTGTAGTTTACGGGATTGCCGCTTCTGTCGATACTTTTACCATTACTTTCCATGTTACCCTGCTGAAAATAGGCCGCAAAACGATGCAGGTATTGATCGTAGGGGAGAATGGCTTCACTTTGTGCACCAAAAAAATTAGTGTACCAGATACCCAGCAATGCCATGAGTACCGGGATATTCTTATCAAATTTTTCTTTCCTGAAATGTTCATCTGCAGCAGATGCACCTTTCAGTAATGCTTCAAAGTTGTGGTAACCAATTGTCAGTGCAATCGATAATCCAATGGCGCTCCATAAAGAATAACGGCCACCAACCCAGTCCCAGAACTCAAACATGTTCTTTTTATCGATACCAAAAGCCGTTACTTCCTTTTCATTGGTGCTGAGTGCCACGAAATGTTTGGCAATATGTTTTTCATCGCCGGCTTTTTCAAGGAACCATTTTCTCGCTGTATGGGCATTGGTCATGGTTTCCTGTGTGGTAAATGTTTTGGATGCCACCAGGAACAATGTTTCTTCGGGCCGAACAAGTTTTAATACTTCACTGATATGTGTACCATCGATATTGCTGACAAAAAAAGTTTCAATTCCATTTTTCCGGAAGGGTTTCAGTGCCTCGGTAACCATTACAGGGCCGAGATCGCTGCCACCAATACCAATATTTACGATAAAACGTATCTTTTTACCTGTATATCCTTTGTGTTTTCCGCTATGTACTTCTTCACAAAAAGTTTTCATATGTGCCTGTACTCTTTGTATATGGGGCATAATATCTTTTCCGTCTACAAGAATAGGCGTGTCTGAAAAATTACGTAGTGCGGTATGTAATACTGAACGCTGTTCTGTTTCATTGATTTTTATGCCTGCAAACATTTCATGAATGGCGTCTTTCAGTTTGCAGTCTTCGGCCAACTGTAATAAAAGTTGCAGGGTTTTCTGGTTGATGATGTTTTTAGAATAATCAAACAGTATATCTCCTGACCGGAGAGAGAATTTTTTAAAGCGGTCTGCATCTGCCGCAAATAAATCACGCATATGTCTGCGGTTCATTTCTTCCTCATAATGCTTTTGCAACAGGAACCATGCCTGTGTATTCGTAGGGTTAATCTTCGGTAACATTTGCTTGCTTGCTCTTTTTAATTCTTTTAAATCCTGGCGTAAACTACAACCGTTTTAAAGGGCCTTCAATACATTTAGCGTATCCTGAATTTTGGCAGGTGTAATATCTAAATGTACCACGAGCCTGATCTGTGTAGGAGATATGGCTATGGCAAGAATATTGGATCGTTGGAGGATGGTCACCAGATCGGGCGCCGTGAAGCGTCTCTTCACCTCAAAAATAATGATATTGGTTTCAACCGGGAGGATTTCTCCTGTAAAATCTTTCTCTTTCAATGCATTAGCCAGTATTTGCGCATGTTCATGGTCTTCTTTCATCCTTGCTACCTGGTGTTCCAGTGCATATAAGCCTGCTGCAGCTATATAACCGGCCTGTCGCATACCACCACCAAATACTTTCCTGTAACGCCTGGCTTTTTTAATAAAATTGCCGGGGCCAATCAACACACTTCCAACAGGTGCGCCCAATCCTTTACTTAAGCAGATAGAAATGGTATCAAATACTTCTCCATATTGTTTGCATGTTTCGTTTTTAGCAACAAGCGCATTAAACAAACGTGCTCCATCGAGATGCAGCTTCAAATTATTTTCTAAACAAACTTCTTTGATGGATTGGATATCACTAAAATGATAACAACTTCCACCACCCCTGTTGGCCGTGTTTTCCAATGATACCAATGTACTTACCGGCTTGTGTACATCATCTGGATTGATAGCCGATAATACCTGTTCTGCGGTAATTCTTCCACGATCGCCCTCCAATAACCTTACAGAACAACCGGAATTAAATGCAATGCCACCGCCTTCATATTGGTACACATGCGAAAGATGATCGCAGATCACTTCATCACCGGGTTGGGTATGACATTTAATGGCGATCTGGTTAGTCATGGTGCCGCTCGGACAAAACAAAGCAGCTTCTTTGCCAAAAAGAGAAGCCGCTAATTTTTCGAGTTGGTTAACGGTAGGATCTTCGTTGAAAACATCGTCACCCACCGGTGCTGCCAACATGGCCTGTAACATACCAGGGGTGGGCCTGGTAACTGTGTCGCTCCTGAAATCGATCATAGGGTATCAAAGATAAGGTCTTGCATACAGAGGGCTGAAAATGATTGCCCCGTTCATCCAAATTATGCTAAAATGACAAAATAATGTTACAACTGTGAATTTTTCCTGTTTAACTTTACAGGCTCATTGTACAAAAACTGATTTTTGTACAGCTGTTGAACTTCATGTGCTTCTAATCAGCTACTGATTGCGAAATCGCCATTCCTGAAAAGCGAAAAGAGAAAATTATGATGTCATCTACCCGTTCCTGGTACAGGATCAGTTTACTACATATTGGTACACTGTTGAGTTTTTATTGTACTGCACAATCCGGTTCAGACAGCAGCGTTTTGCGCAATGCTTCACTTGACCAGGTTATTCAATATGCATTACAACATCAGCCTGCATTAAAACAGTCTGTTATTGATGAACAGATCGTTGAAACCACTTTGCGGAATAAGCTTTCTGCCTGGTATCCACAATTGAACTTTAATTATAGTCTGCAACATAATTTCCAGGTGCCTACTAATATTATTGGTGGTAATCCGATCAGGTTGGGTGTAAATAATACATCGAATGCGCAGTTTGCTTTTTCACAGAATATTTTTAACCGTGATGTATTATTGGCGAACAGAAGTAAAGAGGATGTAAGAACACAGGCCCGGCAAAATACAGCGATTAACAAAGTTGAAGTAGTTACCAATGTATCGAAAGCATTTTATGATGTGCTGGCTACCATACAACAGATTAAAGTGGCAGACGAAAATATTATTCGTATTCAAAACAGCCTGAAAGTAGCCCTCAGTCAATATAAAGCTGGTATTGCAGACAAAACCGATTACAAGCGCGCCACTATTTTACTGAACAATACGAAAGCAACAAGAGCCTCTAATCAGTCTGTACTGGATGCCAAAACGAGTTACCTGAAAAACCTGATGGGTTATCCCGACAGTACCTCACTCGATATCAGTTACGACAGCCTTTTGTTAGAAAAAGAAATAAATCTTGATACTATTCAACAGCCTGATATCACCAAAATACCCGAGTTTGTATTTCTCCGGACACAACAAAAATTACTCTATGCCAGTCTGCAATATGAAAAATGGGCATTTCTACCACAGGTGAGTTTGAATGGCGGGTATAATTTCAATTACCTGAACAACCAGTTTGGAAAACTATACAGTAATAATTTCCCGAGTTCTTTTGCAGTACTCACCCTTTCGTTCCCGCTAACACAAGGAGGAAAGCGAAACGCCAATATTGACCAGGTTAACTGGCAGATCAAAAGAAATGCGTTGGATATACTTCAGTTTGGCCAAACAGTGAATACGCAATATGCACAGGCGCTGGCAGCTTATAAAAGCAGTTATAGCAATTACATTGCACTGAAAGAAAACCTTGAGTTAGCAAGGGAAGTGTATGGAGTGATTGATCTTCAATATAAAGCCGGTGTAAAAACCTATCTCGAAGTAATTACTGCAGAAACCGATTTAAGAACTTCTCAGATCAATTATTACAACGCACTTTACCTGGTATTGGCCAGTAAGGTAGATGTGAAACGTGCACTTGGACAAATCAACTATTAATTCATTTTTCAATTCCATAATATGCTGTTCAAATTCAAATCATATTACGCTGTAATTACAATTTTGCTTGTAGTTACTGCCTGCGGCGATAAACGAACTGCTACACAGGCTGGTCCGCCACCTGCTGTTGCAATAACCATTGACACTGTTGAACAAACAGCAGCTGTTTACCATGATGAATATCCGGGTACTGTGGTGGCACTGAACCAAACAGATATCAGGGCGCAGGTTAGTGGGTATATTACCGGCATCTATTTCCGTGATGGTGATAGCGTACAGAAAGGACAAAAACTCTATTCCATAGATGCACAGGTGTACAATGCCAATTATCAACAGGCGCAGGCTAATTTGCAGGTGCAGGAAACCAACCTGCTGAAAGCAAAGAAAGATGCGGACCGTTATCATGAACTGGATAAAAATGATGCCATTGCCAAACAGCAGGTTGATTATGCCGATGCCGCACTGGCCGCTGCTAAAAAACAAGTGGAGGCTGCCAAAGCAGCGTTAAGCAGCGTAAAAAGCAGTGTGAATTTTGCCACTATCTATGCGCCTTTCTCCGGTACCATTGGTATTTCGCAGGTAAAAGAAGGAACAGCGGTAGTAGCCGGACAAACGGTGCTGAATACCGTATCGACTAATGATCCGATTGCTGTTGATTTTGAAGTGAATCAACAGGATGTATATAGGTTCACACAATTGCAGCAACAAAACGGAATTGATTCTACGTTTACGCTTGCTTTTGGAAATGATATCTATCCTTTCCCGGGAAAAATCAGTTTGATCGACAGGGCAGTGAATCCACAAACAGGTACAATTAAAACCAGATTGCGTTTTAATAACCGGAATAATATGCTGAAACCAGGTATGACTACATTGGTACGTGTGTTGAACAAACAAAATACAGCCGCAGTCATTATTCCTTATAAAGCTATTACTGAACAGTTAGGAGAGTTTTTTGTGTATGTAGTGACCGATAGCAATACGGTGAACCAACGTAAACTGAGACTCAGCAAACAGATGGGCAATAACATTATTGTTACAGATGGTTTAACGGCAGGAGAGAAGATTGCAGTAGAAGGTGTACAGAACCTGCGTGAAGGTTCAAAGATTACTGTGCCTGCTAAACAATAAGCGTATCCCATAAAACATTAAGAATGATTGCAGACTTATTTATAAAAAGACCGGTTACAGCTATTGTAGTATCAATTGTAATTGTGTTTGTGGGACTCATCTCGCTCAGTACATTACCCGTGGCTCAGTACCCTGATATTACACCACCCACGGTTGCCATCAGTGGCAGCTATTTTGGTGCCGATGCACAAACGGTGGAACAAACCACTACTACTGCCATAGAATCGCAGGTGAATGGCACACCGGGTATGACTTTTATCAACAGCAATAGTACCGGTAGCGGACAAAGCAGTATTACTGTTACTTTTGATGTAGGTACTAATATTGACCTGGCTACACTCGATGTACAAAATCGTGTGGCTGTGGCAGAACCCGGTTTACCCGATGCGGTTAAACGTCTTGGTTTAACTACACGTAAGAGGAACCCGAGTATCATGATTGCCCTGGCCCTGTATTCGCCGAAGGGTACACATGATGCATTGTTCCTGGGTAACTATGCGAATATTTACCTGAAAGATGCGTTGCTTCGTGTGAAAGGTGTGGGAGATATTGTTGCCCGTGCAGATGATTTTGGTATGCGCATCTGGCTCAACCCGCAAAAGCTGGCAGCATTATCACTTACGCCTGCTGATATCAATGCAGCATTAACGGAGCAGAACTTACAGATTGCAGCAGGTACTGTTGGTGGTAACCCGCAACCAAAGGCACAGGTATTTGAATACAATGTACTTACCAATAGCCGCATCAATACCAAAGAACAGTTTGAAAAAATCATCGTTAAAACACAACCCATCAATGGTAGTATGGTGTACCTGAAAGATGTGGCCCGTGTTGAACTGGGTAAGTTCGATTATTCATCGAATGCATTTGTAAATGGTAAACCCTGTGCTTTTGTACTGATTTACCAGGCTCCGGGAGCCAATGCACTCGATACTTATAATGGGGTAGTGGCTGCATTGGAGAACATGCGCAAAACATTTCCGAAAGATATAGACTATCTCATGCCACTTGAAACGGCTTCAGTAGTAAAAGTATCTATCAGTGAAGTATTAGATACATTGATAGAGGCATTGTTGCTGGTGGTATTTGTGGTTTTTCTGTTTTTACAGAACTGGCGCGCTACATTAATTCCTGTATTGGCAATACCAGTATCGCTGATTGGTACTTTCATTTTCTTTATCCCGTTTGGGTTCACCATTAATACGCTTACGCTGTTTGCTTTTGTACTGGCCATTGGTATTGTGGTAGATGATGCCATTGTGGTAGTGGAAGCAGTACAACATAATATTGATCATGGAAAAATGTCGCCTAAGGAGGCGACACAAAAAGCCATGAAAGAAATTTCAGGGCCTGTAATCGCTATTGCATTGATTCTCGCAGCGGTATTCATTCCCGTAGGATTTATTCCGGGAATCGTGGGAAGATTGTATCAGCAGTTTGCCATTACGATTGCGGTATCTGTACTTATTTCTGCGTTTGTGGCGCTTTCTTTAACACCGGCTCTTTGTAGCATCATGCTTAAACCTTCGAAAGCAGAAGATGCAAAGAAAAATTGGCTCGATCGTTTCTTTATCAGTTTTAATAAAGGATTTGAGCGCGTTACACGTGGTTATGGAAGAAGTGTGGGCAAATGGATCAGGGCAACGCCCTATGTATTGGTGATGATGGTTTGTTTATTTGCAGGACTTTACATACTGTTTAAAAACAAGGCATCCGGATTTATTCCCAATGAAGATGAAGGACGTTTATTTGTTACCTATGAAATGCCGGAAGGAACTTCCACTACACGCAATATTGCGATGATGAAAGATTTGCAGGCACGCATCATCTCTATTCCCGCAGTGAAAGTAGCCGGGGGATTGGCTGGTCTTAACTTTATCAGTTTCTCCACTAAATCGAATACCGGTACCGTATTTGTGAATCTCAAACCATGGGATCAACGCAAATCGAAAGAACAACAGGTACAGGGAGTGATTGCGGAAATTCAGAAAAAAGTGGCGGACATAAAAGAAGCAAGGATCATTCCTATCGCTCCACCTGCCATCCCGGGATTGGGCCAGACTTCCGGTTTTAGTTTTGCATTACAGCAAACAACCAGCACCGATAATATCCAGCAATTTGAAGCGGTGGCCCGTAAATTCATCGGCGCATTGAACCAGCGTCAGGAAGTAGGTTCAGCCTATACTTTTTTCTCTACCAAAACACCGGGATACAAAGTTGATGTTGATAAAGAGAAAGCGAAAAAAATGGGCGTGTCAATTGCAGAACTCTATACCACTATTTCCACTTTATTGGGAAGTAGCTATGTGAATGACTTCAATATCTATGGAAGAAACTTCCGGGTAGTGGCACAGGCCGACAGCAGTTTCAGGTCATCCATCGGTCAGTTATCGAATTATTATGTAAGGAATAACCAGGGTAACATGATTCCGGTTTCTTCTTTGGTAACCACAACGGTAATTGAGAACCCGGCACTAATTAACCACTTTAACCTGTACCGTTCTATAGATATCAATGGAACCCCTAAACCCGGTTACAGTAGTGGGCAGGCTATTCAGGCCATTCAAGAACTGGCAGACAAAGAATTGCCTGCAGGTTATGGATATGAGTTTACGGGAATGAGCCGCGAAGAAATAAAAGCAGGCGGAAGCAGTGGTTATATTTTTGCTATTTCACTTGTATTTGTATTTCTTTTTCTTGCAGCATTGTATGAAAGCTGGTCTATTCCTTTCTCAGTTCTGTTTGCTGTACCAATTGGTGCTTTTGGTTCGATATTAACACTTACTTTCCTGCCATCGATTACCAATAATATTTATGCCCAGATTGGATTGATTACCCTCATTGGACTTGCGGCCAAAAATGCGATCCTGATCGTGGAATTTGCTAAAGAAAGGGTCGACAAAGGGGTAGAAGTGGTATATGCAACTTTACAGGCGGTAGAATTGCGTCTCCGACCCATTATTATGACTTCCTTTGCCTTTATACTGGGGGTATTACCATTGGTATTTGCCAGCGGGGCTGCTGCAGAATCAAGAAAGACGATTGGATGGACCGTTTTCGGTGGTATGTTGGCAGCTACTACTTTGGCCATATTTGTTGTGCCGGTACTTTTTGTGCTTTTTACCAAAATAGCGTATGGACGTAAACTAAGGCGGTTAAAAGAGGAGCATAGAACAGAAGAGATTGTTGATCAATCGATTGCAGAAGGCAGAATCAGTTAAAAAAGGGTGTTTTTACCCATTTATGCAAGTTTTTCCACAAAAACTGGCATATTCGGAGGCTAATTCGTACTTTTGCACGCTTCTGAAAGCGGGTTTACTGCTAAATTTTAACGAAACAGTTAACAGCTTTTATGCAACATTCAGGGTCTGATAGTCGTTTATATAAATAGATAATAGCACAACATGAGGCAGCTCAAAATTGCAACACAGATTACCAATCGCGATTCCCAAGCCGTTGAGAAGTACTTACAGGAGATCTCTAAAATTCCGATGATTACACCTGAAGAGGAAACAACGCTGGCTCAAAGAATTAAAATGGGTGATCAGCGAGCACTCGACAAACTGGTGCAGGCCAACCTACGTTTCGTGGTATCTGTTGCTAAGCAGTACCAGCACCAGGGCCTTTCTCTTAGCGATCTGATCAACGAGGGTAACCTCGGTTTGATAAAAGCAGCCCAGCGTTTCGATGAAACCAAGGGTTTTAAATTCATCTCATACGCCGTATGGTGGATTCGCCAGTCTATCTTACAAGCGTTGGCAGAGCAGGGCAGATTGGTCCGCCTGCCTCAAAACAAAATTGGCACTTATAACAAAGCCAATAAGGCTTATATGGCTTTTGAACAGGAACATGAGCGCGAGCCTTCAACTGAAGAGCTGGCCGAAATCCTGGAAATGAGCGAAACCGAAATCAACAACATTTTCCAGAGCAACACCCGTCACACTTCACTCGATGCACCAGTGCACGAAGCAGAAGATGTGGCCATGGGCGACCTCCTGGAAGGTAGCGATGATACCGATGATGATGTGATGAAAGACTCACTGCGTGAAGAGATTCGCCGTGTACTTAAATCACTCAGCCCACGTGAGGCAGAGATTGTAAATGCATATTTCGGACTCGACGGAGAAAATGGTGTTACCATTGAACAGATTGGTATGAAATACGATCTTACCAAAGAACGTATTCGCCAGATCAAAGAAAGGGCCATCAAACGCCTACAGAAAGCGCGTTACAGCAACGCACTGAAAGCGTACCTCGGTTAATTAGTTCAGGAACTAAAGAGATATTGCATTGTCGTAAGAAAGCAATTATTAATAGTAAACAATGGCGATTTTGTAGCGTTTTTTCTACGAAATCGCCATTATAACTAATAGCATAGTTTTTTTAATGCATTTATGAAATGATTGCTATCTTGTATTGTCAAATATTTTTTCTATGAATGCTTTAATTCATCATCAAGAACAAGGAGCAATAAAATCTCTTTCGGAAAATCTACCGAAGGATTGGCTAACTTCTGGAAAAGAATTTAATGCTGATGAAGTTCTTAATGCTTATTTTACTGGAAAAGAAGAAGGGAAAAGAGAGCATGTTGAAAAATTGAAAAACGAGTTTTATGTTAATTTAAAACTAGCAACCTCAATAGCAGAAGAATTATTTGAATTAGGTAACGATAAGAACCTGAAATTAGAAGGAATTCATTTGCGTCCAGCCAGCCTTCGCTCATTTGAAATTTTATTTATCGTAAATGATGAGATGTTTGAATCAGATGCATTTCGAGAAGCATACATTCTTAGCAGACTTATTAAGAATAAGTATAAATCTGAAGTTGTAAATTATTCATTCTCTTTCACGCCCAAAACAGATCAATTTAATGAAGACTGTTTAGCTGCGGATGGATATTATATGAAATATGGAGAGGGCGGCGAGGCTTAAAAAAGCCCAACATAATGAATCCTTCTGTCATTATGTTCACAATGGCGGTCAGTTTCATGATTGGACCGTTAATGCTGCCTTTTATGCAGCTCTACATTATGTATGTTATCATATTTTCCCATTAACGGATGAATATAACGATGATGAAGGAAATGATGTTTTCGAGTTTAAATCTGTGGAGGAATATAAACGGCATTATAATCTTAAAATCTCAAAGCATGAGATATTAAGTAATCTTGTTGCTGAGTTGATTCCTAATATTCATCCAGACTATGACCAGTTGAGAGATATGTGCCAAACATCTCGATATCATAATTACGAACTAGGGTATAAGAAAGCGGAGTTAGCTATA
The DNA here is from genome assembly GCA_049324295.1 of Bacteroidota bacterium. Taxonomy (GTDB): domain Bacteria; phylum Bacteroidota; class Bacteroidia; order Chitinophagales; family Chitinophagaceae; genus Sediminibacterium. The sequence continues at coordinate 48,381 of JBMOKQ010000024.1, forward strand.
AAATTATTAAACAAAATTAAAGCAGGATTATCTCTTCCAGCAGAGACGAATTAACTGAGCCAAATAAACTTATGCTATGAAATGCCGGATAAGTTTTTTTCTACTGGTGATATTATTTGCAGGTTGTGAAAGAGATATTGCAATCGTTCCCAATACCGGTGCCGCAAAACTGGTAATAGACGCCGAAATTGAAAACAACCGCCCGCCTTTTATTTTTTTGAGTAAGTCGCTCAATTTTTTCTCCAGTATTGATTCTGCAGCATTGGCCAATACTTTTGTTCACAATGCTGCGGTTACCATACAGGAAGGCAATACAGTTTATTCAATGAAAGAATTTGAAGTAAGGGGAAGTAATGGCAATCGTATTTTTTATTACAGCAATGATCCCTTAAGTCCGCAACAGCTGCTTGGACAACTGGGTAGAAAATATAAGCTCACGATTACAGTTGATGGGCAGACTTATAGCAGTGAAACAGAAATACCCCTGTTAACCAAAACCATGGATTCTCTCTGGTGGAAAAAAGCTCCCAATAATGAAGACAGTGCAAAAGTGGTTATCATGGGGCGTGTTACAGATCCTCCGGGATTAGGGAATTATATCCGTTATTTTACCAGTGTTAACAGGCAATCTTTTCTACCCGGAAATAATAGTGTTTTTGATGACAACATTGTGGATGGTAAAACCTATGAAATACAGATTGATAAGGGTGTCAACAGAAATGAGGAGATTGACTTTGAAGAATATGGTTTCTTCAAAAAGGGAGATACTGCTACGGTAAAGCTCTGTAATATTTCCAAACCAACATATGATTTCTGGCGTACCTGGGAGTTCAATTTTCAATCTGTCGGGAACCCCTTTTCATCGCCCGGTAAAGTCATTGGAAACATCAGCAATGGGGCATTAGGCGCATTTTGTGGCTATGCGGCTCAATACCGTAGCCTGATTATCCCCAAATAACCCCTGATTGTGTAAAACACAAATCTGTTAACTGCAAGGGTTATATAAATTTGTTCGTCTAAATAGTAAAACAACAAGTATGGCAAGTGAAGCAACAGAAAAAGTACATGTACTGATTATAGGTTCAGGTCCGGCAGGATATACCGCTGCTATTTATGCGGCGCGTGCAAATATGAAACCCGTTTTATACCAGGGTATTCAACCCGGAGGGCAGCTCACTATTACCACAGAAGTAGAAAACTATCCGGGTTATCCCGAAGGAATACAGGGGCCGGAGATGATGGTTCATTTTGAGAAACAGGCAGCCCGTATGGGTGCCGATATCAGGTATGGACTGGCTACAAAAGTAGATTTCAGCAAGCAACCTTATCGTGTGGAGATCGATGAAGAAAAATGGATAGAAGCAGACGCTGTTATTATCAGTACCGGTGCATCAGCTAAATGGTTGGGACTTGAAAGCGAACAAAGACTTAATGGTTTTGGTGTAAGTGCCTGCGCCGTTTGTGATGGTTTCTTTTTTAAAGGAAAAGAGGTGGCCATTGTAGGAGCGGGTGATACGGCTGCTGAAGAAGCTTTGTATTTGTCGAAACTTTGTACCAATGTGCATATGTTTATCCGTCGCGACCAGATGCGTGCCAGTAAAGTAATGCAGGATCGCGTATTGAGTGCACCAAACATAAAAGTGTACTGGAACACGGATACCGATGAAATACTGGGTGAGAAAAAAGTGGAAGCTGTTCGTATTAAAAACAATAAAACCAATGAAACACAGGAAATAGCCATCAATGGATTTTTTGTAGCCATTGGTCACCAGCCCAACAGCGATATTTTCAAGGGCTGGATCGATATGGATGAAACAGGTTATATAAAAACTGTTCCCGGCACTACTAAAACCAATGTTGAAGGTATTTTTGCCGCCGGTGATGTTCAGGATAAAAACTACCGCCAGGCCGTAACAGCAGCCGGCAGCGGTTGTATGGCGGCCCTGGATGCGGAACGCTATCTTACATCGAAAGGACTGGCCTGAGAAACAGGGAAATAGCCTGCCCTGAGTTTACCGAAGGGGAATAAGGAACAGAGGAATGAGAAAGTGATGATCGTACTTTTCATTAAGGCATTCCTCCTTACTTTCTCATTCCTCATTTTTTATTCCTTATTTTATATTCTCCTTATGTTTTCCATTCATCTACACCAATTACAGATACACGCATACCATGGGTTGTATGAAGAGGAAAAGGTATTGGGTAATGATTTTATCATTGACCTCACTGTGTTATACCAGCCTGACCGTTTACCGGTGGAGAATTTGGAACATACCATTGACTATGTGTCGTTGTATGCGTTGGTAAAAAAACACATGCAGATAGCTACGCCTTTATTGGAAACGGTAATATCCAATATTGCTATTGATATTCTGGCACGGTTTTCTCTGTCTGAACAGGTGAATATTTCTATCCGGAAGCTGCATCCACCAATTGCCCAGTTTATCGGGGCAACAGCTGTATCACTTTCATTGAACCGTAAAGACCTATCGAAATGAGAAGAAGTTTACAACTATCTATCTTAATCTGTTTGTTATGCTGTGGAAATTTATTGTTTGCACAGGATATTACTATCCTGCTGAAAGAAGCAGGCAATCTTGAAAGGGTGCAGAAAGACAATGAGGCACTGGAGAAATATAAACAGGTTTTATCAATAGAGCCTGCACATTTTAAGGCATTGGTAAGATCAGCGGAATTAAGTGCCTCTATTGGTGGAAAACAAACCGACAAAAACAGTAAGCGTTTGTATTATGAAACTGCTTTGGCTTATGCAAAAAGAGCCTGGCAGGCAGACAGTAACCATGCCGATGCTCCTTATGCCATGGCAATGGCTTCCGGCAAAATGACGGATGTGGAAACAGAAAATAAACAGATTGTTGCTTATGTAAAAGATATTAAGCAATACGCTGATAAAGCACTGGCACTGAATCCCGATCATGCCCGCGCCAATTATACCATGGGTAAATGGCACTATGAAATGGTAATGCTGTCAGGGCTTAAAAAGGCAGCCGTAAAATTATTATACGGAGGTTTACCTCCCGGCGATCTCGACAAGGCCATTCAATACATGGAGAAATGTAAAACGCTTGATCCATATTTTGTGGCCAATTATCTTGATCTTGCAAAAGCCTATAAAGAAAGCAGGCAGCCTGCGAAAGCGATAGAAGTGCTCACTAAACTCATAAAATTACCCACCCGAACAGGAGATGATATTGCGTTGAAAGCAGAAGGCGCCAAATTATTAGAATCGATGTTATAATCTTTGATTGGGTGATCTGTGATTTTTTGATTTAGTACAACTAAACTGATAGATCAATAATGAAATATCATTGGAAGCTCGTGTACGTCCTTTGGGGTTTCTATAAATGAATTTTTTTAAGCTATGTCATTACAGGAAATATTTACCGCAGCTGTTGCCAACAGTAAAACATTATCGGGGAAACCTGATAATGAAACTTTATTGAAATTATACTCGCTTTATAAACAAGCTACAGAAGGCGACAATACAGTTGCTGCTCCGGAAAACATGTTTGATTTCGTTACCAGGTTCAAACATGAAGCATGGGAGAAATTGAAAGGCATGGGTAAAGACGATGCCATGCAACAGTATATTGATCTGGTAAACCGTTTGAAAATATAGAAGATAACCACTGACCCTGATATCCAGTCAGAGGCTTTCTTTTTATTTCAGCAGATATCCTGCTCCAATAGCCAAATTATTAAACGCTGTTCCGCTAAGCCCACTCGTAAAATTAAACGAATTGCTTCTGGATTCTGATATAACCTGACCAGATATGTTATATTCTTTTATACGCGAATGGTTATATGATATTCCTCCTAAAGAAATAATGTTGGCAGTAAATATCCATCTTTTTTTGGTTTGATACACCAATCCCATAACAGCGTTTAAACCCAGGGCTAAAGAATTACCGGAGCTAACTAATACATTATTATTTTTGTTCTGTCCTTTAGTTACACTAAAACCGCCAGAAAAAGGAAAACTTAAATATAGCCTGGATGCAAGTGGCGAAAGAATGGTTTGACCATAAGCTAACCCTATCTGATTATTCGCAAATTTGTTAAGACCCCCAATTCCATTTTCCTGCTTATTCCCCGAATAGGCATATGAAAGATTGAAACTGTTGTAACGGGTGGCTGAAGAAAAACGAGAGAAAGCAATATTTATTCCTGTACCCCAGTTAGTGGTTTGTGCATTATTGGTAATGCTTTTGTTATTACTGTTATTGAAATAGATCTGTCCTGATACTAATCGATCATTCTTTTGAAATTGTGAAAAACAGGTGGATGTAACCAGGATACAACAGGTAAGCAAATGTATTTTTTTCATATAACAAATTTTAGCTAAGAAATGACTAATTACTGATGATTGACAGAAAAGATAATTTTTTAACGATTGATTATCTATTCAGCATTACATGGTACGATTTTTCCATTTGCCGCTGCGCATGAACAGAAAAGACGGAATCAATAAAGTGATCCAATAAATACCTTCACTGGCCCAGCCCCATTCAATGGAGAGATTAAGTTTCTCAAGTACAATATATACATAGATACAATAAAACATAATGGCGGCAAACTCACTGAACAGGTTAACTTTTGTATTGCCCGTTCCGGTAACTGCATTTAACCAGATTACTGAAACAGACATTAATACCAGTGCCAGGGAAACAATACGCATAACAGGTATAGCCGCTTCTATAAATTCTTCACCCTGTCCGTATACCGATAAAAATGCATGGGGGAAAAGATTCAAAAAAAGACAAACAAGTACAGAGAAGCCAACGCTCCATTTCATGATCTTGTTCACCAGTTCCGTAACACGATGTTGCAGGCCCTGACCAATTATATTACTTACCATACTGTTGGTAGTGGCCCCAAAGGCCCAGGTAAAACAGCCAAAAAAGCCAAAAATGTTCCGCATGGTATTGGAAACTGCCAGGTCCTGCTCGCCATGGTGTTCAATCAGTATGTAAAAGAACTCCCAGCTGATGATACTGATGGCCAATTGTAAGATAACAGGAGAGGAGATGCGCAGAATCAGTTTAATGTTTTCCCAGTCGTATCCGATGTTTCTGAATAAATTAAGTTGTTTGCCAATGCCTTGTAAATGAATGACTAGAAATATTACAATCAGTCCCAGGAACTCAGCAATGATGGATGCATAGGCGGCGCCATTGAAACCAAGTTCAGGTAAACCGAGTTTACCATAAATCAATCCATAATCGAAATAAATATTTGCAATGGCTTCTATTGCTGTACCAATAATGAGGAAACGGCTTTGATTGGTGCCCACCAATAAGGCATTACGCATCTGGTACACGTATAAAAATGGCAAGCCCAATATCCTGATATTCAAAAAATCAACTGCCATGCTTACCCGTTCCGGGTCATGTAATGCAAAATGAAATAAAACAGGCGCCAGGAACCAGGTGAGTACTATGCCCAGGATAGCAAGTACAAGTGATATCCTGATGCCTTGGGAGAAAAGATTACCGATCTGATCAACACGATTCTCTCCGGCACGTCGCGAAATAAGTGCCTGTAACCCATTATTCAGACCATGCCCGATTACTGCAAACACCAGGTAATACACACCGGTAATACCAGCCACTCCCAGTTCCTTTTGACCAAGTCCGCCCAGAAAAATATTATTTGTAATAAAATTAACCTGCGGCACCGCGATAGAAGCAGTAATAGGCAGGGCTATACTCAATATTTGCCTGTTGCTGATAGAAACCTGTAAATTGATATTTGATCCATTAGCTACCATAAATGGTCGCAAATCTACTATTTAAACTCTTGTACAACTCAGGGGCTTTTTTTATATCATTGCAAACAATATCGACTCTATGGCAAGAATGACAATAGCCTTTTATCCATCTACGCCGTTAACCGGAGAACAGGGGCGTAAACTTCGTGTGGAAATAGGTCAGTTGTACGTTGCCTGTTCCATTACAGAACAGGATCAGCCCATCGCATTTGAATTTTTTGAATTGGAGAATGATATTAATGACTGGAGCGATGTTTTTTTTGAGATCAAAAACAATTCGCAGCTGCTCAATAAATATACCGGCAGTATTAATATATACTACAATTTCAAAGATGTATTATTAGTACCCACGGAGAAATTAAGTAGTGCAGCTGCTGAAGATTACCTTACGCTTATTTATGGTGATTCACACAAACATGAAATAAAACAGGATAAACTTTCCGACCAGTCTGGCATTATTGCCATCTACCGTATAAAAAAATCCATTATTGACCAGGCGGTGCGCCACTTTCATTTATTTCAGGCACAACACTTGTATACCTATATACTAAAAGGGTTGTTTACCAGGAGCAACCTGCCGGTTAATTTTCTGAAAGTACAGGTTTATCCAAATACACTGGTGGCGGCATTAATGATCAACCAGCAATTACAGATAATACAGACTTTTTCAGTTGACACAACAGCAGATGCCTGTTTTTATCTTTTATCTATGTTGAAGGAACATGGTATCAGTGCAGATGATACTCAAATTGAAATGAGTGGTTTGATTGAACCCCATGGTGATTTACACCGTAGATTACAACAACTGTTTACTAACAGGCAGTTCGATAATTTACCCGAACAATTATTGTTACCGGGTATGCTGGAACAATACCACCCACATACATTTACTCCTTTTTTCAATACGATATCATGAGGATCATATCAGGCAAATGGGGAGGCAGGAGGGTGAGTCCGCCGGCAAATATGCCGCATACACGTCCCACCACAGATATTGCTAAAGAAGGACTCTTTAATATCCTGCAGAACAGGATGGATTTCGAAAACAGTAAAACACTCGATCTCTTTGGCGGAACAGGCTGTATCAGTTATGAACTTGCATCAAGAGGAGCATCTGATCTTACTATTGTAGAAAAGGATACGGTCATGCATGCTTTCATCAAAAAAAATGCAGACATGCTGGGTATGCAAGACCATAAGATACTAAAGATGGATGTATTTGCTTACCTGAACAGTTGTACGGAAGATTTCGATTTCATTTTTGCAGGCCCGCCATATGCACTCGGTACCATTGATGAAATACCCAAAGCCATCGTAACAAGCAAAATGATCAGAAAAGGGGGTTTCTTTGTACTGGAACATACCCCCAGGAACAACTATGAAAAATTTGAAGGATTTGGTTTTCAAAGAAATTATGGAACAACATTGTTTTCTTTTTTTGTAAATAACGAATGATGTTGGGTGAATGGTCAATGGTGAATCGTGAATAAAACGTTTCTCATTGACCATTCACCATTGACCATTCACCATTCACGCTTATGCCCCGACCCATCCTTATCACCGGAATAGGTACCGATATTGGCAAAACCCTGGTGGCTGCTATTGTTACCGAAGCATTGGGTGCCGATTACTGGAAACCGGTACAGGCAGGTTATGAAACGGGTACCGATGCTCAAACCGTTGCATCTTTGATCAGTAATACCTCTACTGTTATTCATAAAGAATCTTATTGTCTGGCCATGCCGGCATCGCCACATATTGCGGCGGCCAAAGAAGGAGTGGCAATTGAGTTGTTGGTTTTACGGCATGACTGCCGGGCTATTTTAAGTACTATTGGTAGCAAGCCATTGGTAGTAGAAGGTGCGGGAGGTTTGCTCGTTCCATTGAATCAAAAAGAAACCGTTGCCGATTTTGCCAAAGCCATCGATGCTCGTGTGATTTTGGTAAGCAGAAACTATTTGGGCAGTATCAATCATTCCAGGCTTACAGCGGCTTATTGCCAACAGGCCGGGCTCAGTGTAGCAGGATGGATATTCAATGACCAGTACCTGGATTATGAGGAAGAGATTGTTGAATGGTCAGGCTATCCATCACTTGGAACAATTGCGTATCTTGATCGTAAAGATCCCGAAACGATTCGTTTCTATGCCAGTCTGTTAAGGGGTTCATTACAAAAAATGATAGCGGATTAATATGACCAAACAGGAACTGAGACAACAGCTTAAAACTGAAAGGCAAAAATTTTCGGCACGTGATCGTATGCTGATGGACGATCTGATGCTGATACAGTTTCAGCGCCTGCCAGTAGATAACTGGCAAACTGTTTTAAGTTATGCTCCCATGGAACAACAGGGCGAACCTAATATTTCATTGTTTGAAGGTTACCTGGATCATTTTATTCCGCAGGTACAATTTGCTTATCCTGTAAGCGATCTGCAACAGCATACCATCACTGCACACCTGGTAACAGAAGCTACTATTTTTCAAAAAAATGAATGGGGAATTGAAGAGCCGCTTTATGAGCCGGTACTTGATCCTTTACAGATTGATCTTGTATTTGTTCCCATGCTCATCTGTGATAGTAAAGGTTATCGTGTGGGCTACGGGAAAGGATTTTATGATCGTTTTTTACCACAATGCGGCCCCGATACTGTTAAAATAGGATTTAGTTATTTTGAACCTGTGCAGTCTATTACAGACACCCACGAATTTGATGTACCTTTGAATTACTGTATTACGCCGAAGGATATCTATGAATTTTAATACCCTTTTCCTTAAATCATTTCGTGTTCTGCTCCTGCCTGTTGCATTGATCTATGCACTTGTTATCCGTATCAGGAACTGGATGTTTGATAAACAGTATTTCAAATCGGCCAGCTTTAATTTCCCCTTGATCTGTGTAGGTAACCTGGCTGTTGGAGGCACTGGTAAGTCGCCCATGGTAGAATACCTGTTGCATTTACTCAATCCGCAATTTAAAATAGGAACACTGAGCAGGGGGTATAAACGAAAAACAAAAGGATATGCACTTGCCCGTGCCAATACCACGGCATTGGAAATAGGTGATGAACCCATGTTGTTCCATATGAAATTTCCAACAGTACCTGTTGCTGTGGGAGAAGAAAGACTGGTGGCCATCCCGCAATTATTACAGGATATTCCCGATTTGCAGGCTATTATTCTCGATGATGCATTTCAGCATCGTTCCGTTAATGCAGGTTTTAATATTCTGCTTACGGAATACAGTAATATGTATGTTCAGGACTTCTATCTCCCTACAGGCGACCTAAGAGATGAAAAAGCATCAGCAAAAAGAGCATCTGTTATTGTAGTAACCAAATGCCCTCAGGATCTGAGTAACGAAACAAAACAACAGATTATACGCAGCCTGCATCCAAGAGCAGATCAGAAAGTATTTTTTACAAGAATAGCTTACGGAGTGCCCTATCATATTTTTAATTATGATGACGAATGGTTACTTACTCCGCGCGATGAAGTGTTGTTAGTATGTGGTATTGCCAACCCTAAACCACTGAAAGACTACCTGCACGAAACTACACATACCTATTACCAGCAGGATTATTCAGATCATCATATTTTCTCTATTGATGACCTGAATGAAATCAGGAAAAAATTTGAACAGATACACGCAAAAGATAAAATCATCCTCACCACTGAAAAAGATGCGGTTCGACTCATAAAATTTCAGGATGAACTGGCTAACCTGCCCATGTATGTGTTACCTATAAGGCATGAATTTTTGTTTGGAGAAGGTGAACAATTTAATGTTATGGTTACTGATTTTATCAGGAACTTTAACTTCAAGTCAAAGACATGAGCAGAAAAACAGCCAAACAGAAGCAAAAACAAAAACAGAAAAATAAATCCTCACAGGTACAGGTATTAAAGGGTAAACTTGAAGTTACCCGTTCCGGTATGGGCTATGTGGTCATCGAAAATGGAACAGGTGATGTATTGGTACGTCCGGGCGATTTTATGAATGCGCTCAATGGTGATATTGTGCGGGTAAAAGTGATAAAAGAAAATGGTCGTACCGGAAAGAAAGAAGGAAAGATTACGGAAGTGGTTACACGCCGACAAACTGAATTCATTGGTTATGTTCAGCTCTCCACCAATTTTGCCTTTTTTGTGCCGGATACAGATAAACCCATGCCAGACCTGTTTATTCCACTCGCATCATTAAACGGGGCCAAACACAAAGACAGGGTAGTGGCCAGGCTGGTGAAATGGGATAAAGATGATAAGAAACCGGTAGGTGAAATTGTAAGTGTTATGCAGCCGGAAGACGAGAACGACGCTGCTATGAAAGAGCTACTGGCACAGGCCGGTTTCCCGCTTTTCTTTTCTGAAGATGTATTGGAAGAAGCAGAAAGATTACCGGAAATTCTTGATCGGGAAGAACTCAAAAAGCGAAAAGACTGCCGTGAAATTCTCACATTCACCATTGACCCCGTAGATGCCAAAGACTTTGATGATGCCTTGTCTATCCGTTTATTATCGAATGGTATTTATGAAATAGGGGTACATATAGCTGATGTAAGTTATTATGTGGAACCGGATACAGAACTGGATGAAGAGGCGTATAAAAGAGCTACTTCCGTTTATTTGCCCGATCGGGTAAACCCGATGTTGCCGGAAAGAATCTCCAATGAGCTTTGTTCACTCAGACCACATGAAGACAAGTTTACTTTCTCTGCCATTTTCCAGATGAATACCAAAGGAGAAATCAGGCAATACTGGCTGGGCAGAACAGCCATTCACTCCGATCATCGTTTTACTTATGAAGATGTTCAGGAAATCATTGAAAAGAAAGAAGGGAAATACCTGGATGAAATTTTGCTGTTAAACGATCTCGCACAACGAATGCGTAAAAAACGTTTCAGTAAAGGCGCTATCAATTTTTCGTCACAGGAGGTGCGGTTTAAGCTGGATGAAAAAGGAAAACCTGTTGGTATAGTAGTAAAAGAAAGTAGAGAAGCACACCAGCTGATTGAAGAGTTTATGCTACTGGCCAACAGAACAGTGGCTGAAAATATTTCGAAAATACAGATCAATAAAAAAGCAATCCCTTTTCCATACCGTGTGCATGATCAGCCTGATGCCGAAAAGTTGATGCCTTTTATGGACTTTGCTAAAAAATACGGGCATAAATTCGATATTGGTTCTCCCGAATCTATTGCCCGCAGTTTTAATGCCATGCTCGAAGCAGCAAAAGGGAAACCGGAACAGCATGTATTGGAACAATTAGGTATCCGCACTATGGCCAAAGCGGTTTATACAACAGAGAATATTGGTCACTATGGTCTTTCTTTTGAACATTACTGTCATTTTACCTCACCCATCAGAAGATATCCTGATGTATTGGTACACCGGGTACTTGAATCGGTATTGCAGGGTAAACCGATAATCGATAAAAAAATGGAAGAGAAATGTAATCATAGCAGTGACCGCGAACGTGCAGCTATGGAATGTGAACGTGCCGGTAATAAATACAAACAGGTAGAATATATGCGCAACTACCTGGGTGAAATGTTTGAAGGAGTAGTAAGTGGCGTTTCCAGTTTTGGTTTCTGGGTAGAAACAGTGGCGCATAAATGTGAGGGACTGGTTAGCATGATCAGTTTATCGGATTATGATGATTTCAGGTTGATTGAAAGCGATTACAGTCTTGTGGGCAGAAGAAGTGGCCGAACATTCCGTATGGGAGATAAAGTGATGATCAGGGTAGTAGCTGCTAATCTGGAGAAAAGACAACTGGATTATGAGTGGGTGCTGGGAGAGGGGAAAGAGGAAAAAGGTCAAAAGTCTCCGAAGGAGTCCTTTGGACGAAATCCAAAAGTCAAAAAGTAAAGAAGTAATTTTTGATTTTTTGATCTTTGATTTTTTGAAGTATGACTGAGAAACTCAAATCAAAAAATCAAAGATCAAAGATCAAACTTCCTTAAATACAATTCCTTCTTCTCTGAGTATCGACAATACGGGTTCATAAATAGATGGGATAATGGGAATATGGAGCCCTGTTTCTGTTAATTTTCCTTCCGCAATCAGTACCGCAGCAATCGCCAAAGGTAATCCGACCGTTTTGGCCATTGCGGTGCGAAGATGGTTTTCTCCCTTTACAACAAGACTGCTTTTTATTGCATGCTGTTGTTTATGCTGTGAATAAATAATTTCGTGTAACATCACAATCATATCCTTATCCTCTGGTTGTAATACCCAGCTTTGTTCCATTCGCCATTGAAGCATATCTGCTGACGAGCATCGTCCTTTATTAATTATTGTATCTGAAAAAAATCCCAGGTACTCAAATTGATTGCGGATAAATGGGTCAGACATTAATTCATCAAAGGAAGTATTGAGTTGCTGTTGCTGTAAATGTTGCTGCAGAAAATTATGTATCGACAATCCATTTGTTTCATACATAACTGTTTCATCTGTTAATTTTAACCTGACTATGGCTGCCCATCCTTTACAAAAATCGGGGTAACGTAAAGTGGTTCTGAGAAAATTAGTTGCTTCGGGTAATTGGTAGAGATCTATATAACTCAATGAATCGCGGTTGGCATAATAGGCCAGTGTACCCAGCGATGGTATGTAAACAGTGGTATCCTGTTCAAACAGTTCGGAATAGGCCAATTGTTTGGGCGATCCATTTTCGCGGTATATGGCACCGGCTTTTCCGGCCAATACTACATTACGGGGGTTCCAGCTGATTTTATAATGCCAGGGATTATCATCGCTTTCAGGTGCCACCAGTCCACCGCAATGAGAATAAAAAGAGTCGATCACTCCACCAGCCGCTTTAATACGATGAATCAGCTGCATGGCACTCATGTGATCGATACCGGGATCAAGTCCCATTTCACATAAAAACAATAATCCTTTTGCTTTAATCTGTTCAGCCAGTGCACTAATTTTAGGATCAACATAAGAAGCTGTTAAAAGATGTTTTCCCAGTCGCAAACAATCTTCTGCTACTGGCAAGTGCAGGGAGGGGGGCATAAGTGAAATAACTATATCGGCTTGCTGAATGAGTGAGCTTCTTTTTTCATCATCGAGCATATCCAGTTGTACAGCCTGTGTAAATGGGGCAGTTCCTAATTTATGTTTAACGGTATCCAGGTTGCCATCGGCCACGGTAAGTGTGTACTGTTTTTCTGATACTTTCTTTTTCAGGTAATCAATCAAAACCGTAGCGGATTTACCTGCACCAAAAACCAGGAGATGTTTCATCTTTAACATAGCCGCAAGCTAAGGAAAGTCTGGAAGTCGGAAAGACCGAAAGTCCGAAAGTCGGAAGAGAAGTTTTATATTATGACTAAGAGACCACTTTCGGTCTTTCCGACTTCGGACTTCCGGTCTTTCAGACTTGCCCTGAAAAATTTACAAAAACACTGTAACTTCTGCTCATCATCTCCGTTTTATAAAAAAACCAGCATGAAAAAACTATTCACCCTGCTTATGGCTTGTTCACTGATCTGCGGACAGGCCTGGTCGCAAAAGACCGTCAGATATCCGAATGTGCAGAAAAGAAACCTGAAAAATTTCAATGCCATCCAGGTGTCGCATGGTATTGATCTCTACCTAACCCAGTCGACCGAAGAAGCTGTTGCTGTAAGTGCTGATAAGGATGAGTACAGGGATAAAATTATTACCGGGGTAGAAGATGGGGTACTGAAGATTTATTATGAAAAAGAAAATAGTGGCTGGAGCCTGGGAGGTAACTGGGGCAATAAGAAGCTGAAAGCCTATGTGTCTGTTAAAACACTCAATAAACTATATGCATCCGGCGGTTCGGATGTGCTTTGTGAGGATATGATCAGGGCCAATGATCTGAAAATCCACATCTCGGGTGGTTCCGATCTGAAGGGGAGCTTCTCCTGCAATCTTTTAGCCTTATCTGCAAGTGGTGGCAGTGATGCTGATTTAAAAGGCAAAGCCACTAATTTAAAGATCAGTGCATCGGGTGGAAGTGATATTGATGCTTATGAATTAAGTAGTGAAACCTGCCAGGTACTCTCGTCAGGTGGGAGCGATGTAAATGTGAATGTGAGTAAGTTGATTGATGCTCATGCCAGTGGCGGAAGCGATATCCATTACAAAGGCGCACCTGCTGAAACAAAAACCAGTAAAAGTGGTAGTTCATCTATAAGAAAAGTGCTGTAAAAAGATAGTTTTAGGTTTAGAAACGGCCCTGGATCGAATGCAGAAACGGCATCTGATTTCGGGGTCTTTTTTTATGCAGTCTTGTGGATAAAACCCCTTAAAAAACAAGGTTTTTTGCACCCCTTTCACGCTCAAAAAAGCTATCTTCGCCAACCGGCAAATAAAAGGGTAAATACCCGCCGTAAAGAACCCAAAAATTCAGTACGAGATCAGCGAACATGGAAGAAAATCTGTTACCGGAACAAACGAACGATAATGACCGTATCATACAGGTCAATATTGAGGAACAAATGAAAACAGCGTACATCGATTATTCGATGTCGGTGATAGTTGGACGAGCTTTACCCGATGCACGTGATGGTTTTAAGCCTGTACACCGCAGGGTATTGTATGCCATGAATGAGCTGGGCAACAACAGCAATAAACCTTATAAAAAATCGGCCCGTATTGTAGGGGAAGTAATGGGTAAATATCACCCGCATGGTGATTCCTCCATTTACGATACCCTTGTTCGTATGGCGCAGGAATGGACTATGCGTTATACACTGGTTGATGGCCAGGGTAATTTTGGTAACCAGGATGGTGACCCACCGGCGGCCATGCGTTATACCGAAGCCCGTTTGCAGAAAGTGGCAGAAGCCATGCTCGATGATATTGAAAAAGAAACGGTAGACTTCCAACTCAACTTCGATGATTCACTGGAAGAGCCAACTGTTCTTCCTTCCAGAATTCCACAATTACTGGTAAACGGTTCATCGGGTATTGCCGTAGGTATGGCCACCAATATGATGCCCCATAACCTGAGTGAGGTGGTGGATGGATGTGTGGCCTATATCGACAATAAAGAAATTACCGGAGAGGAACTCATTAGCCATGTAAAGGCGCCCGATTTTCCAACAGGTGGTGTTATTTATGGGATGGAGGGCGTAAAACAGGCTTTATTAACCGGTCGTGGAAGGGTTGTGGTGCGTGGTAAATGTCATGTTGATACCAAAGCCAGCGGACGTGAGCAGATTGTAATTACCGAAGTACCCTACCAGGTAAACAGAGATCAGTTAACCGATCGTATTGGTCAATTGGTGGTAGATAAAACCGTGGAAGGTATTGCCCATGTTAATAATGAAAGTAACAAACGCGAGGGCACCCGTATTGTACTCGATCTGAAACGCGATGCGGTGGCACAGGTGGTGATTAACCAGCTCTACAAATACACAGAATTACAGACCAGTTATGGTATCAATAATGTGGCGTTGACAAAAGGTAAACCCAAAATCATGAACCTTCGCGACCTGATTGTGGAGTTTATTGATTTCAGGATGGATGTAGTGATACGTCGTGCAAAATTTGAACTGAGAAAAGCAGAAGAACGTGCTCATATCTTAGAAGGTTATTTAAAAGCGCTTGATCATCTTGATGAAGTAATTACCCTTATCCGTGCCAGCCGAACACCGGATGAAGCCAAAGACAGCCTGATACAGAAAAGTAAAGAGGGACAGTGGTTACTGAAACAGGAACTGTTCAGTGACCTCACCAAAGAACTATATACACAGGCTGAAGGTTTATCTGAGGTACAGGCAAAAGCCATCCTCGAACTGCGTTTGCAGCGTTTGACCGGTATGGAACGGGAGAAAATTGTAGAGGAATTCAATGGCCTGATCAATACTATCAAAGAATTGAAAGCATTATTGGGTAGTGAAGAATTGCGTTATGCGCTGATCCGAAAAGAATTACTGGAAGTAAAAGAACAATTTGGTGATGCCCGTAAAAGTGAAATACAGTACCTGGCCGATGAAATGCGTATTGAAGACCTGATTGAAGAAGAAGATGTAATCATCACTATCTCACATCTGGGTTATATCAAACGTACATCTGCCTCTGAATACCGCCAGCAGCGCCGTGGTGGAAGAGGAGCTGTAGGCTCTAAAACAAGAGAAGAAGATTATGTGGAACATCTTTTTGTAGCGTCTACACACGATACCATGATGTTCTTTACAGAAAAGGGGCGTTGTTACTGGATGCGCGTATATGAAATTCCGGAAGGTGAAAAACAAAGTAAGGGAAGGGCCATACAGAACCTGATACAATTACCGGGTGATGATAAGGTTAAAGCTATTATTGATGTAAAGAACCTGGCAGATAAAGACTTTGTTCAACAACATTATATTGTACTTTGTACCAAGAAAGGTATTATCAAAAAAACTTCGCTGGAAGATTTCAGTCGCCCACGTGCCAATGGAGTAAATGCCATAACCATTGTGGAAGGTGATGAATTACTGGAAGCGCGTATGACAGATGGCAAATCTGAAATCATGCTGGCTGTTAAAAGTGGAAGGGCCATTCGTTTTGAAGAAGAAAAAGTACGTGCAACCGGCCGCGGTGCCATTGGCGTGGCGGGTATAGAAGTAGATGATGAGAAAGATGAAGTAATTGGCATGATCTGTGTGAATAAGGGAGATGCCAGCAGAACCATACTGGTGGTAAGTGAAAAAGGATTTGGTAAGAGAACGGCCATTGATGAATACCGCATTACCAACAGAGGTGGTAAGGGAGTGAAAACCATACATGTTACTGCAAAAACAGGAAGTTTAGTTGGTATTCTCTATGTTACTGAGAAAGAAGATCTTATCATTACATGTAAATCCGGTATTACCATCCGTACAGGTATCGGCGATATCCGCGAAGCGGGGAGGGCAACCCAGGGTGTAAAGCTGATTCGTATTGATGAGGGTGATGAAATTGCGGCCATTTCCCAGATTGAAGATGATGATGAGGAATTGATGGATATTGAATCAGCTACTGAAAATATAGATCCTGCCGGTGAACAAACAGCAGGTAAAAACGAAACAAATTCAAACGATAACCAAGAATAAAAAACCTCCCGTTATGAAGAAGCTTTTATTGCTTTCCATATTTGCCATGTCTTTGCTGCTTGCTACTGCACAGGATTATAAAAAAGTACAGAATGCTTTTTTATTGGGCAGAGTAGAAGATGCCAAAACTGAAATAGACAAAATGGCTACAGACCCTAAGGCACAGGCAAAAGCCGAAACCTATATGTGGAAAGGAAAAATTTATGCTGCTATTTTTAAGAATCAGCAGCTGAGTGCCAAATATCCTACTGCAGAAGCAGATGCAGAAGCCGCTCTTGCGAAATACGAAGAAATGGACTCCACTTATGCAGTGGCCAAAGAAAAAGACGGTATCACTTCTTATTTCGACATGTATGCCGGTTTTATTTCTCAGGGTAGCAGTCGTTATAATCAAATTTTAACTCGAATACAAAATGATGCTACCTATAACGAGAATGAAAAATTAAAAGACTGGGCTAATGCAGGTAAGTCATTTGTAAATGGAATTAGATTTATTGATAAGATTATTATGAATAAATGGACCAGTAATTCCATCGGAATGGATACTACTTCTATTCTGTATGCCGCTATTTGTTTTCAAAATGCAAAGGAATTGGAGAATGCGGCAGTTTACTACAAAAGAATAGCTGATAATAAAGTAAAGGATAGTAATTATGTAGATGTATATCGTTTTCTTGTTGATTACTACACCCGTGGTAAAAAAGATGAAACCCAATTTTATAAATACCTTTCAGTGGCACGGGAAGTATTTCCTGCCCTTGCCGAGGAGTGGGAGAGCTATGAAATGGATTTTATTGACACATACGATCTGAAAGCAAAAACAGACCTGTATGCCAAAGAAGAAGCTGCCGGTACACTTACCGAAAATAAATACATCCAGTATGGAAGCTCTTTTGCCAACGCCAAAATGAAAGATGATCTGGATAGCGCCACAGCTGCCATGTACAACAACAAAGCGGTTGACGCTTTCAAAAAAGCATATGCGAAAAACAATAAGAATGCCATTGCAGCTTTTAACAGTGGGGTTATTTATTACAACAGCTTTGGAGAACTGGATGATAAAGTAAGAGAAAATATCAGAACCGTACAGCGAATCAATGCGGAGAAACCCGTTGAAAAAGATCCTAAAAAGAAAGCCGCTACAGATGCCAAAGTAAAAGCAGAAACAGAACCTTACCTGAAAGCCAATGCTGCACTTGAGGCACCAATTGCACAGCAGGTTGACCAGGCTATTGAATGGCTGGAGAAAGCATACACCTTATTAAAAGATAAAGCTACCAGAACCAATAACGAAAGAAGCGTAATCAATAAATCAGTTGACTGGCTGGCTAATCTCTATGGCTATAAACGCGATAAAGTAAGGGGTAAAGACAATGCCGCATTTGATAAATATGAAGCCAAGTTTAAAGAATTTGATGCACTCCACAGCAAATTCTAAACAATACTAAAACAATAAAAAGCTCCGTTAAAAAATAGCGGGGCTTTTTTTATTGCTGAAAACTATCGGTACATTTATAGAAGCTATTTTGCTCCTACTTTTTATTTGTAAATATGTTATTCAGATTACAAATATTGATCCCTGTTTTCAGTTTTATTGTTTTATTGAGTTCCTGCAAGGGATCGGCAGATACCAATAATGAAGTGCCAGCAGCCGTTACTCCTAAACTGAAGACAACAGTTTTGGTAAACAACCACGAAATTATATGGGGTATGGATTTTTTACCCAATGGCGATCTGATATTTACAGAAAAAAGAGGACGCATATATCGTTACACGACCACAGGTGTAACAGAGGAATTAACAGGGGTACCCGCAGGCATCAATACCAATGGACAAGGCGGCTTACTTGATATAAAAGTTCATCCATTGTACAGCAATAACGGATGGATTTATATTTCCTATGCGTTGGATAATGCAGGCGGTGGCAGTTTACTTCGATTAACCAGGTTTAAACTCAATGGTAATGCCATTATCAATGCAGAAAATATTTTTACCACCAGAACGGCCAATACCTGGTATGGACATTATGGGAGTCGTATTGTTTTTGACAATGCAGGAATATTATACCTGAGTATAGGTGAGGGTGGTTCAACCAGTTATGGTGGCGCCGGCAGCGGTAACCAGAACGCACAAAACACGCAAAACGATTGGGGTAAAATTCATCGTATGACGGATAATGGGGGTATACCAGCCGATAATCCTGTTTTACCGGGTAATACGAGTGCCGGCACTATTTATTCATACGGACATCGTAACCCGCAGGGAATGATATTTGATCCCGTTAACAACCGCATCTGGGAACATGAACACGGACCCATGGGAGGTGATGAAATTAACCTCGTAGAAAAAGGTAAAAACTATGGCTGGCCACTGGTTTGTTATGGAAAAAATTATGATGGGGTAGCAGTATCTGCAAGTCCAACGGCACCGGGTATTACCAATCCTGCCAAATACTGGGATCCATCTATTGCCCCTTCCGGACTGGCGGTTATTACCAGTGATAATTTTAAATCCTGGAAAGGAAACCTGCTAACAGGTTCCCTAAAATTCAGTCATGTGAGCAGGGTAGTGGTACAGGGCGATAAAATTACAAGTGAAGAAAAAATACTCGAAGGTATTGGCCGCGTTCGTAACGTAAAACAGGGCCCCGATGGAAATATTTATGTATCGGTAGAAGGACCGGGGAGGATTATTAAGGTTACAGCGGAGTAATGTTTGATCTGTTGATCTTTGATTTTAAAGAGAAGAAATCAAAAAATCAAAGATCAACAATTCAAACTTATCCCTTCCTCCTGTATTTCAACTGCACTTCCGCAACTCCCTGCTGACGCATGTTGATTTTCTTTGCAGCTTTTTCGCTGAGGTCTATGATACGACCTTTTACAAAAGGGCCACGATCGTTGATACGCACTTTTATCGTTTGTCCGTTTGTTAAGTTTTTCACTTTAACAATAGTGCCAAAGGGTAATGTTTTATGAGCGGCAGTAAGTTTGTTTTTGTTGAATATTTCTCCATTGGCAGTCTTCCTGCCATGATAACCATCACCAGCACCATAGAAAGAAGCCATGCCTGTTTCTGTAATTTTCCTGGAGCAACCCGTAACCACTAAAGCCACGGTTACTGCAAACCATACACCATTCGCTAAATGCCATCCGCCTTTATTCGAAAGGAAGAAATTTTTCATACTGTATTTCTTTCAAAACGGGTGGATGGATGTTTAAAGTATGTCCGTTCAATACTTTTTCATATTTCGAAAGATAGGCGCGCATCATACCGTTGGCAGAAAAATGGGCCAGTGCATAGTCGTGACAGTATTTCGCCTGGTATGAACCAATATTTGATAAAGCATTTACCAGCTCTGATGATTTTGAAGATAGATATCCGACCTCCGGTGTTACTATTTCCGGGAGCGATCCATAAGGTGTACCAAAAACCGGGCAGCCAAAATAGAGACTTTCAACCAGTGCAAGTCCAAATGGTTCGTGCCAGCGAACAGGAAATAAAAATGCTTTGGAACCACGTAATATTTCATTTTTTTCTTCACCGCCCTTCATTCCATGAAAATGAACATGACGATGGAAAGTTAAACGGATGCCCTGGTTAAAATTAAAACGGTTACCTCCAATTACATGTAAAGGCAAACCAGCTTTTCTTGCAATAGTAATGGCTCCCTGAACATTCTTAACACGCCAGGCAGCATCGCCCAGAAAATGAATATAGGAGCGTGGATGGGAGAGTGCGGGATCACCATAATCATCCGGATCAATGCCATTGTGAACAAAAGAATCGGAACAGAAACGTTCGGCATGATTACGGGAAACAAATACTGTATTGAGTGGTAAAGCAACCTGCACATTCAGGTTTCCATGCAGCGTTATGATATGAGGCAATAAAGGTTCTTCATTCACGGTATGGTTCAGGTGAATGAGATCAATTCCTTTGTCTTTCGGAACCTGTGTATTAAAGGGCAGAGATGGATTAAAAGGATATACATCTGCAAACGGACAACTTGACCCTGCAGGTACAAGATAGGAAACACGATGCCCGGCTTTTGTTAATGCCTTACCCAGCCACCAGATAACACGTTCGGTGCCACCATATTTTAATGCCGGGATGGGTGTGTTATTGACAATGAGAATATGCATGAGCTCAAAAATAAGTATAAGCAATATAGCAGCAGCGTTAGATAAGGTATATATACCAATAAAGCTTACCGTATTTCCCGCAAATTTTGAGTGGCACGATAAGAACCCGAAAAAGATGTTTGAAATTTGATTGCAACAATGAATAAAAGTAATGCAGGAACCCAGAAGAATCAGAAAACGAATACCGATTACAAAAAGACCAGCCGGGGCTTTTATGGTTGATCCTTTGGCTTATGTGCCCAATCGTTCATCAGAGCAGGCAAAGAAAATTCAGCTGCATGAAGAAAAAATCTTTGTTCAATTATGGTATGATAAGCATTATTGTACCAGGTTTCAGCATGGAGATGAGTCGGGTAAAAGGGTAGGGATTGATCCGGTGATGATCAAAGAAACAGTCATACAATCTATATCCTGGCTCATCACCTGTTCAGGCATGTACAAATTTTTCAGGTTCCTGAATCATGTAAAAGAAGGATATCGTTTTCATCGGATCGTTTTACAAAAAGAAACAAATGATGGCCTGCTGAATATTGTAACCGAGTTTCACTGGATACCGGCATTGCACTATGAAGTAACCGTAAAAACAGCCATGGTTACTGAAACATTCAGGTTATCAGACGGTCAGTTTGCACTTCGCGTAAATGACTCCGGCTGTGTTATACTAAAAATGGAAAACAACAAGCCGCGTGAGGTGGTGCAGATTTAATTTTTTTTTGTGATTCAAAAAATGGTTTTACTTTTATGTAAATTATTGATAAGGCAGGGGAAAAAGCTGGGCAGCCATTTTTGTGGCAGGCGTTTTAACTGAACAGCCTTATTTATGTAAAGAGCCACTTTTCAGTGGCTCTTTATTTTGTTCTGGGTTAATTAAATTAATACTTCTTACTGTTTCTCTGTTTACTGAAAATAGCAATAACCGACCGCCAATCGTGCGTTCGTGCGCACACACTGACAGACCATCGAAAATGATTATAACTCAACATTATGTTACTTCGTTAGCGGCGTGTAGGGGGAATGGTATTTTCCTCTGCTTCCATTCCCCTGTTGCAGGCAGAAATACGAGTAAAAAAGAAAACTTAGGGCAGGCGAGGGAAACGAGCAATTGGTGTATATTGTAGGAAAACTAACTGCGATATGGATGAAAGAATGATTAAAATACTACTGCATTTTAATGGTACACAAGATTATATAAGAATAGATAATTTGCCCGAAGAAATAAAGGTTCTTTTTTCGCCGCCAATAGAATTACATAATTATATCGGGGCTAGATACAATTCTCTTTTTGATGAGGATAGAAAAAGAAGCGGATATTATAAAATAAATCAAACAGGAAAAAAGATTATTGAACCTTATATTGAACGTATTAAAGAATCTATCGAAAGTAAAGTAATCAATGACGCTAATTTGTGGTTTCAAACAGAAAACGCCCGTAGAATTTATGAAAACTATGAAGCCGATATTAAAAGAATAGATAGAGCCGAAAAACTAGCAATTAAGTCAGAGCGTCATACAAGGATATCAACGATAATAGCAGGGATAGCAGTGATAATAACAATACTTGCTTTGATTTTAAAGAAGTAAGTTTTGTTTTTTTTTCAATACTAGATATTCTATCTGATAGCATAGGTTATAATTAAAATAACCTTTATATTAATACTCGCAGTTTCTTAAAAATAGCAGCGTTGGCTGTTTCCCTTTTTAACTCGTATTTCGCTGTGTGCGATTTAACATAATGTTAATTATAAGATTGATCACACTTTATATCAACGAGATATATCCGCTATTGTGGCGATAACCAGGGTTGTTCATTATTTCTTCACAGAGTCGTAATAATTCCTTCACGGGGTTTTAATACGGCGTTGATACCTGAATATCAGTTTTGTATAACTAATCCATTGTACATGACATTGAAGAACCTGGCCGGTTATTACTGGCTTATACCGGTATATATATTAGTACAATCCTGCCAGCAAATTGCGGCACGCACCCATTCACAACCGGTTTCCGGACCGGTTACTGCATCTTCAGTTTCAGCAACCCCGTTGCCCAATGCTTATGCCCATAACGATTACTGGCAAAAAAGACCATTGTTTGACGCACTCGACAATGGCTATACTTATATTGAGGTTGATATTTTTAAAGTTGGCGATGAGTTTATAGTTGCCCACCTGATTCCATTTTTCAGACAGCGCAAAACGCTTGAAAATATGTACCTGCGCCCTTTGTATGAAAGAATCAGCCGAAACAATGGTTATGTATACCCGGGATACAAGCGCCCCATTACACTGATGATTGATATAAAAATGAATGGTGAATCTACTTACCGGTCATTAAAACCTCTTTTTAAGCGTTATCAGCGTATACTTACCAGTTATACAAATGGTGTTTTAGAGGAACGACAGGTAACAATTGTATTGTCGGGCAGTAAACCTTTTCATCAGTTACAAAAAGAAAACATACGTTATGCTTTTATTGATGAGGATCTGCGAAAAATTAAAACAAGTGTGTACGGCAAAGAACTTTGTCCTATTTCCAGTTGCAAATATACTTCACTGATTAATTGGGATGGTGAAAATGAAATACCTGAGCCTGAAAAACAAAAACTGGTAAGCTATGTGCTTACTGCACATGCGCAGGGTAAAAAAGTAAGGCTTTGGGCCACTCCTGAAAAAGAAAACCTTTGGAACACCTTACTGGAATACGGTGTTGACATGATCAATACCGATCGGCTGGCCAGCCTGAAAACTTTTTTGGTGAACAGATCGCAGGCTGAGAAAATGAGTATAGTAAGCATAAACCATTCTTCTCCAACCGTATTGACAGACCGTAAATGATTTTGCCCCTGTGAGATGAAGTCTGACTTCGAGTTGTCGTTTAAAATAGGCATTAATTGCCCCGGCCCAAACAACAGCATCACCTGGTGGTAAAAGGATACCATTTACGCCATGTCTAATTGCCTGCCTGAGCCCGCCACTCGAAGCAGCAAATACCACGCCCCCGCTAAGTACGGCTTCCAGGCATACCAATCCGAAACCTTCCATATCGCCATGGGTTTCAATATTTGGTACCAGGAATATATCACTGAACATACATAGGTGCTGTACATCCTGGAAAGGTATTCTTCCCACATGTTTTACATGCCTGGCAAAAACCTGGTCTTCAAGAAGCCGTTCCAGGTTATACAGATCGGAAGGCCAGCCAAACATTAATTCAACCTGCTTCCGGACTACGGCGGGTAAAATTTTTAGCAGTACCAACACGAAAGGGTTTTGATGGCGCGGTCCTGCAATAAATAATAATACATCTCCCCGGAGATGAGGCAATACCTGTTCTACAAACCAGGAAAATCCTTTTCGTTTTACCGGTCTGCCCATCATAAATAATATTTTTTTCCCTTCTGTATTAACAGCAAACCGGTTGCTGAAAAAATCCTGACGTGTAATGGTAGGTTTAAAGTCTGCCAGTGAATGGTCTACCCCATTATGTATCACTGTAATCCGATGTGCATCTATACCGCGTTCAATACATGCTTCTGCGGTTGATTCACTTACTGTGATAATACTATCATATTGATTAAACCTTGGCAGGATAAAACGTTGATAAAACCTGTTTGGAAATACCACATCGAGACCATGGAGGGTTACTACTTTCAGCAGGTGGTTGTACCCCCGGTGAAACAGGCATACTGCAGCCATTAACCCGTCGTTAAAGTGAATTACAGATATATTCTTATTCCTGTTGCAAATTTGCCTGATCCTGAATCCGAGTGTGAGGAAAAACCAGACACGGCTACCCTTTTCATATAAGATAGCATGCACTTTGGTAAACTGCTTCATACCCTGTATCAGTTCATAACTTTGCTTTTCCATACCACCGGTTGCAGGTGGGTATTTGTGACTAATGAATAATATTTCCATTGGGCCGGTTTTGTAGTACAGGTAATGATGGGTGTAAAAAAAAATATCCGAGCAGCCCGAGACCTATCCAACACAATTGCCTTGCTCTTCTTATAAGTGAAACAACAATCCAGGTTGTTGCATTTTGAATACCGGTTGTTTCCAGCATGGTTTTGTTACCCCATTCTTCAATGCCAATCTGTCCGGGTACCAGCACCCCCATTGTTTTAAAAAAAACGACGCCCAAATCAACAAAGACAGATGTGGTTACACCAATACTGATTCCTAAAAATTGTAAGATGAAGTATATTTCAAGTCCCCCTACGACCCAATGGAAGAGCCCCATCACGGAAGAATGAAACACCCGTTTGGGGTGTTCGCGAAAAAAAAGCAATGCTTCTTTTGTTGCTTCCTGTAGTTTATAGAGATATTTTCTAAAGACATTTGCCGGTAAACTTTTATTTTCCTGCAAACCCTTTTGTTTTCTTGAAAACATGATGAGCAGTAACACCAGTAATATGATAAACGTATATAAAAGAAATACCGCTGTATTTACAAAATGTGGGAACTGCATTCCACTGAAATAAAGTAAAAGATAGGCCGCAACGAAGCAAAAGAGTTGTGTATATATCAGGATGATTCTTGCTACCATGATTGAGGCGGCCAGTTCTTTTTTACCCGAGCCGTCTTTTTCCATCAGGGCCCATTTTGCTGCTTCACCCCCTACTATTCCGGTCGGATTTATCAATGTAATAACCTCTCCTACCTGTCGAACAATAAATACCTGGAACAGGTTATACTTTGTATTGGGCAAACATATTTTCCAACCAATGGCAGCAACAAAATAGGCGGCGAATGTAATCAACATGACCCATCCAAATCCGCGCCATCCCAGTTGGATAAATGATTGTTGCATGGTACCCAGGTCGGTTTGTGCGATGAAAAACGCCAAGCCGGCAAGGATGATAACAAACAGCATCCATTTAATATAGAGAAGCATAATATGATTCATTGATATACTTCATAAAAGTTTTATGGGTTAGCCTGAGTACATCTGTACAATACCTTTCAGCAAGGTTGGCCCAATCAAAAGCAGCGGCAGCCTGGTGTGCAGCAACGATTATTTGTTGTTGTAATGTCGAGTTGCACTGCAACTGTATCATATAACGCAGGTATTCTTTTGCATCAAAGGGGTCACACAGAAAACCCGATATTCCATGTTGTATGAGATCACGTGAACCTCCTCCATCGGCAATAACACAGGGCAACCCTGAAGCCATGGCTTCAGCTACTACATTACCATAGGTTTCCGAAACAGACGGGAAAAGAAAAACATCGGAAGAAGCATACAATTCAGCAAGCGATTCATGGTCAATCTTTCCGGTGAAATAGGCCCCGGGCATTTCTCTTTGCAGTGCCGCAGCAGCAATCCCATCACCGGCAACAATAAAATTCCATTCATATCCCATGTTCAAAAACAAATGATATACCTGTATCAGTGTTTCAAGGTTTTTTTCCCATACAAGCCGACTGGCAAATAAAACAGTAAACCGGTTGTTACCTGTAATAGCTACAATACGCTCCCTGTTTCTTTTACCGGGATTAAATATTGTTGTATTGATCCCTCTTTTCCAGATGGTCATTTTCTTTTCCTCAATACCGGTTATTGCCAGTTCCCGTAAAATGGTTTCAGATGGAACATAAACAAGTGAACAC
The DNA here is from genome assembly GCA_049324295.1 of Bacteroidota bacterium. Classification (GTDB taxonomy): domain Bacteria; phylum Bacteroidota; class Bacteroidia; order Chitinophagales; family Chitinophagaceae; genus Sediminibacterium. Next base: position 74,986 of record JBMOKQ010000024.1, read on the forward strand.
TGGTTATAAAATTCTCTTTGCGACATGCCCAGTTGGAGTTTTAACAACCGGGCAATCCAGGGAACATGTTTCAGGTAATAATCGAGATAAGAGATAAAGTGGGTATGATAAATAGACAATACAGGCAGGGCTTTTTTCTTGGCATATTTTAATGCAAACTGACCAAGCAGAGAGGGTGTGGATATATGTATGATTTCGGGTGCAAATACACTAAGCTGTTCTTCTATCTTATGTTTTACTATTAATGGAAGCGCCAATTGATAATCGTTATTCATAGGAAAAGTAATGGTGGGTACACGGCAAACTTTACTGGCAGGTATTGGTGCATTGAATTCACCTACAACAAACAATATATCAAATGTATCATCTGGTATGCGCTGAATCAGTTGTAACATTGTTCTGCTGGCACCATCAAAACCTTCCACTAACATATCGGTGAAAAATGCAATACGAACTGGTGATGGTGTAAAATTCATTCCTGAAACTAACCCCAGCATGTAAACCTAAGGTTAAAAAATAGTGATGATTTTGTAATTTAGATATATGAAAAACTATGATAACCTGATAGAAGCCATTAATGATTTAAAAGCTTCTGGATACGATACTGATTTTAACCTGGCCTTTGACCAAATCAAGTGCTCAGCTACCGGGACTTGTTTATTGCCTTCTCAATTTGATATTGTGGCACATCATCGTTTTGAAGGAGATACCGATCCCTCCAATTCCAGCGTCATATATGTTATTGAATCGCACGATCAACAAATGAAAGGCATACTCATCAGCGCCTATGGTGTGTATAGTGACCCGGTGAGTGATGAGATGATCGGGAAACTAAACGTAGTATAGATGTCTGACGGCTGATGTCGGATTTGTTTTATATCCTACATCTGACATCAGACATATTTTTGTTGATTATATTTACTCCTATTATTCATTAAAAATTTTCTGATGCTTCATCGTCGTCATTTTCTGCAAATCAGTTCATTGGGGTTAACTGCATTAGGATTTTCTTCTTTCAGGGGGAAAGCAGCTGGTAAAAAACCGGTTGTTCTTTCTACCTGGGATGCAGGTATTGCCGCTAATAAAGTAGCATGGAACGTGCTGCGTTCCGGTGGCCGGGCTTTGGATGCAGTTGAACAGGGTGTTCGTGTAACGGAAGCTTCTTTGAACTGTTGTGTGGGTTTGGGTGCCAATCCCGACCGCGATGGTTTTGTAACACTGGATGCCTGCATCATGGATGAGTTTGCCAATTGTGGCAGTGTGGCTTTTCTCGAAAGAATTAAACACCCCATATCAGTAGCAAGAAGAATAATGGAAAAAACACCTCATGTAATGCTGGTGGGTGAAGGTGCCCAACAGTTTGCCATTGCCGAAGGGTTTCCATTAGAGAAAGCTGAATTGTCTGATGATGCAAAAAAAGCCTACCAGAACTGGCTAAAGAAAAGTGAATACAAGCCTGTGATCAATATTGAAAACTCCAAAAACCAGCAGGCATTTGTACCGGCTAAACTGGAAAACGGCGACTGGAACCACGATACCATCGGCATGATTGCACTTGATGCCAATGGCAACCTGAGTGGCAGTTGTACCACCAGTGGTATGGGTTTTAAAATGCGTGGCCGTATTGGTGACTCTCCTATTATTGGTGCAGGATTGTATGTTGACAATGAAGTAGGTGCCGCCGTAGCAACTGGTCAGGGTGAAGATATTATTCGCATTTGTGGTGCACATACCATTGTTGAACTGATGCGCCAGGGAATATCTCCCGAAGCAGCCTGTAAAAAAGCCATGGAACGGTTGTTAAAAACAAAAGGACTCGAAAAAGCAAAAGCAATACAAGCCGGTTTTATTGCCATTGGCAAAAATGGTGAATACGGTGGTTATGCTTTACAAAAAGGATTTAGCTATGCAGTTTGTCATGCCGATGACAAAAATTTTTTAGTAGATGCAAAACCTTTGATTTGAGATGTCGTTACCACTTACATTTGTGTATTTCATATCACCGGACTGAAGTCCGGTGCAGGGATTTTAATGCATGGTTTTAAAAAATAGCTGGAAAACTATAAGCTGATACAAAACAATTAATCTGGATATGGCATTACCCTTGAAATTTGTGTATTTCATATCACCGGACTGAAGTCCGGTGCAGGGATTTTAATGCATGGTTTTAAAAAATAGCTGGAAAACTATAAGCTGATACAAAACAATTAATCTGGATATGGCATTACCCTTGAAATTTGTGTATTTCATATCACCAGACTGAAGTCCGGTGCAGGGATTTTAATGCATGGTTTTTAAAAATAGCTGGAAAACTATAAGCTGATATAAAACAATTAATCTGGATATGGCATTACCCTTGAAATTTGTGTATTTGATATCACCGGACTGAAGTCCGGTGCAGGGATTTTAATGCATGGTTTTAAAAAATAACTGGAAAATTATAAGCTGATACAAAACAATTAATCTGGATATGGCATTACCCTTGAAATTTGTGTATTTCATATCACCGGACTGAAGTCCGGTGCAGGGATTTTAATGCATGGTTTTAAAAAATAGCTGGAAAATTATAAGCTGATACTAAACAATTAATCTGGATATGGCATTACCTCTCGAAATATGTGTATTTA